>WOUT01000001.1:0-1335 GCA_009773005.1 Chloroflexota bacterium | reverse complement strand
GTGAGATGAGCCTCAATAGCTTCCCGCGATTGATGAAAGATAGGTCTAGCTTTTAGGTCCGATTTTGCCATTCTGAATGTAGCTTCCACATGAAAGAGCTGGTGATAATATGAGATCACCTGTTCATCTGGGATGTCCAGATTTGTGACATACCCTTTAACACCTGCAAGAGCTTTCGCTTTGTCGATCAACTTCTGATTGAGTTGTTTATTCTTGGCCACTACGCTCAGAAACTTCGTTTTGGTGGTCGGGACTTGGCCATTGAGCACTTTCATCGCCTTTGACACCTGTTTCTCGATATTTCGCATGTCTAGGGATGCTCGTTTAGCCCGGTACTGGTAGATAACCCGGTAACCATCTTTGTTCTCCACAACAATTTGCTGGTCGTTGAGTTCACTGGTCTTCTGGTACTCTGCAATGTCGTAAGGTACTTTGTGCAGCCGGGAGCCAACTATATAGGTGTAACCAGCTTCCGTGAGCGATGCCAAATTGGATGCACTCATCATTGCCGCGTCTGCCACAATAGTGGTCTTTGTGAGACCATTTTGGGCTAATAAATCCTGAATGACGGGCAGCATGGTCTTGGTTTCCGCTTTATTGCCCTCAAAGCTCTGTAATCCAAGCGGAAAGCCATTCTGATCCACCAGAAGCCCCAGAATGATCTGCGGTTCCAACCGCCGTTCCTTGCTCATTCCAGGTTTCCGGTACTCATCCTCTTCCTGTACCTCAAAATACAAAGTGGTGACATCGTATAGCACCAGGGTGAGCTTAGTTCTTCCCACATGCTGAAAACAAGCTTGGCTGATAGCCTTCCGATAATCTAGCTTTGAGGCTTTTACCAAAGAACGGTAGAGTTGGTTACGATCTATGGGATCAACACCCAGATCATCCAATACTCGCAGGCTATCCAACTTCGAGGTGGGCTCTACAATCCTGGCAAGACACAAAGCCTCAAAGACCTCGTCCTTCAGTTGATCAAATCCCAGTATCGCATATTGTTCTTGTAGGGTATCCCATAACAAAGCAGAGAATGACCGCTTGGTCTTAATTTGCAAGGGATCAGCTTGTGGCAACAACTCCAGTTGGTTGGCGAATAATCGTTTCCGGGCTATTGCAACCAGAATATCCAATTCCTCTTTAGTGTGCGCACTTCCAATATGAATGATCTTTACAATGCGACCGCCAACCTTGTTCGCGATTTGAACCGCTGTCGCCCCACTGGAGGTTTTAACTTTCCGAATGAATGCCATACCTTAATTCTAGCTCATCCAGACCACCTTTTAGTGTCCCCAAATTCGACTTTTTGAGATCAAAATCGCGATATTTTGGAAAAAG
>WOUT01000032.1 GCA_009773005.1 Chloroflexota bacterium | reverse complement strand
AAGGTTGTCTAATATCATAAAGAAATTTTAACAGCCTATGACAAAAATTAATAGGTTTCAGTTTCTTTTCGTTTTCCCCTATTTATTGAGATGATACAAAATGTCGATATAATTAATATCCAAGATTAATCATCGCTGATGCCGTTTCAGCGATTTTTTATCCAAGCGAGGTAATGGACAGTGAAAAAATCAATGGAGAATTCATGAGGCGTAACATTATTGGTTCTTGCAACCGGAGGTTGAAATGGTACCTATTAATGAAATCACAAGGAGTGTCAGAATTGAAGATGTAGACGATATTACTGCTTTGTTGAGCAAAGACAGCGTAATTGACGTGGAAATACCGATGAGGGGGTTACTTGTAAGGGAAAGTATTGTTGTGTCTAGCTGCTCACGAGATCAACTTGAAGCCCAATCAGCGAATATCAGTCATTTTTGTACCGGTACTTTTAACTACCCATTGTTCATCAAATTGAAAGGATTGAATAAAATTGTTATAGGTCGGTTGGCTGACCTGCTGGTCTATAACGGCAAATTACGTTTAAATGATTTTCGGGTTCTAAATCAGGTTTGGATTGACAGGCAATCTGAACGCGTTCAACCCAAACAACCTACTTTTGTGACCCTTTCGAACGGAAGGAAACAAATCAGGGCAAATCTAGTTGATCTTTCAAAGATCGGAGCAAGAGTATTTGTTAATAAGGTGGGCGGGGAAGAATCCGAAGTAATTTTTGGTTCTGAGATTTTCATAATGATGAAAATCCCACCAAAAAACATTCCGTATAGGATGCCAGCCGAAGTCGTTCAAATTCAATCAGTCTCGAATGAATTAATGAAAATAGGGTTGAGAATTTATCCAAACAAAACGGATTTAAAGACTCTCGATAAATATTTAGCGGAACGTAAACGGGAAATATTGGATGAGGTTTTCATTAATTTTAAGGAGATGTTGAATTTTCGAGAAACAAAGGACATGTACTTCTAATTTAACTCAACCCGGGTCACAGAAATGGAAAGTGACCGAGCAATTGATCAGTGTTGAATTTATCTGTAGTTTAAAGGCAACCCCGCCATCATGGCGGGGTTGCTGATCATTCTCTAAAGATTGCAATGGATAGGCAGGTTAAGAACGCCAGAAGCCACGGCGTACCGGACGAACATCTTCTGCGGTGACAAACGCTTGCGGGTCAGCTTCAAGGACGATGGTCTCAACCTGGTTCACATCCTTACGCAATACGCTGGCATGCAGTTCGAAGACAGTACCGTTCTTGCCGCGTCCTGCAATCTCGGTGACCGCGTAACCGCTGGCACGCAACCGCTCAGCGGTGAATGCTCCGCGGTTTGAGCTAATAATCGTTATGAGGACATGCCCAATGGCAAGTCTGTTCTCGATCAGCATTCCCACCAGGTTACCGGTAGCAAAGCCGGTCGCGTATCCAATAACATTCAGGATATTATCCAACTGTGACAACACCGAACTGATGGCAACCACAAAGATCAAGGATTGAAAAAATCCCAAAATCCAGACTAGTAATTTTTTACCGCGTACGACAAAAAGCACGCGAATCGTGTCCAGCGTCATATCGCCGACACGCAATACAAAGATCAGCATCGCGAATAACCAGGCATGCGGGTTACTTAGATATTCCATAACAACCTCTCAGTCCTCTACCGGTCTTCCTTTTTACTCTCAATAGCGGGCAAATAGTAATCGGTCATATATTCTTTAAGCATGCGGCGTAAGCTGAATTGAGGGGTGAGCGTGCGCAAGTTTTCTTTTACCATTTTCAACCATTCTACAGGAGTCTTCTCATGATTACGCTCGTAGAATAATGGAATGATCTGCTTCTCAAGTGTTTCATAAATGCTCTGCGCATCCGCCATATCTTGTTCTTCCGGATTTGCATATTCCGTTTCTGTACCGATCGACCAGCCGTTCTTCCCGTTGTACCCTTCGCGCCACCAACCATCCAGAATAGAGAAATTAAGACCGCCATTCAATGCT
The DNA here is from genome assembly GCA_009773005.1 of Chloroflexota bacterium. Taxonomy (GTDB): domain Bacteria; phylum Chloroflexota; class Anaerolineae; order Anaerolineales; family Anaerolineaceae; genus UBA6107. Next base: position 27,851 of record WOUT01000032.1, on the reverse strand, counting down.
GCTTTCATCCCGGACGTACCGGAGGCTTCATTGGGACGGCGCGGGGTGTTCATCCACACATCCACACCCTGCACCAAATAACGGGCGAGGTTGATGTCGTAATCTTCCAGAAAGATCAAACGACCGCCGGAACGGGCTTCCTTTACCGCGCGATAAATTTGCTGGATGAGCAGTTTGCCTGGTTCATCAGCCGGATGCGCCTTGCCAGCGAAGATGATCTGTACTGGCATGTGGGGATTGTTGATGAGGCGCATCAGACGATCAAAGTCGCGGAACATAAGGTTGGCGCGTTTATATGTGGCGAACCGCCTGGCAAAGCCGATGGTCAACGAATAGGGTTCGAGGAATGCGCCCCCCGCGACAACCTGAGAGGCTGTGAGCGTACCGTTGCGCCATTGCACGCGGGTTCGTTCATTCGCAAAGTTGACTAATTTGTTTTTCATGTGACGGCGAACTTCCCATAAATCGACATCGGGGATATTGACAGCTTTTTCCCACAAGTCCGGGTCATCAAGTCTTTCGATCCAATCCTCGGCGAGATATTTTGAGAATAAAACACCCATCCTGCGGGCTAGCCATGTGTTTGTATGCACGCCGTTGGTCACATATCCAATGGGAACATTCTCCACTTTGCGGTCAGGCCACAGGAAGTTCCACATTTTGCGGGAGACGGTGCCATGAAGTTCAGAAACCGCGTTCGCACGCTCAGATAGTTTTAAAGCAAGTACAGGCATGACAAAAGTTTCGCCCCACGGCTGCGCCTGACGGCCAAAATCAATGAACTGATCACGGGTCAAACCTAATTCAGACCAGACCTGACCAAAGTATTTGTCTATCAGCCAAAGAGGGAATTGATCATTTCCGGCAGGAACCGGGGTATGGGTGGTGAAAATATCTGAAACGCGCACTTTTTCGATCGCGGTGTTGAGGGTTGCGCCACTCTTAACCAATTCACGCAAACGTTCCACGGCGAGAAAAGCCGAGTGGCCTTCATTCATATGCCAAACGCTTGGGGTGATCCCTAATAGCGCCAGCGCGCGAACCCCGCCAATGCCAACCAGAATTTCCTGCGAGATCCTGACCTCGGGGTCGCTGCTGTAAAGGCGTTCGGTCAATTGGCGGTCCACCTGGGAGTTTTGATCCACATTGGTGTCCAGCAAGTACAGGTGGATACGCCCAACTTCGAGCTCCCACACTCGGGCAACCACCTGTCGACTGGGTAGTTCAACTGTGATCATCAATGGTTGGCGATTTTCATCCATTAACGAGATAAGCGGCAACTCGTTATAGTCTATTAACGCGCTACGGGTTTCTTGCCAGCCATCTTCCGTCAAATGTTGGACGAAATAACCCTGGTTATAGACGAACCCGACTGCTGTCAGGGGCATGCCAAGATCAGACGCTTCTTTCAGGTGGTCACCAGAGAGGATGCCTAAACCACCCGCGTAAACTGGCAGCGATTCGTGCAGGCCAAACTCAAACGAAAAATACGCGATTTGTTTGTCTTTGAGTTTTGGATAAGTAGTGCTGAACCAGGTATCTTTTTTTGAAAGATAGGCTTCCATCTCGAGGATCGTTTTATCGTATTGCTCGAGATATTTTGGCTGGTTGAGGGCTGCATTTAATCTTGTGCGATCCACCCGCCGCAAAAACGCAACCGGGTTATGATTGATCGCGTTCCACAATAACGGGTCAATATAATTAAAAAGGCGCTGACCATTTGGATTCCAGACCCACCACAGGTTGTGCGCCATTCTGCCTAATCCTTCAATTCGCTTGGGCAGGTTGAAGGAGTTGGGGTATTCACGAATAATTTTTGTCATAGTCCGCTCACACAAAGCAAAGATAAATAATGCCAATAATAGACAATTTTCACCCTCGCTCAAGGAAGAATGGATGCAACTATGTAAGCGAGGGGGATTACATCAAAATTATACCAGAAAGCAGGTCTATACTAGTGAAAACATTTCAAAAACGCCTGACCTTTTCATTTAGTCACGCGTTTTTATAGACACTATATTAGCTGGGATTTTTTGAAAATCCAGGTTTTAATTATTATTCAACCACTTCGACCGCGAGCGGATATTTTGACATCGTCTCGCAGCCATCTTTGGTAATGAGAATGGCATTCTCGTATCGGAAACCGATATTCTCATCGGGGCAGGCGTATTGGAGGGCGCAGATCAGCATTTCACTGGGCTCGTAGATGTGGTCCGGATTGGTCCAATAGGGGAAGGGTCCGTCGTTGCGCCCGATACGCCACTCATCGCCGAGCATGCCGATGCCGTGTTCGAAACCAGGCACCATGTATTCGGCAAATCCGCGTTCTTCACAGAAGATCATCATTTTATCTGCTAGTGAAGAGGGAGAAACACCGGGGCCGTATGTTTTCAAAACGAGTGCTACCAGATCGACAAAGTTCTTGGCGTGCCATTTCTGGCGGTCTGTGGCCGGCGCGAGCAGATAGTTATGGGTGTGGTCGCCGAGACCCAGTTTGAAGGTGGAGTGCAGGTCAACCATCAAGGGTTCACCCGGCTGCAACTTGCGGTCAGTTGGCGGAGTACAGGCTCCGCCCATAAACCCGGTGCGGTAACCTGAGGCGATCTCGTTCCCTCCGGTGAAAGACCATTCCCAAACACTGCCGGCTTCACGCATCCCCATGGCGGCGATACCGGCGATCTCGGTCTCGGTGTATTTTTTGAAGCCGCCGTTCTTGATGGCGTTATAAACAGCGACATGACCGGCATCAGCCATCTGACCAGCCTTACGGAAACGGTTAATGGTGCCTTCGTCCTTGATGAGAGACAGCCGGTCTATGATATCCAATGCGTTGACCAATTTAATACCTGGCAGGGCGGTTTCAAACGCCTGATACTCGTAGTGGGTCAGGTTGCCTTCGGGCAGGTAATTTGACATACCCGCTTCAACGCCTACAACACCTTTTTTGCCTTTGAGATGGTTGAGGATCAAACCGCTGATGGCGAAAATCTGGTCTTGCCCGCCCATAGGAGCAAAGCCGAGCACATGGTCAGTATCCAGCCAGGATTCGTCTGCCGCGCGGGCGGCATCGATTACGAAGGTAAATGCGGTGGGCAGCCCCTCCGCCGGGATGACGATGTAGCTGCGCCACGGGAAGAATGCATCCGTCGTCCAGGAAAGTGTGCGCAGGCGTGAACCAAGATAGACGTCAATGCCGTCGGCAGCCATCTCGCGCTGGATGGCTTTAATGCGCCCCGGAAAATCGATGAAATACGGATCGTTGGTCATGGATTCACCCTTAATATTCGCAGGGGATTTCGGAGAGGATCTTGTTGAAACGGTCAACAATGGAAGCCAGGCTGAGTGCCTTGACCATGTTACCCTGCAGGCGTAGTTTGCCGTTCATCAAGGCGGAGCGCGAGCCGATCTCTGAGCGCGAGATTTTGGCGAAGGTGTCATAGTCGCCGCTGATCACGAATTCGGCTTCAGGCAAGGGGTTTTCACGAATCGAGATATCGGTAAAAACACCATCCTCGATTTTGTAATAAAAAGCGCGTTCCTTGCCGTCCGGGCAGTTGTGATAGACGGTAAGCATGGAGGACGTGAGGTTTTTCATCGCTTCGGGAGTAAGCTGGCTGCGCAGGCGTTTTTCAGCCTCCGCTGTCCATTCAGGGCTCAAGTATTTGAGGGAAGGCATCGTTTTTCTCCTACAGGTTGGATTTATGAATAATTGACTTTGATAATTATATATAAAAGTAAAAAAACAAGTTCAAAAAAGCGAATCAATGTGAATAATAAAACTGGGAGTTTTTAATACTCTCGGTTTCTGGATGTCGCTATGAAGGAAAAAGGGTGTCGAAGATCTCAGGCGCGAATTTGGAAACCATCTCGCTGGAGATGCCGTTCTCTTTGCAGATGGTTTCGTATACATCCACGCTGGTGCGGCGGATGCGTTTCTGGGTGTCAACCTCCAACCCCCACAGGCCGAAGCGCTGACTCCAGCCGCGTTCCCACTCGAAATTATCCACCAGCGACCAGTGGAAGTAACCCTTGATGCGCCAATTGAAGTTGCACGCCCGCCAAACCTGGTGCAGGTGTTCGATGGTATAACGTGGGCGCAGGGCGTCTTTGTCATCTTCCACGCCGTTCTCGGTGATGATAATGGGTAGATCAAATTTGTGCGCCCACTTGAGCCCGTCGAGTAGGGCATCCTTAGGGTATTCATTTTTACCGAACATGGTGCCCGGCCTGGCGAGGTCAAATTTGACCAGGTCGCGGGAGTAATAATTCAAACCAATGAAATCCTGGGTCTTTGCGGCTTCAGGGATGTTTATTTTCTTAAATACCAGATTGAGTGTGCCCTCCACCAGCGTATTTTGAAAGGCATTGTTGAACAATTGATTCTGGATACTGGCTGGCAGCCTGTCGAGCAGGTTCCACGCGCGGGCGGGTTTAAGGCTGCGGTAGTTCATAGCGACTCCCACCTGCGCTTCGGGTTGTAGTTCGTGGATGACACGGTAGGCGGCTGCGTGGCCGCGCACAAGATTGGCGCACACGTTGGCAGCCAGTCTGAGGTTGCTTTTTCCGGGTGGAAAGGCTCTTGCCACCCAGCCAGCCATAACATAGACATTAGGTTCGTTGACCGTAATCCAGAGGCTCACATATTCCTTAAGAGCGGTTACCACTTTGCGGGTGAAGCGGGCAAAGAGCGCAGGAGTCTCATCATTTTCCCAGCCGCCCTGATCAACCAGCCATAACGGGTCGGAGAAGTGATGCAGGGTGACCATGGCGGTCATTTGGTTCTTGTGCAGCCAGCGCACGATCTCGACGTATTTTTCAAGCGCTTCTTCATCCCAGGCGTCAGGGGTCGGCTGAATGCTGCTCCATTCCACAGATAAGCGGTGTGCGTTCTGCCCGGAGTTCTTGGCGCGCTGCAGGTCTTCCTTCCAGCGCCCGCCCCACCAATCGCAGGCAAGACCGGATTTATTGTCATTAATGATCTTGCCGGGAGTGTTCTCCCATCGATACCAGTTATTATTTGTGTTATTCCCTTCAACCTGGTGGGAGGCAGTGGCGGTTCCCCATAGAAATCCGCGCGGAAAATGGAAGGTGGCTTCGGGCATGCATTTCTCCTGAATATATTATCAATTCTTGATAATTATACAACTGCTCAAAAAAGAGGTTTTGGAGTCATTCCCAAAACCTCTGATTAGCAACAGATTTAGTTACATCCCAGCCATATAGGCGATACTCAGAGTACCGGGGCCGACATGACAACCAACCACCGGGCTGACATAGCTCAAGATGCCTTCTTCTGCATTGAAATATTTCACAGTACGGTCAAGCAGTTCCCGGGCGGGTTCATCCGCCAGGGCGTGAAAAACCGAGATGCGCACCGGTGAACGGCCGTCCACGGCGGTCTCGACCAGTTGGATCATGGCATCGACTGCTTTTTTCATGTTGATGACACTTTTCACCGCTTCGATCTTGCCGTCACGGATCTCGAGGATTGGTTTAATGTTAAGCGCGGTACCCACAAAACGTTTTGCCCCGCCGATGCGTCCGCCGGCATGCAGGTATTTCAGGGTGTCCACCACAAAATAGACGCCGATATGCGAGTAAGCCTCGAACGCGATCTTCCTTACTTCTTCAAGGCTAGCGCCGTCTGCCGCGGCTCGGGCTGCTGCGAGCACCTGGAAACCGAGCGCCATCGAGACTAGCTTGGTGTCGATCACTTCGATGGGTGCTTTCGGGAATAATTCCTTTGCCTGGAAGGCTGAATTGATCGTGCCGGAGATGCCCGAACTGATCGGCATGGTGAGGATGGAGTAGCCCTCATCAATCAACTCTGTAAAAACCTCGGAGAAATTCTGGATGGTTGCCTGGCTGGTCGTGGGAAGAGTGGAACTCTTTGCCAGGCGGGTATAAAACTCGTCTGGTCTGATATTGATTCCGTCACGATAATTTTTTCCATCCCAATTGAGGGTGAGCGGAACCACCCGGATGGGCAGGCTGTCGACATACTCCTGAGGCAGATAAGCGGTTGAATCCGTAACAATTGCAACTTTATTCATGAATTCACTCCTCTAATATCATTTTAATCAGTATAGTATAACAATGCTTTTTTTAAAATGAACAGGAATTTTGTCATAAAATTCTTTAACGCTGTTTCTAATGATTTTAAAGTCAGTGCCTGCAATCGCTTGTTTTCTTCTGGTTGAATGAGTAAACTAGTAGAAAGAGTGTGAGGGAACTTATGAAAACAAATCGGAAAAACTCGTTATTATTGGTGATCCTGGTCCTGGTCGCTGCCATTGCGTTAACCGGCTGTGGTAAAAAGGATCCTTTGCTTGGAAAATGGCAGGAACCGACCTCAGGGATCACGATGGAATTTAACAAAGACGGTAAACTGGTGATGGGAAATAAAGGAGCGTCGATCACAGTATCTTATCTTCAACAGGAACCGAATATCCTGATTTTTAAAGCCAGCACCGATGGGAGTATTCCAGACCAGACCATGACATACCGTGTTGAAGAGGATAAATTGATTTTGACAGTCGACGGGATTGAAACAGTCTTTTCCAAAGCGAAGTAACCTCATCCGCATCCGGTCATGTCTCCGTGTAATCGTTTTGGTATAATACCCCCTAAACAGATGTAATTAGTCTGGATATCGTTTTCAAACGAAGTCTCTCGCGATGGATTAATGAACTCATGTAAACTTGATTGATCCGTCAACCCTTCGATTATGTCGCTATCGGTTGCCTGGACGGAGATTAAATTGGAAAAAATAATTCAACAAGATCAACTAAAAGGAAGGAATGGTAATAGGCTCCGCCTCAATAAGTTTGTCATTGGCGGTATTTTGATATTTATCGCAGTCATCTTGTTGGTTGTAACCAGCCTTAAAGGGAACGCGCAATATTATTTAACAGTTAATGAGCTTGTGTCTGGCACAGCCGGAAGAACTGAGAATATCAGGGTTTCCGGTGTCGTGGTCGGGGATACGATCCAATATGACCCCCAAACGTTGCAGCTTCGATTCATCGTCGCGAATATTCCGGGTGACACAAAAACCATCGACCAAATGGGTGGTTTGGCTGAAGTGCTGCATACTGCAGCTTTTGACCCAAACGCGCAGCGGATGCAGGTGGTTTACACCGGTCCAAAACCAGACTTATTAAAGGATGAAGCTCAAGCGATCATGACCGGCAGCCTGGGCCCAGATGGTATTTTTGTTGCAGAAGAACTGCTGCTCAAATGCCCGACACGTTACGAAGACTCGATCCCTGCGCAAACCGGAAAGTAAGGCGGCAATCTACATTGAAAATGTAGATGCTCAAAGGAACTTGTAAATGATCGCGAATCTCGGTTTTGGTGTTTTAGTCATTACACTCGTGCTTTCTCTCTATGCGATTGGCGCGGCGTTTTATGGTTTCAAACAAAAATCTTCAGTCATGGTTGAGTCTGCACGATTGGCGGCTTTACTGACATTTCCATTGTTAACGATTGTCTCAATATCGCTGATCATCCTGTTGACTACTGGTCGTTTTGAATATGCTTATGTTTTCCGTGTGACCAGCACAAATATGCCTTTGTATCTGAAGATCACTGCCCTGTGGGGGGGTCAGGCTGGTTCGCTGCTATTCTGGTGCTGGCTGCTCTCAGGTTTTGCCTTCGCGGCTGCGATGTGGGTCAATAAGAAAGAACGTGAAATACTCCCCTGGATGACCATTGTTACGATGTTCACTCTTGGCTTTTTCTTGATTCTTGTATTGTTCATGGAAAACCCGTTTGAACGCATCTGGATCTTTCAGACCGGTGATGTAGTGCAGTCACTATTTCAACCGCAGTTTTCGATTCCGGCGTATCCTGGTGAAGGAATGGGGTTGAATCCACTGCTGCGGCATCCGGGTATGGTGGTGCATCCACCCATGCTCTACCTTGGATTTACTGCCTTTGTCATCCCGTTTGGGTTTGCAGTATCGGCATTGATCACCGGAAGAACAGATGACAACTGGATCAAGGCTTCGCGCAAATGGTCGCTGACGGCATGGTTGTTCTTGTCGATCGGATTGGTATTGGGCAGCCGCTGGGCGTACGACGTGCTGGGTTGGGGTGGATACTGGGGTTGGGATCCGGTAGAGATTGCGGCATTCATGCCGTGGTTAACGGGGACGGCGTATTTGCATTCGGTTATGATCCAGGAGAGGCGCGGTATCTTCAAACGCTGGAATGTTGCGCTGATCATTTTAACCTTCTGCCTGGTGATATTTGGTACATTTCTCACCCGCTCAGGAGTTCTGTCTTCTGTCCATGCATTCTCGCAATCTGCAATTGGACCGCTATTCTTCATTTTCATCAGCATCATGTTTGCGGGTTCACTCGGGTTGCTCTTGTTACGTTGGGGAAGCCTGACTACTGAAGGAACGATTAAATCGTTCTTTTCCAGAGAGTCGTTGTTCCTCTTTAACAATCTGCTCTTTATGGCGATATTCCTGATCTGTCTTACCGGGGTCTTATTTCCTCTGTTTTCCGAGATATTTACCGGCCAAAAAGTGACTGTTGGACCGCCTTTTTACAAAAGCGCAACCGGCCCACTTTTTGGGGCGCTCTTGCTGCTGATGGGGATAGTTCCACTTTCGGCTTGGGGCAGTTCGACCGCAAGAAATTTAGGCAAAGAGGTTTGGAAGCCAGCCGTATTCTCCATGCTCCTCCCTATTGGTTTACTCTTCGCTGGAATGCGTCAATGGGGAGCGGTGCTGGCGCTCTGGCTCGTTTCTCTGGTTGTAATTATCACTTTATATGATTACGCGAGATCAGTGTGGATCATGGCAAAAACCAACCACGAAGGAATTTGGACTGCGTTTAACCGTCTGACCTCTCGCAACCGCCGCCGGTATGGAGGCTATATCATCCATCTCGGGGTCGTTCTCATGGCATTGGGGATTATCGGGATCGAGTTTTTCCAGACCCAAACACAGGGCACGGTCAAGAAAGGGGACTCATTACAGTTGGCTGGCTACACTCTCACCTATGAGGACCTGAATTTTGATAAAACCAAGGTTGGAATCCAGGTCACGCAGGCAAGCATCAGTCTCTCAAGAAATGGTAAGTTGCTTGGGCATGTTTACCCAAGCCTGGAATTTTATTCCGAATCGGAACAACGGGTCACTATTCCAGGAGTCAGAAGTACGCTTGAAGATGACCTCTACGTGATTCTCGTGGATTGGTTACCGGTATCCGCTGAAGGAGTGACCTTCAAGGTTTTTCACAATCCTTTGATCAACTGGTTCTGGATCGGGTCTATCGTGTTTGCTATTGGCGCCCTGGCGGCTTTATGGCCTGATCGCGTGAAGAAACCAAGCCATCTATCAGCAGGCGAGAGGTGATATGAAAGGCGCTACCAGATTTTCGCTCGGACTTCTTATCCTGATTATTACCGCATTTTCTGCGCAATCAGCGCTTGCTCAATCTGGGCAACCTGTCAGTGACGATGATGTCAATGAAGTCGCCAAAGGATTATATTGCCCGGTCTGCGAAAACATCTCTCTTGATGTGTGTCCGACGCCAGCCTGCACTCAATGGCGTGAATTGATCCGCGACAAACTGTCACTAGGGTGGAGCAAAAAACAGATCGAAGATTATTTTGTTCAACAGTATGGTGACCGAGTTCTGGCTGTGCCGCCGAAAAACGGAATCAACAGGTTGATTTATGTGATTCCCCCGGTGGTGATCATTGGCGGAATTGTATTGGTATTTATTATGATCCAGCGGGGGAAGAAGCTATTTATCCCAGCTGAATCCGCGGTTTTTAATAAACACAGTGAACTATCGAAGTCCTATTTGAAAAAAATCGAGCAAGACTTGAGAAAGGAAGACGAATCTTGATGACCGGACTGCCCAACCAACCTACTCAACCGAATTCTCCAAAGCCGGTGCCTGCGTGGCTGGTGATCTTTGCGCTGGCAGGATTGTTGGGGTTCCTCGGTTTTCTGGCTGTCGGAATGAAGAAAATGACCAGTCCACCGCTTGTGATCGGGGATGTCGTGCCAGATTTTTCATTAACTACCTTTGATGGTGAGGTTTTTAATACATCTGAATTACGCGGTAAAGTCATTTTGGTTAATTTTTGGGCGTCCTGGTGCCCCGCTTGTAAAGATGAAGCCGCATTCCTCGAACAGGTGTGGCGGGAGTATCAATCTGCCGGGGATGTCCTATTCCTTGGTGTTGATTATGTCGACACCGAAAAGGAAGCGTTGGCTTATCTGGAGAAATTCGGCATTACCTATCCAAACGGACCAGATCTGCGAACTCAAATTTCACAGATATTTAGGGTAAGGGCTGTTCCAGAAACCTATCTCATCGGAAAAGATGGCAAGCTGGCATCCTTGAAGATTGGTCCATTCGCCTCCGCGGATGAGATCCGACAGATGCTTGATCGGGAATTAATGGAATAAAAAAGGAAGTATTTATAAATGGACATTGGCTCACTTTTATTCTTATTGCTCATTCTGGTTGCAGTGATATATATCATTTGCCGTCCATTTTATCGAAAAACAACATTGCCTGTGCTCGAAACGGAAACAGATGCTCTTGATGACTATCAAAAAGAGTATGACCAGGTAATTAAGTGCATCAGGGAGTTGGAATTTGAAGCGAAATTAAGGAAAATTTCCGATGAGGATCAAGCGCTATTAACAGAGGAATATCAACTTCATGCAGCAGTTTTGCTGGGCTTGATCGAGAAAACAACTCAAAGCCAAAAAAACTCTCATGATGTTTCTGAAAATTCACAGGTGGACCATCTTATCACTGATAGAAAGGCGAAGCGGCGCGAGCGTTTTGCAGGATTTTGTGCCAATTGCAAAACAACACTTCAGAAATCTGATCGTTTCTGTCCAAAGTGCGGCAAGACAACTGGAGTGTTGAATTCATAGATGAATCATCCCAAACGCGCAGGGCTCGTCTGTCAGGTAGACAATATGGAGAACGAATCATGATCCGAGCATCCAGGATATCAAAGTCATTCGGCAGTCGAATAGTCTTAAGGAACCTGGAATTTTCAGCAGACCCTGGCGAAGTTATCTCTCTAATCGGATTAAATGGAGCCGGAAAAACCACCTTTATCCGCATCCTTGCTACGTTGATGCGGGCGGATTCTGGAAAAATATTTATCAACAGATATAACATCTCTCAAGCTCCAATCCAGATCCGCAAGAAAATTGGCGTTGTGTTGCATTCTCCAATGCTCTATGGGGATCTGACAGGTGATGAGAATCTGGTTTTCTATGCAAAACTCTTTGGGGTTCAACAACCTGAGACACGAATCGACCAGATTTTACAATTAACAAATCTGGATCCGCGGCGAAAGGATCTGGTACGCACTTACTCCAGGGGGATGCAGCAAAGACTTTCAATAGGCAGGGCGATCCTGCACAACCCTGATGTTTTGCTCCTGGACGAGCCGTATACAGGTCTAGACCAGGACTCAATCGGGAATGTAGATGCACTGCTTGCTCAATTGGCAGTGGAGGGAAAATTGATTTTACTTACCAGCCACGATCTGGAAAGAGCGCTGGCGGTTTCAAGCCGGATTGACATTCTATACAGAGGGAGTATCGCAGACTCATTAAAAATAGATCAACTCGCAGGAAATGAATTAAAAAATAGATTTCGATCAATCACGGGAAAGACTTTTCCAGGCGCAGGAAACCAGGCAGATTAATATGGATTATATCCGGGTTATCTTGACGATTTTCTGGAAGGATATTCTGGCTGAACGCCGAACCAGAGAGATACTTAGTGCGATGCTGGTTTTTGCACTTGTAGTAATTTTATTATTTGTGTTTGCTTTTGATCTCTCCCCCGAAACGCGCCGTAATACTGCTGCTGGTGTGATCTGGGTCACACTTTGTTTTTCTGGCACAATTGGGTTGAACCGGACTCTGTCCGTTGAAAAAGACCGGGGCGGAATTGATGGTTTGATGCTCGCGCCTGCCGACCGGACTGCTTTGTTTTTTGGCAAAGCGTTAACCAACTGGGTGTATATGCTCCTCACTGCATTGTTCGTGGTTCCAATTTATTCTCTTTTCAATAATACAAATCTGTTCTCCTTCACATTGCTTGGAGTGATCATGCTTGGAACCTTTGGTTATATTGTGACTGGAACATTACTGTCTTCATTGTCATTACAGCTTCGCTCGCGCGAGATGCTGCTGCCAGTTCTGCTCTTTCCGGTTGTGATCCCTCTGCTGCTTTCAGCGATCCGCGCCACCTCGATCCTCCTGGAGGGAGGGAGCCAGACCGAATTAAATACCTGGTTAGTTCTTCTATTTTCGTACGATCTGATCTTCCTGGCGATCAGCGTCATGGTGTTTGATAAAATCATTGAAGATTGAGCGCCTTAGTTCTTCGAAAGGTTATCATGAGAAATTCCACAAAAACTTCGCTTATGTTGATAGTGGTCGATATTTTAGCAGCATCACTGATATTGACCGCGCTATTTATGGTTTTCTATTACGCGCCGGTTGAGGTGGAGATGGGGTTGGTGCAGAAAATCTTTTACTTTCACGTGGCGGCTGCCTGGACGGGGATGCTCGGATTTTTGGTGGCTTTGGCGGCAGGGATCGGGTTGCTGCGCTCCGGAAATATGAAGTGGGATATTGCCGGGGTCGCGGGGGTCGAAATTGGATTGGTATTTATCTCTTTGAGCACAATCATGGGGTCAATCTGGGCGCGCCCGATCTGGAATACCTGGTGGACATGGGATCCACGGTTGTCCACGGCGCTCATCATGATGCTGATTTATTTTGCCTATTTGCTCTTGCGAAACGGTGTAGAAGAACCGGGGCGGCGGGCAAGGTTTAGCGCGGTTTACGCGATTGTTGGATTCGTGAGCGTGCCCTTGACCTTTTTATCGATCCGCCTGTTTCGCACGATCCACCCGGTCATTATTGGCTCTTCTGACCCGGCTGCAACAGGGGTTTTTGAAATGTCAACTCGTATGACACACACCTTCATGATCAGTCTGGTGGCTTTTTCGGTTTTGTTCGTCGCGCTATTCTGGCACCGCGTGAGATTGGGCGTGAAATTGGCATTGTTCGAACAACGCAAAATGGAAGACTTTACTGGAGAGGATTAATCATGACACCTGACACGTCGTCTTATATGATCGCAGGGTTCATTGTAATCCTGGGCGGAATTGCAGGATATATTTTCACACTGATATTTCGGAACAGGAAGATCATGAAAAAGTTGAATCTTCTCGAGGACAGAAATTCAGAAAAGAAATAGATACGATCACCGGATTAAGAAAAGCAAACTAACCCCTGCAATTGAGATAAGAACGCCACTGATCGCACGAAAACTGAGTTTCTCGCGTTGCAGCGCTGCAATAGGGAGGATGAACAACGGAGTGGTGGCGAGCAGGGTTTGAGCAATTCCCACCTTGGTAAATTGAAAAGATAACTGCTGAAACCAGATCGCAAGGTATGTTCCGATCATTACCACAATGACAAGAATGACCCACAAGCGCACTCCAGGGCGAGGTTTTACCCATTGCCCGATTTTTTCACGACGGATGATAATCCAGATCAATATTATGGCTGTACCGGCTACCAACCGCAGCACCGCGCTTTGCAATGCGCTGATCGAGGTCTGGGTTAATGCCCAGCGCGACATTACCGCCCCGGCTGCCTGAGTCAAAGCTGCCAGAAAGCCAAAGAACACCCCAATCCAGGGGAGATTTTTTTCCACCGCTTCATTTTTATTTTTTTCTGTGATTACCCAAACCACACCAAGAATTGTGATCAGAATCCCTGCCCAGGAGTAGACGCTTAGGGATTCTCGCAGGAAAATCGAGGCGAAGACCGCAGTCATTGGTGGAGCCAGGATGCCGAGCAGGAGAGTTCTGCGGGCGCCCAGTTTATTAAGCGCTTCAAAGTACATCGTATCACCAAAGCCGATACCAACCGCCCCGCTGATGACCAGCATGAGAATTGCCAGCGGAGGCAATAAAGCCATAGGTTCACCGATCAATATACTGGTGGCTGCCAGTAGAATGACGGCTAAAAAACCTTTAAGTAAATTAAGCTCCAACGGGCGAATGGTCTTACCGAGAGATTTGAATAACACAGATGAGATCGCCCAAAGCAAGGCTGCGCTCAATGCAAATAACTCACCTTTAAAAGCCCCAATTCCAGCATTAAAATTATTCATATTTGATTTATTTATCTCGTATGATTAGGATGAGGAATTTTACCTTATTAACCGGGAACTCAAGAGCCACGTATTTCGTCTAATTATGGACGATAAGGAGATTGAAATGAAGCCAACTATTTTGAGCAAGTTATTGATCATTATTGTAGTGACTAGCATGGCATTGTCTGCCTGCACATTACCCATTTCAAAGACACCACAATCTCAACCCGGGCAGCTTGAGACTATCACCGCTGGTCAAGTCTCGGCGCGTTTGACCCAAATTGCCATAGAGACCTTGATCGCCCAGGTAACCTTGCAGGCGATGGCAAGTTTTACACCTCTGCCGACCAACACTCTGGCTGCCACCTCAACCCCGCTTGCGACAAATACACCGCTTCCGCCGACCATTACGCCAATTCCACCCACCGCGACAGCTACTCCAATCCCGTGTAATCTGGCAACCTTTATTGGGGATATCACAGTTAAAGACGGCGCAATATTCACGGCTGGTGAGTCATTTGTGAAAACCTGGAGGGTAAAAAATTCAGGGTCCTGCACTTGGACGACTGCTTACACAGTCTACTTCGTAAATGGAAACGCGATGAGCGCGCCCGCTTCGGTTACGTTCCCGAAGACCGTAAAACCTGGTGAATCGGTTGACCTGTCTGTTTCAATGATCGCTCCCGGAACGACTGGTGACTTTAAAGGGAACTGGATGATGAGCGCGCCAAATGGGGTCTTTTTTGGCGTAGGCGCAGCGGGTGGTGTGCCTATGAATGTGAAGATAAAGGTAACCAGTATTCCAAACCCGAAGGATCCAAATACGATTTACGATTTCGTAAAGAATTACTGCGCTGCTCAGTGGCGGACGAACGCCGGGTTTATCGGCTGTCCGACAGGCAGTTATGACTTTAAAAACGGTACAGTCGCCCGCTCGTATGCCCCGATCCTTGAGAATGGGCTTGCAGATGATGAGGGTGCGTTGATCACTATCCCTTCTATAGGCGGGGACGGATTCATCAGAGGTCAATTCCCGAAGATGATCATTCATTCCGGCGATCACTTCAAAGCTTCTTTGCTCTGTTCGAATAAAATGACGAAATGCTCGGTAACCTTTGAGCTTTTATATCAGGAATATGGAACAGCTTCTGTCACCTCACTGGGTGCATGGGACAAGATCTATGATAATTCAATCATTGCGGCGGATGTTGACCTGTCAGCTCTTGACGGAAAAGATGTGATCTTTTTCCTGAAAGTATCGAGCAAAGCTGACCCGACGGATGATCTGGCGCAATGGATGGCGGCGAGGATAACTCATCCATAAAAAAGTATGAATCCTCTGATAATAATAAAAGAGGTAGATACATTAATTATTAATTCGCGCTATACTAAAAGGGTCAACGTTTAGGTTCTGATAACCAGCCAGGAGTGTGAATT
Source organism: Chloroflexota bacterium (assembly GCA_009773005.1). GTDB lineage: Bacteria > Chloroflexota > Anaerolineae > Anaerolineales > Anaerolineaceae > UBA6107. The sequence continues at coordinate 12,233 of WOUT01000032.1, read as the reverse complement.
ATGACTCAGATAATGAAACGCACGGTTTGGTCAAAGGAGTTTATATCAAGGCTTGCTGTCTTGATGACGTTGGTTTTTGTGATGCTGCTCAGCGCATTAAGCAACGGCAACGCAGCAGGAATCCCTCTCATATATATCAGCGCGGTGAATAAAGATGTCAATGTCACCATCTCAGGGGTTAATTTTCCTGCAGGACAGACCTTCACGGTCCGAATGGGCGCTTACGGCACGCTCGGGATCGGCGGTGTAGTCGTTGGCACGAAGGATTCAGCGGCAGGAAGCTCGTTTACTGCTACATACAATATTCCGGCATCTCTTGTCGGCGCTTCAAAGATCGCCATTCGCTTTGACAGCCCTGAAGGGTACTATTCTTATAACTGGTTTGTGAATCAACCGACCAGCTCTTCAACAACGGTAACCCCAGCAGCCACTGCTTCGCCAGGCTATTCTGGCATCCCGACCTTCAGCATTACCTCTGTTCAACAAGGGGTTTCAGTTAAGATATTAACTAATAATTTTCCGGCAGGTCAGATCTTCACGGTCAGGATGGGCGAGTTTGGCACTCTGGGGATTGGCGGTGTCGTTGTAGGAACCACCGATTCTGGATCCGGTGGAACTTTCTCAAAAACATATACTATTCCGGCAGCGCTGGCAGGTCGCTCCAAAATTGCCATCCGGCTGGAAAGCCCGTTAGGATTCTACAGTTATAACTGGTTTAATAACAACGCCTCTTTTGGAACGGGTGGTCCCATTGCCACTACAACACCTGGACCAACTCCCACGCCTGGTCCAACCGCTGTCCCAGGGTATGTGGGCATTCCAACGTTTTCAATCGTTTCCGTTGCCAAAAACACCAGTGTAACCATCGCAGCAGTGAACTTCCCGCCCGGGCAGACTTTCACAGTGCGAATCGGAGAATTCGGCACACGTGGCATAGGTGGAACTGTCGTAACGACTGTTGCTTCTGGAGCGGGTGGCAGCTTTAATGCCACATATTCCATTCCAGCGGTTTTGGCGGGAAGAAGCAAGATTGCCATTCGGCTCGAAAGCGCGACTGGTTATTACTATGCGTATAACTGGTTTTACAATAACTAACTCTATGTATGAAGGTTAAACACAAGATTGTTAACATTTATATCATTCTCCTGTGTGTTTTGCTTTTGTTAACTGGTTGTTTAGAGAACAAAAACGCACAGGAGAATATTATTATTCCAGTTCTATCATCACCAACCGCCACTCAAATTGTTTACAGTGAATCATATCCATCAACCCCAGAAGATGTCATTCGAGAGTTTCTCGCGATCTATCCAGATTCGCCGGTTCACGCGATAAAATTTTTGTCGCCAGCTTATGTTCAGCGATTGGACGAAAGGTCTGCATTAGACCTGCTTCCGGAGCAAGGACGACCGAGCGGATTTATTATCAGTCAAGGTTCATCAAGCGCAGAGTCTGAAAAAAGTGAAGTATTCGTAAACATTGCGTATAATGATAATACTTATGAAGCGGTTTTTAGCCTTATCATCCAGGGTGGGCGGTGGCTGATCGAAAAAATTGCGCAACAGTGAGCGTAAAAAACGCGTAAAGTGGGTTGTTTATGGTAAAACAAATGTATATAATAATTAGTATAGAAGTAATGTCTATTTAACGTAAACAATCGAATATACCTACGGACAAGAACCGCCAGGTTGTTTTATCAGACTGTTGAATAATACTCTGGAGTCTTATGCAGGCATTTTCTTAGGCATATCGGGGGGGTGATGAACAGGTCTCATCAGGTATTTGAAAAGAACGGTTTGCCGCAAACGAAGAACTATCGTTTCTCTATAGTATTGAAAAACTTTGCCTTGATCAGCCTGATAAGTTTTCTGTTCTTTACCGGAATATTTTCTTGGCTTTCACTCTGGGGAATGGCGCTGGTGTGTGGTACATGCGCCTGGCTCTGGGCAGTAATTTTTCTGGTCAACCGTAATGGGTTGTATCGTATTTCTTTCCTGTTCGGGATCATTATTTCTACGACATTCTCACTTTTTGCCACCTATCTACTGGGGTGGACCAGTGGATTTTTTTATACTACTTTGATGATTATTCCTTTGATATTTCTCAATTCAAAGATGAACCAGGTAATTAAGGTCATGATCGTGTCAATGATTGGTGGTCTTATCTTATTGATGTTTATGCTGTCCTCTCTGCAAACTCCACTCTGGACACTGGAACAAACCACCCTGCGATGGCTTAATACAATAAACCTTATATTTGCTGTCGTGATCCTTTCGATAACCGGTCACTACTTTGAAACTGCCGCTTCGGACGCAGAAAGAGCTCTTATATTGGCAAATAAAAAACTGACCGGTCTCGCGACCACAGATCCGGTAACCAATTTGGTCAATCGGCGGACAATGATGAGCAGGATTGAGCAAGAGAAAGAACGGATGGAGAGGGGCGGCAAATCGTTTACTTTGATCATGGTGGACATTGATAATTTTAAACAGGTGAATGATGAATACGGGCACGATGGGGGCGATTTCGTATTGGTCAACCTGGCTGAAATGATAAGCCTCTCCCTTCGTAAACAAGATGAAATTGCCCGTTGGGGTGGCGATGAGTTTTTGATCTTGTTGCCAGAGACGGACCTGGAAGGTGGAAGGATCGTGGCCGAGAAAATTCGCGCACGCATTCTGAGATCTCCATTTGTGTACCGCGAAATGGATATTCCAGTTACTGTCACTTTTGGCGTGGGACTCTGTGATTCAAACGTCGGAATCGGAAGTTGTATCCGAAAAGCTGATCAGGCGCTCTATGTGGGTAAGCAAGCAGGTAAGAACAGGGTTGGAATTGTCAAATAATTAGGGCAGCAAGTTGCAGATCGTAAAAGGAATTGATGCTTAATAAAAAGTTTTTAGATCAATATGACCCGATTATCAACGAGCGAGATCGCCTGTTTTATCAGGTTCTGATTGTGCTGACATTAGCAGCAATATTGATCTCGTTTGTCGTCTCGATTGTGTTAGTGGTTGTGAAAGTAACTCAAACAACAGCAATTTACACGATATCCGTCTGCCTGATATATATTTTATTGTACTTCATCAGTCGAGGTGGAAGTATTAAGGCAGGGTTTTACGGGTTGATCTATCTCACCTGTTTAGCCGGGATTATGGGGATGGTCATGTTCGGTTGGAAGAGTGGCGTTTATTTGTATTTATTTGTAATAATGCCTGTCATCTTTTTCAATAACTCTCTCAAAAAAAACGAAATGATAGGAATCTCGCTTGTATATAGCATCACCCTGTTATTCTTGATTTTTTTGAGTTTTGCAATTCCTCCGATCATTGGGTTTAACTCCTTTCAACTTCAAGTGTTAAATATTTCCAATACTTTACTTTCAGGTTTAGCTTTAGGTGGAATATCACACCTGGACAATAGAAACGCCAAAAGAATTGCAAACCGGTTGATCGAAGCGAACGAGAAGCTCTCCTATCAGGCGAGCAGAGATTCGTTAACCAATTTGATCAATCGCCGGCGCATGAATGAATTGATCGAGATGGAGCATATTCGATCCATGAGGTCTGCGAAACCGTTTGGTTTGATCATGGCTGATATTGATGATTTTAAACAGGTAAACGATGCATTTGGACATGCCGCCGGTGATTTTGTCCTCATCCAATTGGCTCATTTGTTGTCTACCACCTTACGAAAGCAAGACCTGATTGCGCGCTGGGAAGGTGAAGAGTTCTTGATCTTGCTCCCTGAAACTGATTTGAATGGTGTCCAGGTGACTGCAGAGAAACTTCGTCAAGTCGTCTCTCAGAGCAGCTTTAGTTACCAGGGGAGTTTAATTCAGGTTACCATTTCCTTTGGTAGTGTGGTGTGTGAACCAGGCGATGATTGGGATCAAAGTATCAAGAACGCAGACGGGGCTCTTTATTACGGCAAGAATCACGGAAAGAATCTTTCGGTTTATGCTGATAAAGGAACCTACCTGGTGACCCGAAGTTCCAATATATAACGTTAAACTTCCAGTTCACCAAATAATTTGTGATATTTGACCAACCCCTTGCACTGGTCTAACCCATGCGGAATTAATTCCATAGCCATAAAATCCTCCGGTAGAACCGGATATTCACATTTCAGATTGTATCCACTGGCAGGGTGAAATCCGAAACGGGAGTAATAAGCCGTGGATCCTAAAATGACTGCTGCGTCGTATTTTAGATTCAGGCAGGCTTTCAAACCTTCAGTAATTAATTTTGAGCCAGCTCCTTCTTTTTGAAAATCTGGCAGCACTGCTAAAGGAGCCAGCCCGGCAACCATTTTGTTTTGCGGGTTTTCTTCAATGGTTACCTCAGAGAAAAGGATGTGACCAATGATTCGCCCTGCATTTTCGGCGACCAGAGAAACGATTGCGGCATCTGTTGGTCTCAAAGCATCTACCAAAGGGGCTTCGTTTGGTTCGCCAAAGGCTGCGATATGCACAACCCCAATTGCGAATCTATCATCAGGTTTTTCAGGTCGGATAAAAATCAAGGTTTAGATATCCTTCACCATATATAATTCGGCGCGTTTGAAACCGCGGTTTTCATAATAGACGCGTGTGCCAATGGCTGCGATCACTGCCAGTTTTAAAAAACCTCTGGCGCGCGATATCTGTTCTGCTTCGAGCAATAACTGAGTGCCCAAACCGATATGCTGCGCAGCGCCAGATTTCTCAGAGCCCACAGCCAGCGATTGCCCGTAGACGTGCACTTCGCGGATCAACGCCGCATTTTCCAGATCTGCCATTCCAAGGTGCAAAACATCAGTCGATGGCAAGGACAATCTTAGATACCCGGCAATGCTGTCATCTGGAGTAACGTAAGTGATAAAATGTTCCTCGGCCATGGAGGGATGGTACACATGATCTTTAAGGGTCAGTGTGGAGGCATCCACCTTTTGGATCTTCACCTCGCGGCAGCGGATGCACCGGCATTTCTGATCGCGTTTGATCAATTCGGCGTGAACATCCTGCCTCAAGCTGGTGCGCTTGTTGCCTTCCACCACATGGATCGAGGGGATATCGCGGATGATGCGGTTGACCCGGCAGTACTCGGGAATGGTGATCTTGATATCGGCAATCAGCTGCACCAATTCATCGGTCGTGTAAGGTTTATATTCGCCTCGTTGCCAGTAACGATAAAGGTCAGCCGTCTCGAGCAGTTGGGTCGGATAGATCTTGATCTCGTCTGGCGCGTAACCATCTTTCCACAATCGGGTGAAATCTTCCCGGTCGGATTGGAGGGTAGCGCCCAGCAGGTTTGGCATCCAATGCAGCACGATCTTGAAGGCAGCCGCGCGCAGAAGTGTGGTGGCTTTAAGAGTTTCAGCAGAGGTGTGACCGCGCAGGTTCAGAGCCAAGACACGGTCATCCAAGCTTTGCGCGCCCATCTGCACTTTTGTGACGCCAAGCTGGCGCAGCCATTTGAGTTCTGCGGCATTGATCTCATCCGGGCGTGTTTCGATGACCAGACCCACATTGCGGTGATTGGCAGTTTCATTATGTTCATGCGCGATTTTCAGGTTTGTCAGGTCAACCACCGTCTGGTTTTCTTCAGGTTCATTGGGCTGATCGAATTCAATATCCGCATGAACGCTATCCGCATTCATAGCGTTGAAGCAGCGCCTGACGAACCACTCTTGATAGTCACGGCGATAAGAGCTCCAGGTGCCGCCGAGAATGAGCAGCTCGATTTTATCGTTAGGGTGACCAACCGCCTGGTACTCTTTGATGCGGGACTGCACCTGATTGTAGGGGTCGAAATGGTTTTGAAAAGCGCGCGCCGCGCCCGGTTCATCAGCCAGGTAACTCTTGGGCATATAGTTTTCGGTCGGGCAAAACACGCATTTCCCGGGGCATGGGTAAGCCTTGGTGAGCGCCGTGACCGTAGTGACTCCCGATTGTGTGCGCATGGGTTTCATGCGGATGCGGGCGAGAAAATCCATGTCTTCTTCCCATTCGCCGCTCGCCACCAATGCGCGGTAGGCTGCGACCAGGATGTGCTTGGCGATCAGGCGACCATCAGGCATGGGATGCGAACGCAGAGCGCGGTCAAGCTTGCGCCCCTGGCGCACTTCTTCCAGCACGACACGTGCCATGACTAATTGCTCGGGCGTGTATTGCCGGGCTTTGCGCCAATTCTCGATAAACTCAGTATTATGCATTGGTCAGTATAATAGGGATATGAAAGACGAAATCATTCAACGGTTATCAGACATTAATGATAGATTCTACCAGAGTTTCGGGGCTGCCTTTGCTGAAACTCGCCGGCGCATTCAACCTGGCGTGCAGCGCATCATAGAATCGTATATCCATAACGGCGATTGGCTGGATATCGGCTGCGGTAGTGGAGCATTGGGGCAGCGCCTGGCAAATAGCGGAATTCAGGGTTCGTATACCGGATTGGATTCTAGCGTTCCACTTTTGGCCGAAGCACGAACCGGAGCTGAGGGCTTAGGGACACATCTTGGGTTTTCGCTCCACTATGCCCAGGTTAATTTACTGGACAACGCTTGGACTGTACTTCTAAACGGTAAAATCTTTGATGGACTCCTGGCATTTGCGGTGCTGCATCACCTTCCGGGGTACGACCTGCGTCGGCGCGTGATTCGACAAGTAGCGTCTTTACTAAAGCCCGAAGGTCTTTTTATCCATTCTGAATGGCAGTTCCATAATAGCGCCAAGTTGATGGCTCGAGTGCAGTCGTGGTCTGCGGTCGGGCTGACCGAGCAAGACGTTGAACCGGCTGACGCTCTGCTGGACTGGCGGCATCAGGTAAAGGGTCAAACGAATGAGATCGGTTTGCGCTATGTGCATCTCTTTTCACGGGATGAATTGGCTGATTTGGCGCAGCAAACCGGTTTCTCAATTCTTGAGGAGTTTGAATCTGATGGAGCGGGGGGAAATCTGGGGCTTTATCAGGTTTGGCAAAAAATGAATTAATGTTTTTCTTCTTCGGTGGTTCTACCGGCGGGGCAATAAGGATTGATTTGTGGAATTTCACCGATCCGCACCCGATTTTTTACCTGACTTATATGATAGTTGATGGTACGTCGAGAAAGGCGAAGCAGTACCGCGATCTCGCCGCTGGAAAGTCCGCGCGATGATAACTCCAATACTTGCGCTTGACGGCGAGACAAATTGGATTTTGATGCAGCGACCGATGATTTTTCACGCTTTGGGGCAGGGGCGATGATCACCGTGCCGCCTACCTCGCTTGCCAGCAGTTTGCCGGGTGGGGCGGCGCGCAGCACTGCCAAAGGGCGCATACCCGCATTGACAGCCGCGCTGAGTTATGAGGGGGTAAGTTCGACTTCGAGTTGGATGACAGTCGCGTCATCCGGCAGGTAAAGCAGGCGGGTCATTCAGGCTCCAAAAAATGTTGAGGGTTCGTCTGGTTTAAATTCCCACTTCTCGGTAAAGAACAATAGAACAAATATACTATTATTATGACATCCTCTTCGTGGAATGTCAAGACTTCTTATGACAATTCTCGGCTTGGAGGACGATCGTAAATGATGAATGAACGACCGTCAAAAAACCACGATTTTACCGCCATTTCGTTTATGTACGATTATTTAAGATTAATAGGGAAAATGATATCGATTTCTTACGATTATATTTTTCCTTGAAATGTTATATTATTAACGAGACACTCTGAATCAAATTTATTAAAACTGTTGGTCTATACCATTATCATATTTACACTCAGAAGCTGAGTGATCGCCTTCTAATTCTTTCCGGGTATTGGATAAAATGTGAAGGAGTCGCCATGAAATTAATCGCATGGATTTTGAGTTTTTTATTTTGTTACCAATTAATTGCTTGTTCCCCGGTACCAAGTCAAAGCGGTGATTTTTCCACTTTAAGCAGTAAAGGCACAATAACTCAATCAGCCAATAATTCCTCCCCTGAAATAATCTCAACAATTACTCCAACTCAATTCCCGACTCCAACTCTCATTCCACTCACTCTGATAGGGACCCCCCAAGCTAATGGCGTTGAAACCATCAATGAAAAAAACTCCTTTCGTCTTCACGAGATTGCCCGTTGGGGTATGGGGAAATTCCTCAGAGCGGTCCAATCGCCGAATAAGCAGCAGATTGCTTTGCTGCATACTCAAGGAATAACATTCTTATCCAGTAATGGTTTTCGACTGTATCCGAAATTCATACCCCATTCGAAGTGAACCATGTGTCTTTTGCGAGTGATCGTGAAATTTCTGCGCTGGCGAGTAGTACTGGTGATATTTGGATTGTGGATCATACAAATGGACGTGTTTTGAAGCAGTTCCATTATCCGATATTGGGCCTTAGTACTATCGCAATTTCTCCAGATGGAAATAATGTTTTCGTTGGATCTTCTGAGGGTGTTTTTATTCAACCAACCCTGGGAGGTCATTCATCTAGATCGCCAATTGACTCAAGCCCTGCAAGCAGCCTGGCTTTTTCGCCTGATGGTCATTCGATTGCAATCGGCTTTGATGGACAGGTAGAAATTTGGGACATTGAAACCGAACTACTCACGCAGGTAATCGAAAACGATTGGTGGGTAGATGACCTGGTATTCTCTCCGGATGCCTCCCTTTTGGCAGGATTCGTGAGGGACCGCCTGATCATCTGGCAGATTTCAGATGTTTCTGTCTGGGCTACAGTGATGGCAATCAATCCCGATGATTTTGACCCTCTTTATTCAGTGAGCTCAAATTTTGCGATCAGTCCAGATTGGAACAAGTCTGTCATCCAATTCTCCAGTTCCGAAGGTTCCACTTTACGAGTGGTTTCACTACTTGATGGGAAGGTTCTTCAAGAAGTTGTTCCGGCAGATTTCCAGTCTCCTTATTTTTCGGCTTTCACCCAAGTGGATAATTCAATCATCACCATACTTGGAGATCCGGGGATTGGCGAACGTTATGATCTTGCAATCTGGAAAACGGAAGATAATTCATTAAATAAGTTGAAGATTATTTCTTCCCGAGTGACAAGCTTGTCCGTTTCCCCGAATTCAGACTTATTAGCCGTAGGTTTGAGTGATGGACAGGTACATCTGCTTGATGGCAATACAGGGCAACTCATTTTTGACTTCCCGGTGAAACATGATCTTTCGGTGAGCGGTCTTCGATTTTCCGATCAAGGACAAAAGCTTGTAAGTGCTGCTGGAGGAGAAAACAATATTGTGCTTGTATGGGATATTCCAAGTCGGGTAAAAATTGCCGGGTTCGATGCTCCAGAAAATATAGTAAACGAAGGCTATCAAGGTCAAGTATCCCTTTCTCCGGATGGCAATAGCATTGTATTAAGCCCTTTTCAAGAGGATGGTGTAATTGATATCGAAGATTATTACTTTAACACATCATGGTATAGCAATATTACTGGCAAGACCATTGCTTCTCTCAAGATACAACCTTCACCTCCTACCAGTGGCAGAGCATACATTTCTGCACCACCGTATATCGACCCGGTTGCGATCTCTCCAGACGGACAATCGGTAGTAGCATATGTCTCCGCAATCGGCAGGGCTCAGGATAATGGATATTATATTTGGACAATGAATTCGTTGACCGGAAAGAAGGTTATCGACGATGGGTTGGAATCAGGAGATTTTTACACACCCTCTTTAGATGATCCAAGAATTAGAGGTAATCCTGAGATGATATTATTTTCGCGTGACGGTAGTTTGATGGGTGTTTCACGTGGAATGCATATCAATATTTGGCAGGTTGGAACATGGGAGATGGTTTCTGAGTTCATAATTCCGCCATTCAGCGAAGAGGCTTACCCCACTTTAGTTCCATTCAAAATTTCCGGTCAAACAACTACTCCTGCACCATTTTTTCCACCGGCTATCCCATATATGGATGGAATTCTAACTATGCAGTTTTCATCAGATGGGGAACTGCTTGCAACTGCTGGAGAAAATGGTATTGTGCGCATTTGGCGAGTTTCGGACGGGGAACTTCTTGCAGCTGTACCACCAGTGAACCTGCGGGGAGATGAAATCCAGAATCAGCTTTCGCAACACTACTCTTCGATTTTGGCGCTGACCTTTTCCGCAGATAACACCCGTTTATATGCGGGTGATGACTTTGGAGTGTTACATGTTTATGCAATTAAGCCCTGAGGGTGAGCAAACACCATCTTCCAAACGTTATTTGTACGCATTTAAGCGATTTGGAATTATCACTCTATTGGTTTGATATACTTGAAACCTTTGACAAATAGCCAATGCTTAATTGGGTTACATTCTCCTGTAAGGTGAAACTTTGTTTTGTTCAAACCATGTAAACATGCATCGTCTTCTCCGCATAAGAGGCTTCTTACAGATTCAAACGAAAGCTTGGGGTACATTCCTAGTGGCCAATCTTTATCCGGTTCGGTTCTGAGAAGGACGGGTAGTTGATTTTCCCCATCTATCACACTCATCATGCACATGATTTGACCATCATCCGCCTCATTACACCAATCGACAACAAGATTACCTTCCACTGAGGTTTTTTCTATCTCATTTCCTTTGCACGCATTTTCTATCGGAACAAGCGGGGAACAAGAAGACAATAAAGAACAGGTTGAAACACACAAAACAAAAAGAGGATTGATTGACAGTTTCATATATTTTACCTTCCCAAAGAAAAAAGGTGATAAATAGTTAGATCGAGGAATTTATTTTCATGAACTCTTCTACGTAATCCAGATTTTCAAACTCCAATGATGCAATAATTCCGTTGAAACTTTTACGATTTACTGCTCGATTTTTCTTGAGAAATCTAAACCTATTCTGAAAACAAGATGGGCAATAAGGTATTTCAAAGATAACCCCAAAAAGAGTTGGTGAATTATTATTGCCATATAAGGCATCAGGAGCAGGGGGAAGTTTATCAAAACTATAAACAGATTCCTGGTTCATACAGGAACAGCAACATTGAGGGAATGATAAATCGGATTTTACATAAAATGTAAGTTGATTGGGAGAATGTTCTTGTTCCTTATAGGGAGTGCAAAAAGGCAGTTTTGTGAGTTCACAAATTTTTCTAGGAAACCGCTCACAAGCAATTTGTCCTTCGGCTTTCCAGGAGTAATTGAACTTTTTGTAATCCTCAATTATTGGTCCGGTATGATAAAAGACTTGTTGCTTCCCATCAATAAACCGAAGTCTGAATCCCCTGTAAAGATTCGTCAGCGCTCCACTTTGGTGAAAAACCGTTCTTACCTGAACTTCTAATATATTCTCGAGTAGGTACTCACCCACCATCCATTTTTCATTTGGCAGGTCAATCGCTAGAAACCGTTGATTTGTTAGTACATATGCCCAACCAGCTATAGGTCCGTTATCCTGTTGCCATTCAGAAAAAACGATCGTTTCACCTTCTGATAAATACGGAGTCTCTTTTATTGTGTTGCTTATTAACAGGTGACGCAGGTTTGTAAGCGCGGAAATATCCCCACCTCCAAATACCCCTGTTTTCTTGGCATCAATTATTTCTTCAGTCGACTTCAAAAAAGGTTGAATTTTTTCGACCATTTTTAGGGGTATATGCGGATTTGTCATGGTACCCACTTTTCTTTTCGCTTTATGTTATCCGAATGGTAAAATCGGTTTATTAAAGCAATAAATTTTCTTAATCCATATGATAGTTATACAAAAAAAGGACTTCTTTTTCAATCTATTACAACTTGACCAGAATCCCAGTTTCTCTAAGAAATCGGGATTCTGTAAATAAACTAAACTCCTTGTTTTCAAAGAACCGGGAGTTGCTCGTTTACATATAGTGTCGATTAATTAACTCGTTCCAGGGAGGTTCATATGATTGACTTCGGACTTAGTTTCTGTTACCTGCTAGCTCAACTTCTCAGCTTTGTCATTGTCTTTGGTTGGATAACTTTAGGCGTTATTTCCTTAATCAAACTGCGGCGGCTACCATTACCGCCAACTGTAAAAGCGATCTGAGTTTTGATCATTGTAGGTATCCCATTAATCAGATCGATCGCATATTTGATTATCAAGCCTTCCGAATAAGAACAAGAAAAGTTCTAATATGTTTTACCTGAATTCCACGTCAAAATAAAATCACCTTCATTTATATCCAACTTGCGAAAAAATTCTGGAAATCTTTTGTATCATCTCAAAAAATGGGGGTAAAACGAAAAGAGACTGAAGCCTATTAATTTTTCGCATAGGCTGTTAAAATTTAATAATCATGTTAGACAAC
>WOUT01000031.1:24800-44124 GCA_009773005.1 Chloroflexota bacterium | reverse complement strand
TCGGTTCATCTTCGAATGGTTTTATTTTATCACAAGGGTAACTCATTCGTTCTAGTGCTGGAGTTTTTTTCGAAATGATTGAATTGTCCAGGTAACCGCAAAAAATGCCGTGCAAGTCAACACCACCGCTGCACCGGATGAGATACTCAGATAAAAAGAGGTATAAAGCCCAACCACGCCTGAGATGGAGGCGATGATCGCTGCCAGAAGCATCATTTTTGGCAGACGGTTGGTGAGCAGATATGCCGTGGCAGCGGGGGTAACCAACATCGCCACCATCAAAGCCACCCCTACCGTTTGAAGCGCAACCGCCACGGATATGGCGATGAGTACAAGAAGCAGATTGTTAAGTGTTTGAACCGGCATTCTCAACGTGGCCGCCAGAAGTGGATCAAATGAAATCGTCAGGAACTCTTTATAAAAAACTGCAATGACCAATAATACAATTCCACTGAAGAGCATTATTGTGAGCAGGTTTTGTGAGGAAACACCCAAAACATCACCAAACAAGAAATGACTGAGATCCACCGCGTAGCTGCGCACGGTCGAGATCAAGGCAATTCCCAGAGCAAACATACCCGCAAAGATGATCCCGATCGCAGTATCTTCCTTGAGGTGAGATTTTTTGCTGATCGCACCGATGCCAAGAGCCGAAACCACTGAGGTGCCAAGCGCCCACCAGAAGAGGGTTTCCTTTGCGCCACCGCTGACAAGATAACCAACCGCTACACCCGGCAAGATGGTATGCGCCAGGGCGTCACCAAAAAAAGCCATCCCACGCAAGACGATGTAAGTTCCAATTACCGCGCAGACAATCCCAACCAGAACCGAGGCTGCTAACCCTCGCTGCATGAACCCATATGAAAGAGGTTGAAGGATCCAGGAGAGGAGCGTGTCCATTATTCGTCCTTCCCTTCACAACAGGAATTATCAAAGGCGAGCAGGGTGTTTTTATCTTCTAAAAATTTTAAACGTCCCCCATAGGCAAATTTCAAATTTTCGGGCGATAACACTTCTTTGGAAGAACCAAATTTTATCAAGCGCCGGTTCAATAACAAAATACGGTCAAAGTATTGGGCAGCTTGATCAAGATCATGCGTAGCCGCCATAATGGTTACCTTTTCCTGTTGGAGTTTCTTCATCAGGTTTAACAAACTTTCCTGGGCTGGGTCATCCAAACCGGTTAAAGGTTCATCTAAAAGCATTAATTCTGCTTCCTGTGCCAGGGCGCGGGCAATGAACATACGCTGCTGCTGACCTCCTGAAAGTTGGCTAATCTGCCTGGACGCCATCTCTCGCATTCCAACCTTCTCTAAAGCGTGATGGACAACCTCCCAGTTGTGTTTGCCTGGAACGCTGAATGGTTTCATCTTTGCACTGCGCCCCATCATCACTACGTCCGCCACATTCACCGGAAAATGCCAATCGATCTGACTGCGCTGTGGAATGTAAGCGATGCAGATATGATTGCCACTGCCTGAGCCAAACACGTTCACTTCGCCGCTGGTTGCCGGCAACACCCCCGCGATAACTTTAAACAAGGTGCTCTTGCCAGCTCCGTTTGGTCCAACCACCGCGACCCTCTCTCCCTCATGAAGATGGAAGGTAATATCTTCCAAAGCGGTTTGGCCTAAAAACTGTACCGACAAATTTCTTACATCCAGGATCGGTTGGTCGGATTCGTGTTTAATGTGAGGATACATTTTACCTTCACTGTCGGGAATATCCCAAAAAATTGACCTATTTTAGTCCCTCAACAATGGCTTTTACGTTTGCTTTCATGAATTGGATATAGCTGGTGACACCGCTGTTCGCATCTCCCAATGAGCCGCTGTAAATCGGCACCAATTTAACTCCAGTGTCTTGAGCCACCTGTTGTGCCAGAGCAGGGTTGACAGTTGTATCCACAAATATCGCAGATACTCCTTGCTGCCGGATGGTGTCTTCGAGAATTGCCAGCTCTTGTGCAGATGGAGAGGCGTTCGAGCTTAATGAAGCTACCACTAAACCGACCAATTCAAACCCGTAACGGTGCGCAAAATACCCCAATGATTCATGGTCTGTAACAAGTTTTCGTTTTTCAGTCGGGATGCCAGCCACTTCGCTGCGAATCCATAGGTCCAAATCAGACAGTTCGATTAAATAAGATTTTGCATTTGCTTCATAAAATGCTGAATTAGCGGGGTCAGCCTTTGAAAGAGAAGTTGTTATATTTTGTACCCAGATGATCACAAGGTTTGGATCCATCCATGTGTGAGGATCTCCAACTGCTTGCTGATGGGTTCCGTCACTCGTTGAGATGTTGTTTTTAGCCGGGGTTTCGTTAAACGGAAGGGCATCGATGCCATCAGATACTTTAACGATAATTCCTTTGGCATTGGTTTCAATGATCGGTTCGAGTGAGTGTTCAAGTTCCAGACCATTTAAAAAGATAATCCGGGCGTCACTGAGGGCTGCCGCATCTTGTGGGCGCGGTTCAAAGGTGTGAGGATCAGCGCCGATCGGCAGTAAAACTGTCAGGGAAATGCGGTCACGACCGATCTGTTTAACCACATCTCCGACCAGAGTCGTTGATGCTACAACTCTTGCTCCTTCGGTTGCGGGATTCTGAACAGAACATGCTGAAAGAATGAGCCCAAGTATGAGTAATTTTGAAAAAATGGCAAACTGACTTTTTATCATTTTTACCTTTTAACCATAACTATCGGGTAAATCAAGCACAAATCACTCCACTGCATTTATTGGCAGTTTTTACACAGCCCGTGTAACTGAAGCCAATGTTCCTGGATAAGAAAGCCGCTTTCGCTGTTAATTTTGTGGATTAATGCGCCCAAATCGTCTCCATGAAAATATGCCGCCTGACCACAACGCGTGCAAAGCATGATGTGTTCGTGCCCATTGGCAGCTCGTAGATACATATGGCAGCCGCCTTTTTGGTGAACCCGCTCAACCAACCCGAGTTGGTTCAGGATTTCCAGCGTCCGATAGACTGTAACCAAACCCATCTTGGGAAAGCTGGCTCTGGCTTTGTCAAACAAGTCGATTGGACTAAGGGCATTATCAGAATGCACCATCAAATCAACGATTGTTCGCCGTGGTTCTGTGATCCTGCAGCCTTTTTCTTCCAGTAACTCCAACCATTGTTCAGACTCAGGCATACCTGTTCCTTATTGAAAATGTATTTCATTATCATTATATCAGGAAACTAATACCCGTCAACTGTTTGACGGGTATGTGAGATGATGCCCTATAATTCGTTTATTGTTAAGCTTCCTGAACCTTGATTTATTATTTTAATCACGATCTTATGGACAGCCTTCTCATAATTCGCTGTCTGCCATGCGCCGATCGAAAAACTTTTGCTATCTGTGCTTTTTACCAAACCGTCAGGCAGATTCAAACTACCAGAACCTTCATCCATAACCTCGATGCGTAGGGCGGCACCGTGAGGGATAGAAATATTCATTGAACCGCTGCCGCTATCCAGCGTCATTTCAACATCGGTTTTCTCAGGTAATTGAAGTCTTACCGAACCGGAACCGCTTTCGATCTTGACTGTATAGGGCGTGATTGAAACCGGAAGGGTGATATGGGAAGACCCTGAACCCAGATCAGTGCGCAAAGAAGAGACCAAGATTCCGGTCAAATCCATGTTGATCGAACCTGACCCGCCGTCCAGGATTATAGTTGAAGCGACGGCAGGCGCGAGACCAATATCCCATTTGAGGTTATCGAACGAGAGATCCCAACTGAACCAGGTGGAATTATCCGAGATTTCAGATAAATGAATAGACTTGGAAATCGAACCTGTTACATCGAATCGCATATTTCCGCGGTGAGTGATCTCAGCCGAGATTAGGTCTTTTGAGTTTTCCAAAGCCTTGATCTCAACAGGTGCTGAGGAGGTTTCAAATAAATACTCAACCATCATGGTTTTGTTGATCGGAGTGTTGAACGTTTCGGTCTTAGTTTGTGGTCCAGCGTCAATGCCTAAGGTGGGGCTGGCGATCAGAAATGCGATTACTCCACCAATTGCCAAGAAACCTACCAGTGCACCAACCCATGGATAGCGGCGGCTGAAAAGGATGTCAAGGCCCAGGACGATCAAAAGCACAGGCCAAAGTTTAAGAAGTGAACCAATGTTGATTGGCTGAATGATCCCCAGGTTGCTCAATAGCCAGGCAATACCAACCCCAACTAACAGGATTGGCCAGAAGAGCGAACGGTAACGTGGATGATTTTCCATCAGAAAGCCTCAATTAAATCCAGATTCTGGTTAATCCATATACGTTGTTTTCCAAAATTGGTTGCAAACGGTTCGTAAAGAATTACACTTTTAAGTATCTAGAAATCGATCGCAAAACGGAACCGGCAATCTTCTTCAAACCACATCGGGAAGTTGGTGCCCCACAGGTTATTCAGAAGGCAAAAATGTAACCCCTTTTCCAGGTCCGGAAGATTGTTGTTGAAATCCAGCATAGACGGAATACCGGGTGCAACCAGTGGAGAATCAAGCGGGGTTACTTTGAATTTCAAGTTTTCATGGTTAAATTCCACAAATTGACCTGCTGCATGTAGATGCCTGTTTCCATTTTCCACCACCGCCAACGGTGAGATTGTTCTTCCGAGCTTTTCTATTTTCCAATCTGCTGCTCGTGGAACATATGGAATAAAAGCAAACCAGAGCGCTTCAGGCATCCGGCATGCCGGTTTATTGAACCACTGGAGGTCAATGTAAATTGATGATTTGCCTACCGGGAATTGATAGGTAAGGTATACATTATTCGGAGCGCCATAACTCGCGACGCACTCATTTTCAAAAGTCAGGCTAAAAAGCACCTCTGAGCTTACATCCGTTTGACGAGTATAGCATTCCTTTGCGGTGGCATCCCACGACCGGCTGACCGGGTTCCCCAGCTCAAGGCCCGGCTTGGTGAAATCTTCTCTAGCCCAAGAACTCGTATGCATTTCCGGAATAATGTATTGGTAAAAGAAACGGTCATAATCATTGGCTGAGAAGGTTTGATAGTTCATTACTCCAAGGGGATGTTTTTCACCTGACCACTGATTTTTATTGCTGCGGTCGATTAACGATAAAATGCTGCCATCTGATGGATTAAAACCAACCTCGAACTTAGGGGTGGAGAGCGTGTAATGCTCAGGAGATAACTTTTTCCAACCCTCAAGAACTGGCATACACGGGCGGATGGCTTCGAGTCTATCTCTTGCTTCCTGCGCCAATGGAGAATCTTCGAGGGCATTTACCGCGCTTTGAATATAGTTGCGCTTTTCTACCCAGGAAGATTCGAATTTTTTGAAATTGGCTTGCCCACGCGATGCTTTGAATTTATCAGCGTCATAATTATCGTGGTCACCCAGGTATGTTTTTTCATCCATCCCCCAGGTGTGTTCTGGCACCAACAACAGTCGTCGGTTGAAGTTGAAAAAACGCTGATCGGAATAGGTTGCCTTTTTGTTCTGCAACCATTCCATCCGCAACCGCAACAGCTCGCGGTATCGGCTGACCTTGATCGGATCGCTGCCAATACCGTGGATCCAGGTATCACCAATCTCTTGCTCGACGACAGGCAGCAAGTTCCTTATCTTTTCCAGTTTTTTGGCAAATTGATCGAGGGTTGAGGCAAACACATTGGCGCCAGGAAAAATCGCGCGTTTTTCCCGGTACACATCCAGCACCTGCTCAGGAGACTGCGGACCGTGGTTATCGCTGGTGTGCCCGAAAGCCAGCGAATCCTCCATCCCATCAATCATAAAAGCGCTTCCGTACCCGCTCTCATACATCACCACCAATTCAGCGCCGCTCTCATCCTTCCATCTGAAGAGTCTGGGAACCTTGGGGACAGTGGAGCCCGGGTTTACCCCAATATGCAGGAAAGTAACTCCTGCCTCCGCCAGCAACGGAACAATCCCGCGTGTATGACCGGGCACGTCGGTTAGCTTTGCTGCGACGGTTTTCTTTCCAAAGCGTTTATCCAGCGATTGTGATAATGAGAGTCCGAATCGGTAAAGTTCGGGGTCCATCAGTTCTGTGTGGGTTGTGAAGGGCAGCGCATGCCAGGCGATCTCACCAAGCTCGATGGCGGCTTCCATCGCTGCACGCTCATTAGGTGAAGCTTGTTCCAAATACTCATAGATCAACCATGACCCCGTCGTCCAGATGAACCGCTCCGGTCTGCCGGAGTCACGCATCTGCCGGGCAACCCGCAGTGAAGCCGGGATATATTTCTTGAAATAATTATCCACAACTACCGAAGCGTAATCTGTGAAACCAACGTCCAGGTGGGTTTTAAAGATTAAATGAATATTATTAGCCATGTTCACCAGCGTTATTCGTGTTTTAAGATCACAATTTTTGGCAACAGGAGAACCGAGAGCAGGAATAATCCGCCGTAAAGCGCAAAAATAACCGGGTATCCCAACCCGGGTTGAATGGCATTGAAATAATCTGCCAATGGTCCGCCGATGCTTGAACCTACGATCCCGGCGCCTGCCCCCGCCAAATTGGAAATCCCCAAGTAGCGGCCAGCGTCTTTTGAGGGAGCCAGGTCAGTTCCTAATGCCCAGTTGGCAGACATGAATGTTCCGGTGCCTAAACCGAGAAATACACCCGACAACAACACCATGGGAATAGTGGTGGAGAAAGTGAGCACTGCTGTGCCGACAAACGCCAGTAAACCTGCTGCGGTTAACAGTTTTTTACGACCCATCTTGTCTGAAAGGTATCCGCCCAGCAAAGAGGTGATCAGGAGAAAAATAAAAATCACGGCTGTGAGATACGTGGTCACGGTCGCCGGGTTTGGAACCTTAAGCACGTCTTTGACAAAGAACATGGCAAAATTACGGGTTGAACCGATTGCAGCAAGGAATAGCAAGCGGGTAACCACCCACCAGATGAACGATTTTTGGTGTTTGGCTTCCTTGCCAATGCCAACCTGCGCCCCGAAATATACACCAATAAAGATTGACCCTGCCATTCCGATCAACCCGACTAAACCGACCACTGCAACTCGCAGCGCAAGGCTGGTGGTTTCCATTGGCAGCCAGTTCGCGCTGCTCTTAACCATCCAAAGCGCGAGCTGCGTCACACCGACGAAAATAATGGTGAGCAGAAGCATCCGCAAGACCGGGCGACCTGTTGGTCGTGGTGGTTTTTCAGCCAGCGGAGTCTCTTTAGTGAACACCACCGTCACAAGCATGGTGACCAGATAAAACACCATCAGAACACCAATGACTACCCAAAATTGTTTTTTATCCAACAAAGGGGAGATCAACAACACCAAAGCCGCGGGAAACATTTCCAATACAGATTTAATGCCGGAGGCGCGCCCCCGCTGGTGTTCCTGAATGACATCCGGGATCAATCCCTGCTGACCAGCCTGACTGACGTTGGAAGACACTTGCAATAAAATGATGCCAAGAAGCAGCACCACCAAAGAAGCTGTCACCCCAAATGAGGATTTAAAAAACGAGTTCAAGGGGGAATCCTGGAAGAGCAGCGAAGCCCCGATGACAAAGAGGAAAAGGATATTGAGAAGCGCGCCCCACAGGATGAATGGCCGGCGGCGCCCAAGTTTTGCGGTGCTGCGATCGCTCAACATTCCCATGACCGGCTGGATGAACATCGCAACAGCCAAGCCAGCGACATAAACCAGTGCAGTGTACGTGTTCTTCTTTTCCGGGGGCATATACAAGAGTACCAGGGCAGGCAGCAGTAGTGGAGAAATCACGTTCGAAGCCATGCTCAATCCCAATTGATACCCGTTCAGAGTTAGAAGATCATACCAGCGTTTATTGGTTTTCATTGTCAATCCTCCTCCAGATAATTATTTCTAGAAAATATTAATTTAAGACCAATGGATAAACATCCCGTATATATTCCAGAGATTGCAGAGCTTGTGGAATGGTTAATTCGAAAATGATTGGTCCGGAAAACTGTGCAACATCCAGCCGCTTGAGCAAGCGTGGCACATCCACATCCCCAGTGCCGAGCGGGGCGTGGTCTTTGCCGTAGCCGATCTTGCGTTCAGGCCCCTGCCACGGACCATCGTGCAGATGGATCTCGCCAAGCCTGGGCAGAACTTGCTCCAGCACATCAAACAGCTGTACCGCGCCAGAGAACCCCACCATCACATGCCCTGTGTCCAGACATAATGAAAGATCCAGCGCTTCAGCCAGTTCAAAGGTAAGCTCAAAGGGGAATTCAATGGTTTCGATCGCCAGTTTTCGGCTTTCGATACCCGTCTCTCCCAGCATCTGTTTGATGGTCTCTGCGGCGTTAGCCTGGAATTGCTTCAAGATCAACGCTTTGCCCATTTCAGGCAAGCGCATTTGGTAAAACTCGGCTGCCAGCGCGCCGGTAGCATGTAGCACATATTGTTCAGGGTGCAGGGGCAGGGTTGCTTTGATGATGTCAATCAACGCCTTGGCTGAACCTGTGCGCACCGGCTGAAGTAGCGTGGAAGGCTCAACCGACCAAAGGGGAAGATGAACGGTATAGCGCAACCCCTTTTCAATTTTTAATAGTGCCAGTTTTTCAATCGCCTGTCTTGAGTACGTCTGCGGAAAAAATAAAACCAGATCCCCGCCCAATTCGATCAGGTTAAAGCCTTTATCTGCGATCCCTCTTACCAGGTCGGCGTGGTCAAAAGCGGCCAGATTCGCCATGATCTCCTGGGGGGATTTTCCTTGCGGGATTAGCGCGTCCATTTGCATCGCCATAATTCCAAAACGCATGAACACCTCCACATAACCATCAGGTTTTTTGAGATACTCGTTGCCCCTTCATATTAGCGATGGGTAAAAAACTTGTCAAGCAGAATTGGCATCCCGTGAAGAGTAAAACTTTTCAGAGGAGTGCGTATTTGAAAAGGTCACGTGTGCAAGAATATCGAACAGGAGATTTAAGAAGGCACTCCGCATTAGACAGTGTTCGCTTTGTGTTTAGCCGATTGTTGCCGGTCTGCACAAAAAAATGACCTGATAATAAAAAACGGCAAGGAATGACCCTTGCCGTTTTTTATGGGCATCTTTTTAGTTATTCGGGATGGAAAAGTTCAAAGAAGGGAGGGAAGGTCATCAAGACGCCTGCCATAAGTAAAGCAAAGGCGACAGCCATAACTTTACCCCATTTTACTTCTTTATTTTTCCAAAGTTGATGAATCACAACCCATGAAACCAACCAGACGATTACGGCTACTGAGGTTTTCCCTGAAAGAGATCCAACTGAATTCATCCAGGTGAGTGCAGTTTTTATTCCTGCAGAAGCAACCGCTAATACGGTCATTAAACCTAGTGTCATGGCGCCAATTCCGCCAGCTAAAAGAGCGGCAGCAGCCCGGCCATTAGTTAAAGTTTTTTCGTTAGTCATTTTTTTCTCCTCCAAATTAGCGGATTGGTGCTGCTTTGGTGATCAAAGCGCCCAAAACACCGGCAACTGCTGCTGTAATAAAAGCAATGATAAAGAACCATGCAAGCGCTTTGCGAATCTTTGGTTCAGCCGCCAATTTAGGTGCATAGACTGAAATTACATAAGCCACAACTGTCGCGGCGATGGGGGCGATCCACGCTACATGCTCTTTCCATTCCATGCCAAAGTTGTGCCAAGCCGCAGTGTTTGGATTCGCTAATAAGAACGAACGTGCAAATTCACTCAGTTCAGTCGTGCCTTCGGGGGGTTTCGCGCGATACCAGGGGTAGATAATGTATGTGCCCGTGATAACAGTCGCCCACATGACTGCTGCCATTCCCCAAACCGTGATTTTTAAAATCGCCAGTTTGTTTTTTAACCCTTCAACAGTCATCCACTCTGTTTTCAGGCTGTATAAAGCTAATAAACCGCCTGAAAAGGCTAACAGGTAAAGTCCTCCAAAAATGAAGCCGTGCAGCGATCCCCATATTTCACGTGAAGAGAATTCCATATTACCTCCTATCAAATTTGATTATGCAGAGATTATTACGTGCAAATAGAGCACGCTTTTGTGTGACCGAAATATAGGTACAACTGCACTTATTTTTCTAGGTACAGTTGTTAGTGGTTTTTCAAATTGAATTCACTTACCAGTTTTATTCATTGTTCTATTAGAACCCTCTTGAATGAACGGCAAAACCCCTCTCAAATAAACTCTAACAAAGCTCTAATAAACACCTCTTGAAATCCTGCATAAATAGGAGTAATATTATCATAATTATGATAATTAACAATGAAATTTAGGAAGGAACACAACAATGAGTCAGCTTTTTGAATTACCTGCTTTAACGTTTGCTTTTAACGCGCTTGAACCCGCGATTGATGCCAGGACAATGGAAATTCATATGGAAATTCATCATGACAAGCATCACGCGGCGTATGTAAACAATTTAAACAAAGCCTTTGAATCTGCCCCCGAGTTTTACGGGCAGCCGGTTGAAAAAATCCTGAAAGAGATCAATCAAGTGCCTGAATCAATCCGCACCACGGTGCGGAACAATGGCGGTGGTCATGCTAATCACACCTTCTTCTGGGATGTGCTCAATCCGGGCGGTAAAAAAGCCCCGACCGGAGACTTGCTAGCAGATCTTGAAAAATCTTTCGGCTCGCTGGATGCCTTCATGGAAAAATTCAATACAGCGGCCACAACTCGTTTTGGCTCCGGATGGGCATGGTTGGTGGTTGACAACGAGAAAAAGCTGCACGTTTATTCAACCGCCAATCAAGACAGCCCGCTTATGGAAGGTCACTCTCCAGTCCTCGCACTGGATGTATGGGAGCACGCGTACTACTTGAATTACCAGAACCGGCGCCCGGATTACATTAAAGCCTTCTGGTCTGTTGTCAACTGGAGCTTTGTGGAGCAGGAATATCAAAAATCAAGGTAAGGCATTGAGATACCTTACGAGGTCAATCAGCAGTTTTGTCCTGACACCTTCGGTTCTGTCTTAGCAGGGGGAAGCCGGCAGACCAATGTACTAAAACGCAGGACAGACTCAGTCGGTTGACGAATAAGGCAAACTCAATTTTTCCTCCCTCAGCCAACGTTGAGGGAGTTCTCATTTAAACGATGCAACAAATCCTGATTATGGTGTAAAATTTAGCAACCGTTAGAAATCGGTTATTGGTCACATTCAAACGGTCAACCTCTTCCACACAGAGAGCTCCCTATGCTGATCGATTATCTCCCTTTGTTCGTTCTTGTCGTCCTTTCAACACTGGTCGGCTTTTTTGTTCTGGTGCTCGGACGTTTTTTTGGTCCTCACCGGCCAACATCCAAAAAAGGGCAGCCTTATGAATCGGGTATGATCCCCTATGGGCCAGGCACGCGCCAAATGACCGTACGATATTATCTGATTGCTGTACTTTTCATTCTATTCGATGTTGAGGTGATCTTCTTCCTGCCTTGGGCGGTTGCATTTAAACAACTCGGGCTCTTTGCTTTGATCGAAATGTTCCTCTTTGTGTCAATCTTAATGGTTGGCTTCATTTATGTTTGGAAAAAGGGAGCATTGGAATGGGAATAGAACAGAAAACTGGAAACACTGGCGTGGTCACAACCACACTTGAACAGGCAGTCAACTGGTCGCGCACAAACTCCATGTGGCCGATGCTGTTTGGTCTGGCTTGCTGCGCTATTGAGATGATGGGCGCGCAAGCCGCCAATTATGACATGAGCCGCTTTGGCATGGAACTGATGCGCGCCAGCCCCCGCCAATCCGATCTGATGATCGTCGCCGGGCGCGTCTCGCAAAAAATGGCTCCAGTGCTGCGCAATCTGTACGATCAAATGCCGGACCCGAAATGGGTGATCGCCATGGGGGATTGCGCGGCTTGCGGTGGTGTATTCAATAATTACGCCATCCTGCAAGGCGTGGATGAGATCGTCCCGGTGGATGTTTATATTTCCGGTTGCCCACCCCGGCCCGAGGGCTTGATCAATGGCGTCATTACCTTGCATAAAAAAGTCAGTGGCGAAAAATTCGCCAAATGGAAATAGGGTCAACTATGAACGAACTCTTATCTTCCGCTATAAAAGCGCTTGGCGAAAAATTTGGCGGCCAGGTCTCAGAATTCCGAGACGAGGTGACTCTGCTGATCCCACCTGATAAGGTCACGGCTGCAGCAACGGTTTTACGTGACGAATTTACGTTTGATATGTTGTCAGCCGAAACAGCCGTAGATTATTGTCCCCAAACGAATCCCCGCTTTCACATGGTCTATATTTTCTATTCGACCACACTCAAAGTTTATTTAACTTTCAGAGCTCACGTAAATGGCGACGACCCAAAGATTGCAACCATGGAAACGGTTTATCCGAGCGCAAACTGGCGCGAACGCGAAATCTGGGATCTGTTTGGCATCCGTTTCGAAGGACACTCCGATATGCGCCGTCTGCTAATGCCGCCCAATTGGGAAGGTCACCCTTTGCGTAAGGATTATCCCCTTGGGTATGAGGAAGTGCAATACAGCTTTAATTTTGACGAGATCGATGTGCGAAAGCCAAAGGGGGTGAGATAAATGCGAGAGATTCAGGAATTCTCACTTGATGACCTGCGCCACCTTGTCAGCCCGCGTGCACTTACGGGCGAGACGATGGTGCTCAATATGGGTCCCCAACACCCCAGTACACACGGTGTGCTTAGGTTGATCGTCGAGCTGGATGGCGAGATCGTGGTCAACTGCATTCCAGATGTTGGTTATCTGCACACCGGCATTGAAAAGAATATGGAAGGCAAGACTTATCAAAAAGCCGAAGTAATGACCGACCGCATCGATTATATGTACACCATGGGCAACAACCTGGTCTACTGTCTGGCGGTCGAAAAACTTACTGGGTTAAAGTCTCCCCCGCGGGCTGATGCCATCCGGGTTATTCTGGCAGAACTCTCCCGTATTCAATCTCATCTGCTCTGGATCGGAACCTCCGCGCTGGACCTAGCAGCCATGTCTGTTTTCTTGTACGCCATGCGCGAACGGGAAATGATCATGGACGTTTTTGAATTAGTCTCAGGGCAGCGCATGATGACCACTTTCATCCGCCCGGGTGGGTTGTGGCGGGATGTACCCTCCGAATTCGAAGCAGCCGTGCGTGAAATCGTAAGGGTCTTTCCAAAACGTATCGCGGAATACGAAGCATTACTTACCAAAAACCCACTCTTTCTGGATCGCACGCGCGGGATCGGCAAGATCGACACCATGACCTGCAAGGCATGGGACGTAACCGGCCCCACCCTGCGCGCAACGGGTCTGGCGCACGACGTCCGCAAAGCCAATCCCTATTGCGGGTTTGAGCAATACGACTTTGATATCCCCACCCAGACAACCGGTGATGTGTACGCCCGATACCTCGTCCGGGTTGAAGAGATGCGCCAATCTGTTCGAATTGTTGAACAGGCGCTCAACAAGCTTCCATATGGTTCTGTTCGTGACAACAACCGCAAATATGTTCCCCCTCCGCGTTCAGAGATCGGGATGAGTATGGAGGCGCTCATCCATCACTTCAAACTCTGGACGGAGGGTTTTAGTCCGCCGGTCGGCTCGGTGTACGCCACAGTTGAATCCCCACGCGGTGAAATGGGTGTTTTTCTGGAATCTGACGGCAGCCCGAAACCATACCGGGTTCATTATCGCACTCCATCGGTGCCGCTGCTGCAAGTGCTGCCCATACTTTCCAAAGGACACTATGTTGCTGACCTGGTAGGAATCATTGGAAGTATCGATATCGTATTAGGAGATACAGACCGATGAACCAACTCCTCAAAAAGTATCCCGAAGAGATCAAGCGGATATTGGCGAAGTACCCCACAGAACAAAAGCAGGCAGCTGTGATGCCCTTGTTGCACCTCGCTCAAGGCGAGATCGGGTTTGTTTCGCGCACCGCGATGCAAGAGATCGCCGAGATCACAGGCGTGACCACAACAGAAGTGGCTTCTGTGGTCGGTTTCTACACACTCTTTCACGATGCCCCCGAAGGCAAGATCCGGTTGCAGGTTTGTACCGACGTGGCTTGCGATCTGAGAGGCGCAAAGGAATACTTGGCAAATCTATGTCAGCAATTAGACGCAAAACCGGGTGAAACCTCCATGGATGGTTTTATCACCATAGAAGAAGTGAAATGCCTGGCTGCTTGCGACCGCGCTCCTCTCTTCCAATCACAGATCGGTAACGAACTGGAATATCATGAGAACCAAACCCCGACGCGGACGATGGATTGGTTGAGGTCAATGTCAGCCGCGCTTAATGGAACACCTTTGAGATCAAGCGCATCCATTGAAGAAGCGCCAGCAACCAAATCAACTGATGGAGGCGGCAATGAGTGAATTCGTATTGTTGCGCCATCGAGAGATCCCCGGGTTGAACCAGCTCAAAACATACGTTGCCAACGGCGGCTTTTCTATGTGGAAGAAAGTTGTCACCTCTAATAAGCCTGAAGATCTTGTTCGTGAAGTGAAAGCGTCCGGTCTGCGCGGCCGCGGCGGGGCTGGTTTTCCAACCGGAGTGAAATGGTCATTCCTTCCCAATGATATTTGGCCGCATTATGTGGTTGCCAACGCAGACGAATCCGAACCCGGCACATTCAAAGACCGCGAGCTGCTAGAGTTCAATCCCTACCAATTCCTGGAAGGTTTGATGCTCGCTTCCTTTGCGGTTCAGGCAAATGATGCATATATTTACTTCCGCGGCGAATTCTCACAGATCGCAAAGAAAATTGATGAGCGTATCGCTGAATTGACCACCAAAGGTTATTTAGGCGACGGCTTATATGCCACGTCTTACTCACTGAGAGTGCATACCCACGTGGGCGCCGGCGCTTATATCTGCGGCGAAGAAACCGCCCTGCTCGAGTCTATTGAAGGCAAACTTGGTCAGCCGCGCTTGCGGCCACCTTTCCCTGCGCTATCCGGTTTGTTCAACAAGCCCACTGTGATCAATAATGTTGAAACCTTGGCAAACCTGCCTTATATCATTGAAAAAGGTTCCGATGCTTTTAGAAGGCATGGCACAGATAAAAGCCCGGGCACGAAGATTTTTTCACTCTCCGGGCGTGTGAATAAACCCGGGAATTATGAACTTCCACTCGGAACAACCTTTAGAGAACTGATCTACAAGCATGGCGAAGGCATCATCAACGGAGCAACAATCAAGGCTATCATGCCAGCCGGCGCTTCTTCTACCTTGATCCCGGCTACTGAAACCGCACTTGATACCCCTATGGATTATGAAGCCACCTCGGCGCTTGGTTCACCATTAGGCTCCGCCTCGGTGATCATTCTGGATGAAACTGTAAATATAAGCCGCCTGGTCAACAGCACGGTCCACTTCTTCAAACACGAATCCTGTGGAAAATGCACTCCCTGCCGCGAAGGAACATATTGGATGAGTCACATCACAAGTCGCATTGAATCAGGTAAAGCCAAAAAAGAAGACATAGACCTGCTCAAAGTGGTTGCCAGCCAGATGCAGAATAAATGTCTTTGCGCGTTGGGCGAATTTTCGATCATGGCAGTTATGTCAGGGTTACAACATTTCCGAGCTGATTTCGACGCTCGTCTGGAGAGTTAACCAGATGGAAAAACAAATCACATTAACCATTGACGGCCGACCTGTGAACGTCCAGGAGGGAACCAATATCGTTGACGCCGCAAAAACCGTCGGAATTACCATACCGGTTTTTTGTCATCACCCAAAACTGAAACCGGTGGGAATGTGCCGGGTGTGTCTGGTGGACATTGGCCGGCCACAAATTGACCGAACCACCGGGACCCCGATAAAGAATGAAGACGGCACAACCAGGATTGTTTTTGGACCAAAACTTGAAACAGCCTGTTCCACTCCTGTCTCTGAAGGAATGGTAGTCTGGGGCGCAACCGAAAAAGTAATGACTGCCCGCAAAGAGGTGATCGAATTCCTGCTTACCTCGCATCCGCTGGACTGCCCAGTTTGCGATAAAGGCGGCGAGTGCCCGCTGCAAAACCAGACCATGTTGTTTGGCTCGCCTGACAGCCGCTTTTTACTTGAAGAGAAAAGTCGAGCTAAAAAACACTATCTGCTTGGAGATCTAATATACCTGGACCGCGAGCGTTGCATCCAGTGCGCGCGTTGCGTGCGCTTCCAGGAACAGGTCGCGGATGATGCCGTGATCGGTTTTTACAACCGCGGCCGGGCGCTTGAGATCGCCACCTTTTCGGAACCCGGATTTGACTCGATTTTCTCGGGTAACACCACAGATATATGCCCGGTTGGCGCGCTTACCACTGCTGATTTCCGTTTTGGCGCACGCCCATGGGAGTTGAAACACAAACCCTCCATTTGCACACAGTGCCCGGTGGGATGCAACATCACTTATGATGTGCGTCGTGAAGCCCGCAGTAATGGAAAGACAGTCATCAAACGGGTTATGCCTCGGCAAAATGAAGAAGTAAACGAGATTTGGATCTGTGACAAAGGTCGATTCACCTATTCATACGCAGAAAGCAGTGAGCGGCTTTCTCAACCCATGATCCGCAAGAATGGTGAGTTAACCTCTGCAAGTTGGGAGGAAGCCATCACTTTCGCTTCAGAAAAGATCAGAGCTGCCGGAAAAAACCTCCTCTCCCTGGTCAGCGGCCGCCTGAGCATTGAAGATCTCTATGCTGCAAAAACCCTAATGGCCAGTACAGGTGGAAAAACCGTCCTGTACTCCTCGATGGGCGGCGGCGAGTGGGTCACCCGTGTTGGAATTGCTCCTGGCTCTGACCTCGCCAAACTAAAAAAAGGCTCCACAATATTGGTGTTTGCCTCTGACCTGCACGAAGAAGCGCCATTGTGGTGGCTGCGTGTCAAACAGGCAGCCGAGCGTGGAATTACCCTGGTAGTGTCTAACGCGCGCAAAACTCGCCTCGATAAATTCGCAACTCATCAACTTACCTATAAGTATGGTGATGAAGAAAAAGCGCTACGGGAGATATTTGAAGGTGGCTCTGAGCTCTCGAAGAGCGTCACCCAGGCGGAGAATCTTGTCGTCTTTTACGGGTGTGACGGTATGGGTTTAGCGCAGACCACTGCATTGGCCGGTATGTTTGCTGAAGGATTGGTCAAAACGAGTCATTTCGGCAGACTCAATAACGGCTTGATCCCGGTGTGGCCGCGGGCAAATGATCAGGGCGCTTTCGAACTTGATATTCAGCCCGACCTGAATCTCGTTGAAACCATGAGCGCCGCGATGGGGGTCTATATCGCCGGAGCAGACCCTGCCGGAGACGACCCCTCTCTGCGTGAAGCCATGCAGAGAGCAGGTTTCGTCATTGTCCAGGACCTCTTTTTGACCGAGACCGCCAAACTTGCTGACGTGGTATTTCCGGTTCAGGCTGTGATGGAGCGTGAAGGTTCACTTGTATCCGGAGAACGACGCGTTCAAAAGTTTGGCGCTGTAATTCCAGCGTTTAAAGACACAAAAGCCGATTTCAACATTACTGGCGTCTTGATCGAAAAAGTGACCGGCGAAAAATTTCCTTCAAACCCGGCAGAAATATTCGATTTGGTCTCACAAAAAGAACCCGTTTTCCAATTCTTTTCTCATCAGAAACTTGGTGAAACGCATGAACAATGGCCCTTGGTCGGACGAAACGAAATCTATTACAGCGGCGCCGGATATGACAACAGTTATGGTCTCGGGGTTACGCTTCCGCTGATTATCGGTGAATCCGCTTTACCTAAGAAGACCCAAATGCCAGAAGCAGTCAGACCCGTCAAAGCCCAATGGCTGGCTGTACCTGTGACCAAGCTTTATGACAACAGCAAATTGACTTCAATGAGTCTTCTCTTAAACCGGGTTTCTAAAAAAACTTTGAGCATGCACCCAGAAGACGCTGAGACGCTGAAAATTCAAAGCGGCGCAACAGTTTCTCTAAAGAATGCCGCTCAGGAATTTGATGCGCAGGTCAAGGTTGACCCGAATCAGCCAAAGGGTGTACTGCTCATTACCCGAAGCTCCGGCATGCCAGTTCATATGCCCCTGGCGGTAGATTTGAAGGAAAAAGAAACTGATTCCCTAAACACTGAGCGAGGGCTGCTATGACATTTGGTTTATTCCTTGAATGGGCGGTCAAATCGCTCATTGTCATTCTCGGAATGACAATAGGGTTCGCCTACGTCACATTATTTGAGCGCAGAGTACTCGCTCGCTTTCAGGTGCGCATCGGTCCGAACCGAGCAGGGAAGGGCGGTATTTTGCAGCCGGTGGCAGACGCCCTTAAATTGATCTTTAAAGAAGATTTGATACCGGATAAAGCCGACAAGTTAATCTTTGTTCTCGCACCAGTACTCACAGTTATCCCTGCGCTCATCATCACGGGTGTGGTTCCTTGGGGCCCCCCGATTACGTTGTTTGGAAAGCAATTTACCCTCTCTGTTACGGATATCAACGTCGGAGCGCTCTATATCCTGACGGTGACCTCCATTTCCATCTACGGCATCACCCTTGCAGGGTGGTCTTCCAATAACAAATACGCAACACTGGGCGGTCTGCGCGCAACAGCTCAAATGATCAGTTACGAATTGGCGCTTGGTCTCTCTTTTATCGGTCCGATCTTACTGGCTGGCTCCATGAGTCTCACAGAAATCGTACATGCGCAGAAATCTGTTTGGTTTATAGTCTATCAGCCGCTCGGTGCAATCATCTACATGATCTCGACCATCGCGGAAATCAATCGCTCCCCCTTTGATATGCCGGAAGCTGAACAGGAATTGACTGCCGGTTACCATGTAGAATACTCCGGCATGAAATTTGCCCTCTTCTTCATGGCTGAATATATAAAAATGATCGCCATTTGTATGATCGGCGCGACCCTCTTCCTGGGTGGCTTCCAGGGTCCTTTCCTTGATCAACAGCCATGGCTTGGACCGATCTACCTTTTGCTTAAAGTAGTCGTCCTGCTCTTTGGTTTGGTCTGGATTCGGGCAACCCTTCCACGTATTCGTTATGATCGTTTGATGGCCTTTGGCTGGAAAATCCTCTTCCCGCTCGCGCTCTTAAATATTATGGTCACCGCACTTGTGATGATTCTGGTAGGAGGTTAAGATGCTGCGCGGTCTATTCACTACTTTCAGGGCGCTTTTTGAAAAGCCTGTCACGGTTCAATATCCCGAACAAAAACGCCCGGTCCGTCCGCGTTTTAAAGGACGGCATGAACTAAAACGCTATGACAATGGGCTTGAAAAGTGTATTGGCTGTGCGCTTTGCGCTGCCGCCTGCCCCTCTGACGCGATCTTTGTTGAGGCAGCCGAAAATACAGATGAAGAACGCTATTCCCCCGGAGAACGCTACGCCAGCACCTACGAGATCAATATGCTGCG
>WOUT01000031.1:0-24773 GCA_009773005.1 Chloroflexota bacterium | reverse complement strand
GCGGCAGCCCGACCCCTCAAAAAACCGAACCGGGCGTCAACACACGCTCGGTACCTGAAATGAAAGACCCTGTGGATTAGGGAGGCTAGGATGACGACTGGTCTATTTGTATTTTTAACACTCGCGATCATCGCAATCACTGCTGCGGCAGGTTTGATCTTAAGCCGGAATACCGTTTATTCCGCCTTGTTTTTGATCATCAACTTTTTAGCGGTGGCGGTGCTTTATCTGATCATGGGGGCGCCTTTTATTGCGCTGGCTCAGATCACCATTTATGCCGGTGCGATCATGGTTCTATTCCTGTTTGTAATTATGCTGCTTGGCGCTGAGAAACCAAAGGAAATAGAGCAGATGAAATGGCAACGCCCGTTAGCCTTTGTGCTGGGTGGCGCGATCCTTGTAGAGGGAGTTTATGCATTACTCACCCGAGTGTCAATCACTGTTACAACCAACCCGGCCTCTGAAATACTAGCTGATCCAAAGACACTTGGGATCAGTCTATACACAAAATATTCACTTCCGTTTGAGATCGCCTCTGTTATTTTGCTTGTTGCTGCCATCGGTGCGGTGGTGCTAACCAGAATGCCAAAGAAAGATAAAGGACAATAAGATGATCCCTATCGCATATCCACTTGTCCTGGCTGTGATCCTGTTTTGCATGGGCATCGTTGGCTTTTTGCTGCGAAAGAACGCCATCGTGATCTTTATGTGCCTCGAATTAATGTTCAACGCTGCCAACCTGGTCTTCATTACCTTTGCGAACCATTATCAAGTGATCGACGGGCAGGTCTTTGTGGTGTTCGTGATGACCGTCGCTGCGGCTGAAGTTGCCGTGGGGTTGGCTTTGATGGTCACCATTTTCCGCACCAAGCAAAGTATTGATATCGACCAAATGAACAGCCTAAAGGGCTGATGGAGTCGTTTATGGAAACTGTTCAATTTTTCAATCTGGTACCCTGGGTCGTGTTCCTGCCTTTGATTGGGTTGACGGTCAATTTGCTCGTCGGGCGCAAGCTCGGAGAAATATTCGCCGGTAGCTTTGCCAGTCTGGCCACTGGTCTGGCTTTTGTGGTGTCGATTCTTTTAGCGGTATCGCTTTCTTCACATCCCGAGGCGGTCACCATTCCGCTCGGAGATTGGATCACCATCGGCACTTTGACCGTTCGCTGGGCGTTTCGCGTGGATACGCTCTCTGTCGTGATGATGCTGGTGGTTTCCGGCGTTGGAACCCTTATCCATATCTACTCCATCGGTTACATGCACAATGACGTCCGGCACAACGGAGATACTGGTCGATATGCCCGTTTCTTCATTTTCCTTAATCTCTTTATTGCCGCAATGATGATATTGGTGAGCGCTGATAACTTCTTGATGATGTTCGTTGGTTGGGAAGGCGTGGGCTTGTGTTCTTACCTTCTCATCGGGTTTTGGTTTGAAAAAGGAAAGAATGGGACCGGCAATGCGGAAGCTGCCAAGAAAGCCTTCATCACCAACCGCATCGGCGACTTTGGCCTTTTAATCGCGATGTTCCTGATCTTTGTTAATTTTGGCACCTTTCAATTTGATGAAGTCTTCAAGCAAGCCGGCCAGGTTGCTGCAGTGAAGCCCGGCGTGATGTTGTTGATCACTTTGTTCATGCTGTTGGGTGTCACTGGTAAATCTGCACAGCTTCCGTTATACGTCTGGCTTCCAGACGCGATGGCAGGTCCGACACCTGTTTCTGCGCTCATTCATGCCGCCACCATGGTTACTGCTGGCGTTTACCTCGTGGCGCGCAGTTCGATCTTTTATGCACTCGTCCCCACCGCCCAAACCGTGGTGATGTGGGTAGGCGCTGCAACAGCCCTATTCGCCGCGACCATTGCCCTTGGCCAATACGACATCAAAAAAGTGCTGGCTTATTCAACAATCAGCCAACTGGGTTTCATGGTCGCCGCGGTCGGCATGGGTGCCACCGTTGCCGGGATGTTCCACCTCGTCACGCACGCGTTCTTCAAAGGCTTGCTCTTCCTGGCGG
The DNA here is from genome assembly GCA_009773005.1 of Chloroflexota bacterium. GTDB lineage: Bacteria > Chloroflexota > Anaerolineae > Anaerolineales > Anaerolineaceae > UBA6107. The sequence continues at coordinate 22,756 of WOUT01000031.1, read as the reverse complement.
CCGGTTCGGTCATTCAGGGCGTGGAGCGCGGCATGCACCATGCGAACCACGCATCTCATGACTTCGACCCGCAGGATATGCGTCAAATGGGCGGCTTGCGCAAGCAAACGCCGCTTACCTTCCGGGTGTACCTCATCGGCGCGCTAGCCCTTTCGGGGATCGCCCCGTTGGCTGGTTTCTTCTCGAAAGACGAGATTCTGGTTTCAGCATGGCAGACCCAACCCGCCATATTTATTGTTCTTGTGCTTGCAGCTTTCCTGACCGCCTTCTACATGGGCAGGCAATTGACCATGGTCTTCTTCGGTGAGCCGCGCACAGAGGCGGCCGAAAAGGCCAGCGAAAGCCCGCTTGTGGTGACACTGCCTTTGATGATTCTAGCTCTTCTTTCTGTATTAGGAGGCGTCCTCAACCTGCCCGGTGTACACACTCTCGAAACCTGGCTCTCACACACTTTGGGTGAAGGCGAGCCTGGTCACTTTGTCTGGGTGGTCGCTGGCATCTCCCTGGTGTTAGCGCTGATCGGTTTGGGTCTTGCCTGGATGATCTATTCTCGCAAGACAGACAAAGCCTATGTAGACCCGCTCAAGAGGGCCTTGGGCTCCTTGTTTACTGGTATGGAAAACAAATGGTGGGTTGATGAGCTTTATGCCGCAATCATTCTCAACCCTTACCGCGCATTCGCCCAGTTCATGGCTGATCCGGTTGATTTGGGTGTGATCGACCGTATCGGTGGCGGGCTGGCTGCGGGTACCCGCGCGCTCGCCGAAAGCATCCGAAAATTGCAGAATGGCTACATCCGGTCTTACGCGCTGTTGATGCTGCTGGGATTGGCTGCCATTATGACCTATTTATTCTTACGCTAAAGGACAGACGATGAACATAGGTCTCAATCCTCTTCTCCTGGTCACGTTCTTCCCTCTTGTTGGAGCCCTGGTGGTTTTACTGCTCAAGCCTAAATGGAAAACCGCTCTGCGCTGGACCGCATTAGTCACTTCATTGATTACTTTCGGTCTTTCCATCTGGATGCTCACCCGGTTCAACGACATTGACCCCGAAATTCAGTTCGAACTCAACCTTCCGTGGATCACTTTGGGTAATAACCAGATCGGATTCCATCTGGGGATAGACGGCATCAGCATTCTGATGGTTCTGCTTACCACCTTCCTCATGCCGCTTGCAATCCTCTCCACCTGGAAAGCGGTTGAAGAACGAATCAAAGGATTTATGGCTTTCTTCCTGCTGCTGGAAGTAGGGATGCTGGGCGTCTTTCTCTCTCTGGATATGGTTCTGTTCTATGTGTTCTGGGAGTTCACCCTCATTCCGATGTACTTCCTGATCGGTCTATGGGGTGGAGAACGCCGTGTTTACGCCGCGGTAAAATTCTTCCTGTACACGATGGCCGGATCGGTGCTTATGCTGGCTGGCATCTTGTGGATCGGCCTGCAGTACGGCAGCTTTGATTTGACCCAGTTGTCTGGCAGCGGACTCATCCCGGCAGCGGCACAATTATGGCTTTTTGGCGCCTTTGGTCTGGCTTTTGCCATCAAAGTTCCCATGTTCCCGCTGCATTCCTGGCTGCCAGACGCTCACACCGAAGCGCCAACGGCCGGGTCCGTGATACTGGCGGGTATTTTGCTCAAGATGGGCGCATATGGTTTTCTGCGTTTCAATCTACCTCTCTTCCCGAATGCAACAGTGACGCTCGCGCCCTGGATGGCCGGACTGGCTGTGATAGGCATCCTTTACGGCGCCGCAGTGGCTTACCTCCAAAAAGACGTTAAGAGACTGGTCGCTTATTCCTCCATCAGCCACCTTGGTTTTGTCGTGCTCGGAATTTTCGCCCTCAATTTACAGGGGTTACAAGGTGCAATCCTGCAAATGGTCAATCATGGTCTCTCCACCGGCGCATTGTTCCTGATCGTCGGGATGCTTTATGAAAGACGCCACACTCGCTTGCTGGAGAACTTTGGTGGATTATGGAAGGTCGTTCCGGTGTTAGGTACGCTGGCATTGATCACAACCCTTTCCTCGGTTGGTCTCCCTGGTTTAAACGGTTTCGTGAGTGAATTCACTATTCTGCTGGGTGCATTCAGCTCTACCGTGATCGGTTCACCATGGTTTGCTGGCGTTGCCACACTCGGAGTTATTCTTGCGGCGGTGTATCTACTTTTCATGTTCCAAAAACTATTCTTAGGTCCAGTGACACACGAAGAGAATAAAAAACTAAAAGATGTGTCTGCGCGCGAAATTTTGATCCTTACCCCTATTCTGATTTTTGCGTTTTGGATCGGCATCTATCCCAAACCATTTTTCATGCTGATGGCTCCGGCGGTTGAAAAACTGACCGCACTCGTCCAATCCGCCGCACTTTTGGCGCATTAAACGGAAGGTGAATTCATGACTCTGATTGACTTATACTCCATTCTTCCGGCAGCCACTCTCATCGTGTGGGCGTTATTCCTTTTACTTGCAAACTTTTGGTTCTCCAAGCGCCAGCCAGTCTGGACGCCAATTTTGGCAGGAGCTGGTTTGCTGGCTTCTCTGGTGGTATCAATCTTTTTCACCGGTAAACCGATGGCCGGTTTTGGTGGTTTTATCCTGGTTGACGGGTTCAGCAACTTCCTGACCCCTCTTTTTGCGGTCACCGGTATCTTTGCCATCGGATTGGCATACGACTATCTCAGGCGTATGGGCATCCAGCGCGGTGAGTATTACACCTTGCTGCTCTTCAGCATCAGTGGCATGATGTTGATGGCTAGCGCAGGTGATTTGATCATTGTCTTTTTGGCGCTTGAGTTACTCTCCATTCCGCTGTATGTGCTTTCAGGCTTCGCTCACCCCAGAGTGGATTCACAAGAGTCCGCACTTAAATACTTCCTATTAGGAACTTTCGCCTCGGGTTTCTTCCTGTTCGGAACTTCTCTCGTTTTTGGCGCAGCGCGCACAACCAACCTGACCGATATCCTTGCGATTGTGAGTAGTGGGGAAGCAGACACAATGCTCTTGTTAATCGGCAGCGCTCTCATGCTGGCAGGGTTTGGTTTTAAAATTGCCGCGGTGCCTTTTCATAGTTGGACGCCGGACGTGTATCAAGGCGCTCCTTCACCAGTTGCTGCGTTCATGTCTGTTGGCGCCAAAGCAGCCGGGTTCGCTGCTTTGATCCGCGTGTTTTCCATGATCTTCCCGTCATTGGCCGCAGAGCTTACCCCGATCTTTTGGGCGCTCGCTGCCCTGACAATGGTCGTTGGCAACGTGGTTGCCATCGCACAAACCAACCTCAAACGCATGCTGGCCTATTCAAGTATTGCGCACGCGGGTTATTTGTTGATGGCATTCGTTCCCTTTGGCGATGCTGTTACCCGGTCAAACTCGGTTGCTTCAGCGCTGTTTTACTTGACGGTGTACGCGCTCGCTTCACTGGGCGCTTGGGCGGTGTTGATCGGAATGGAAGGGGAAGACAATCAGGGCACCGAGATCAGTGACCTCGCGGGGTTGGGCAAAACATCACCACTTTCCGCTGCCGCCATGACCGTATTCATGCTCTCATTCACCGGTATTCCGCTCACGCTCGGTTTCTGGGGTAAGTTCTACCTCTTTCGCACAGCCATCGAAGGCGGTTTTGTTACACTAGCAGTGATTGGATTAATCACCTCACTGGCATCCGCATTTTATTATCTGCGGGTGGTCGTAAAAATGTACTTCCAGGAAGGGCAGCCCGAATTCCATTGGAATTTCTGGACCTCTTCAGTGGCAATCTTTACCGCGCTGGCGCTGGTTGTGTTCAGTTTTATGCCGGGCTCACTTTTTGACCTAGCCCTGCGGTCAATGCTGACTGGGTCATAATAAATCTTATAAAAAAAACGTTCAGATTCTGAACGTTTTTTTGTTGTCTATTTACGGGCTCGCACGATGGCGATCGAAATATCCTTGAAATTTTTGAGCATGATGATTTGCATGATAAATGCCCCTATGCCCGTTAGAAAATTGAGGTAAGGGACCATGGAAAGCAGGCTCAATATGCAGTAGGAGGTTGGAACGCTTTCATCCTGGGTCACAATAGGGAGTGCGTGCCGTTGAATGTAGGCGTTCGTGTCTCTGGTCAACCCAGGTAGAGCCTGAAAAATCCAGTAAAAATTGTAGAATGGGATGAATAGAAAACCAACAGCCTTGCCAGGAGTCGTGCGGGCATACCCGTCCTGAATCAGCTTCCAGCTGCGGTAAAGGATGATGTAAAACAATACCGCTGAAGCGATAGCGCTCAACCCAAAGGTAAAAACGATCCCGATCAAGCAGATCCAGTACCACATGAAGAGATCGTTCAATTCCTTGATCTCCGTGTCTGGTGCCTTAAGTGCCTGTCTGTACACCATAGGCTGAATTGCAGCGGGAAACGTAGCTCCAGAGTCAAAAAAAACTGCCAATGGAGTCGCACCAGCCGGCTGCCAGTTTACCATACCTTGTTTCCATACCAATGTTCCTGTATAAATCTTTTGCTCGGAAATCAGTGTCCGGATCGATTCCTCGTCCACTGGTCCGATTTGTACATTTTCAAAACTGTAATACCACATGAGTTCTCCTTAGTCTCTTCCCTTGGTCGTAGAATAAGTTCACAACTTATTTACGAAGAGACTAGTAAAAAAATGTAAAAACCCGCCCATTTGGGCGGGTTAGATGACGCTTGGATTTGTTACTTGCGGGCTTTAATCACAGCAATGGCAGCGTTCTTGATCTTGTTAGTGAACATGATCCATAGAATGATAAAGGCGATCAGAGAGACACCAAAAGTAATGGGGCTGCCAAAAACACAAATGATCATCCAGGTTGGAAGATTAAGATTGAATCTTTCGTGCGCGATATTCTCCCGGTCAAAGAGTTCATTAAATTCTTTGGCAAGACCTCTGAAGGCATAAAAAATCCAGTAGTAATTCCAGCCAGGGACGAAGCAGTAGGCTACAGCCTGATCGGGAGTGGCTCGAATCCCTTCATGTTGGACCAACTGCCAGGCTTTGTAAACGATAATGAAAAACAGTATGGCTGCTGCAATTAACCCGATTCCGCCCACTAGGATGCCAATCAGGCTGATCCAGAACCACATAAAAAGGCTCTTGAGTGTGGCGACTTTAGGATCATCGACGACCATCATCGCCGGGGGATATGCGCCAACTGGCGGGGGTGGTACAGACCCCATCAAAGATGCCAATGCAGTTTGCCCGACAGGCTGCCAGGTAGCCATGCCAGTCATCCATACCATGGTGGCATGGGTGATGGTGCCTGCGGCGATCAGCTTCTTGATCTCCTTTTCGTCCACAGGACCGACTTGCTGATTATTTAAAGTGTAATACCACATTGTCCTCTCCTTGAATTTCCATGATTGAATAAAATAAGTTACGATTATTATACGGTTTTTTTTGCAAATTCAAACATTAATTATCCAAATTTATGCCATTTCATGCATTTCATCATCAAGTATTTTTATTTGATCTCGCTTATGGTCTGCCAGCACAATGATCAGAAGGGTTCCATTCGTTTGCGTTGTTTATGCCGCCAGTTTATCTATTTTACAGGCGAGAGAATTAATATTTAACGCGGATTATTAAAAAGCAACGTTAGTAATATGGTAAATGCTATAATAATATTGATTTACAGGACATTTTTGACCAACACGCATAACGGTATTTTAGTCATATTTGTGAAGTAATTTGATACAAAAGAAGTCTTCAGAATTGGTTGTCCCCTGATCAACGCAAGAGTTGATAATTCTTGAAACCTGAAGGAGCAATCGATGAATATGCCAATCAAAGCTCGCTCCGGATCGATATTGGTTGTAGACGATGATCCCGTCATTCAGCAATTCATATCACTCGTACTTAAAAGAGGGGGATTCGATATCACCGTTGCTTCCAATGGACTGGAAGCGCTGAACCGGGTAAATGAAGCGGCCCCAGACCTGATCATTTCTGATGTGATGATGCCTGAAATGGATGGTTTTTCTTTATTAAAAGAATTGCGCTCCAAAAGTGATACGGCTTTTATTCCTTTAATTTTGCTTACATCCAAAAGTTCGGACGAAGACATCATTGATGGGTTGAACCTTGGGGCGGATGATTATCTGCCAAAACCAATTGACGGGAATATTTTGCTGGCGCGGGTAAACTCAAAACTTAATCGCCCTCCTGTTCCGGTTGAAAACCTTGTTTTGGATAGACAAACCGGGCTGCACTCCACGCAGAATTTTAGAAGGGAGGCTTCGCGGGAGATATTCCGCGCCTCAAAAGGAGGAAAAGCAGGTTGCCTGGCATATCTTGAAATTCTGGAAAATGCTCGCTTTCGAGAGAGGTTGGGTGAACGGGCTGACAGAGAAATATCCAAACAAATTTCAGAGGTCCTTCAACAAAACAGTCATTCGCTGGATATATTTGGCCACGAGCCTTCAGGTAAATTCTTAATTCTTCTGCCTGAGAAAGACGCATCTTATAGCCAGAAATATTTAAAAGATATCCTGATCAGAATAGCAGAGCATAGTTTTGTAGCGCAAGAAGAGAAGCTTCGACTTACCCCTGCCTTGGGGTACACCATCTTTGAAAACGAGAAGTCATTTGAGGAGGTTAGCGAAAAAGCCCAAATCGGATTGGAATACGCAGGTTCCCAGATGGATCTTGAGCCCAAGGTTTGTAATGAAGAAGCCATAAGAGCGGTTGAGAAACTGAGACAAGCAGAAGGTTCGAAAAAGAAAACATCTCCAATCGGCCAATTTTATAAAAATACCAGCGCCTTGCTCCAATTCTTTATTTCTTTATTCTTGTATCTCTTGCTTCCCTATTGGGTATATCGTACCCTCGATAGCCTTGGCGTTGATATTACCCCGTTCATGTATTATGTCATCGTGATTTCCTTGCTGACCACTGCAATTATGATCTGGATCGAAGGTTTTCAATCTCTCAAAAAAATTGACCCGCCATTCAACCCTGATATCCAATACCCGGCAGCAAGCGCGATCATCGCCGCATATCTACCGAACGAGGCTTATACAATTGTCGATACCATTAATGTCTTCCTTAAACTCAATTACCCCGGACCGCTTCAAATTATCCTGGCGTATAACACACCACAGCGCCTGCCGGTCGAAACCATATTGCAGCAAATGGCAAAAAAAGACAACCGGTTAACGTTGCTAAAAGTAGATGGCAGTGAATCAAAGTCACAAAACGTGAATGCGGCGATTGCTCATATTTCGGGTGAGTTTGTTGGTATTTTTGATGCTGACCACCACCCGGCAGAAAATTCGTTTACGCGTGCCTGGCAATGGCTGTCAGGCAGTTGTGACATCGTTCAGGGGCACTGTCTGGTACGAAATTACAACGCCTCCTGGGTGGCCCGCATGGTTGCCGTTGAATTTGAAGCTATTTATGCTGTCAGCCATCCGGGCAGAACACGTCTCTATGGATTTGGAATTTTTGGCGGTTCGAATGGATACTGGAAGACTGAATTGTTACGGCAGACACGTATGCATGGCTTTATGCTTACAGAAGACATAGATTCATCCATGCGTGTTACCGAAAACGGACACATTATTGTTACAGACCCAAACATAATCTCTCGGGAACTCGCTCCCGGCACTCTAAAAGCTCTTTGGAATCAACGGATGCGCTGGTCTCAAGGCTGGTTCCAGGTTTCCATGGAGCATTTTTTGAATGCCATCCGCTCGAAAAAACTTTCCACCCGCCAAAAAATTGGTGCAGCTTATTTGCTTGCCTGGCGTGAAATTTATCCATGGCTGTCTTCTCAAATGTTTCCTGTCATTGCGTTCTGGGTATGGAAGTTTAAGGGTTTGGATAAATTAGACTGGTTGATTCCAATTTTTATATTGACCACATTATTTACATTAAGTGTTGGACCAGGGCAAACGCTTTTTGCGTTTATAAAATCAGAAAAAGAAATTAAAGACCATAAAAGTTGGTTTATATGGTACATAATATTTTCTTCATTGTTTTATACGGAATTTAAAAACATTATTGCAAGAGTGGCGCAGATCAAAGAGTTCATGGGCGAGCGGAGCTGGCGAATTACGCCACGGACAAATAAACCGTAAATCGAATCTTATCCAATTGTGACCAGCATTTCTCACGTTCAGGACTTGATCAAGTCATTCCTGCGCAGGCTCAACTTATTCCGGGGCATTGGGTATCCTTCGATTTTGATTAATCTAGCAGACACGTTCCTTATCTTCCAACATTTTATCCATAGCGGCCGAGGTCGGCTTAGCTTTAGTTCGCTAAGAGGAAGGAATAGAGCTTTCTTCGATCAATACCTTGAACCGTTCACTCGCGTCCTTTTAATTTTTCTCCTGACTTTTAAAGCGCTTTGCCTCGATGACCTAAACCCCTTGAATGGACCACGCCATCAGGCATAACGATTTTATTGAATCACTCCTTATCATCATCCTTAATCCTAAGCCCGAGTAAAAAAAGTCATAGCGAGGGTAATGATGCAATTGGTCTGTAAATCGCATCCAAGGCTTCGTTCTATGTTAAAATCCTTCAATACTTGATTCAAGGTTACCAGATTATGCCCGCACTTCATCGAATTGTAATTAAAATTGGAACCTCTATTCTTACCGCCGGCGGCAAGAAGCTCTCCGCGCCGCAGTTGGTAGATCTGGCGCGCCAGCTATCTGTTTTGCATGCAGAAAAAAAGCAGATAATACTTGTTTCGTCAGGGGCTATTGCTGCCGGACGTGAGGAACTGGGTTTTCCAACCCTGCCAAAACAGTTGCCGGTAAAACAGATGCTGGCAGCGGTCGGGCAGCCGCGCTTAATGGCAATGTATGAGCAATATTTCGGGATCTTTGCAGTGCACGTGGCTCAAGTGCTTCTCACCAGGGCAGATCTGGCCGACCGGCATGGATACTTGAATGCACGAGCCACCCTCGAAGCCTTGCTCGACCAGGGGATCATTCCGATCATCAATGAAAACGACACTGTGGCTACCGACGAAATCCGATTTGGGGATAATGACAACCTCTCGGCACAGGTGGCTAACCTGATTGAGGCTGATTTGCTCATTCTGCTTACTGATCAAGACGGACTTTACACTGCTGACCCACGAACAAACAAAGACGCGCAGTTGATCGATGAAGTAGGACCGGAACCATTTTCAAGCGAACTCTGGCAGGCTGCCGGAGGGTCTGCTAGCGGTCTGGGCACGGGCGGCATGGTCACCAAATTGCAAGCAGCTGATCTTTCGCGCCACGGCGGGACAGCGGTGATCATTGCGCGGGGATCGGTTGAAAATGTGATCCTGCGTCTGGCGCATGGTGAATCAATAGGTACGCGGTTGACACCGGTAATCAATAAGCTTGAGGGACGCAAACGCCGCCTCCTTTCTGGCAGCCGCACGAAGGCGGATATCATCATTGACCCGGGCGCTGTCCAGGCTCTAATAAACGGCGGATCACTGCTGCCTGCCGGCATTCTACGGGTCAGTGGTAAATTTGACCGCGGTGACGCTGTTCGAGTGATTGCAAAAGATAAGAAGGTGGTCGCCATCGGTTTAACCAACTATGGCACGACAGATTTACAGCAGCTATGCGGACGACAATCTGCAGAAATTGAAATGCTGCTGGGGTACACCTTTGGTGAAGAAGTGATCCATCGCGACCACATGGCACTCTTATGACAGAATTGAACGCAATGAACAGGCAGATTTCAATCGCGCGCTTATGCCGTCAGGCAAAAACTGCAGCGCGGGCCTTAGCGCATATCACAACGCCGCAGAAAAACGCGGCGTTGGAGAAAATTGCCGATCAGATCTGGGTTGAGCGGTTTGAGATCCTTGCGTCCAATGCGATGGATGTGGCTGAGGCGAGTAAAACAGGGCTCAGTGAAGCCATGCTTGACCGCTTGTTTTTAGATGAAAAACGATTGTCGGCGATCATTGCCGACCTGCGTCAGGTAACCGGACTGCCAGACCCGGTCGGCGAGATTTTTGAAGAGCAAGTGCTGCCGAATGGGCTGCAACTCCACAAGCAGAGAGTTCCATTGGGGGTGCTGGGGGTGATCTATGAATCCCGTCCAAATGTTACTGTTGATGTGGCAGGGTTAGCATTGAAATCGGGGAACTGTGTTATTCTGCGGGGGGGCAGCGAAACCATCCAGTCAAATCTGGCTTTGGTGGGTGCAATCCAACGCGGACTGCTGGGTACAGACGTTCCTGTGGATGTCGTTCAGTTAATCACTGACACCGATCGTGCAAACGTACTTGAACTGCTGCAAATGGACCACTATATTGACATGATCATCCCGCGCGGTGGAGCTGGTCTGCACGAATTTTGCCGAAAGAACAGCCGCATTCCAGTCATCACTGGCGGCATTGGTATCTGTCATTTGTTTGTAGACGAGAGCGCAGATCTTGAGAGGGCAGTCGAAGTCATTCGAAATGCCAAGGTTCAGCGGCCTTCTGTGTGCAATGCCCTGGATACAACCCTGATTCACCGCGCGGTAGCCTCAGAATTCTTGCCACGACTTGTCCGGCGTCTGGCAGCGGATGGAGTAACTTTCCGTGCTGACGAAACTGCCTGGTCAATCTTGAAAAAACTCCAGAACGAGGGTATACAACCGGCTGGTATTCAAGATTTCGATACTGAGTGGCTTTCATTGGTATTGAGTCTCAAAGTAGTAAATAGCCTGGAAGAAGCAATTGATCATATAGCCAACCATTCCACTGCTCACTCAGATGGCATTCTGACAGAGAATAAGTTTCACGCCGCGCAGTTTCTCGAGCGGGTTGATTCAGCAGCGGTGTATGTCAACGCTTCGACGCGCTTCACTGACGGCTCTCAAATGGGATTAGGCGCCGAGATCGCCATCTCTACACAGCGGCTGCATGCGCGCGGGCCGATGGGATTGAAAGAATTAACAACTTACAAGTGGATCGTTAAAGGGGATTACAACGTTCGTCCATAACTTAGAGCTTGAGCATATCTAAATTCAGGAGAGCGACAGATGAAAGTCCTGTTTATCGGCGGTACCGGAATTATCAGTTCAGCTTGCGCAACCCGCGCAGTGGAAAAAGGGTTTGATCTGACCCTGCTCAACCGCGGACAATCACTGCGCACCCCTCCAGCAGAAGCTCACATCCTGCAAGGCGACATCCGCGATCAGCGCTCAATTCGGTCTGCGCTTGCCAATCTGAACTTTGATATCGTTGTAGATTGGATTGCGTATACGCCGGATGATGTGAAAAGAGATCTGGACCTTTTCTCAGGAAAAGCAGGGCAATATGTATTTATCAGCTCTGCTTCCGCTTACCAAACTCCTCCAGCGAACTTGCCCATCCGGGAGTCTACCCCTCTGGACAACCCGGTTTGGGAATATTCGCGTAATAAAATTGCTTGTGAAGAATTGCTCCTGCAGGGATACCGGAAATACCATCTGCCCTTTACCATCGTCCGACCCTCGCACACCTACGACCGATGTTACGTACCTTTGGAAGGCGGCTATACCGTAATCGACCGCATGCTTCGTGGAAAGCCGATCATCGTCCACGGTGATGGAACCTCAATTTGGACGCTCACGCATCATGCAGATTTCGCCAAAGGGTTCGTCGGTTTGCTTGGGAATTCACACGCGCTGGGTGAAATATTTCATATCACATCGGATGAATGGCTCACCTGGAACCTGATTTACCAGATCCTTGGTGAAGCTGCCGGTGTACAGCCCAAATTGGTTCATATTCCTTCGGATTTGATCTCTGCTTACGATTCGCATATTGGTGACAGCCTGCTGGGAGACAAGTGTCACAGCGCGATCTTTGACAACAGCAAGATCAAACAAATTGTTCCTGAATTCTCTGCAACGATTCCGTTTTCACGCGGGGCTGAAGAGATCATAACCTGGCACCGGGCTGACCCCGCCCGCCAGAAGATTGATCCGGCATTCAACGATCTTTGCGAACGCATTTTGGCAAATTACCAAAAAGCCTGGCCTCGATAATCCATGCTGAAACCGGAAGTAGAGCGTTTATTCCAATTCGTCCGGATTAATCCGTCGTTTCCGCTTGATCTCCCCATGTTTTTTCTTGTCAGCCACCCGTCCTGCTTTGGCTGACAAGCTCGGGCGGGTTGCCTTTCTGACTCTCGGCTTAACCAATGCTTTTTGGATTAAGGTGGATAATCGTAAAAGTGCATCAGCACGGTTTTTCTCCTGACTCCTGAAGCGCTTCGCCTCAATAACCAATATTCCCAAATCAGTCATCCGATTTCCAGCGAGCTTGATCAACCGCTCTTTCACGTCCAACTCCAGTGCAGCAGTGGCGCGCACGTCCCAACGCATTTGACAGGCAGTAGCCACTTTGTTCACGTTTTGTCCGCCTGGACCGGATGATTGGACAAAAGAAAACCATATTTCATCCAGGATTTGGTTTGTTATAAGATCGTCCAAAGACTTCATATCTACACATTTTTTTAGTATCAACAACCCGAAAAGCCAGATGGCTATCTATTGATGATCAAGAATATCAATAGAAACGATGCATGGCAGTAGAATAATTCATGATTTAATGATGCTAATTATTTTTATCACAAATTGCCTTTTCAAACTCAATCGTCACTTCCATGACCTGCTTGGTAGCGCCAGTCACTTTTGTTCCCAGGTTCTTGATCTCATTGGCCAGAATTCCAAAAACCGCGCCAATTTCGGTTTGATAACGGGTGATGGATTCCGCCCGGAAGCCGATTTGCACAATCCCGGGTTGATCAGTGCGGGAAACGCCCACATATTTATACATTGTTGAATCCAGGTCACGCGCTTTAATTGGTTGAGTCACAACCCCATCTTTCTGGCCGATAAGAGAGCGAAAAACAAACGCCTGCGCCTTTGGGTCGTCCGGGAAGCGCCAACCGTAAGCAGCAGCGGTATTTGACCCCACTGTAACGCCATCCGCATCGGTAACAAAAATATCATCAACCCCAACCCATTTTGCGAATTGATCGAAATCCCCGACTTCCATAGACAATGCTCCAGCATCAAGCACCTTCGTTAACATCCGGCAAATTGTGGTCATCATGCCGTCAAGTACGTTTTCCATCATCGTTCGAATTCCCGACGCGGCGTGAGCCGATTCAATAGCGGCATTGATGGAAATTATATTGATCTCTGAAGCAGCCCCCTTGATACTGGTCATAGCTATTTTTTGTTTTTCAACAAGATTTCGTAATATTTCTATGTCATCCATTGGAACTACTCCTCACCGTTCGTTTCTTTTGGGCATACTAATAATAACTTCACCAAGATTCATGGCGACGTTAAACCAATAAAATACATTATCAAATTATATCCATCACCCTTAAGGGTGGCTATAAAAATTGAATTAAATTGGACCGATATTCTCATTCTGCTTCAGTCTGCTGACAAATCTCGCAGACACCGAACAGAACCAGGTGATTGGTAGTGACCTTGTAATGATATTTGTCTTCAAGTTGCGAAATCAGAGGAGATATTTGTTCATCGGGTACTTGGACGATATGACCGCAGTTCTGACACACCAGATGATGATGCTGTTCATCGCCTGACATTTCATAAACCGCAGCGCCTGAACCCAGATCTGAAATTGAAATTTTCCCGTTTTTTGCCAGCCTCTCCAGCGAGCGATAAATCGTTGAGGGATTAATGGCAGGTAAGCGTTCGTGCACTACTTCATAGATTTGATGAGAGGTTAAATGGGAACTCTGCCCAGCCAAGGTATCCAAAATAATTTGATCAGCGGATGAATTTCTCATTATTTGGTAATATTTTTTGCAATTGCAATTATTTGCACTATAATTGCTTTATCGTATTGAAATTGTATCACCAATCAAAAAAGAGGTAACCCTATGCTGTTCTCCCCTAAACCGATGCACATTCCAGACGGGTTTCTTGGATTTCCGGTTTCTCTCCTGTTCTGGTTCATCAGCATCGTTGTGATCGGAATTGCACTTAGAAAAACTAGCAAACAATTGGGTGAACGCGAGATCCCTCTTATGGGTGTTCTGGCAGCTGCTATCTTTGCCGGGCAGATGCTTAACTTCAGCGTTACCGGCGGCACCTCCGGGCATTTGTTAGGTGCGGCATTAGCTACGATCCTGATGGGACCTTGGGCAGCTGTATTGATCATGACCTCAGTCGTATCAGTCCAGGCTATCCTCTTTCAGGATGGCGGAATAATAGCGTTGGGATCAAACTTGTTCAACATGGCCGTGGTCGGCGTTTTTGTCTCTTCCGCAGTTTTCTCGCTCGTAAAAAAACTGTTCAAAAACGAGCGCACAGGGCTTTTCATTGGCGGCGGTTTGGCAGCCTGGACATCCATTTTTATCGCTTCACTGTCTTGCGCGCTGCAATTGGCGCTATCGGGTACATCTCCTGCAAATCTGGCAGTGCCCGCCATGGGTGCTATCCACGCATTGATCGGAATTGGTGAGGCGGTCATCACTGTGGGTGCGTTGAGCTTTATCTATGCAGCTCGAAAGGATTTATTAAAACCAGATATCGCTCAAGAAGGTCAGTCGAAAAGTGTACTGATCGGAGGCGGTTTGCTCACCTTGATCCTCATTGTGCTCTCACCATTGGCGTCCAGCCATCCAGACGGATTGGAATGGGTCGCAGAACAAAAAGGGTTCCTCGAAAATGCACGTGGATCCCTATACAGTTTGATCCCTGATTATGTTATGCCTGGCATCTCCAATGAAGCGGTGGCCACAATTATCGCAGCGACCATTGGCGCAGCCATCGTATTTGTGATTGGATTTGGGGTTGCCAGAGCCCAAAAAAAATCAGCCCAGTAACCTCGGAGGCGAAAACTGGAAGAGCTTTATCGCGATAAACAAAGCATAATACACCAGGCAGACCCGAGGGTGAAGATCATTTTCACCCTCGTTTTACTCATTTGTATCAACGTCACTCCTTCAGGCGCTTGGCCAGCCTATTTATTATTCCTGACATCGCTCTTCTCTTTGATTTTACTTTCCCAATTGGGATTGCGTTTCATCTTAACTCGATCGTTGATCAGCATTCCATTTGTTCTGGCGGCAATACCGCTTGTCTTCACCGGTCCAGATCCGTTTATCCAGTTTTTTAAAATTGGAGAACTTCCAATTGTCATCAGTCAGCCGGGTTTCGTGCGTTTTGTGAGCATCGCCATTAAATCGTGGATCTCAATCCTGGCGGCAATTCTACTTTCCACCACAACGAGTTTCCCCCTCTTGTTGAGCGCTTTTCGCAGCATAGGGATCCCAAAAGTATTTGTATCTATCCTTGGTTTGATGTGGCGATATTTATTTTTGATAATCGATGAGGTTTCCCGCCTAATGCGGGCGCGTGCCAGCCGCAGCGCTGCAGCCATCGGCAATAACCATTCAGGCGGTTCAGTCTTTTGGCGCGGAGAAGTGACCGGAAAGATGGCAGGGAATTTGTTGCTGCGCTCGCTTGAACGCAGCGACCGTGTTTATGCTGCCATGTGCTCCCGGGGATACAACGGCGAACCTCTACAAATCAATAAGAAATCAATAAAGAAACCGGAAGTTTTATTTTTGGCAGGCGCCATTGTTACTTTGACTCTGATCTTGCTACTCGGTTTCTTCACACAAGCCTGACAGGATGATGACATGATCGAGATTGAGAATTTATCCTTTCACTATCCAGATGGCAAGCAAGCGCTGGATCACGTCACTTTCAAAGTAAATCCGGGAGAGAAAGTCGCGCTGGTGGGTGCAAATGGCGCTGGCAAATCCACCCTGCTGCTGCATCTGAACGGAGTTCTGCGCGGATCTGGCATAATAAAGATCAACGGACTGGAAATGATAAAAGAAAACCTGCCGCGCATCCGCGCCATAGTGGGGATGGTCTTCCAAAATCCGGACGACCAGTTGTTTTCATTGACCGTCGCCGAAGATGTGGGGTATGGTCCTGCGTACCAGGGACTGCCGAAAGCAGAAATCGAAAATAAAGTCAAACAGGCGCTGGAATCTGTTCATCTGATCGGCTTTGAAGAGTGCAACCCGTTCCACCTTAGCGGCGGGGAAAAGAAACGCACCTCGATTGCCACGGTGCTCTCGATGGCCCCCGACATCCTGGCGCTCGACGAACCCACCAGCGGACTTGACCCAAAGACCCGGCGCGAGTTAATTGCACTGCTCAAGAGTCTCCCCCAGGCACAGATCATCGCGACCCATGACCTGTCTATGGTCAGAGAAGTTTCCAAGCGGGTCATCCTTCTCAACCGGGGCAAAGTGGTGGCTGACGGTCCAACTGAATCGATCCTTTCAAATACAGATTGTCTTCAAGCCAATGATTTGATCTAAACCCAAACCAGGAATGTAACATTGTTCGACCCTTCGACCAAATCCTGTCGTTTGTTAAATCATGGCTATAATAGACACAGATAATTGAATAACAATTATAGTAAAGGGAAAACAATGACCGATATTTCAGTGGATGACTTTTCGATTGATGAATTGATGCAATTAAATAAACGCCAGATCAGCCCTGCAAATCAAAAAAAGTACGAGGGGTATATGGCGGAGATTTTCACCGCCCTTGGCATGGATCTGGATACCCCATCCACCCACGAAACGCCAAGACGATTCCTTGAAGCGATGATTGAATCAACCAGCGGATACGAAGGCGACCCGAAACTCATCAAGGCTTTCCCAAAAGAATGCCGCGGTGAACCAGACTGCCGTTTGAGCCAGGTGATCGAAGGACCCATCCACTTCCATTCCTTGTGTGAACATCACGTATTTCCATTCTATGGCGAAGCGTATGTAGGCTATGTTGCGGATGAACGTATTTTGGGAATATCGAAACTCACCCGCCTCGTCAGACTTTATGCAAAACGCTTTGCCGTACAGGAACGCATCGGTTACCAGATCGCAGACACGCTTGAAGCCATGATGAAGCCGCACGGTGTGGCTGTCTTCATTCG
The DNA here is from genome assembly GCA_009773005.1 of Chloroflexota bacterium. Lineage (GTDB taxonomy): Bacteria > Chloroflexota > Anaerolineae > Anaerolineales > Anaerolineaceae > UBA6107. Next base: position 5,803 of record WOUT01000031.1, on the reverse strand, counting down.
CGCCAAACATATGTGCGTTGAAATGCGCGGCGTACGCGAAACATCGCCAGCCACACGCACCACCGTCTTCCGCGGAGAATACGCTAATGACCCGGCGCTGCGCTCTGAATTCTTGAGCGTTTGTGGAATCATCAAATAATCCATCTTAATGGCTTCAAGTGATTCGTTGATCAACCTCACGCTATTACACACCAACGACCTGCATGGAAGGGTCGAACAGGTCGTTCGAATTGCCACACTCGTCAAACAGATTCGCACCGAAGTGAAGTCAAAAGGCGGCGCCTGCTTTTATTTTGACGCCGGAGACGCCGAAGACACCATTTTACTGGAAAGCTGCCTGACCCGTGGTTCTGCCATGGACGTGATCATGAAAGGGGCAGGCTGCGATCAGATCACGCTCGGCAACGCCATCCCCCTCCGCTACGGCCCGCAAGCCATCGAAAACCTGGCCAATCATTTTGGTAAACCTTTGCTGTGCGCCAATCTGACTGATTCAACCGGTCAAATCTTCAAAGGGCTAACGCCTTATGTGATCGAAACAATCGGTGACTACAAGATCGGCATCATCGGTTTAACCGCACCGATGAGCATATATTCGATCTTTTTTGGTTCAAAACCGCTTCAACCAGTTGAGATCGTGCCTGAATTGATCCAACGCGTGCGAGATGCTGGCGCAAAAACCATCATCGTGTTATCTCATATCGGTTCGGCGGCAGATATTAATCTGTCTGAAAACGTCAGTGGTATAGACGTGATCATTGGGGCGCACGACCACAAACGCATCTCGCCGCCGCTGGTCGTGAATGACACCCTCATTGTTCAGTCAGGGGAACACGGTCAAATGCTCGGCAGGCTGGATCTCGTGCTTGACCCGCAATCCGGAATAGTGATCAGCCATGACGGGGGATTGATCCCGGTCGGAGAAGAGATCCGGGATGACACTGATACACTGGCAGTGGTGGCAGTAGAAAAAGAGAGGGCGCAAACCCTGATGAGAATTGAAATCGGTGAGCTTTTAGCGCCGGTTGAATGCCTTGAAGTTCAGGAGTGCTCGGCAGGCAATTTGCTGGCGGATGCCCTGCTGGCTCATGTTGTTGGAGCGCAAGTGGCTTTTGTAATCAACGGACATTGGAACGGCGGACTTGAAGCCGGCGTTGTTACGCAGGGCGAGTTGTATGCAGCCAACCGGTCAGCGGGGAACCCTGCCCGCATTGAGTTAACCGGGGCGCAGATCAAACAGTTTTTAGTTGCCGCCCTCAAACCGGAAAATATTGCAAGAAAAATCCATCCATTGCGCGGCCGCGCGGTAGGCATGCCGCACATCGCAGGGATGCGGGTCAAGGTAGATGACAGGAATTCAGACTTGGTTGAGATCTACGTGAATGGTGCGCGCATGAAACCGGATGATCGGTTCATCGTTGCAGGGTCTGATATGGAATTCTCTGAATACTTGGGGTATTTGGTGATCCCGGATGAGCAGATCAACTATGAGGTGCCAACCATTCTGCCGGAAGTGGTGGAAGAATATATTAAACAACGCTCACCCCTTGGCAGGATTCCAGGCAATCGGATATTTAAACAGTAGTTCTTAAACTCCTTAAGCAGATCAACGACACATCCACCGCCTTGTTTAAAGAACTTCCTTCTTCACACAACGGGAAGTTCTTTGTGAATCTGTTCATTCTGGCTCGCCTGGATCATGACAGTGCTCGCCGCAGATCTGCATCCATTGATGACCCGCACTAGCCAGGAAGGTGTCGCTTTCCGGTGGCCCCCAACTGCCCGGTTCATAAAAATTCAATGGCGGTGCAGCAGGGCTGTTCCAGCCAACCAGAATTGGGTCAAACAACTCCCATGAAAGTTCAGTCTGGTCTGCGCGCGTAAACAAAGAAGCGTCTCCGTTGATCACATCCAGCAGCAGGCGTTCATAGGCTTCGGGCAGTGCATTCGGACCGAATTCATCGCTGTAGTGATACTCCATATTCACCGAGCGGGTCTCGGCGATTGTGTCAGGCACTTTGGTCTCAAAGCGCAAATGGATGCCCTCATCCGGCTGCAAGCACATCGAGAGGAGATTCGATGACGCATCCAGATTGGCGTGGTTCGGGAAGATCATGTGCGGCGGGTTCTTGAACTGGATGATGATCTCACTGACTTTTTCAGCCAGTTTTTTGCCTGATCGAATGTAGAAGGGAACTCCCTGCCAGCGCCAATTATCGATAAAGAAACGCACCACAGCAAAAGTTGAATTGTTACTGTCAGCAGGCACATTGGGTTCCTGGCGATATCCGTGGTATTGACCTCTCACGGTATGCAAGCCGACTTCCTTAGCGCTGATCGGGCGGATGGCGCTGATTACCTTGAGTTTCTCGTCGCGCAGCGCATCAGCCTTATATGAACTTGTGGGTTCCATTGCCACCAGAGTAAGTAATTGAATGAGATGGTTCTGGAACATATCGCGAATCACGCCGGCTTTATCGTAATACTTACCGCGGGTTTCCACACCCACTGTCTCGGCGACCGTAATTTGCACATTTTCAATGTAATTGCGGTTCCAAACCGGTTCAAAGATCGTGTTGGCAAAGCGCGCCACCAGAATATTTTGCACGGTTTCTTTGCCGAGATAGTGGTCAATGCGGTAAACCTGCCGCTCGTGCATCACTTGGTGAATACTATCGTTTAATGAACCTGCGCTCGTAAAATCAGACCCAAAGGGTTTCTCGATCACTACTCTTCGCCAGGCATCCTTCTCTTCCAACATGCCTGCTGCTGCCAGCCCATTAATTATGTCAAGAAAATATTCAGGGGGTGTTGCCATGTAGTACATCCGGTTCGATGGGCCGTTTTCCAGAACGGATAATTCCACGTCAAATCTCTTGAAAGTATCAGGAGCGGAAAAATCACCTGACCGGTAGGTGAGTTTTTGGGCAAAAATCCGCCAGGCTGCTTCGTCAATTCGGAAGGTTGATTGGTCTTGCAAACTTGACCAGGCAGTGCTTCTCAAATCATCATCCGTCCAACTCCGCGTAGCTGCCCCATAAATGCGAAAACTTTCCGGCAGGCGCCCCTTGAGGTATAAATTAAACAAAGCCGGGATCAGTTTGCGATGCGAGAGATCGCCTGATGCGCCAAAAATGATGATGGAAGTGTTTTCAGTCATAGCCTTATCCTTGTTATTTTTATTATGACACGTTTCAATTTTTTATAGCAGGTTTGTTTAACCCGTCTTTTGAATATCTACTATACCATTGAAATAAAGACTATAATTATCCTATTATTGCGTTATGGAGGCTGAAATGGAAATCGGGTTAATTGGTTTGGGAAAAATGGGAGCCAACATGGCTCAACGGTTAATCAAGGGTGGGCACAAGGTGGTTGGATATGCCAGAAACGCCGCAACTGTTGCAGAAGCTGAAAAAACAGGCGTTGTTGGGGCAAATTCAATCGCTGATTTGATAACCAGACTCCCATCACCGAAGATCGTTTGGGTGATGGTGCCTTCCGGCGCGATAACAGAAGAAGTGCTCCTCTCGGTGGCCGCACTCTTGAGCAAAGGTGATATTCTCGTCGACGGAGGAAACTCAAATTACAAAGACAGCGTCAGGCGTGCGTCCATGCTGGCTGAACGCGGGCTCCGTTTTATGGACGTCGGAACCAGCGGGGGCATATGGGGGCTCACGGAAGGCTACAGCCTGATGATTGGCGGGGAGAAGGATGCCGTGCAGGCGCTGCATCCGGTTTTTGAAACCCTCGCGCCTGCCGCGAATGAGGGCTGGGGGCATGTCGGCCCGGCGGGCGCGGGTCACTTCACCAAGATGATCCACAACGGCATCGAGTACGGGATGATGCAGGCTTTTGCTGAGGGCTTCGAGATCTTGAACGAGAAAAAAGAGTTTAACCTTGACCTCTATCAGATCTCAAAGATCTGGCAAAAAGGCAGCGTCGTTCGCTCATGGCTGCTTGACCTTACCGCGCGGGTGTTGGAAAAAGACGTCACGCTTGAAAACATTGAGGCGTATGTGGCAGACTCTGGCGAAGGACGCTGGACAGTATTTGAAGCCATTGATCTGAATGTCGATGCTCCTGTCATCACTGCATCCTTGCAAAGGCGCATTCGTTCACGCCAGGCAGCGCCCTATTCAGATAAGTTGGTCGCGGCAATGCGCGGCCAGTTTGGAGGTCACGAGATCAAGAAAAAATAACCTCTACAAGATCATCAAAACACGTTTATGGCTGGTCAATTCAGCATAGAGCTCATCAACCTGGGCGCGACTCTCGGCGATGAATTGAAAGGACACCGAGCGGTATTTTTCTCCACTGGACAGACGGCTGAGAATATTTTCTTCCAATAATTCTGGCACGTGCCGCCGTACGATCTCAACTGCAAAATCCTCGAAATCGGGCTCGTCCAGGCCGATCACTTTTATTGGAAACACAATCGGATACCGTAATTCCGATTTATCAACTTCCGTCATGCAAATCCTCGATCCTCTGGCGGCATGGATTTTTTTCAAACATTACCTGGTAACATCATTTTCTTGGATTCAAAAAAATCATAAGTGTTCCAATTATAAACGTTTCCCCCGTTCATTTAATGGCTTGTTTTTCCAGTATTTTAACAATTTCCTTATGGTTTACTGACTGGAATTGATTGTATACTGATATTTGGCGGGCTGGCGCAAACCGATTAAAAGGCAGGTGTCTGGTGTCAAATTTTTCCACAAATAAAAACCGGCCATCATGGCTGCTGATCGTTATTATATTTGTTCTTACTGTCTCGATTTCTGCTCTTGCCTATTTCTATTATGCTGCGCAAGTCAACCACACTCGCGAATTATTTGCTCAAGAACTCACCTCACTCGCTGAATTAAAAATTGGAAAGATCAATCTCTGGCGGGCAGAGCGGTTGGTCGATGGTGAACGGATCCGCACTGACGCGCGTATCTCGCGGAGCATCGAGGCTCTTATTAATTCTCCGGATGACCCTGAAATGCTCATTGAAAACCGCGAATGGATGAAAAACCAGTTTAATAATCCAAATTATTTTACTGGTTACCTGCTGGATGGAACCGGCACAACCATACTTCAAGTTGGTGAAGAAAAAGAAGAACTGGGGGAATATGGAAAGCAGATAGCTCTCAAGAGTATTCTCTCGCATGAGATTGTGCTGACTGACCTGCACGCGGCGGCAGATGGGTCAATTCACCTGGATCTGTCCATTCCGATTGTTAAACCGGGCGGAGAAAACAAACCGGCGTTGGCGGTCATCGTTGTGCATATCGATCCTTATATAACGTTCTTCTCTCTCGTCCAATCGTGGCCGACCGCCAGAGAAACCGCCGAAACCTTGCTGGTTCGCAGGGAAGGCGACGAAGTTGTCTATCTCAATGAGCTGCGTTACCAGAAAAACACCGCCTTTAAACTGCGTTTCCCGATCACCAATCAAACCTTGCCTGCATCCATGGCTGCGAGAGGCGTAACCGGTATCGTTGAGGGCATAGATTACCGCGGCGTTCCGGTGATCGCCGCAATCGTGCCTGTTGAAGGCACGGACTGGAAGATGATCGCCAAGATAGACCGGTCGGAGATATATGCTCCATTAAGATCACAAGGTTGGACCATGGGGCTGACCCTGTTATTTCTTCTTCTGGCAGGCGGGCTCAGTCTGTCTGCCCTCTGGCGCCGGCAGTCCGCCAAAAATTACAAGGGCTTATTTGAAGCGGAACTTGAACGCAAAACCCTGGAAGAGCGCTATAAAACCCTGTTCAACCAGGCAAACGATGCTATTTTGCTGATCGATGAT
>WOUT01000093.1 GCA_009773005.1 Chloroflexota bacterium | reverse complement strand
TTTTCAGGATTGTATTCGATGCCGAGGCGATCAGATGAACCCTGATCTCCTTGCGCTGTTCATCCCACGTCCACTCGGAATTTGACGGCGTGCCAATCAGATCCACCCTCCTCGGAAACAACACTTCATTTAAAAACACCGTTTTAGGTTCTTTTGTGCTAATCACCAAATGTAAATCGATCGGAGATGCTGAAATATGAAGTGTAAGGTCAACCTCGTCTGAATTTGATTTCATCTCCAATGATAAAGGAGAAGAATCCGGCATAATGGTCATTGAAGATTGAAGATCTGATCCTGGAAACACAATCAGAGTTAAATCATCAACATGATCACAAGAATTTCCCACCGGAGTGCATAATTCTCCGCTGTGATTCAAATTTAAGGGCAAAATGCTGCCCTGCCTCTGATATACAGGAATGCGGTCTACCGGAACGTTAACTTTATTTTCAACAGGTCCTTGCAAGATATTGCCTGTCCAAAAGTCTCGCCAAATTCCTTCAGGAAGATAAACCGGCCAATCTTCGACTCCATCCTCTATCACGGGAGCCACCAGCAGGTCTTCTCCAAAGAAATATTGATTGTCATATTTGCGACATTTCGGATCATTTGGATAAACCAATCCCATAACCCTCATTAAGGGTAGTCCAATGTCGCTACTCAGTTGTACCTGGTTGAGGATGTAAGGAAGTATGTTCATTCGCAGGTTGGCAAATTTTCGAAAGGTGGGTACCACACGAGTATCACCTGTTTGTTTCTGTATATTCCATGGCGTTCGGTCTCTGCTTGTTCGTTCCAGCCCGTTAACATCTGAGTGATATTGCATAATCGGGCAAAAAACTGAAAAAGCAGCAGCCCTAATATATAGTTCGCTGGTCGGGATCGGTCCTGCGAAACCTGCGATATCCCATCCCACAAAAGGCAACCCGCACAGTCCGACATTCAACAAGGCACTGAGCGTGGCACGAAAAGCATCCCAGGTTGAGTTTTCATCGCCTGCCCAATGGCATGGATACTTTTGTGAACCGGTATACCCGGCACGGCTGAAGAGCACAAAATCATTACCGCGAAGTTTTTGCATGAAACGGTCATATGCAGCTTCGTAATACACCGGGTATTGATTAATTCCATCTATACCACGCATGCCATTGAAGAACCGTGTCTGGGGATCCCAAATATGCTCACCGCCGTCGGATTTCCATCCATCCACACCGAGTTCCGTCACAATATACTCGCGTTTGGAGAACCACCAATCCGCTGCTTCAGGGTTGGAAAAGTCAAGCACCAAGCTGTTTTGAAACCACGGCATATGTGCTTCGATACGGTGTGGAGTACCGTCTGTTTTTTTAACCACATACCCTTGTTCAATGGCGTAAGCCTGATCCGCCTGATTGAGGGTGTCATCCAATCGTTCGTGTTGTTCAGCAAATTTAATGGTCGGGTTTTGCCATAATACGAGACGCACATCGTTTTGATGAAGTTCATCCACCATTGCTTTCAGGTCAGGCCAACGGCTTTTACGAGGAAATTTAAAATTGGATAATTTACACGGCTCGGAAGAGGGCTTTTGACGGTACTGGGCATCATTCCAAACATAAAAATTGATTTCGTCACTCCAGGCTTCAATTACCAACACACTAGCCGGGATTTGCAGCTTTTGAGTCTCATGCAATTGATTAAGCACTTCAACCTGGTTGTTCCAATCATTACTGCTCATCCATGGTCCAAACACCCAGGCAGGAGGAACTTTTGGCCGGCCAGTCACCTGAGTAAATGCCTTGACGTTATCGTAAGGCTGCGGCTGGAGGAACCAGGTTAGTTCCAGACTTTCATCGTCTTCGGCACGACCTTCCAGATACCAGGAGTCCGGGTTGGTGGCAGCCAGGTCAAATTGCGTCTGGCGGGAGGTCTTCAACCACAGACCATAGCCGCGCGAAGACACAAAGAATGGGACGGGAATGTAGGTGCGCTTGCCTTGGCTGGTATATTGACCATAGACATGATTATCCAAACGGTTGCCGCGTTGATCCAGCGCGTTGAACCGTTCGCCAAACCCATAAAAGGCTTCATCAGTTGGACTCTCAAATTCAAGGTGATATTGAAGCACACGTCCGTTTTGATCGACCAACACCTGCAGGGGCAGCTTACTTTTGATCACCAGGCCATCAGAGGATCGTTTGATTTCAAGAGTGAATGGATTTTCTTGCAGGGTGATCTTAAAATCCTTCCAATCAGCCGTATATACCGATTCAATTTTCGTTTTTGTTAGAATCTCGTTCCGGTTGGTCGATAATTTATAAGATAGATAGCCTGCCGGTTCAAGAGCAAGAGTAATGTTGAGATCAAACCCCTGGCGCTGGGTTGCCAAATGTATATCCAATTGATCCGTAACTGGATTTACCGCCACCAGTGAGGTAACTTCCACCCAAGTGTTAACGTGGAAGGAGTAATTCTCGCCTTGGATCGATTGTTCACCGGTTCGCGCTCCAAAGTGATAGATAATCACCTCGCCACCCTTGAAAGCCGATAATACAACCTGCCAATGGGCAAGGGTTTCATCTTTTGAGGTCAAAACTGCGTTCTCATGGTGGATTTCTGAACTCCCAATTTCGTTCCACTCGCACCAAACGGAATCTACTGTTTGATTGGATTCGGTCTCAACATTCAATATCACAGGATCCCCACTAAATGGATCGCGGGGCGTTCGTTCATAAGGCAGCGGAATATAAGGATGGTATTCGCCATAAGGCTGGTGCCGAAGCACTAGGGTATCATTAATATCCATCAAGCATTTCCTTCTTTGATCGCGTTAGCGAGAATGATATACATAGCGTGGGACCAGGTCAAAGGTTTAGCAACCGGACCCCATTTCTTTATCCAAGGTTGAACATGCTCCGAGTCCAAAGGACGTTCACTTATTTGTTCAGCCAGGAAGCCATCCGCATCGGCTTTTGATTCGATCCATTCACATAGTCTTTTTGCTTGATCGAATTGCTTGATAGAGGTGTAATACCAACCCAACCAGGCTGTCAATAACAACCATTCCCCTCCACCGTAATAAACGTCCCCTTTGTAACGATAAACACCTCCGCCTGGTTGGTGTAGATCTTTTTCTATCTCTTTCACGGTCAACAGCATGATCGGATCATTATTGGCAAGCACCTGAAAGGGCATGGAGACCCCGATCAAACTGGAATCCACACTGTTTTTGTCGATATATTGAGACGCTGGATTCCCCTCAGTCGTGGAAAACAATTTGATCAGTTTTCCATCCTTCACCCCTGACTTCAGAATAAAAGCTTTTACCTGGGCGGCCAGATCATCCACGGGGACTGAAACAGGACGCATTTCTCCTGTGCGAACCAGGTCGGCGATTGATTGAAAACCTGCGTAAACCGTGGCGAGTGAATAAGGATGAAGAAATTCGGGATGTTCTTCCCAACAATCATAATTGGGAAGCATCCATACCAATTGA
>WOUT01000092.1 GCA_009773005.1 Chloroflexota bacterium | reverse complement strand
CAGGGGACCACCCTTGTTACTGCGTATTTTTTCGCACACGATAGTCTTCTAGAATTATCTTTACAATTCTATTTAAAGGCGTATTTTTTTTAAAAAACATTGATTTTTTTGGATCTACTTCTAGCCTATTTTTATTATTATGGTATGAGAAACTAAGCTCAATATCTTGACCAACCCATTCCAATCCATAAGCAATACTATTTTTATCCAGTTCTTTCCACGATTTCATTCCAGTCGCAATTAGCAGTGGGCTTTTTCGCACTTTCCATTCTTCATTGGTCACTTCCGAAAGAGGTAATATTTCTTTTGACGCCACCGTTTCGATAGATTGAACTAGATCAACAGCATTCAGATCACATATATATACTGGATCTATTTGGATAATTATTCCTGATGGAAAAACGCCATAACTTGGAAGGAAGGCTTTATTACTAATTATAAATAATGCGACGTCATGTAAGGTCATATCTCCTCCTATAAAAGAAATCAACGAATAGTAATAGTTCTAAATAATAAACCTAAATTCATAAGTGATGTTTGAATTCTTTGCAAAGCAATTGTTTGTGCTTCTGTAGCATTTGGAGGTATTGCTAATAACAATTCACGCGTTTTTATCATCGGATTAGTTATTTTTGTTCCTGCCCAACCTTGAGGTTTAGTTCCTTGCCAGTTCAATACCGTATTTCCATAACCCATTACCTTATTTGTAAGAGATGACACATTTTGATATGTTTTTGCAGTTAGGTCTATGCTTTTAATACTTGTTGCCACTCCATTTTCGAATCGATCAATAACTGGAAAATTATTAGACAATTGTGGGCTTTTCCCGAGAGCGTTTTCAATCCTAAAACCTCTTATTAATGGGTTTAATCTCCATACACTTTGGCTTGTTTGTTGAATAATTTTAACTTCGCCTGCACACATATCTCCACTGCAAGCAATATTTGCGGTTTGGGCGACACTAGCAGTTGTCACCCCAGCAGCTGTAGCTTCCACAGCACTCGCCCCAGCAGCCCAACCAACTCCTGTTCCAATGAGTGCGCCAGCAGCCGCACCACCACCAGTAGCCAGTGCAAAATGACCCCAATTGAATTCTGTACCTGAAACTGCAGCATAAACACTATACCCAACAGCTCCCACTACTGCACCAACAGCTCCACCAATTAGCGCCGAAACACATAATGGGCAGTGTCCTGTCGGATCATTGAAATTAATGGGATTATTATTTACGTAGGCATAGCGGTCGTACGCCTGGCTGCTCCCGGGCTGAGGAACCAATGAATCACTCTGGATGAAATGTGCTAGGGCAGCATCGTAGAACCTCGTCTTATAGAAGTACAGCCCAGTTTCGCTTTCTTCTCGCTGACCTGTATATCTGTAGTCGGTCGAAGTCGTTCCATTGGATGTTCTTGTCTCTCCAAAAGCAGTGTAGCGCATTGAGCTGAGCAGCCCACCGGAGGTATTAGCGGTGACACTCGTAGAACCCAGATGATCCGAGATTAACCATGTTATTGTTCCATTTTCGCGCTGGGAATTCTGGTAATATCGCACACCAGTTCCGGAGTATTGCGCACAGTGTGGAGAGAGAAAACACTGGTTGAAATCATTGTACATCAGGTGTGCGAAATGGTCCGGAATCCTCTCAACTTTCTTTGGGAATCCCCAAGTACGGAAAGACGATAAGCGTTGTGAATGGTTCGATCCAGTATCGCATCAGCCAGAGTGGGATCAGGGAATCTAGCATGCCAATCCGAAACAGGGACCTGCGAAATAATGATCGTTGCAGAATTACCGAAGCGATCATCGAATACCTCTAATAAATCCTGAGCAGAAGACAATTGAATGGGATCACGCATCCAATCATCCAGGATCAATACTTCGGTTCTGGACAAGGAACGGAGCAAGTTGAGATAAGATCCATCCTGCCGAGCACGAGTGAGGGTATGCAGAAATCGGGCAGTGTGCAGGTAACGGACGGAATAGCCTGATCGGCAGGCGGCTACCCCCAGAGCGCAAGCCAGATAGGATTTTCCTGTTCCAGTAGCGCCCAGAACAAGGATATTGAGCGCTTTCTCAATCCAGTTGCATTGTGCCAGTTCAAGTACCAGCCGCCGTTCCAATCCTCGCTCTGGAGAGAAATCCAGATCTTCCACAGTAGCTCGCATGGGGAACTCCGCCAGTTTCAGGCGACGTTTTGTGCGGCTGTCCAACCGGCGATTGCATTCCAATTCCACCAACAGTAATAATCGATCTTCAAAAGAGAGCCCGGCATATTGAGGATTGGAGATCTGTTCATGCAAACCATCCCGGAATGCGGGTAGTCGTAGTTGAAGTAATTTGTCCATCAGTGTTTGAGAGATCATGAGAGTTGCCTTTCCTGGTAGTATTCAGCGCCACGGATATTCTCGTGAGTGGGGAGGGTTTCAATTGTAGAAGGAATTGTGGATAGTTTTTGCAGGTGGACCAATTCCTGGAGAACAGCCTTATAAGAGAACTCTTTAGCCTCAAAAACAGCCTTACAAGCTTGTTCCAACAAGGGATGGCTATACTTCTTGGCGAGGCTGAGGATGCCAAGACAAGATCGATAAGCTTGCTGCGGAAAGGAGCGCGATTGGAGAGTAGCCTTCACCAGAGCGGTTGTTTGTGGACCAATGCTCCTTGCCCACTCGATCAATCTATCCGGGTTGATATCCTCCATAAATTGATGGTTGGCAGGCGTCGGGACCGTAACCAACCAGATCGCCCAAACACCAGACGGCGTCGACTGTGACGACAGATGCCAATACGGCTTCAAGTGCTGTAAAATTTGCATGGATGTCAGAGAGAACAAGAATTCGCATATTTCTTCTTTTCATACTCAAAAAAATGCTGCCGCATCGTGATTTGTTAAACAACTTGCGGAGGACAGGTTAGACAGATTTATTATCGGAATTGTCCCTAAAAAACATAGATTGCTTTGTAAACTTATTCTAAATGATTAATGGATAATTTGTAGTACCCCAAAAGGTCTTAACCAAGAATGTCGCAGTTTTATACATCGAGTCCCGTGCTTCACGAGCCTGAAATGCCTTATAGCCTTCTTTGAGTTCTGAAACATTCATCTTGATTTATCCCTGATATTTTTGTTTTGCACGAAGCCAGCTAACGGTTTGCGTTAGTGGCGTGTGGGCGGGCGTGGACAATGTTTGAGATGTAGGAAAAACTCGAAGCCAGAAAAATGCTTGTAAAACGCGCAGAATCCCACACGTCCACTGCACGCTTTGTTAGGCAACCTTTACGCTTACCAAAACGATGGCTGAAAAAAGACACCACCGCTAACACCCCCAACTTTTACACACAACTTTGATTCTGGCAACACCCAATTTGTTTTCGTCTGTGATTAGTTGTAAATATGAAAATTTGACTCCATGACGTCCAAGATGTTTGAGTCCATATTTTCATCAAATTTACGAGCAAAGAGTGCATTACTTGCGAGTAGAAATGAAAGATCCTG
>WOUT01000091.1 GCA_009773005.1 Chloroflexota bacterium | reverse complement strand
TTTTTTTGACATTGAACAACGAAATCGGATATAATTAGTCTTGTTATTAATAGTCTATTCAACCAAAGGAGAATACAACCCGTGAAAAAGAAAATGCTGTTTGTTTTATCGCTCGGTCTGGTCTTGGTTCTTGCTCTGACTTCCTGCAGCGCGATTAAATCAGTTTTACCCTCCACCGGCGGAAGCAACTCAGGCAAAGATTCGAACGTCCTGTTCTCCGACGATTTCTCCAAGACCTCAAGCGGGTGGGATCAAACAACCACCGATTCAGGCTCAACCGACTACAAAAACGACGCCTACGAGATCATCGTCAACGCTACCAACTATGATATGTGGGCCAATCCTGGCCTCACTTTCACCGATACGCGGATTGAAGTGGACGCCACCAAAGTAGCCGGATCGGACAACAATGATTTTGGCGTGCTCTGCCGTTATGTGGATGTTGACAATTACTATTTTGCCATTGTGGCGAGCGACGGTTTTTATGGCATGGGCAAGATGGTGGATGGCACACAGACAATTTTTGGCGACGCTGGAATGCCGGAAACAGACAAAGTCAAACCCGGATCGATTCCCAATCACCTGCGCTTCGACTGCGTGGGGTCCAAGCTCTCGTTTTATGCAAACGGTAATCTGTTGGCTGAGTATGAAGACAGCTCCTTAACCAGTGGCGACGTTGGACTGATCGCCGGCACGTTCACCGAATCAGGCACGGATGTTTCATTCGACAACTTCATCGTCTATAAACCATAAACCCGATTCAAAGCAAACAGGGCTCGCGAGAGCCTTGTTTTTATTTGTTAATTTTTTTATCGAGAGCGAAAAAAACTGCCTTCTTCTTCGCGTTCATGAGACAATCCTTCCCCGAACTCCCTCGCTTGATTGGAAGCTGCCATACTGGAGATATTGGCGCGAAACTTGCACCTATCTTGAAGATAGAACTAAAAATAGTCCGAGGTGCCTGGTATGCGAATTCCAAAATTGTTCCGTATTTCCTTTCTAATCTTGATAGCAACAGCCGTCATTTTCTTCCTGTTCGGCTGCACCGTTTTACCGGATGAGGGGACTTCGCAGCAAACTGGAACGGAAGAACCTCAGTTGCCCCAGCCAAAAACGATCACTGACCCGCGCGAGATCGAATTGAACTCGGTCATTCAAAAAGCCGCCGCGGGGCGTGAAGATGTGCTGGCCTTCATCATCTTTCGGGTGACGGTGGATCACGCCGATTTTTCACCCGATGGCAGTCTGGCGCTGGTGTGGACGGCCATGGTTGATCCGCAGACCGGTCTGGTGCAGTCAAGCGAACCCGGGCTGGTGATCGCCCGCAAAACCTCCGACCCCAAACAGCCCTGGACGGTCGTCTTTCAGGTAGATACAAATTTTGCAGCCGAGTTGATGGCGGTTCCGGATGCCATGCTCTCTCAGGAAGGAAAGGCTCACTATATGCCAGCGCTGCAGCAGCAGCCCAAAGCAGGCGTTGTCTACACAGGTTACAAACTGCCCTGGACAAACGGCGCTCCTGTGCGCCTTACTGGCAGTATTGGCCATGTGTATACTTACAAATCCTGCCCGTCAACCTGCTTGTATGCCTTTGATTTTGCCAACGGCACCATGTTCCCGGTGCGGGCGGCCAGGCGCGGTACTGTGAAATACGTGGTCTGGTCTTACCCTAACGGCAACACCACCAACGCCAATTACATCGTGCTGGAAGATACCAGCACAACGCCAACCACTTATCAAGTCTATCTGCATTTTGCCCAAAACTCCATCCCGCCAGAACTGCGTGTGATCGGCGCTCAAGTGGTGCAGGGACAGTTCCTGGGCAACGCAGATGACACCGGTTACAGCTCAGGCAACCATTTGCATTTTCACGTTCACACCAATCCCAGTTCTTATTGGGGCAATTCTGTGGATATTGTGTTTGATGAAGTAGCCATTAATGGCGGACGCCCGCGCACCTGCACCGAAGCCAGCAATTTTCCCCAATTCGGCACTAGCTGCATGGAGGGCAACGTTTACATCTCGCGAAACAGCGACAGCGAACCGCCCACCGGCGGCATCACCAGCCCGGCTGCGTACACCACCATCACCGCGCCAACCCTCAATGTGAGCGGCTGGATGCGCGACGATGTGGCCATTCTCAAAGGGCAGCTTTTCTATAACACCGGCGGCGATTGGATGACCATCGGCGAGCCTGTCACCACCACACCCTTTACCCGCGAGATTGATCTTTGCCAGGCGCGCATCCCGAATGGAAAGTTCTTCTTGTCGCTCAAGGTCACCGACCAGGCCGGAAAGACTTCAACGGGCACGCTCGGGCTAACTGAACTGACGAAGGAATATGCCTGCCCGCCGCTGCCCCCTGCCTGCACTCCCGCCGAGTTCCAGGCTGCGCTGTATACCGATACAGAGTATCAAGGCGCCTGTCAGGTGTTCGATATTGGCGATTACCCCAATTTAGGCAGCCTGCCTTCCTCCTTCCTTGATAATACCAAATCCATCCAAATTGGGGCGGGAGTCTCTGCGCTGCTCTACCCGGATCCTGATTTTAACGGTGCCTTTGAACTTTTCCAGGACGGAGACGCCAACTTGTCGGATAATGCCATTGGGGCGGCAAATGCCGCTTCACTGAAGGTAATGAACCGCATTACTCCGCCACAGCCTCCTGTTCTGACCCTTCCCGCGGCTATCAACGCTTCGCTTGATCTCACCCTGTCGTGGAATGTGGCTGAGAACGTGCAAACCCGCAGCCAACTCAGCAGCCCGAACGGCTACAGTCAGATCCTTGACTGGCAGTCCGGCGGAACCTGGCAGGTGGGCGTGCTGCCAGAGGGAGCTTATCAATGGACGGTTGAAGCCCTGAACCTGGCCGGCGCCGCCAGCGCCACGCAGGAATTTTCGGTCGAACCAACCTCGATGCTGCCGCTCACTCATCTGAATGACCTGCCGTTGATAGTCAACTCAACCGTGGTCAAGCTCACCTGGGACGTGGACGCCGGCGCAGATGGCATCAACCATTTCAACTTGCAATACCGCAACCACGACGGCGAGTGGATCGACTGGCCGGAAGCGCTCGGAAAGGACGCAAGACAAGTATTGTTCTGGGGGACGCCCGGGCTGACCTATGAGTTCCGCCTGCGCGCCGTGGATCTGATCGGCAACGCCGAAGAATATCTGAGCGTCGCTGAAACCAGCACCACATTTAATGAACCCTGCGCTGATGATGCCTATGAAGGAACCCTCCCCGGTGATGATGAACAAGCCACTGCTGCGCCCATGGAACCCGGCAACGCCCGGCAGCACAACTGGTGCCCGGCTGGCGATGTGGATTGGGTGGTCTTTCAGGCCGCCGCCGGTGACCAACTCAGGCTCACCACCAAGGCGCTTGACCTGGCTTCTGGCGCGCTTTTGACCCTTTACGAACCGGATGGCACTACCTTCATTGGTGAAGCCCGCCCGCTGAACGCGAGCGCCAATGCCGCCCTCCTCACCCCGGTGGACGCGCGCATTGGCGGCACAGACACCAAATATGAAGTGGCGATTGAAGTCAAAAGCAAACTCCAGCCCGGCACCCTGATCTGCGGTTCAGCGCTCATCCCCGCGCTGCTGGGTGGCGCTTATGCCTTGAGCAAGAAGGTACAAAAAAGCAAGAAACGCAAAGAGCGCAAAGCGGTGGGGTGGTAAACGAATTGCAGTGGGTGCGAAATGGGCACAAGCCCTGCTCTGTAATTGCGAAGGCTGAAAGCCTGAAGCAATCCTCAACCTGTTCTCACGCCGGGTCGCGGAGCAAAGCAGAGGTTTCGCAGGGTCGTAAGCTCGCGGTTGATGCACCCCCGGAAATGATCCCGTTTAATTTATAGGCAGTGAAATGAAAAAGTCTAGCCCAGACCTGCCAGGTCTTATCCCCGAACAGTGTTAATGGTATAACAAATGCATGACCGATCAACCCTTCTGGCGCGCCAAAACAATGACCGACCTCACCCCCGCCGAGTGGGAGTCGTTATGCGACGGCTGCGCCAAATGCTGCATCATCAAATTTGAAGACGAAGATACCGGACGCATCTATCACACCAATGCAGTGTGCGAACTGCTCGAGATCTACCACTGCCGCTGCACCCGCTACACCGAACGCACGGAACTTGTGCCCACCTGCCTCTCCCTCACTCCTGCCCTGGCCGACTCGCTGGAATGGATACCCGAAACCTGCGCCTACCGGCTGCTGGCTGAGGGCAAAGATCTGCCGCTCTGGCACCCCCTTGTCTCTGGCGAACCTGATACAGT
>WOUT01000030.1:741-26970 GCA_009773005.1 Chloroflexota bacterium | reverse complement strand
GCTCGGTATAATCATATTCGTTCGGGGCGTGGCTCAGTCCGGCTAGAGCACTCGGTTCGGGACCGAGAGGTCGAAGGTTCAAATCCTTTCGCCCCGACAAATATTGAAGGGGGGCTTATTCGTAGTTTTACAACTTTTTTACTATCTTTTCAAGTTATTGGTGGGGACTAGAAGAGAGGTAATATGCTTGTTGAACTAAATGCTTTTTACAAATCCAACGGTATATCTGCAATTGATTTTCATTGCCCTCATTTTGAGGAATGTTCTCGTTTTAGTAGAGATACTTTTACAACCGCTAAAGAGGCGTTTGTGAGTACAGGGTATGTTGCCCATATCCAGCCGAGAATCTTGTTTCTTTCTCTTGATTCAGGGAGTGCTGACCGTGACCCAAAACGGAAAACCATTGAATTTATTCGACAGCACGAAGAATATGAGGAGGATGTTTTAAGGTTACCCAAGAATAAACATTGGTATCGCACTCATGAACTTGCTTTCCGAATACTCAGGCATTTTGACAAAAGTCTTAAAATTGAAGATGCAAAAAAGTATTTTGCACATATCAACAGCGCAAAATGCTGTATGAACAACCCGGGTAGGGCACAAGCAAACTCAATCTTATTTGAAAATTGCCGTGGGTTCATCCCGAGTGAGATTGAAATCCTCGCGCCTGATGTGATAATTACTCAAGGGGCTTGGGCGAAACAAGCGATTCTTAATGCATTTCAATATATGGACATAAAAATAGATTCTCCGGATTCGGATAAGTTACCTGAAGAGATCCAATTAATTAGGATCACGAAAAGACCGGTTATTTGGATTCACACTTTTCACCCTCGAAATCCAAATTCGAAACGTAATCGGGATAATTATCAAATTTATGAGAAATTCATTTATGAGTTTATAACAAAAAAAACGGTAGAAATTGAAAATTATAACCATAGAGACAAACCTAGTAATCGAAATACTGGAGGAATTCATATGGACCCAAAACCGAATATTGAAAAGTTATCTGGTTACATCTATTTAGAAAAAATCCCTGTAACCCCAGCACAATCAACCCCCTCGAAAGAACAATCACGAATGTATGAATATATGACGATGGTTCAATTGTGCAATATTGCTGAAGCGCATGGAATGACTCGAAGTATGGCGTGTAATGCATTCGGTGGGGATAAAGGACTCAAGGAAGTAGAACCAGCCAGAATGGCAAGGGTAATATTGATTGGTAATAAATTACGAAAATTTGTGCTTGTCAATGCAGTTATTGACTATTATCAACGGGAAGGTATTCAATGGTGAACCCACAAAGTTAATATTGCGTGAAATATTAAGAGTGAAAATACCCAAGAGTCAAATATTTAGCATTGAAGAATTACTCGGAGGCTTAGAGTTAAAAACTCCAAATACCAACTAATGAATAAGCATTTTGAAATACTGAAAACAACTATATCGAAGCCCTTGGCAAGAAAGCCTTTAAAGGTTTAGCGATGATAGATAATATTAAAACTTCATTATCTTACCTAAATAAAATTGCTTGGTCTCTATTCACCATTTGTATTGCAATGCAATAATCACAACGCCTCATATTCTTACTGAAGTTAGTAACTTATCTGCTCAAATTGATGACTCAACCAGAAATGATCTTTTTACATTTCTTTCATTGAGAATCGTTTTATTAGATGAATTTTTCGAGCCTAGTCAAGATCTAGTTACCAATTCCGAATTTCAAAATTATGGATTAACTGATTCAGCGATTTATTCTCTAGCGTCTAGGCAAGATATTGATGTTCTTACAATAGATTTTCGGTTAGCTGGTCAACTTTCAAAAAAGAATATTACAACAATTAATTTTAATCATCTGAGGAAACATATTTTATAAAATATTTAAGGTTGATTTTGAGCTTTTTAATTGCATTTGAGAATTACATCTCTAATATCGTTATGAGATAACTTACTATAATACTTAAATGTTGTTCCTAGGTCTTCATGTCCCATATTTTGTGAGTATGCCTGAAATCCAGGAATCTACTATACTTGTGGTTATGACCGATCATTTGATTACCGTATATTCGACAATTGAAGCCAGTGAAAAAAAATCCGGGATACTTCTAGCGTCTCACTTTACAATAAATATCAAATCCCATTGTTTACCGAAACTGAACAAAAAAAGGAATTCATTCCTGTTGATTTTAGGAATAAGATCATCCAGGGTGATTGTGAGGACATTCTTAAAGCCATTCCTGATAATTCCATTGATTTGATTTTTACATCCCCGCCTTATGCAGATCAAAGAAGCGCCACTTACGGCGGCATCAAACCGGATAAGTATGTTGCGTGGTTCATGCCTAAAACGGATGAATTCTTTCGCGTCTTAAAACCCACCGGTTCATTTGTCCTTAATATAAAAGAACGGGTTGTCGACGGGGAACGGCACACTTATGTTCTTGAATTGATCCTCGCAATGCGCAAAAAAGGTTGGCGATGGACTGAAGAGTATATGTGGCATAAGAAGAACAGCCACCCGGGCAAATGGCCCAACCGCTTCAGGGATAATTGGGAACGTTTGATTCACTTTACAAAACAAAAAAATTTTAATATGTATCAAGACGAAGTCATGGTTCCGGTTGGCGATTGGGCTCAATCAAGATTAAAGAACTTGTCTGAAACTGACAAAAAAAGAGATAACTCAAGGGTTGGCAGTGGTTTCGGAAAGAATATTTCGAATTGGGTTGATCGAGATATGGTTTACCCAAGCAATGTGCTGCATATGGCAACTGAATGTTACAATCAGCAGCACTCTGCCGTCTTCCCGGTTGCGCTTCCTGAGTGGTTCCTCAGGTTATTTACTCAACCCGGGGATATCGTCCTGGATCCCTTTAATGGTTCCGGCACGACCTGTGTTGCGGCTGATCGTCTTGGTCGTGATTATTTAGGGATTGATATTAGTCAGGACTATTGCGAATTGGCGATCAATCGTCTTCAAAACGAATTGAACACAAAGAAGGGGAATAATAAGCATGAAGCCACTTAATCTGGAAGATGTTCAGAAATATGTCAATGAAAATATTGGTGAATTCCACTCTAAAAGAATACATAGTTTGGATAACTTAAAATTGCTGGATGTACTCAAACGGAAAAATCCATATTTGTACAAAGCCAAGAATATGTTGACTTCTGACACGATTGTCAGGGGAATTGTAGACGCGCATATTTCCTCCAATGAGGAGACAATTTTTGACGAATGGTTGGAGGGTTTGGCAATATTCATTAATCGTGAAGTATTTGGTGGTTGGAAATCAGGAATTCCAGGGGTTGACCTGGAATTCGATGATGATGATGTAAGGTATATTGTCAATATTAAATCCGGACCCAACTGGGCAAACAGTTCACAAATTGAAAAGCTGAAACAAGATTTTAATACCGCAAGAAAAACACTCAGAACCAGTAATTCAAAACTAAATGTCATCGCGGTTAACGGCTGCTGTTATGGCAGGGATAATAATCCTGATAAAGGCGAATATTTTAAATTCTGTGGACAACATTTCTGGAGTTTTATTTCTGGGGATGATAACCTTTATATTGAGATCATTGAACCACTTGGGTTCAAAGCCAAACAAAAAAATGAAGATTACACGAATATCTATGCAAGCTT
Source organism: Chloroflexota bacterium (assembly GCA_009773005.1). Classification (GTDB taxonomy): domain Bacteria; phylum Chloroflexota; class Anaerolineae; order Anaerolineales; family Anaerolineaceae; genus UBA6107. Next base: position 23,318 of record WOUT01000030.1, on the reverse strand, counting down.
AATTAATCGTTTTACAAAAGAGTTTTCCGATGCTTTTTGTAAACCAATTGGCGAGATTGATTGGGAGAAACTGGTTCAGTACAACTCTGCAAAAGAGGTAATAAAACTCTAACAGGCAACCGCTCTTGCATGGGGTGAAAGAGGTCGGAGATTACCTTTACAGGTTTTAACGTTTTTCAACAAATCAGCTCGCCATTAATGTCTTTAAACTCACTATAATAGGTTTATTGATCCATCCATTTCCCGGAGGATTATTATGCGCACTTTACTGGTTATTACAATGGTTCTGGTTCTCCTGATTTTTCCCTCCAACGCCCTGGCAGACATCGCGCCACCGGCACAGCCGCCCGGCGCCAACCCGCAGCCCGGCGCTGAAGGTACAAACGTGCGCATGGTGGCTGAAACAGTGACGATTGCGATCCAGAAGGATACCCCTGACGGCAGCCTGGGCATCGCTGAAGTCACTGCAATTTTCACCATGCAGAATCTGGGCGAGCAGGCTGAATCCATGGCGGTGCGCTTCCCGGTCAGCGCCAATGACGGCTGGGGCAGGTTCCCCGAGATCAAGAATATGCGCGTCAAAGTGGACGGGAACAATGTGGCGGTGCGCAAGATCACCGGCGAAGACCCTTACGGCTACAAGGAAAACGTTCCCTGGATCGCGTTTGACGTCACCTTCCCACCGGGCAAGGATGTCGCCATCCAGGCTGTTTACACGCTGGAAGCGGATGGCGAGATGCCGTTCATCCAGTTCGACTACATCTTTTCCACCGGAGCGGCGTGGAAGGGCACAATCGGCAGCGCCAGTCTCTTCGTGCGCTTTCCATACGAAGTCAGTGTATTGAACGTGCTGCCTGATCCGTATAACCCGGAAAAAGTAATCTTCCCTGACCATCAACTCTCGGGCAGCGAGTTAAAATGGTCGTTCACTGATTTTGAACCGGAGCTTGGGGATAATTTCAAGATCGAGATCGTCGCTCCATCCTTGTGGCAGGGTGTGTTGAAAGAACGCCAAAATGTGATCAAAAATTCGTCTGATGGTGAAGCCTGGGGTCGGCTGGCGAAGTTATATAAGGAATTGGCGTTTTCTTCCCGCCGGCGGGGATTTCGCGTTTTCGATCTATCGTCCGACCCGGGCGCGCGGATGCTCTATACTTTGAGCGTTGAGGCATACGAGAACGCTGTGCGCCTGAAGCCGCTTGATGCGCTGTGGCATGCGGGCTTCGCGGACCTGTTATCTTATTATTCTTATTTTGCTGCTTTTGAAGGGGTGGATACTCGGGCAGACGCGGTCAGGGCTATGCGAGAGATCCAAACCGCAATAAGTCTGGCGCCCGATAATCCGAAGGTGCTTGAGATCGCCGAAGAAATGACCTTTTACCTGGACAAAGGTATGGTCAAGACGGGTGATGGGTACGATTACCTGTGGTTGACCGCTACGCCTGACCTGCCGACACCCACCATAGATGTGAGACCGGAGACTCCAACGCCGGAGACTGTTATTCTCTCAACACCTTCTGCATCACCAACAACGGTAACAACTCCAACTGCTCAGCCAAAGCGGGTGCTGCCTATTTGCGGCAGCGCTTTCCTGATCCCGCTCGGATTTTTCCTTTGGGTGCAACGGCGGAAATGATTTTACGTATATAAGCAGGTTGACCTTAAGGGTTGTCGTTGAGTTTTAACCACGGCGGCAATAATTCGACAAGCAGTTTATATTTTATACAGGAGGATCTACATCATGACAGTTCTTATCATATTTGATTCAGTATTTGGCAACACCGAACAGGTTGCACGGGCAATGGGTGATGCTTTGGGCGCTGACGTGGTTGTTTTGAATGTGGCAGACGTAACGCCTGACAAGCTCATCGGCGTCGAGTTTTTGGTGGTAGGTTCCCCCACGCGCGGTTTCAGACCGACCGAGGGCATCAGCAACTTCATCAAGAACCTGCCCGCCAACAGTCTCAAAGGAGTCAAAGCGGTCGCGTTTGATACGCGCATTCCGTTGGAATCGATCGAATCCAAAGTGTTTCGATCGATTGTAAAAATGGGTGGTTTTGCCGATAAGCCGATTGCAGAGGCGCTCAAGAAAAAGAGCGCGGTCGTCCTGCCTGGCGAAGGGTTCTTTGTCACCGGTGAAAAAGGACCTTTGGTGGAAGGTGAACTCCAACGGGCGGCGGATTGGATCAAGCGAACTGATCAGTCGCGAAAAATGCTTTAATTAGATTACAGTAATTGTTATAGAATTAAAATAATCAACCCCCCCGCAATAATGGGGGGGTTGAAGTTGCACAATGAGGTAGTGTTATAGACCCTTCACAAGGACGCCAAGCGCCAGAAGTATGAAACCAATGGCCACGAGCCAGAAGGAATTTTCGCTAGCAAAGGGGATGGTCGTCAATTTACCAAGTATTCCGAGAACTCCAAGAACGACAGCGATCCAGAAGGTTACAACTTTAGGTGGGCTTAATTTCATTTTTTCACTCCTTTTTTCACTTTCCCGATTTGAGAACTCGCTTCAGTCATCGAAGCTTTATTCATATTATACAACCCTGGTCAACCACTTCGGTTACTCGAACCAGAGACCGCTTACCTGGCGGGGTTCGGTCTTGCTGACCACCACACGCATAATGACGATCTTTTCTGGGTAAGTGACCATGTAGCGCACCGCGAAAAAATCCCCGGCTTTTTGCATTTGATCAGTTCCAGACTGGAGGACGGAAAAAACCCTTCAAATTGTTTGTAGAGTTTCTCAAATGAAGCAGATGTCATGGCATTCAACATGGCGCTGTCGAAATCCTTGGAGAATAATATAAAATCCTTGGTCTCCATCCCATCCTGAATATGGCGGGCGAAGATGTCGGCGTCAGCCGTTATACTGTCTCGTTCAGCGCCTTCCGGAACATATTCCGGGGTGGGCTGCGCTTTGCAGGCCGAGAGTGTGACGAGGAACGATAGGATGGTGATAAATAAAATGTAATTATGTTTGGTCATAGCGAACTCTTTCGGTAATATTTTTGCTTAATTTGTAGTATACACTTTGTTTGATTAAAGAATATTGACTACGAAGCACGAATGTAACAAAAAAGTAACCAGGAAAAAATTCGTAAGGAACCAAAGATGAGAACAAAACAGGAAATACAATATTTCAAGATGATTTTTAAGCAGTTTAGTGGAAAACTCAAAGCCTATATTAGTATTATTAATATAAATGATGAAATAGTTGAATAAAAATCAAATGACTATTGACAAAACTAAGTAATATTGCTAATATGGTTAAGAAATATTGATTAATAATATTAATTGAACTTTTGTGAGGTGAATGTGAAACAGACAACCATTCCAGTTAAGCCAGACGCGCGGGTTGTGATCAAGTGCAGCGAAGACCTGTCGGTAGAGGGTATTGACGCAGCCACGATGATTGTGATCGTTGAACAGGGTGACACGCTGCGCATGAAAGAGGAGAACGGTATTTTCCGAGTGGTCGCAGATTCAGATTGCCGCGTTCTACTGCCACAGAGTATGACGGTTACAGTTGAAAAGGTGGGCGGTGATGCAACTTTATCCAATTTAAAAGGGCGTATGGTCATTGGCAAGATAGGCGGCGATCTAAACTTGCACCATTTTGGTGGCGCTTCGGTTGAGTCGGTCGGCGGTGATTGTATGATCCGTTCGGCTGAGGGCGAAGTAGAGATTGCCCGCATCGGAGAGACGCTCACGGCAGACGGAATCCAAGCGCTGATGGCTGGATCAGTTGGCGCCGACATTCGTTTGAAAAATATTGGCGGCAAAGTGGAGGTTGTTGCAGGGGATGATGTGAGTATCCACTCGGTGATTTCAGTTTTACCTCAAATTCGCGCCCGCGCAGGGTCAGATATCTGCTTGTTCGTCCCGCAAGACGCCACTGGGCAGCTGGAATTGGTCAGTGGTGACGAAGACATCACCATTCATGCTGCTGGGCAAGACGTTGAACTTGAAAAACGCGATTTTTCTATCCCGCTGGGAGAAGGGGGCGCCATGATCTCCTTAACCGCTGGGGGCAGCATTCTCGTCACCGACCAGGAAAAACCAGAATGGGACACGGATAAAGAAAAGTGGGATATGGAAGATCATTGGAAGAATTTTGGCATTGAGATTGAACAGAGGGTAAAAGAAAGCCTAAAATACGCAGCCGATTCGGTGGAGAAAGCCGTCCGGCAGGCAGAATATGCCGGCAAGCATGCTGGAAGACAAGTGGAACGAGCTATTCATCATCTGAACGGAAAGGGGTTCAACCCAGGCAGGCATCGCAAGGCTGTTGGATTCTCGATGGGCACCGAAAGCAGCCCGGTTGCAGAACCGAAAGCCGGTCCTTCCGACGAAGAACGCATGATGGTGCTGCGCATGCTTCAGGAAAAAAAAATCACTGTTGAAGAAGCCGAAAAATTATTAAATGCCTTGGACCGTTAAGCAGGAATTAAAAATGACAAGTGAAGAAAACAAGCTCGAAATTTTGAGAAAAGTGGAGAACGGTTCGATCAGTGTTGAAGAGGGTTCAGAACTGATCGGAATCATTGAGAGCGCGGAGAAATTGAAACAACAACCTGAGATCCTTGACCCAATACCGCTTTTGGAACCTGTCGAAAAGCATGAAACCTCAGGCTGCTGGAAGGCTGCCTGGAGCATGATCCTGCTCGGCGGGGCAGTGCTCACCGCGTTTTCTGCCTTTTGGGTATATCAAGGCTACAAAAACGCCGGGTTCGGTTGGGGTTTCATGCTCTCCTGGGTACCTTTGGTCATCGGAATAGCGCTGATGCTGGTGGGGTGGGCATTAATGGAATCCCCTTGGATGCACGTGCGAGTAAGGTCAAAGGTTGGTGAGAAACCTTCAAATATTGTTTTCAGTATGCCGCTACCTCTCAATATGGCAAGATGGTTTTTTCGACACTTTGATCGCTGCATGCCTTATGAGGTAAAAGAAAAGGGAATTCCTGAAATGATCGATCAAATGGAAGAATCGATTAAACATGGTGAGCCTTTCCAAGTTCAAGTGGACGACGATAAAAACGGTTCGAAGGTCGATATTTATATCAATTAACAGATTCTCTCCCTTTAGACCGGCGTGCAAACGCCGGTTTTTAATTAATTGTATAATCTGTTCATGCGGATCCATCATCTAATGGGTTTTATTCTGTTCATCCTCTCGTTGATTGTGTTATTGATTACAACAATTCAAATACCAACGAAAAAAACGATCATTCCATTTGATTTGGGACTGGGGCGAAAGGGCTCGCTGACAATCGCCATTCCACCCAGACTACGCGCAGGCGACCCCGCTAACGTTTCGATCCTGGTCTCTTCAACCCCTGATGATGTAGACGGAGCATACCCGAAAAGTCTTGACCTGTTCAGCCGCTTTGAGATCGGCGGTATTGAAGTGGAGCCGAAAGGAGAGATCCACGCAACCGTACACCCTGATGGCACATTGTTGTTCAATTGGCGCTTGCGCACAACGCAGAACGCAACTTTCACTGGCAATCTGTGGTTGTTCCTGGATCAAGGCGATGAAGATCCCATGTTGGTTTATGCGCGTGAAGTGATCCTCGAGTCTCATCGATTTCTTGACTTGACTTATGATCTTGTGAGAGTCGCAGGTGTGTTCGGGTTGTTGATCGGCGGACTCTTGAGTATTTCATTAATTCAGCATTTATTGAAGCAATTAACTGCCAAATAGAATAGCACTGCATCAGTATTCATAAAAACAATCCCGGGAGCTTAAAAAATTATTTTATTTGGGTAGATATGATAAAATTTGGCGACTATACATTATTTGTAAATGAGGAGTGGTTTTATGCTTCATGAGTGGTTATATTTGGGGATATTTCTCACGGTCGCTCTCGCCATTCCCGCGGCTGCCTTGATCATCGCAGGAATTCTCGCACCCAAAAAACCGAATCCGATTAAAAATTCTACTTATGAATGTGGTATGGAAACGGTGGGGGTTTCATGGGTGCAGTTCAAGGTTCAATATTATATCTATGGGCTCGTTTTCCTGGTTTTTGATGTTGAAGCTGTCCTACTCTACCCCTGGGCTGTGGCTTATAACAAGGTCCCGCTCTATGGTGTTTTGGAGGCGGTTCTATTTGTTCTGATCCTCGCCAGTGGTTTAATCTACGTTTGGCGCAAAGGCGCATTGGAATGGGTGTGATTTTTTCGCGCCTGGGAGTTTGCGGATGAATTTTCTCTATGATCCTATACCGTTTATCATCAACTGGCTTAACTCGTTGATGCTAAGCTGGGGCTGGCCGGTTGATGTAGTCCAGGTGGTCATGTTTGTATTGGGAGCCTTGCTAATATGTGTAGGCGCGATGTTATTTACAACGCTTCTCATCTGGGCTGAACGCAAGATCGGGGGGCGCTTTCAAGACCGGTTGGGTCCTAACCGGGTTGGCCCTTGGGGCATCTTCCAAACTATTGCAGACATGCTGAAGATCTTTACTAAAGAATACATCACGCCGGCAGGTGTGGATAAGATTCCATTCAACTTGGCGCCTGTGCTTGCAGTTGCGGCAGTTCTTTCCATCTGGGCAGTGATCCCGTTTTCCGAGACATTCAGTGGTGTGAATATTAATATAGCACTGCTCTATATCATTGCTATCGGCGGACTTGGTGAAATGGCGATCATTCTGGCGGGGTTTGGTTCGAATAACAAATACGCCTTATTGGGAGCGTTCCGTGCAGTTGCGCAGTTGATCAGTTATGAGGTACCTATGGTGATCGTTTTACTGATCCCGGTGATGTTCACGGGATCGATGGGGTTGAACGATATTGTACAAGCACAAAAAATTCCGTTCATAGTGTTGGCGCCTGTCGCCTGTTTGATCTTTTTCATATCCTCTATCGCCGAAAACGGCCGTGCGCCATTTGATCTCATTGAAGCCGATTCAGAATTGGTGGCTGGATTCAATATCGAATATTCGGGGTTGAAATTTGGAATGTTCTTTGTAGCAGATTTTCTGCACGCATTTACTTCTGCGATTATTTTCACCACGATTTTTCTGGGGGGCTGGCAGGGACCAGGCGTTGCTACTCATCCGATCCTGGGTGGGTTTTATTTACTGGCAAAAACATTGATTGTTTACTTTGCCATGTTAGCGATTCGATTCACACTCCCTCGCTTCCGCATTGACCAGATGATGGCGCTTAACTGGAAGATCTTGACACCATTGTCTCTGGTGACCCTTCTGGTCACTGCAGTGGTCGATAAATCCATCCCCCGTGAGCTTATGGCAGTGCGGATTGGCGCTTTACTGGTTGCGAATATTCTCATCTGGCTGGTGGCCGACCGATTGTTCACGGTTTATTCACGTCGTCACACGAGGCTGGTTGTGTCGGGTCCACGTCCTCTTGCCAGACCGGATTTGAAATCCTCAAAAGAGGAGCGGGCTTCTCTATGACCCCAATGCAAATCCTGTTTCTAATCACTGGCGTAGTCATTCTGTTTTCAGCTGTAATGGCGGTTTCCGCACGAAAAATGATTCATTCTGCGTTATGGTTCGTACTCGCGCTTTTGGGTGTAGCGGTGGTATTTGCCATGCTTGAAGCGAGTTTTTTTGCTGTGGTACAAGTGCTGATTTATGTTGGCGCGATCGCCATCTTGATTATCTTTGGGGTCATGCTGACCCGGCGCGCACTCGAGGATAACGGAAAACATATTAATCGGGCGACCATAACCACAACCGTGATCGTGATTTTTGTGTTTGCAGGACTAATATATTCCTTGCGCCTGTGGGTACCCCTGCTAGCAACTACAACTCCCTTATCATCGGATCACCTAGATGTGGGGTCTCTTGGATTGGCATTCACAGATCCAAGGCAATTCTCCTTACCCTTTGAAATCACTTCAGTGCTCTTGCTGGCTGCCCTGATCGGCGCGATCTACATTGCCTACGAGCGAAAGGATGAAAAAAAATGATCCCGCTCTGGTGGTATCTCATTCTTTCAGCTGCGATTTTCTGTATCGGACTTTTTGGCGCGATTACCCGCAAGAATTCAATCGGCATTTTGATCAGTATTGAATTGATGCTCAACGCTGCAAATATCAACCTGCTGGCGTTTTGGCGGTATTTGTATGCACAACAAGGCGACCTTAGAGGGCAGGTTTTCGTGATCATCATTTTTGTCGTTGCGGCTTCAGAAGCAGCGGTCGGACTTGCCATGATCATCTCGGCTTATCGCCGGAAACAAACTGTCATTGCAAATGAAATCGACTCGATGAAAGGTTAATGGATTGAGCCAACTTTTCTCCCTTAATTCATTGGTCTGGCTTCTTCCGCTTCCTCCGCTGCTGGGGTTTGCCCTGATCACACTATTTATTAACCGCTCCAAACGATCAAGTCACCGGGCTGCGCTCGCGGGGGCGGGGTTATCTTTCCTCGCCAGCATGATCGTATTCATAAAAGCGGTTACTACTCACGCACTGGCTGAGAATCCATTTGGTAGTGCGATCAACTGGCTGCCAACCGGGCAAACCTGGCTGAAAATTGGCGTCATGATAGACCCGTTGACCGCGGTGATGCTTTTCTTCGTGGCTTGGACAGTGTTAATGATATTCATCTATAGCGTGGGATATCACAATTTTGGACAGCCGGTAGGCGCACATGACCAACCCGGGTTGCCCCCACACGGCGCAGAGGTAAAAGAACACGGAAAAACTCATCATGTCCTTTCAATCGAACCTCTCTATTCGCGGTTCTTCGCGCTGATTAGCTTGTTTGCCTTTGCAATGTACTTGCTCGTAGTGAGCGACAACCTGCTGACGCTTTACATCGGTTGGGAGATCATGGGATTGTGTTCCTACCTTTTGATTGGCTTCTGGTACGGAAAGGAATCCGCCCGCAAAGCAGCCATAAAAGCATTCATAACCACCCGTATTGGGGATGTGTTCATGCTGTTGGGACTGGCAGCTTTGTATTCCCTTACCGGCACTTTAAGTTTCAAAGAGATATTATCCAACCCGCAAGTTCTGGGATTACTTTCTACAAGTTTATCCCCTGTGTTTGGTCTTTCCTGGGCAGGGTTAATTGGATTACTCTTGTTCATTGGGACGATAGGCAAATCTGCCCAGTTCCCGCTGCATGTCTGGCTGCCGGATGCCATGGAAGGTCCCACCCCAGTTTCTGCCATGATCCATGCTGCGACGATGGTGTCGGCAGGCGTCTATCTGGTGATCCGCTTCTTCCCGCTCATTTCAGCAGGGTGGCTGCCGGGTGACCCGTTGAATCCCACCATGACCATCATGGCGGTGATCGGCGCTTTCACGGCATTGTTTGCAGCGACTATTGCGATGACGCAAAACGATATCAAACGTGTGCTGGCTTACTCCACAATCTCTCAGTTGGGCTACATGATCGCCGCACTCGGGATTGGCGCATATACTGCTGCGGTGTTTCATCTGGTTACTCACGCGTTTTTTAAGGCGCTGCTCTTTTTGGGTTCCGGCTCAGTGATCCACGGGATGGAGCATGGTGTTTTGCACACAAATGAACATATTGATCCGCAAGATATGCGCAATATGGGTGGACTGCGCCATAAGATGCCGCGTACATTCTGGACGTATTTGGCAGGCGCGCTGGCGCTTTCGGGATTCCCGCTCATCACTGCCGGGTTCTGGTCAAAGGATGAGATCCTCTCAGGGGCATTCAACAGCTCGAACATGATCGTGTTCATTACATTGGCAGCGGCAGCGCTCTTAACCGCTTTCTACTCGGCGCGTCAGCTCTCCATGGTCTTTCTTGGTGAACCGCGCACTGAAGCGGCAAAGCACGCTTCTGAAACAAAACCTGTAATGACCTCGCCTCTCATCATCCTTGCTTTTTTTGCCATCACACTCGGCTGGGCTGGCATCCCTCACGAATTTCCATTGTTGGGCAAATTATCCCCGGCGTGGTTCCAGGAATTCATCGGTCAGATGCTGCAAACGGAACAGGTGTCTGAGGGGCATTCACTCATTCCTTTAATTACTTCGCTGATGGTTTCGCTTGGTGGACTGGCGCTTGGTTGGCTGGTTTACAAAGGAATTCGATCTGCGCAGCAACTTGACCCGATGGAAAAGGCGTTTGGATTTGTATTCAGGATTTTCCAAAAGAAATATGGCTTTGATGAAATGTACGAGTTCCTGTTCATCCGCCCGGCACACTGGTTGGCTGAAAAGCTCTCTTATCAGATCATTGACCTGACTTTGATCGATGGAACGCTTCACGGGATTGCCTTGTTGGGTGTAAAAATCGGCAAACTCCTGAGGTTCGGCTTCGACTTGCCGGTCGTCAATGGGATCGGGGATAGTGTTTCCTCCGGGACGAAAGGCGCAGGAGGGTTACTCCGAAAAATGCAAAATGGAAAGATCCAGCATTACATGGGGCTGGCCGTAGTGTTTATTGTTGTCATCACTCTTATCGTTGTTTATTTTTTACATGCGTTCTAACAGGGATCCCGTATGAATTTTCTATCCATTCCGCTTATTGCCTGGCTGATCCTCACACCTGTTCTAAGCGCGGCGCTGCTGCTCTTAATCCCGTCAAAGCGAATTGGATTGCTAAGAGGATCGGCACTAGGGTTGAGCTTAATCCCGTTCGTGCTGTCGATCTTGCTCTGGGTGAACTACGATCCGCAAGCCAGAACGATTTTCCAATTCGAAATGATATATCCTTGGTTTCCGGCAATCCATTCCAGCCTGCATTTTGGCATCGATGGCATCTCTCTGGTCATGGTGCTGTTGACAACCCTCTTAACCCCGCTGGCAGTTTTAACCTCTTTCAATATCAAAGAACGGGTCAAAGCGTTTATGGTTCTGTTTTTACTATTGGAAACCGGAATTTTGGGTGTCTTTATCTCTTTGGACCTGCTGCTCTTTTTCCTCTTCTGGGAGATCGGCCTGGTGCCGATGTACTTCCTGATTAACCAGTGGGGCGGTGAGAAGCGCAATTACGCTTCGCTGAAATTCATCCTGTTTACCATGGGTGGGTCGCTGGGGTTGCTGCTGGCAATTCAGATGATTGGTGTGGTGTCGGGCTCTTTTGATTTATTGGAAATCCTAAAAACCTGGCCTGCAATACAATCAGGTACATTGTTTGGTCTTTCGTTTGAGACGGTCAAGACTATCGCCTTTTGGGCATTTGTGATCGCTTTTGCTATAAAGGTGCCAGTGTGGCCTTTCCATACCTGGCTGCCAGATGCGCACACCGAAGCGCCAACCGCCGGCTCAATGATTCTTGCAGGTGTATTACTCAAGCTTGGGGCGTATGGTTTTTTGCGCCTCGTGCTGCCGCTTTTCCCGGTGGAATCTGCGCGTTTTGCAGGCTGGTTGGCTGTGCTGGCGACCGCGGCGATCGTTTTCGGTGCGCTCTCCGCTGCCGGGCAGACGGATTTCAAACGCCTGGTGGCTTACTCTTCCATTAGCCACATGGGGTTTGTCATTCTGGCGGTTGCTGCGGCAGCTTGGGCAGGTGGGAACAGTGACTCTGCAATCCAGCAAAGCGCAGTCATCGCGGTCAATGGGGCGGTGCTGCAAATGTTCAACCATGGGTTAAGCGCGGCTGGGATGTTCTTTTTGGTGGGAGTATTGTATGACCGCGCGCATACCCGCGTGTTGGATAAATTTGGCGGTTTGTTCGCCATTCTGCCGGTTTACGGTTCGATCTTGTTATTCGTATCGATGGCGTCACTCGGGCTGCCAGGACTGAATGGTTTTATCTCCGAGTTCATGATCGTACGGGGTACATGGCCAATTTTCACTGCGTTGACAGCCGTCAGTATGATCGGTTTGTTATTTACCGGCGTTTACGTGCTCAAGTCGCTAAAACTGGTGCTGCAAGGACCACTAAAGGAAGAATGGACTGGAAAAATCACCGAGATCAATTTACGCGAAATCTTGATCATTGCACCACTGATGGTCTTGATGCTTTCGATTGGCATTTGGCCAGCCTGGATCTTAAATCTTATCAACCAGACCGTGATGAACTGGTTTTAAAGGAGTGTCATGCAGTTTCCGTTTCTAGGTGTGTTGACTCTTCTCCCCATCGCCGCCGGAGTTGTGTTGTTGCTGCTCCCTGGCAACAAACGCAATCTCATCCGCGGGATCGCGCTAGGGGTATCGCTGATTACTTTCTTTATCTCTATCTTTCTGTTCGTTTCTTATGACAAAGCCATAGCCGGGTATCAATTTGTTGAGCAGATGGAGTGGCTGCCAGCTTTAGGAATTTCTTACCACATGGGGGTGGATGGATTCAGCGTACCGCTCGAATTGATGGCGGGTATTGTGGTATTGTGCGGCATTTTGGTCTCGTGGAAGGTGGAAGACCGGCCGAGGGAATTTTTTGCTTTTATCCTGTTTCTTGCTGCCAGCGTTTTTGGCGTCTTCGCCTCTCTAGATCTCTTTCAATTATTTTTTTTCTTTGAACTGGCAGTTTTCCCCAAGTATTTGATGATCGTAATGTGGGGGTCGCCAAAGACCAAAGAATACGGCGGAATGAAGTTAACCCTTTATCTATTTCTCGGTTCTGTGGTGGCGCTGATAGGTGTACTCGCAATCTACTTCGCCTCTGGATTGCGTACTTTTGACTTACTTACATTGGAACAGGCTGGTTTTAGTCTCGCAACCCAGCGTTTGTGGTTCCCGTTTGTATTCATTGGGTTTGCGATCCTGGGCGGTCTTTTCCCGTTCCATAGTTGGGCGCCAGACGGGCACGTGGCAGCGCCAACAGCGGTCTCGATGCTGCTGGCTGGTGTAGAAATGAAGGTGGGGGCATTTGCGGCGCTGCGCGCGGGCTTAATGCTGCTGCCGGACGGCATGCGGTTTTGGGCGCCAGTGGTCTTGATCCTCGCGACCATCAATGTAGTCTACGGCGCGTTCATCGCTATGATCCAGACCGACTTTAAATACGTCATTGGTTTTTCATCGGTCTCCCATATGGGGTTGGTGTTCATTGGCTTCGCCACCCTCACGCCTGAAGGGTTAACCGGTGCGGGGTTGCAGATGTTCTCGCACGGCATTATGACGGCTCTCTTTTTTGCAGTGGTTGGCATGGTGTACGATCGCGCTCACACGCGCAATCTCAATGAGCTGGGTGGTCTCTACAAACACATGCCGTTGGCAATGATCGGATTTGTGGTTGGCGGCCTAGTCTCGATGGGTATGCCTGGTTTCTCGGGGTTTGTGGCTGAGATCCCCATTTATATGGGCGCCTGGAAGACGATGCCGCTCGTAGCGATCATCTCTGTAATATCCATTGTTGTGACAGCCGCATATATATTGCTGGTAGCCCACAAGGTTTTTTTTGGCGAAACCCCTGATGCGATCAAACCTGGATTGAGTGATATTTCAGTCAAGGATAAAGTGGTGGTGGTGATGTTGTCAACCCTCATGGTGGCGATCGGAGTGGCGCCCTCGCTATTGGTACCGATGATTGAAACCGGCGTCAAACACATTCTCGTTCTTCTGGGAGGTGCGTGATGACTGCGACCTTGAATGAAATGTTTTTAGCAATCCTCCCTGAAATTGGGTTGTGCATGCTGGCTGGTCTTTTGATTATTATCAGCTTGCTCAAGCGTGAAAAAGTCAACCAGGCGCTGGGTTGGATCACAGGCGGTGGGATCGCAATCATCGCCGTGGCTGCATTTATCTTCTCCATGCCAAGAGCAGAACCATTGTTGATTTGGGGCGGCATGCTTCGGTTGGATGCTCCCGGTTTCTTCTTTAGAATGTTGCTTCTGGCTGGGGCTGGATTGACGTCCATCTTTGCCAGCACAGAAGGGACCATTCGATACCGGCCAGAATTTTATCTGATGCTGGTATTTTCCACGCTTGGGATGTCCTTCATGGCATCTGCCAGCGATTTGATCATGCTTTTTCTCGCTGTCGAAACCGCGTCAATTCCACTTTATGTGATGGCTGGCATAAAGATCAAGGAGGATAGATCAGTTGAAGCCGGCATTAAGTATTTCCTGTTTGGCGGTATGGCCTCGGCAATCCTGGTTTACGGGTTCAGCCTGATATATGGAATCAGCGGTACCACACAAATCTATGATATTGCTTCGGCGATTTCTTCAAATCAGGTTCCGCTGACGGGAGTTATAGCCGCCGTTGTTCTGGTTCTTGCAGGATTCGCCTTTAAAATCAGCGCCGTTCCCTTCCATTTTTGGGCGCCGGATGTGTATGAAGGCGCTCCGACATCAGTCACAGGATTCCTTTCCACTGCTTCAAAGGCAGCCGGTTTTGCGGCGCTGCTGCGTATCTTCTTGCTCTTGTTTGTGGCAGAAAATGCTTTGGTGTGGCAGACTATGATCGCGGTGCTGGCGGTTGCGAGCATGTCACTGGGCAACCTCGTTGCCATCCCGCAGAAGAATATCAAAAGGCTGTTGGCTTATTCCTCCATTGCGCATGCCGGCTACATATTAGTTGGTATCGCCAGCGGTACCACATTTGGTTACGCAGGGGCGATTTATTACCTCATGGCTTATCTGGTGACCAACCTGGCAGTCTTTGCGGTGATCGGATGGATTTCAAGGCAAACCGGGTCAGACGAATTATCTTCCTTCGCAGGGTTGAACCGGCAGGCGCCCGGATTGGCGCTTGTGATGCTCATTGGTTTGCTCTCTCTGGGCGGGATTCCTCCATTCGGTGGTTTTTTTGCCAAACTGCTGGTTTTTGGGGCGGTCATTGAAGCTGGTAAGGTATGGCTGGCGATTATCGGTGTGATCAATTCAGTGATTGGACTCTACTATTATTTGCGGATCTTAAAGGTTATGTACGTTGACGAACCTATTGGAGAGATGCTGCCGGTAAAAAAATCAGCCTTGTGGACGGCGGCGTTGGCAGTGTGTATCCTGGGCATCATTGTGCTGGGAATCTTTTTCACCCCGTGGTTCGGGTTTGCAACCCAGGCAGCCGCGGGTTTTTAAGCCCCATTTCATTATGATATAATTTCTCAACATGTCGCCAGAATTGCCGAAAATAAAAGGAAATAAACAAAACACATTCAACCTTTTGATTGCCGCAGTCACAGGGCAGGTAGGTTGTTTGACACTCGTGATCATCCTCGGAGCAGTCTTGGGGGGCATGGCTTTGGATGCCCGCTATGGTACGAAACCCTGGTTCACAGTTGGATTGTTGGTTGCAAGTATTCCGATTTCATTGGTGTTGATGTTTTTCATTGTCCGCAAAGCAGTGTCAAAAATAAAAACCGGCGGACCGCAAAATAAATCAAACGAGGAGGATGGTATTGGAAAAGACTCGTAAATGGCGCTGGGGTGTGAACCGTTGGATCATCCTGGGACTGGTGATTTTATCGGTCATCGGAGTAAACCTGTTTGCACCGGTTCAACCTCATATTCAGGTGGCTCCTGAGACTCTCTCGTTAAAACCAATATTTTCGCTTCCAGTTATTGGTGACTTTTATCTGACTAATACACTTGTTGCCATGCTGTTGATGGATGTAGTGATCGTGCTCATTGCTCTGATCGTCCGCAATGGCTCCAGAAAAAACGGTCTTGTACCAAAAGGGTTGGCAGGCGGTTTTGAAATGCTGTTGGAGGTGCTCTATAACCTCACTGAATCTACTGCTGGCAAGTTTGCCAAGAAGATTTTTCCCTGGTTTGCAACCATTATGATCGTGGTGTTATTTGCCAACCTGATTAAACTGCTGCCAGGTTTTGAAACAATCGGTGTGTTGCATCACAGCGAGCACGGATATGAGGTGCAGGCGCTGGGCGGAAACTGGTTCACTGTACTCAACCAAAAAGCCCATGAAGGCGGGTACGTTGTTACGCCTTTTGCCCGTGCTCTTTCCACCGACCTGAATTTCACCGCTGCACTGGCAATAATCTCTGTTCTGATGACTCAGGTGGTTGGAATCCAGGCGCAAGGATTTCGCTATTTCAGTAAATTCCTTAACTTTCGCACGATGTTCAAGAAACCATTCTTTGGATTCATGGATTTTCTGGTGGGTTTGTTGGAAACCATCTCCGAGTTCTCGAAGATCCTTTCGTTTGCCTTCCGGTTGTTCGGCAATATGTTCGCAGGAATGGTTCTTTTGGCTTTGATCGGTGTCATGGTTCCTGTTTTTGTCCCATCCATGATCATGATGTTTGAATTATTTATCGGACTCATCCAGGCCTTTGTCTTTGGTATGTTGACCATGGTCTTTATGGCACAGGCCACCCAGGGACACGGCGGTGAAGAAGAACACGCTTAAGCAATTTTAGAAATTCAACAAAACGGCAGAGGAGGCTCGAAAAATAATGACTGGTGATATCGTCCTGGCGGCAAAATTTATCGGCGCTGGTCTGGCAATGATCGGCGCGTTGGGTGCTGGCATTGGGATCGGTCTAAGCGTGCAAGGCGCTTTGGAAGGCATGGCGCGCAACCCGGATACCTATGGTAACCTGCTGACCAACATGATCCTTGGCATCGCGTTCTCGGAAGCCATCGCGATCTATTGTTTGGTCATCGCGTTCTTGATGCTCTTCGTCCTCTAGTGCGCGATAGAAGGAGTTCACCTTGGAAAAATTAGGACTTAATCTTGGATTTCTGATCGTCCAGATCCTGAACTTTGCCATAATTATGGTTGTTCTGGTCGCCTGGGTTTACAAACCACTCTTGAGCGGGATGAAAAAACGCCGCGAAACCATCGAACAGGGTCTTGAGGATGCCCGCATCGCAGCGGATGCACGCGCCAACGCTGAAAAAGACGCCGGCGACATTCTCGCAGACGCTCAAGGTAAAGCTGCCCAGTTGATCCGCGAAGCCACCGAAAAAGCCGAAGCCGCCAACAAGGACGTGAGACAGGCGGGCGAGGTTGAGATGGAAAAAGTGCGTAAAGCCTCCCTCGTGGAAATCGAACATGAGCGTGAACGAGCGCTCAGTGATCTACGCGGACATGTTTCAGCCTTGGCTATCGCGGCTGCACAGAAGATCATTGGCGAGACACTGGATGAAAAACGCCAGCATGCCCTTGTGGATGAATTCTTCTCGGGTATCAAGTCAGGCAAGGTAGTTATCCTGGAAGGGATAGACCTGATAGGCGTTAACGCTGAAGTCACCAGCGCGCTGCCGCTTACCGATGCGGAACGGCAAACTGTCACCTCTGAAGTATTTGGCAAATTAGGCTCTGAGGTTAAAGTGACCTTTAGCGTCAGACCTGAGATCCTGGGCGGATTAGTTTTGCGCGTAGGTGATAAAATAGTGGACGGCTCGATCGCCAGCCAGGTCCAGAATTTGCGCCAATCTCTAAACTAAGCTAAGATTTGCGAGGGTCTCTGTGGATTAATCCTGTTAGACCCTCGCTGCTTATCTTAATCCTGACAATATGAACAAACCCAAGCCAAAACTATTGATTGAGCTGCTGCAAGACCTTCCGCTGGCGTACAAGATTAACTCTCGCCCGGGTGACCTTGTAATCTCAGGCATCCAGTTTGATTCTCGCAAACTTCAGCCGGGAAACCTGTTTGTGGCGATGACTGGCGGCAGCTCGGATGGACATACCTATATCCCCGCAGCCCTAAAAAACGGAGCGGCAGCGGTGGTGGGTACGCAGGAAATCAACGAATTGGATGTGCCTTATATCCAGGTTGCAAATTCCCGTGAAGCGCTTGCCTACCTGGCGTCCGCTTTCTACGGGCACCCTGGCAGGAAATTGACCGTTATCGGTGTCACGGGCACAGATGGAAAAACCACCACATGCAATTTGATCTACCAGATCCTTAAAAATGCAGGTATCAAAGCCGGCCTGATCTCAACCGTCAATGCCGTGATTGGCGAAGAAATAATTGATACCGGTTTTCATGTGACCACTCCCGAAGCCACCGAAGTGCAATATTATCTAACAAGGATGGTGGAAGCCGGGCTCACTCATGTTGTTTTGGAGACCACGTCACACGGACTGGTGCAGCACCGGGTTACCTCTTGCGAGTATGATATCGCGGTAGTGACCAACATCACCCATGAACACCTCGACTATCATGGAACCTACGAATCTTACCGCGACGCCAAGGCAAAATTGTTTTTGTCTTTGAACGATACCAAAGACAAAAAGAACGGGAATCCGCGCTTGTCGATCCTTAATGCGGATGATCAGTCGTATAAACACCTGGACAGCCTCATCCCTGACCGGAAATGCGCTTACAGTATCTTTGGACGCGGGAACCTGAACGCCAGGGATATTCGCTATTCTGCCAATTTCGTGGAATTCACTGCAGAAGGAAATGGCTTTTCAATACCAGTGCAATGCAATCTGCCCGGCGATTTCAATGTGTCGAACTGTTTGGCGGCATTGGCTGTTACAGTGGTTGGGCTCGGGATTGACCCTGCTGCAGCAGCGAAAGGAATCTCTGCGTTGGAAGGCGTGCCTGGACGGATGGAAAATATCGACCTTGGTCAGCCTTTCACCGCCATCGTTGATTTTGCCCACACCCCCAATGCGCTCAAACGGGCATTAGAGACTGCCCGGCAAATGACGAAAGGCAGAGTAATCGCAATGTTCGGTTCAGCCGGTTTGCGTGACCGTCAAAAGCGGCGCATGATGGCTGAGGTCTCGGTTGAGATGGCTGACATCACCATTCTCACCGCAGAAGACCCGCGTACCGAATCCCTGGACGACATTCTGGCTGAGATGGCAGATGCAGCTAAAAAGACTGGCGGCGTAGAAGGCAAAACGTTTTACCGGGTTCCTGACCGCGGTGATGCCATCCGGTTGGCGGTGAAACTAGCCCAACCCGGCGATTTGGTAATGTCTTGCGGTAAGGGGCATGAACAATCCATGTGTTTCGAAGTGATCGAATACCCATGGGATGACCGGACTGCCATGCGGGCTGCACTTGCAGAACGCCTGAACTTGAACGGACCAAAAATGCCTGAATTACCTACGTCATGCAAATAACCAAAAAGACCCCGAATTTCAGGGGTCTTTTATCGAATCTATTGAATTTATCTTCTTGGTGGACCGCTGCTGCCACGGTCTCCGCCGCCGCGGTTGCCACCGGAGCGGTTGCCGCTGCGATCTCCTCCACCACGGCGATCTCCGCCGCCACTTGGGCGAGGACGTCCACCGTTGCTCCGACCACCCTTGTCATGTTCCAGGGCTTCTTCGGGGGTCCAGCCTTCCAGCACGGCCTGACGGGAAAGACGGATCTTGCCGCTTTCATCCACTGCGGTGACCATGACAGTGAGTTCATCACCCATTTTCACTACATCTTCCACTTTTTCCACCCGCTCGGTGTCAAGCTGTGAAATATGCACCATGCCGTCTATGCCCGGCAGGATTTGGACGAAGGCGCCAAAATCAGCGACCCGCACAACTTTGCCAGTGTAGATGCGTCCGATCTGGGCGGATTCGGTGAGAGCGGCAATGCGTTCACGAGCCATGGCTTCGTTCTTACTATCCGTGGCGGCGATGTATACAGTGCCGTCGTCATCGATGTCGATCTTTGTGTTGGTCTCTTCCTGCAAGGCGCGGATCATCTTTCCGCCTGGACCGATAATTGCGCCGATCTTGTCAACCGGAACCTTCATGGTTGAAATGCGCGGCACAAAGGAACGCAGTTCAGGGCGTGGAACAGGGATGACATCGAGCATCTGATCTAGGATGAACAATCTTGCGTCATGAGCCTGCTGCAAAGCCTGGCGCATGATCTCGGCAGTGATACCCTTGACCTTAATATCCATCTGCAGCGCGGTGATGCCGCTGGTGGTGCCAGCAACTTTAAAGTCCATATCACCCAGGTGGTCTTCGGCTCCCTGGATGTCGGTGAGGATAGCGAATTTATCACCTTCCATAACGAGTCCCATCGCAACGCCCGCCACGGGGGCTTTGATGGGTACGCCTGTATCCATCAAAGCAAGGGTGGAACCGCAAACCGAAGCCATTGAGGATGAACCGTTGGACGCAAGAACTTCTGAAACCAGGCGTAATGTGTACGGAAATTCGGATACCGGGGGAATGACCGGAAAGAGGGCTCGTTCTGCCAGAGCGCCATGCCCGATTTCTCGGCGGGACTGCCCGCGCAGCATCTTGACTTCACCGGTAGAATAAGGCGGGAAATTGTAATGATGCATATACCGTTTGGAATCATTTGGAGAGAGAGAATCAATCTCCTGCGCTTCTTTGGGAGTGCCCAAGGTAGCCAGGGTTATGACTTGTGTTTCCCCGCGGGTAAATAAACCTGAGCCATGAGCGCGCGGGCTGACACCAACCTCGCACCAAATCGGGCGAATCTCGGTCAGATTTCGCCCGTCAGGGCGTTTGTGTTGATCGAGAATGCGTGAGCGCACAACCCGCTTGACAATTTCTTCAAAAGCTTCTTTGTATGTCGAAGCCTGTGCCGCATCTTCAGAGTCGGTGTATTCCACGATCACTGATTCGCGCAAGGAGTCGAGGGCGCTCTGCAGTTCGTGTTTGGTGTGAGGAGCATCCAATGCGTCATTGATGTCGCCGGCTGCACGGTGATAGACTTTTTCAACGATGGTTTCATCAAGCGCGAATAATTGGACTTCACGTTTCGCCTTGCCAATTTCTTTCGCCATCTGGATCTGGGTTTCAACGATCGGCTGGATGGCTTGATGCCCGAAGAGCAGGGCTGAGACCATGGTTTCTTCGTCAATTTCGTCCGATCCACATTCGACCATCAAAATTGCATCTGAGGTTCCGGCAATGCGTAAATCGAGATCAGATTCTTCGAGCTGGGCGTAAGTGGGGTTGAGGAGAAGTTCGCCATTGATGCGGCCAACTCTCACGGCGCCCACCGGTCCACCCCAGGGGATATCAGAGATCATCACGGCGCAGGAGGCAGCGTTGATCGCCAGGACATCGATGGGGTTTTCCCAATCGGCTGAAAGAGAAAACATGATCACTTGCACTTCATTGCGGATCGACTGATTGAAAAGCGGGCGTAAGGGGCGGTCGGTCAATCGAGAAACGAGGATCGCATCTCCGCCTGGTCTGCCTTCGCGACGGAAGAAAGAACCGGGGATTCGTCCTCCAGCGTACATTCTTTCTTCATATTCAACGGTCAGGGGAAAGAAATCCTGGCCCATGCGCGGCTCGTTGCCCATGGTTGCGGCGGCGAAAACAACAGTATCGCCGAATTGAACGGTTACGGCTCCTCCGGCTTGAGCGGCAAGTTTGCCCGTCTCAAACGTTAAAGGACGCCCACCAACGGTGGTGATAAATTTCTTACTTTCAGGTTTCATGAAAATTCCTTTCATTCTCCCGCCCAGTTAGGAACTGAAAATTGCCGGGGACGTGTGACCGTCCTCACCATTTTTCAATACCCAACCGGCGGCTAAGGTTCCGCGTCTGCATGCGGGGTAAAAGAAAACGAGTAGATGGTTCGTCTCAGCCCATCTACTCGTCTAAATTTTGCCCTTACCGTGTGCGGATGTTGAGCTTTTCGGTGATGGCTGCAAACCGGGTAAAGTCTGTCCGGCGTAAATAAGTCAGCAATCTCCGTCGCTGCCCTACCATTTGCAGCAGGCCGCGCCGCGAGGAAGAATCGTTCTTGTTGTTGCGCAGGTTTTGCACTGCTGCTGAACCGGTGTCGGTATCATGAAGGTGATAATCAGCGATTTGTTTCGTTTTTTCTTCTTTTGTTAATGCCATGACAAATGCTCCTTTAAAATATTTGCAAGTCTCCTTATCCACAGGCGCGCCGCAGACAGGTCGAGTCACTATGCAGAATTATACCAGAAAAATTGGTTGTTCAAAGGTGAAGCCTTGACAGGTGAAGCCCCAAAAAGGTCCTCAAGGACATCCTTCTTTTGTTTTACCTGATTTGGTGAACTGCTTTTCTTTATCATGAATAATTTACAGTTTAGCCACTTTTACCCGGTCTCGACCGTCCTTTTTGGCGCAATATAAAGCTTTGTCAGCTGCATTTAAAAGGGCTACGCCGGTTGTTCCATGCTCAGGGAACATGGAGACACCCATGAAATCCTGGCGCAGTTGCTCAGCGCGGGCTTTCGTATTTATTAGAGATGCTTCAGGCAGAAGGATGACAAATTCATCACCGCCATAGCGGCAAGCGATATCACCTCCGCGCAGGTGTTCAATAAGGAAAATTCCAAATGCGCGTAACATGGCATCTCCAGATGCATGACCATGAGTATCATTGACTATTTTAAAATTGTCGATATCCAGCATTAAGACACCGATTGGTTTTTGAGAGCGAGTTTCACGTTTTATTTCACGAACCAGGGTTTCTTCAAGGTAGCGGCGGTTGAATAACCCGGTCAAGGGATCGCGAACAGACTGGTCGCGCAGCGCTTTTTCAGTATGTTTTTGCAAAGTAATGTCTGTGGAAATGTTGCAAACTGCATACACTTCACCTGCAACGGTGATTAGAGGAAACTTGACCGAAAGATAAGTGTGTATGCCGTCTGCCAGTTTAATCGTTTCTTCTATTTCAATTGTCTGTTTGGTTTGGATCACCTTCTGATCGTTGATCACGTTCAATTTTGTAAGTTCCGGAGGGAGACCGTTTTCACAGAGCTTATTAACGAGGTCTTTCCGGCTGACCCGGAATAATGTTTCAAATTGACGGTTGACCAG
>WOUT01000030.1:0-731 GCA_009773005.1 Chloroflexota bacterium | reverse complement strand
GTTCGATAGTGCGCATATCTCGTTGATTGACGGAACTTACAAGTATGCTCAAGATGGACGTGAAGATTATAAACGTGACCAGGCTTGGCCAGTTTATGGTGGTACGCGCCGGGGAGAATTGAATCAGCGCAAGCAAGGCGATGAGTTGGATCGTAGACAAAATGGCAGTGGAGCGCACCGAGAGCAGCAGACTGCACAGGAAGATCGAAAGGGTCATATAGACCATGGGAAAAAGATCACCGCTCAGGATCGAGGGGTCAAGCGCAATGGTGAGCCATGGACCTGAAAACGCAAGCAGTACAGTCAACCTGGCAGACAGCAGATAGCGACCATGAAATCAATATGCAATATTCAATACGTTTCTCGCTGCCGGCAGGGTTGAATATTAAAGTCATGATAAATGCGATGGAAACCAATAGGATCAACGTTACTTGCAGTGTTGCCAGTAAACGCGAGCGGCGCCGCTCCGCTTCATTTTGAGATCCAGTCAGTTCGGTCAGACGACGATGTAAGTTACCCAGTTTTGAATTTACGGAAAAATATCTAAGTGATTTCATGATTGACCGTTCTGACTGATCGTTTTTAAGAAGATTTCTACGGCTTTGGGGTCAAAGTGACTGCCAGAACCAGCCAAAATATGCTCGATAACTTTCTCTTCCGGCCATGCCGCCCGGTATGGGCGGTCAGAACGGAGAGCATCCCATACATCCACGATAGCGAACAGGCGCGCC
>WOUT01000090.1 GCA_009773005.1 Chloroflexota bacterium | reverse complement strand
CCCAAAAAAACCGGAACACTTAAGTTTTAAGGAAAGCTCCATCAGCGTTAATAACTATATTCGTTCGATCGTTTAAGCCGCACCCGGCAGCCTCGTTTAAATTGCGTTGTTTGGTGGTTGGTTGGATTTCTACAACCTTAAATGGTGGGAAGCGTTGTTTGTGATGGTAATCATCGGCGCCAAACCCGGAGAAAAACGCAATTGGCCGGATATCCACGTTTGGGCAACAAACCTTCCAACTATCTTGAAATAATATGAAGGTTATGATTCCCCTTTCTATTCTTGAAAAGCGCCTTCGGCATCTCTCGGATGAAAAAACCGAGATCATCCTGGAAATCCACATTGTTGTCGCCAAACTTATTCCACATGCTGAAGAACGCTTAAACCGTAAGGTTATCACTTACTTCGACGCGACACGGGGGGCCTGTAAAGGCGGTGATTTGCTTGATACACATTGAACCAGACCATTTGCGGTTGGCTTTCATCCATGGCGCGTTCCTGCCTGATCCGGGTCATCTCTTGCAGGGAGACCCTCTATACAACATTATGTTGTTTTCAATCGTTATGAAGAGTTGCCTTGGGAGGCTGTAAAACATCTGATAACGGCGTCACCTTAATTTGACTCCGCTACGTTGGCACAGTGATCCTTTAATAAAGACTTACCACGTTCAATCACTGCTGCGCGTAAATTCATGTCAACGGCTTCCTGACGCAACTCTGATTCACTAACCGGTAGACCAAATGAAACTGCAGGCGAGATCATCAACCGTCCCGGGCGCATCAATTGGGTGATCACCTGCCCGAACTCAGCAAGGCGGTGTTTGTCAATCTGCTTGCGCCGCAGCCAGGTGATCGGGTGGTGTGCCCAATAAGGAGATACCACCCCGCTGACCACCGCCGGTAGGATTTTTAACCCTGGCACATATTTAATAAATGTATCGAAAACATCCAACCACTCATCCATGGCAGACTCCGCGCCATCGTATACTGCCGGGTCCGGGTCTCGGTGACCCGATGCAAAATACACCAACACCCCGCCGCTACGCAGATGGCGGATCGCGTTTCGCATTACCAGCATTCTATTGGATGCATCTGAGCGTGAAGCAAACAGAATATGTTCACGGGTATTTTTAAGCATATTAAGAAAATGGATTTCGGATGAAATCCAGCAGACGTCCCGACGTTTCAATTGAGAAAAAAGGACCAACCCGTCATAAGCGCCAGGATGATTGGAAACCAGGAGCAGCGGACCTTTTTCCGGGATATTTTCACCTCCCCGGGTTTTAATCGGATTGCAAAAATGCGTCAGGCACCATGCGCTGGCTTCAGGCAACCCCTTTTCCCCCGCCAATTGATCGAATGGCGCTCCGAGCGCTGCCAGACGATTTGTGATCCTGCGGAAAAGCAGCCAAAAAATAGTGTGATTTATCTTGTTTTTTGTTAGCCCGACTGCACCGACTAATTCATCGATCAATGATTCGCTGAGTTCAATCATCTGCGATTCCATTTCACCTCCACACATCACCAATTAATTATAGAAGCGCTAATAATTTTTTGAAATTGTCTCATAAATCGTGATACTGTCCTCAATCGCTACGAAGACGTACTTTGGGATTTGGTAAAAGATTTGATTACTTCATCTGCTCGTTTTTATCCCAATACATTATTACAGTGGTCTTTCAATAAAGACTTTCCGCGCGCGATAACGGCAGCCCGCGGATTTTTATCCCCTATTTCCTGCCGTATCTCTGCTTCACTAAATGATTTTCCAAAGGAAACTGCGGGAGAGATCATCAGCCGACCCGGATGCGCCAGTTGATTGATCACCTGGCCGAATTCAGACAGAATGTGCTTCCATCCTTCCTCACGCCTTAGCCAGGTGATCGGATGGTATGCCCAAATAGGTGAGATCACATTGCTGACCACAGCCGGTAGGATTCTCAACCCAGGCACATATTTATAAAATGCCTCAAACGTATCCAGCCAATTATCCATGGCAAGATCCGCGCCGCTGTAAACCGCAGGGTCCGGGTCCCGCCCGCCCGAAGCAAGATACACCAGTGTCCCTCCACCACGAAGATGGCGAATCGCGTTCCGCATCACCAGGAAATGGTCGGAGCAATCAGTGCGAGAAGAAAACAGAATGTGCTTCCGTGTGTTTTTAAGTAGATGAAATGCGGGGATATCGGAAGAAATCCAGCGGATGTCTTGACGTTTCAAATATGAAAAAAGAATCAGTCCGTCATAAGCGCCGGGGTGATTTGAAATCACCAGAAGTGGACCTTGCTGAGGGATATTCTCACTTCCACGAACCTGTGTCGGATTGCAGAATTTCGTCAGCGCCCATGCACTGGCATCAGGCAGCCCCTTTTCCCCCACCAAATGATCAAACTGCCCTCCGATAGCAGCCAAACGGTTTGTGATCCTATGAAAAAGGAACCAAAAAAGAGTGTGATTAAATTTGTTATTTCGCAAACCGGCTGCAACGACTATTTCATTGTTCATTAGTTTACTGAGTTCAGTCTTCTGCGATTCCATATTGACTCCACTCATCACCATACAACTGAATTACTTGATAAACAAAAAACTCTTAAGAAATTTCCAGTATCCTGTTAATTAGGAAATAGTTTTTGTTTTCGATTTTTTAAGCGAAATGCCTGTCATTTTTTAACCGGATTTTCTATCAAGTCGCAGCAGCGAGCAAGGTTTCTCCCAGTTTCACCAAAGCGACGATCTCTTCAGGCTTATCCAGACGCTGAGTTTGCAGTTTTACTTCCATGCCCACTGGCGAAAATTTGACGATAGGGGGAAGTTTGGTTGGCCAGTTGATCAGGGCATTTTCGACCGCCATCTCCAGCAGTCGATTGGCGGCTTCTTCTTGATTTGTCCAAACCATATAACGCTTATTGAATGAAAGTTTACCCATTTCAATCTGTTTAATGTCTTTTGCGAAATCCGCTTCGCTGCCGATCATCAACCTTAATGCGGCCTGGATCAAGAAATCACCGATCCCGCTAAGGTTTATGTCAGACTGACGCGGACCAATCAGCACGATCCCTTCCTTCATCTTGGCTGCAGCGCTCCACCAGCGAGTCATTTGCGTTACGTCTGATGAACCGGTAGCATCTCCGGAATGGCTTGTCGTCGTGTTAAGCGCCTCCAGGACCCACTCGCTTTTTCGCAGGCGATAACCGGAAACCAATCGTTCTGCAACCGGCTCATACGTCCAACCATATTGACTGGCAAGTGTTCTAATCTTTTGTTCACGTTCCACTTTTTTCTTGTGCGAAAGCCAGAAAATTAAGCCGACTAAAATAACTGTTACAACGATCACCGGTATGCTAAGGATCAAATCACTAGACATGATATATTCTCCTGGTTAGAACAATCAAAAAGAAAAGTTGATTCTTTTGTTACAGAACTATTATTAGTATAGAATGAAATCACTCTGAATTCAATCAAATCTGTGCTCAATTGACCATAAACATTTACCGATCCTTAAGATGGCTCTATAATCAAGTTAATTAGTAAAAAATCTTGTATCATCTCAATAAATAGGGGAAAACGAAAAGAAACTGAAACCTATTAATTTTTGTCATAGGCTGTTAAAATTTCTTTATGATATTAGACAACCTT
>WOUT01000089.1:713-4428 GCA_009773005.1 Chloroflexota bacterium | reverse complement strand
TCTGCCACCACACCGAACTATCATCTTCAAAAGCGAGTATATGAGTGGCAATGCGGTCGAGGAACCAGCGGTCATGGGATACCACTACCGCGCAGCCCGCGTAATTCTCAAGCGCTTCTTCCAATGCCCTGAGCGTGTTTACGTCAAGGTCGTTGGTCGGCTCATCAAGCAGGATCACATTGCCTTGGTTGCGCAGCATCTTGGCCAGGTGCACGCGGTTGCGCTCACCGCCGGATAACTGCCCGACCTTCTTTTGCTGGTCTGTCCCCTGAAAGTTGAACGCGCTGACGTAGGCGCGCGAGTTGCGCTTGTGCCCACCCAGCATGATGAACTCCTCGCCCTCGCTGATCTCCTCCCACACCGTTTTTTCGGGATCGAGCGAAGCCCGGCTCTGGTCAAGATAAGTGATCTTCACCGTCTGACCGATCTCGATTGACCCTTTATCAGGCTGCTCCTGCCCGGTGATCAGACGCAGCATGGTGGTCTTGCCGGCGCCGTTCGGCCCGATGACACCGATGATGCTGCCCGCCGGGATGCTGAGGTCCACATTTTCCAACAGCAGGTGGTCGCCGTAGGCTTTGGTGACCCCATTGAATTCGATGACTTTGCCGCCAAGCCGCGGACCGGGCGGGATGTAGATTTCAAGATCCTCGCGCCGTTTTTCTGATTCCGTTGAGAGCAGATTTTCATAAGCCGTGTATCTGGCTTTGCCTTTTGCCTGGCGGGCTTTGGGCGACATGCGGATCCACTCCAGCTCGCGCTCGAGAGTCTTCAAGCGTTTACTCTCCGATTTTTCTTCCTGCCGGATGCGGGTCTCTTTTTGCTCCAGCCAGGAGGAATAATTGCCTTTCCAGGGGATGCCAAAACCTTTGTCCAACTCCAGGATCCAACCCGCCACATTATCCAGGAAGTAACGGTCATGCGTCACCGCGATAACGGTGCCTTTGTATTTCTGAAGGTGATGCTCAAGCCAAGCCACCGATTCGGCATCCAGGTGGTTTGTGGGCTCGTCCAGCAGCAGGATATCCGGTTCGGTGAGCAGCAGACGAGTGAGCGCCACGCGCCGCCGTTCACCCCCCGAGAGAATGTTGATGGGGGTGTCGCCTGGCGGGCAGCGCAGCGCCTCCATCGCCTGGTCAAGACGGTTATTGATCGTCCAGCCGTCGTGTTTATCCAGGTCTTCCTGAAGCTGACCCTGCTCCGCCAGCAGCGCGTCAAAATCAGCATTCGGTTCGGAAAACTTCTCATTGACTTCGTCGTAACGTTTCAGCATATTCACGATCGGCTGAACCGCTTCTTCCACCACCTGCTGGACGGTCTTTTCGTTATCAAGCGGGGGTTCCTGGTCAAGCATGCCCACAGAATAACCTTGCGAAAAAACGATCTCGCCGTTGTAACCGTCATCTTTTCCGGCAATGATGCGCAGCAATGTGCTCTTGCCGGATCCGTTCAATCCCAGCACGCCGATCTTCGCGCCGTAAAAGAACCCCAGCGAGATGTCTCTCAATACTTGCTTATTATTGGGCTGATAGACACGCCCGACCTTGACCATTGAAAAAATTACTTGTTTGTCATTCATGTAGCTTCCTGTTGAAAAGAGAAATTAGATTTGGCGCGAATAAGTAGTGAATGTTGAGCAGAACCCGTTGTGGTTGAGTAAAATTGTTTAAATGATTATAACGGCAACCACCCCGATTTATGGCAGTGAGTATCGCAGTCCCGGAACATCAATGGCTGCGACCCCAAGTATCCGTGCCTCATCCACAAGTTTACGAATGAAGGTTTGGTTTCCAGCGTATAATTAATGAAGGTAACCTCATGATCGGGGTTGAAAAATGAAAATAGAAAGCAGCGAACACATCGGCAAGATTATCAGAGATGGCACCGCCTTTGATGTTAAGAACTGGGGCAAGAAGGGGCTGAAACCTGACGCCATCTTAGGTTCCATCCAAACCCTGTTTGCGCTGTTGGAAGAACGCAAGATCAATTATGTGCTGGTTGGGGGTGTTGCCTTATTGAATTATGTTGAAGGACGTAACACCCAGGATCTTGACCTGCTGATGCCATTGTCTTCGCTGGAAAAAACCCCTGAACTCAAGGTCAGCGCTCGCGAACCTTTTTTTGCCAGGGCTTCATTCGGTGAACTCCAGATCGACATTCTGTTGGATAAAAACCCACTGTTCAAAAAAGTGGCGAGCGACCATGTTCAGAAACAGAAATTCCTTGAGCATGAGATCAGGGTGGCAACAGTGGAGGGCTTGCTGCTGCTTAAACTGTACGCGCTGCCCTCGCTCTACCGGCAGGGCAATTTTGCCAGGGTCGGGCTGTACGAGAATGACGTTGCCACCCTGCTGTATGCTTATCCGCAAAAAACGGATGCCCTGGTCAATGAACTGTCAAAGCACGTCAGCGAAAACGATCTTGCAGAGATCAAGCGGATTTTGGCGGAGATCGAGCAGCGCATTCAGCGGTTCAAGCAGGGAACGGAGCAAGGGGGGCGGTAAAAGGTTCTGTCGGGCACAAGACGAAGGGGACGAATTTTGAGTTGATCTGTTATCAACAGTTTTTATCTGAGTGTTTGTTTATTGCGAAATCAATATTTCTTTTTCCTTAATTTGCCTGTTGGTTCTTTTAAGGCGAAAATTGTCTTTGATTTTTCTTTCTGAAAAAACACAACAAGTGCGTTTCTTTTCAGCTCAGGTGTTTGGGAAACTAATATCCTAAGTCGGTTTAATGTATCCACCAACGACCAAGCATCAAGTATTATTTGATTATCAACAGATGTGTCTCTTTCCTTACCTAATTTGTGATAATTTATATACAATAATGAAGTCTTACATAACTCATTCTAGTCATCACAAGTGAAGATTCAATTCCGTCTAAAAATAATTCTTGCCGTCTCTTCAAATTCATTTTATCGCTCTTATTCTTCTTGTTTAAACCAAGATTGATTATGGAGCGTTCTACTTACCCCCAACACAAATTAATTATAGCACTTGCAATTTCACGTCAACAAAAAATACCTTCCCTATCTGGAAAACACGTCTCTTTGATCTTGACTAAAAAATGAAACTACCCAATACCGTGTTGTTTATGATATTAGCAAATTTGTCTCTTCTCTAGGTAACCAAACCTTCCGGCCAGACGATCATGCCCGCTTGTTTGGCCGCCGACCACAATTCGCGATCATGGGTGACCAGTGTTATGGGGGATTCCAGAATTTCCTGCCAGATAAGCGCGGCTGCAAGGTGGGTGGCGTCGTAACCCCGTAATTCGAATTCCCACGCCAAATGCGCAGCGCGCTCCACCAACGCGGGCGTCACGGAGATGCGTGTAAAAGCCTGCCAATCGAACAGGAAATCTTGCCAGGCTTTCTCCGCGTCTTTGGCTTTCACCCAATTCAAGCGTACCGCTTTGGTCAACGCAGAAGCCATCTCGACCGAGGTTAGCATGGCGGAACCCACAAGGTCGGCTTGATCGATCAGGGCATTCACTTCCTTTGACCCTTGTTCCAACACATAACGTTTGACCAGTGCGCTAGTGTCGAGGTAGAGGATCATTCCCGATTCTCAACGACCAGGTCTGAGATCTGACGGTCGCCCCGGTTCACTGCTTTGGGGGCGTAGGGTTGTAATTTTTGTCCATTCCAGGCTGCCTGCCCGCTGCTCACCATCGCGAGAATGCGTTCTTCGATCGATGTTTTGACCGGGATGAT
>WOUT01000089.1:0-703 GCA_009773005.1 Chloroflexota bacterium | reverse complement strand
GGGATGATCTGACCGATTGTCTTGCCGTGTTCCGTAACGGTAATGGTCTCGCCCGCTTTAACACGACGCAAATATTCGCTCAGTTTATTTTTCAGTTCGCGCGTACCAACTCTCATCTCAACCATAGAACACTCCTTATTATGGCTATATTATAACAAATGAAGCCACATTCAGGTATGTTTGTTTACATGAAATAATCTCACCCGGTTAAAACAGGTACCGCCCCACTCGACCCTCTCAACTTCTACAACACATCCAGAAAGGGAGCTTTCGTTTTGCGAGTCGTTGCCAAAGTACTTGATTCAGCCAAATCACCAACCTTAAAATTTCCAAAAAACACTTTACAAAATAGAACATATGAGCTATAATCCTTGACATATAACTGCTTGTCGAATCACCAATCACCAATCACCAATCACCAATCGTTTCCTTTCGATTCCTTGAAACGAATCACGAAAAAACAGCCTCAACCATTGTTCCGGTTGAAGCTGTCTGGTTTCACATCCTGGTTTTTACAATGGGCATGTGAACGGGGTGGGTGTCGGTGCGGGGCCTTCACCTGAGGATTCACCGCCGGTTGATCCGCTGGGCGACTTGATCCCGCCTCGCTTGGCACATTCACTGCTCAGTTGTCTCCACCACCCAAAATCATCGAGTCCTGTAGTGAACGATAGCGATTCTGCAAAAGTGGCCAGCACGATCA
>WOUT01000088.1 GCA_009773005.1 Chloroflexota bacterium | reverse complement strand
CGGGCTGCGCGGTAGTGGTATCCCATGACCGCTGGTTCCTCGACCGCATTGCCACTCATATACTCGCTTTTGAAGATGATAGTTCGGTGTGGTGGCAGACCGGCAACTGGTCAGATTACGAAACCGACCGAAAGAAGAGGCTTGGCATCGCCGCGGATACTCCGCACCGCTTGAGGTATCGCAGTCTGAAATAAACTGATGCAACCAAGAATTTCTTGGTTCTTGCATTCCTAAAAACCTAGGTTTGCCAAATATGGTTCGGATCCATCCAAAATATTTCCCGGATGTGGCCATCCAGATCGTGAAAACTCTTGCTGTACATAAAGCCCTGGTCGCTTGGCTCCATTGAGGCGGTCGCGCCAGCTCTTAATGCTGTTTCCACCATACGATCTACGGCTACCCGGCTCTCTAGAGCAATAGCCACGGTCAATTCGGTGGTCTTTTTGGTGTCTGCGATCTTTTTAGACACAAAGGTTTTGAAAAATTTTTCAACCAGCAGCATTACAAAACTACCTTCGCCCACGATCATGCAGGCGGCATTCTCGTCAGTGAACTGCGGGTTGAATTTGAAACCTAATTTTACGAAGAACTCAATCGTTTTGCTGAGGTCTTTTACGGGTAGATTGAGAAACATTTGGGTATTCATTGCCTGATCCCTTCGAAAAGATACCAATAAGTTGCAGTCATTATCACACTAATAAGGTCTAATTTCAACTATTTAAAACAAACCTGGAACCCATCCTCGTTCCGTCTTCACCCTCAGCCATTCGCTTTACTATTTGATTGCGACGAGAAGAGGTTGGAAGAATTTGTCTTTCAGTGTCGCAACCTGCCGGAAGCCTGCTTCTATAAAGAGTCTTTCCAGAGTTGGTATTTCAACACAGTAATATTTTCCGCCATGAATGATTTTGGTTTTTGCATCAGACCCCCCTTTGTCTTCAACAATATAGGTTGTGATCTCATATTGATCACCGTCAAAGTTCCAAACATCAAACATAACCAGTTGCCCATCCTCAGTTTGATGTACCGTTCGGGGATACATTTTCTGAGAATCATTCCGCTCTATCTGAGCATAATCTCTCACGCTGATAATGCAGCCACCGCCAGGTTTGATGCACTGGTAAAATTGTTTGAAAGACAGCAAAATCTCATCATCGCTCAGTAGGTGTGGTACGGAATTGTCGCAAGCGATGACCACATCAAATAGTTTTTGGTAGAATTCCCAAACCTGGCGCATATCTGCCACGCGAAACTCCACTTCAACGCCATATCGCAATGCTTCCTTTTGCGCCTGTTCGATTGCTACAGGAGACAGGTCTGAGCCACAGACCTGGTATCCAAGGCGAGCCAAACCAATACTCTGTGTTCCAATTCCGCAGGCGACATCCAGGATTGTCTTTGAAGTCGTGTCAACAAATACCTTAATAACGCGATCCAGAGCATCTGCCTGTCTTACGACACTCGCGTCCCAATCCTGATACAGGAGTTTATAGTAAGGAGCCAGGTCATTGTAAAATTTTTTCGTCATCGCGTTTTTCCCATGATCACTCTATTATATGGATTTCTCCCTCAGCCATTCGCTATACCCACCCGCATGGCTGCTCAGCCGCCCGTCCTCCAGGGTGAGGATGCGGTCAACCGCCTGGTCGAGAAAGTAGCGGTCGTGCGAGATGATCAGCGCAGTGCCCTCAAACTCTGCCAGCGCGTCTTCCAGCACCTCCGCCGAGGCGATATCAAGATTGTTGGTGGGCTCGTCAAGCAGCAAAAAGTTAGACTTCGAGAGCACAACCAGCGCCAACTGCAGACGGCTGCGCTCGCCGCCAGAAAGTTCGGCTATTTTCTGCGCGGTCTGTTTGTAGGTGAAGAGATACCTGCCCAAGAAAGCTACCGCGCTGCTCTCGCTCATGCTGCCAGCCAGCCGGACGGCGTCGAGCACGGTCTGGTCAGGATTGAGCGTCTCATGCTCCTGCGCATAATAACCCGGCGCGATGCTGGGTCCGACGATCACGTCACCCGCGTCCGGCTGCATCAATCCCAGGGCGAGCCGCAGCAGCACGCTTTTACCTGCGCCGTTGGGTCCGATCACCCCCACCCGCTCGCCGTGGTGCAGCACAAAGTTCACATGCTTGAGCACTTGGCGGCGCTCAAACGATTTACTCACATCTTTATATTCCAGTACCTTCTGCGAACCGCGCCAGCCGTGCAGGCGCAGTTCCATACGGCGGCGTTCCATCAGCGGTTTTTCCACGCGGTCCATTTTGTCCAGCCGATTTTGAATGGCTTTAGCGCGCTTGGCAAATTTTTCGCTGTCGTAGGTTTTAGCCCACAGCGCGTAGCGTTTGATGGCTGTCTCGATACGCGTAATCTGGCGCTGCTGCACGTGGTAGAGCCCATTCTGGCGCGCCATACGTTGCTGCTTGTCGATAATGAACGAGGAGTAATCCCCTTCGAAAGTGGTCAAGCAGCCGTCTTCCATCTCGGCGACGTGCGTTACCACCGCATCGAGCAAATAACGGTCGTGCGAGATGATCACTACCGCGCCGGGATAATTCTGGATAAAGCGTTCCAAATAGGTCTTTCCCGCCAGGTCGAGGTGATTATCCGGCTCGTCCAGCAGCAACACTTCGGGGGCGCTCAAAAGCAGACGCGCAAGGCCAATCAGCTTCTTCTGCCCGCCGCTCAACACTTGCATCGGTTTCAGTTCCTCGCCTTCCGCCAACCCCAGATCGCGTAATAGAGCTTTCACCCGCTCCGTGTATTGGTCGCCACCCAAGGTTTGAAATTCTTCAAGCAAACCCTGTTGGCGTTCCAATGCACGCGACAGACGTTTTAAATTACCATACACTTCCTCGTTACCCAGGCTGGCTTCCACTGCTTCCAGTTCGGCTTTCACTTCCGCCACCCGCGCGTTGCCATTCAGCGCTGCGTTAAAACCGGTCTGTTCAGGGTCAAGCGCCGGTTCCTGGGCGAGATACCCCACCCGCACCCTGCGCGCGCGCACGATGCTGCCACCTTTTTCAGCGTTATATTCCCCGGTGATCAGTTTGAATAGGGAAGACTTGCCCGCCCCGTTTGGTCCGATCAAGCCGATCTTCTGGTCGTGCTGAATCTCCCAGCTCAGCCCGCGGAAAATCGTCCGCGCGCCAAGGATGAGGTGAATGTTGTTGAGGCTGACTGAGATCATGGATGTAATTTTACCGTATCTACCCTCAGCGCGACCTTCCCCCAGTGGTAAAATGGGAGAAACGTTAATTAACATCCTCCGAGGTCAATAAATGCAGACACCCCATTACGTTCCCCTGGTTGTAGCGACACGCGGTTCCATCGTTGAGTCGGTGCATTACGGCGCCATTGCTATTTGTGATCTAACAGGCAAGCTGGCGCATTCCGTCGGCAGCGCGGATACGGTGACCTTCCTGCGCAGTTCAGCCAAGCCCTTTCAAGCCCTGCCGCTGGTGGAACGCGGCGGCATGGAGCGTTTCACTCTCTCCGAGCGAGAGCTGGCGGTGATGTGCGCCTCGCACCACGGCACAGATGACCATGTGCGCGTCGTCTCTGGCATCCAGCAGAAGCTTGGCGTCACCGCCGCTGACCTGTTGTGCGGTATGCACCCTCCCTTCGACGTCACCACTGCCGAACGTATGTTCAAAAATAACGAAACCAACACTCCCCTGCGCCATGACTGCTCAGGCAAGCACACCGGCATGCTGGCGCACTGC
>WOUT01000029.1:6470-34111 GCA_009773005.1 Chloroflexota bacterium | reverse complement strand
CAAAAGGTGAAAAACTAACTTGGCAAAACCCATGTGTTTTCAGATCAAAATCGTGTGTTTTATCGGTTTTTTGAATAATTGACGTGGAATGCGGGTTTTCCTCATTTGAATAAATATGTGCTTCAATGCAACGCCTTACAATCATTCCAGAGGTTAAAAGGTCAATGGATTTATAAAAATCAAAATTTTTATGTTTCAACTCTTCAACTAATATTAAACTTTCCAAACTATCCAGTCTGGCTTTATGAAACTCACTTATATGATCCCTGACATAATTTTTTATTTCATCTAGATTAATATTCTTCATTTTTCCCCAGTTCGCGTACAAAAAAGGTCCGAAAACTCTTTTGTAAAACGATTAATTAAGCTTGCATAGATAGGTAATTCTAAAGAGGAAAATAAAAAAAGCCGGATTGTAAAAAAAATTACAAAATGGGTCTTTTTTGAGGTCAAAGTGTCTGTCGGGGCGAAAGGATTTGAACCTTCGACCTCTCGGTCCCGAACCGAGTGCTCTAGCCGGACTGAGCCACGCCCCGAACGAATATGATTATACCGAGCATCCCCTCAAACGTAAAGGTGAAAACGACTCAACTCAAGAAAACGCGTTCCGCGGCGGTCACCTGCGCGGCGTTGAGCGGCAGCAGAATGGTAAAGCGGCTGCCCTTTTCTTCCATGCTCTCCACCGCGATCTTGCCGCCGTGCATCTCAACCATTTCCTTGGCGATCGCCAGTCCCAGACCCATGCCGCCGTGCTTGCGGGTGAGATGTTTTTCTACTTGGTAAAAGCGTTTGAAGATATTCTGCTGCTCCGCCGCCGGGATGCCGATGCCATTATCCATCACCGCGATCTTGACGTACCCGGGCAGTGGGTCAACAGTCACCTTGACTGCGCCGCCGGCATTGGTAAAGTTCAGGGCATTCTTCACCAGGTTGCGCAAGGCAAGTGTGATCTTCTCAAAATCACCTTCCACCACCAGGTTGGGCTGCTTCACTTCCACAGTCAGCCTCACCTTGTTTTCCACTGAAAGTGGGCGCATTGTTTCCACCACTTCGGGCGCCAATTTATCAAGGTAGACTTTTTCACGCTTGCAGCGGGTGAAACCGCTGGTGATAGCGTCGATATCGCTGAATTCATCGATCAGGTCTTTGAGCCGCACCGCGCTGCGCGAGATGACATCTACATCCGCCTTCTGCTCTTTGGTAGCGTTCTCGGTCAGGAATGAGGCATGCCCCATGATCAGCCCCAGCGGGGTACGTAGTTCGTGCGAGGCGATGGCTATAAAATCACTCTTCATGCGGTCGAGTTCCATCGCTTTTTGAAAAGCCTGGTCGGATTTCTGGATTAAACGGTAATTTTGAATGGCCGTGGCAGCCTGTGAAGCCAGCACGTCCAAAAAGAACACGTCCTCTTCGGAGTAACTGGCGTCATTGATCTTGTTAATCGATTCGATCACGCCGATAACCTCGCCCTTGTAGATCATCGGCACGGCCAGCACCGAGCTGGCGTTCTGTTTGGTCTCCCAATCAAGGGTTTGGAAGACCGGCGCGTCATCTTCTGACTTGTGATATACCATGGGCTGTTCAATCTCAAGCACCCGCCCGGCGATGCTGCGGTCAACCGGCACGCCGATGGTCTTGAGCGAGTCAAGCATATAGAAAGGCGCCGCCATCACCTGCATATACTTTTTTTGGGTATCATAGACCAAAATCTGCGACCATTCACTGCGCGTTAAATCTGACGCCACCTCGATGATGGAATTGAGCAGCGGTTCCAAATCAAGCGCGGCGGTGAGGTTCTTGCATACCTCTAACAGATGTTCGAGTCTTCGGGTATAATCGGAAAGTTGGTTTTTTGTCATTAATATGCCTGTAAATACCTTTGAAATTATAGCATAAGAGTTTTTATACACTTCAAAAGGAGAAATTAACAGATGAGCAAGGATAAGAAAGTGCGTGTGGCAATTATCGGTGTGGGCAACTGCGCCTCATCGCTCGTGCAAGGCGTCCAGTTCTATCAGAATGCAAAAGACACTGACCGCGTCCCTGGTTTAATGCATGTTAATCTCGGCGGATACCACATCCGCGATATCGAGTTTTCAGCCGCCATCGATGTCGTTGACACAAAAGTCGGTAAAGACCTGGCAGAAGCGATCTTCGCTTACCCCAATAACACCTTCAAATTCAGCGACGTTCCGAAGCTTAATGTTCCGGTTGTGCGCGGCATGACCCATGACGGTTTGGGTAAGTATCTCTCTCAGATCCTCAAGAAAGCTCCCGGCCCCACCGCTGATATCGTCAAGATCCTCAAAGACACCCACACCGACGTGGTCGTCAATTACCTCCCCGTCGGTTCCGAAATGGCGACCAAATGGTACGTGGAACAGATCATCGAGGCTGGCTGCGGCATGGTTAACGCCATTCCAGTCTTTATTGCCAGTTCTGAATATTGGAGCAAGCGCTTCATTGATGCCGGTCTTCCCATCATCGGGGACGACATCAAAAGCCAGCTAGGCGCCACTATCCTGCACCGCGTCATCACCAGCCTGTTCGTAGATCGCGGCGTGCTGCTGGATCACACCTATCAGCTCAACTTTGGCGGCAACACGGATTTCATGAATATGCTCGAACGCGAACGCCTTGAATCCAAGAAGATTTCCAAGACTGGCGCTGTCACATCCATGCTTCCGTATAAATTGAATCCGGACGATGTGCACGTCGGCCCGAGCGATTATGTGCCCTGGTTGACCGACCGCAAATGGTGCTACATCCGCATGGAAGGCACCACTTTCGGCAACGTACCATTGAATCTGGAAGCCAAACTTGAAGTTTGGGATTCACCCAACTCGGCCGGTGTGATCATCGACGCGGTGCGCTGTGTGAAACTCGCAAGAGACCGCGGAATCGTTGGTCCATTGATCGCGCCCTCATCGTACTTCATGAAGACCCCGCCCCAGCAATTCAAGGATGACACCTGCCGTGAAATGACCGAAGCTTACATCCGCGGCGAGGAACCAAAAGCCTGACCTTTAAATCTGCACTCGCACAACACGCTCGCAAACACCACAATTGTGCTTTAATTAGAACCATTGTGGTGTTTTTCTTTATCCTTTTTAAGGCAGGAAACTTGCAACCAGATTCTCTTATGAGCAACTGTATTTTTTGCAGCATCATCCATAAATCCGCCCCGGCGGAAACCTTATATGAAGATGAACAGGTCATCGTCATCCGTAATATTAAGCCGCTGGCGCCGGTGCATTTGCTCGTTCTCCCGCGCCAGCATTTCGCATCCATGAACGACCTAACCGCCGCAGACACCGCTCTCGCGGGTCACTTGCTGTTGATTGCCAAAATGATGGCGGAAGGCGCGGGCATCAGCGAACAGGGTTACCGGCTTGTAATCAACACCGGCGCGCAGGGTGGGCAAACTATATTCCACCTGCACCTCCACCTTTTAGGCGGCAAGCCAATGAGCGAAAACCTGCAAACACAAGGGTTGGCATGAGTATCCGCATCCGCAACCCGCTTGCACTCCTGTTCATTCTCTTCACCCTGAGTGGTTGCGTCGTGCCTGCGCCAGGCAGCCGACCCTGGCTGCTCGAACAGAATTCAGGTTCTGCATTGCAGGAGCTCCCCGCGCAATTGCAAAACCTTGTCCCTGCTACACGTCAGCCCGGTTCGCCCTATTACACGCCTACTCCTGATGCGCCCCGTACGCTACCCACCTTGCGCACCAATGCGGATCAATACGTGGTTAGGTCTGGCGACTATCTGGCGTTGATCGCCTCGCGCTACAATCTTTCCGTTGACACGCTGATCGCAGCCAACCCAGGCATCAATGCCAACTGGCTGGAGATCGGCCAGGCGCTAAACATCCCCGCACCGCAGCCCTCCGCGGTCTCGTCTGATTTCAAAATCATCCCGGATTCTGAACTTGTGTATGGGCCGGTCAGTTCGGCGCTGGATATCTCCGCATTTCTTGACAAACACAGCGGCTATTTGCGAGATTATACCGAACTTGTTGATGACCAATCTCTCACTGGAGCGCAGATCGTCCAGCGTGTTGCCTATGAATACTCCGTGAATCCGCGCCTGCTTTTAGCCCTTTTGGAATTCCATTCGGGTTGGGTGTCGCATTCGCGTCCGGACTCTGCCTACCAGAATTACCCGATGGGGTTGATGGACGCCTACCGCCAGGGGCTCTACAAGCAGTTAGCCTGGACGGCTGACACACTCAACCACGCATACTATCTCTGGAAGAACAACAGCTTGTCTTACGTCGTCCTTTCTGACGGCAGTTTGGTGATGCTCTCCCCGACCATCAACGCCGGCACTGCTGCCGTACAATACACGCTGGCTCGATTATCGACTCTGTCAGCATATCAAACCGCGGTCTCTTCTGATGGTCTCTATTCCGTTTATCAGAATTTCTTCGGCATCCCCTTTGACCTCGCCATCGAGCCGCTCGTTCCGGCAGACCTGTCACAGCCCGGTCTGCTGCTGCCGTTTGAAAGCGGCAGCGCCTGGTCATTCACCGGTGGTCCACACGGCGGCTGGGGGGTCGGATCAGCCTGGGCTGCTCTCGATTTCGCGCCTCCCGGAGAAGCCTTCGGCTGCGTGAGTTCCAATGCCTGGGTGACCGCTGTGGCAGACGGGCTGATCGTCCGCTCCAAGGATGGGGCGGTCGTGCAAGACCTTGACGGTGACGGGTTGGAACAAACCGGCTGGACGCTTTTATATATGCATATCGAAACCCGCGACCGCGTGAACGCTGGCGCATACGTAAAAGCCGGTGATCGCATTGGTCACCCCTCCTGCGAAGGTGGTTATTCGAACGGCACTCATTTGCACTTCGCACGAAGGTATAATGGGGAATGGATTGCCGCTGACGGGAATCTTCCTTTTAATCTTGGTGGTTGGTGGTCTGCCGGTACTGGGGTGGAATATGATGGAACACTCACCCAAAACGGACTGGTGGTGACTGCCTGGGATGGACGCATTGCAGAAAATCA
This sequence comes from Chloroflexota bacterium, assembly GCA_009773005.1. Taxonomy (GTDB): domain Bacteria; phylum Chloroflexota; class Anaerolineae; order Anaerolineales; family Anaerolineaceae; genus UBA6107. The sequence continues at coordinate 29,102 of WOUT01000029.1, read as the reverse complement.
GATCAAACGTTAAACGCATGCAGGCTGTGTTTGTTGCAGGTTGCCTGATCTTATCCATACTTGCCTGCTCCCAGGGTTATATCAGCCCAGTGGAGTTGACTGCCACTGCGCGCGCCGCCGGTTTGCTGAGCACTACTCCGGCACCCACCCTAACAGTGATGCTCCCTTCCGAGACGTTGGAAGCGCCCACCTCCCTGCCCACTTTCACTGAAATGCCTGCAGTGACGAAAACACTCCGCCCAACCTCAACTGTTGACCCGAACGCCACCCCCAAACCACCTGTTCAATACTACACGCAATCGGGCGATACGCTTCCCTCCATCCTTGGTCGTTTCGGGGTGACCAGAGACCAGATCACCTCCAGCGTGCCGATCCCTGAAACAGGGTTGATCAGCCCAAATATTTTGCTCATCATCCCGGATCTGCTGACCGATGTGTACGAATCCACCATCATCCTGCCAGACAGCGAGGTAGTGTTTTCGCCCTCCGCGGTTGGTTTTAACATCGATGGATTCATCAAACAGGCTGGCGGTTATTTAAGCACCTACGTTGAACAGCTTTCCACCGGCCCCACCAGCGGAGCCGCCATTATTAAACGGGTGGCATTGGAAAATTCGATTAACCCTTATCTACTGCTCGCCTTGCTTGAATACAAGAGCCACTGGGTTTACGGCCAACCCCGCAATCTGGCGGAGACCGAGTATCCGATGGGTATGGTCAAACTTGAGCAAAAAAATCTATACCAACAACTTTCCTGGGCAGTACAGCAGCTTTCCATTGGTTATTATGGCTGGCGCGCCGGAATTCTGTCTGAATTACCATTCAGTGATGGTTCATTCGTGCGCATCAGTCCGGGGTTGAACGCCGGGACGGCTGCCATACAATATCTTTTCGCCCAGTGGTATGACAAGCTGGAGTGGGCTGGCGCGCTCTATGGACCAGACAGCATGCCCGCCTTGATGGAAAAAATGTTTGGTAATTTTTTCATCCGAGCCCAATCCGTTGAACCGCTTTATGCGCCTGATCTAAAGCAGCCAGCACTCGAACTCCCCTTTATGCCCGGCCGTGTGTGGGGGTTTACCGGGGGTCCGCATTCTGCCTGGGGGCCGGATGGCGCCCTGGCAGCGCTTGATTTCGCGCCGCCATCCACTCTATCCGGCTGCGCTGTCTCACAGGAATGGGTCACAGCTATGGCTCCCGGGGTGATCGTGCGCGCCGAAAACGGTATTGTCATCGAAGACCTGGATTTTGACGGTATTGAGCAAACCGGTTGGAATATCATGTATATGCATACTGAGACCCGCGACCGGGTGGCTGTAGGCACACGCGTCGAAACCGGTGATAAAATAGGTCATCCCTCCTGCGAAGGCGGCATATCGACCGGTACGCACACACACGTCGTGCGCAAATATAATGGCGAGTGGATCCTGGCTGACGGACCTCTGCCATACGAACTGAGCGGTTTTGTGGCTCACAACGGATCAGTTCCGTATGAAGGTACTCTCACAAAAGGCGGCCTTGTCGTGATCAGAGACCTAAACGGTGCGGTTACATCATATATATCCAGACCCAAAAATTAGTGATCTAATTCCGACCCGTTCGTTTTTTTGTTTCTCAAATGGTGTATAAAGTGCGAATTTCAAAAATCGTTGTAAACAGGATTATTGGTTTTTCAATCTCGTTGGGGTTGTTAACAGGCTGCGTTCAGACTGAGGTGGTTCTTCAATCGCTCACGCCTGACCCTGCTTCATTTTCCACTTTTGCTGAACCTGCCCCCACCCCTGTGCCTACCCGTCCGGTTTATGAACCAGGTACACTGGTCGATTACACCGCCCAGACCGGGGATAGTCTCACCGCGCTGGCAGCCCATTTCAATACTACCGTTAAAGAGATCCTTGAAGTTAATCCTCTGATCCAAAAGGATATCACTACCCTGCAAGCCGGGTTAGTACTAAAAATTCCGATCTATTACAAAGCCCTATGGGGCAGTCAGTTTCAGATCCTTCCTGATTCCCTGTTTATCAACGGTCCGCAGCAAATCGGTTTTGATACCGCAGCTTTTGTAAACTCATATCCTGGCTGGTTGAAGAATTATTCTTCGTTTTCAGGCGGCGCCAACCGCCGTGGCGGGGATCTGATCGATTATGTCGCTCAAACCTTTTCTATCAGTCCGCGCCTGCTCTTGGCATTGGCGGAATATCAAACCGGAGCGTTGACCAACCCTGAGTTAGACCCGGACAAAACCCTTTTTCCGCTTGGATACAAAGACCAATTTCACAAAGGGTTCTACCTGCAATTGGTATGGGCAGCCAACCTCCTCAATAATGGATATTATGGTTGGCGTAATGGACGCTTGGACACTATTACGCGTTCAGATGGCACAATGGAAGTACCTGATCCATGGCAGAACTCCGCAACGGTTGCCCTGCAGCATTATTTCTCACATAAACTTTCACCCGATGAATACAGACAAGCCATTTATCATGAGGGAATCTATCAGACCTATGTAACCCTTTTTGGCGACCCATGGCAGAACTTCCAGACCCACATTCCCGGTAACCTGCAGCAGGAAGATCTTACTTTGCCGTTCGCCGCTGGTAAAACTTGGGCATTAACTGGCGGTCCGCACGCCGCCTGGGGTGAAGGCGAACCCTATGCCGCACTGGATTTCGCCCCTCCGGGCGTAGTAGGCGGTTGCAGCAACTCGAGTGAATTTGTGACCGCCGTGGCTGACGGTCAGATCGTTCGCACTGAACCAGCTGTTGCACTGCTCGATCTGGATCAAGACGGCGACGAACGAACCGGGTGGGTGATCCTGTATCTACACCTCGGGTTGAATGACATGGTCAGACCTGGTGTTTTGCTAAAAGCCGGCGATCCTGTCGGTCATCCATCATGCGAAGGTGGTACCGCAACCGGAACGCACGTCCACATTGCGCGCAAATATAATGGTGAATGGGTGGATGCCGACAGTGCTGTTCCCTTTAATTTGGAGGGCTGGGTGGCGAAGAATGGTTCTGAACCTTACCTGGGTACACTTAAACGCTTTAGCAAAACCATCACAGCCAGCCTGAGCGCATCGCCTTCTTCCCTCATCACCGCCGAGAAAAAATAAAAAGAAAATGGAGGTCAAACTTCCATTTTCTAATTCTCCCTTTTTCTTGAACAACCGAAAGAATGACTGACGCCTTTAACCTTCTTTAACCGTGCACTTTGTGTGGATTGCGGCTGACTTCTTGAGCATCCCATTAACCGAACAGTACTTGGTTTCACTTAACTCCACTGCGCGCTGCACTGCTTCCAGGTCGATCGAGTGACCCGTTACAATAAACTCAATCGTGATATCCGTGAATACTTTGGGGTGTTCTGTTGATCGTTCAGCGTGCAAGGCCACCTCAAAACTCTTCACTTCCTGGCGTTTCTTTTCCAGTATGGAAATCACATCCATAGCTGAACATCCCCCTAACCCGATCAAGACCAACTCCATCGGGCTGGTACCGTCACTCACCCCGCCATGCTCAACCGAAGCGCCTAAAGGGATGTTGAATCCTGAGTTAGAGTTACCATTAAATGACATTCCGCTTTTCCAGGTTACTTTTGCGTCCATTACATCCTCCAATATTGTTTCGTTGATTATATCGCAAGCGCTGCCTGGATCTTTTCAATCAGTTGGTGTTCGTGAACCGCGCCAACCACTGTACCTGCACCAAGATTAATGGTCGTCTGCGGTACACCTGAAACATTAAATTGGGCAGAAAGCTCCGGGAATTCCATGGCTTCGACCATATCCGCAGTCACCAATGGACTTTCCAAGGCCATCTGATGCGCCAAGACAACCGCTTGGGGGCAATACGGACAGGTAGGAGTCACGAAAACTTGCATGTGTACTGGCTGCTTTAAGTCCGCCAAAAACTTTCGAGTTTCGGGAGTTAGCCCGGAATCGCCATGAGAAACCAGCCTGATATCATTGATCAGGGATGAGAATTCATGCCCGCTTGGAAGACCATAATATCTGATCCCGTGGTCAACCACCTGATTACCTTGTTTGCTAACAATAATGAAAACTGGTGCAGCTTTGACTCCAAATTGGTTGCGTTCTTCAACATGCTCCTCATAGTCCTTGATTTGCAGATGAATGAGATCAGAAAGGCCAGAAACTTCAGTTAACAATGACCCAATTTCATCGCAGTATTGACAGTCATTTTTACTCGAAAAATAGATGATCTCAACCGGGTTTTTTAAATCTGAGAAAAAATCAACCACCTGTTCCAAAATTTTATTATCCAAAAGTTTATCCATATTTATCTCTATTCATTTGTATTTTCCCTACGGGAGGTGATCATCATTATCAGGTGAATCCAGCGCCCGCTTTTTGGAATGCACATCCGGTGCAGCAACAATTCAATAAACCATCATAGTTGAGAGTCTCGAAATGGGGGTTCGGGAAGATGTACTACCCTCTCTACCGGATTTCAAATCTTGATTCATATTTGTTTGATGTCGGGATTAAGAAAAAGTGACTCTATTTACGAAAATCATCCAAATAAAGACATTTGAAGAGACGTGCACGGACATCTTGGGGTATTTCCTGTGGTTCAGTTGAGACTCGATAAAGCTCGATCGTACGTTTCATGGTATTCACCACGATTGTACAATTCTCGCAATTCTGCAAGTGTTCTTCCAATTGGGCACACAGCTGAGGGTGAAGGTCACCATCAATGAAATCGGAAATTTGGGTTAAGTAATCTTTACAATGTTGTTGGTCACTCATTCGCGACCTCCATTTTAATCCGTTCGCTAAAATAACCTGTTAGGCGCTCTCGAAGCTTCAACCGCGCTCGTACCAGGCGGGTTTTCACTGCATCCTCATTGATTCCTAAAATCAGGGCCGTCTCCTGCCCTGACAGCCTTTCGACATCACGCAGCAGGAAAACTGCTTTAAGCAAAGGAGATAGAAGGTTGGCTGCTTCTTGCAATTTGATTTGCGTTTCTTTCGACATCATCTCAGACTCCGGCAGACAACACCAATCCACGATTTGCAAACCTTCACCGTCCTCATCATCATCCTGGTCAATATCTACAACCGTGCCTGATGTTTTATGCTTACGCATGATCATTAGCGCTTCATTGGTTGCAATCCGATACAACCACGTCAGCACAGATGACCTGCCTTCAAAGCTGGAAATGTTTCTTAGAGCCTTAATATAAGTCTCCTGCAAGACATCTTCCGCGTCTTGTTCCTTTTCAAGCATTCTTAATGCCAGGTTGTAAATCTTGCTTGAAGTCTCCTCAACCAGTTGCGTAAATGCCTCACGGTTGCCGCTTTTTAAACGGTTGATGAACTCTGGTGAATACAAGTTATTGTCTTCTATCATTTAGATGAACTCATCTCTAAAAAGTGACTTAACTAAGCGGCCAGGTGGGCAATACATCCAGATCAAGCGGATCAGTCTGACCGTTAGCAAAGTGATAATACCCTGCAGCAGCAATCATCGCGGCATTATCGGTGCACAACAAGAGCGGTGGAATATGCACAACGAATTCAGATTGGTTGAGAAAGGCATCCCGCAGCGCCCGGTTCGCTGAAACACCGCCCGCGACCATAATTTCTTTCACGCCAAATTCATGGGCGGCTTTCATCGTTTTCGTGAACAAAACATCCACTGCTGCCGCTTGAAAACTGGCCGCCAAATCGTTCACAGGTAAAACCTTGTTGACCTCCTGCAGCTTGCGCACTACCCGCAGCACTGCAGTCTTCAATCCGCTAAACGAAAAATTCCAGGTGCCATCCATGCGCGAACGCGGAAAAGCGTATGCCTCAGGGTTCCCTTCAGCAGCAGCTTTCTGCACAGACGGCCCACCGGGATACGGCAGACCAATCAATCGGGCGACTTTGTCAAAAGCCTCACCTGCAGCGTCATCCAGGGTGGCGCCCAGGCGTTGATATTGCATATGGTCCGTGATCAAATTCAATTCGGTGTGCCCGCCGGAAACCAATAATGCTAAAAGCGGAAAATCGGGCGCCGGGGGTGGCTGCGGTGTGTCAGAAGAATAAACCCAGGCTGAATAGACATGACCTTCAAGGTGATTGACTCCGATCAGGGGTAAGCTTTTTCCAAGTGCAATTCCCTTGGCGGTGTTCATTCCAACTACCAGCGAGCCTGCAAGCCCCGGACCGCGTGTGACGGCAACTGCATCAATATCCGCCAGGCTCATATGCGCGCGCACCAGCGCTTCTTCAATTACCGGGTATATCGCCAGAATATGCTGCCTTGATGCCACTTCAGGGAAAACCCCACCGTATTTTTTATGCAGGTCGATTTGGGTGGCAATAACATTGGAAAGCATCACCCTTCCGTTTTCAACAACTGAAGCTGCGGTCTCATCACAGGATGACTCAATACCTAAAATTCTGGCGGTTTTCAAAGGAATTTCCTTATTTTCTTCAATTTTCTATCACACTAAATGATACCAAATGAGGTCACTCTATTTCAATGGCAAGAAAAGGTCTTTAGGATAATCTGCAAGGATCTCGAATTTCCCTTCGGGTGTAACCACCAGTGAGTCTTCGATCCTCACCCCCATTCCTTTTTCAGGATAATACAAACCGGGTTCAAGCGTGAACACCGAACCAGGTGCCAGGATATCGCTTGGTGAAGGGTTTATCGTGGTTGCCCAGGGTTTCTCGTGCACATGAAGACCGATACCGTGACCCAGGCTGTGTACATATCCAACCTCGGTTACCGGGTTGGAAAGGATGGTGGGATGTCCTAATTCTTCAAAGATCTCGCAGGCGCGATTTTGATAGTGGAAGAATGGTTTATTGAGCTTAAGTTCTGAAGTAACCTTATCATAGGCTGTTTTCACATCCTCATAGAGTTTAAGGACTGCATCCGATGCAAACCCCAAACACCAGGTACGCGTGAAATCATAAAAATATCCACCGCCCGACTCACAGGGGAAGATGTCAAACACAATCGTTTGCCCCAGCCGCAGTGCATCTGTTGCCGTCCCGGTGGAGTGAGGAACACCAGCTTCCCGCCCAATGGCAAAGATCGTACCTTCCGGGTTTTCAACGCCGTGCTCTGCGAGCCAAAGGTTGATCCTGCGTTTCACCTCTCCTATCAAGAGCGGTGTTCCGTCTGTGTGCACGAGCAAGCCTTTTTTTGTTTTGTGACTGGTCAAGAAATCAGCAGTCTTACCCACCACATCCACTGTGACCTTCCCCATCTGCCTGATGCGTGCAATTTCGTCAGCGTCTTTGGTCATCATGGCGCTTAAGAGGATCTCATCACGCATGAACCCTTCAAAAAACAACTTTGGCATTAGTTGTTGCAGACGATTAAGAACAGAATGGAACCCGCCCACCTCTTTTAATCCGTAGACCGCGACCTTGCCTGAGGTAATCCCAAGATCAGTGAACATCTTTTGGTAACGCAATACATACGCTTCAAGATAGTTTCCTCCTGCCTCTTTGATCAGATCAACCAGTGGATACTTGGAATAACTGATCGTCTTCAAACCAGTGCGCGCTGCCTCTTCACGTTCTATGGAATTGTGAAACAACACGGGTTCGCTTCCGCGCTTTTTGATCAAATCGCTGTCGGATATGTGCCCACCACCTGTAAAATAAGCCATCGACGGGTTATGTTGTGCAGATCCGGTAACGAGAAGAATATCGATTTTCTGTTCTTTCATCAATCGGTCAATGTCCGCTTTCATATATCACTCCTTTAAAGAACAGATTTTAATCTGGAAAGGAACATAGAATCTTCCATATCTGAAATTGTTCTAGGGTCAAACAAAATTTTATCGTTCTGAACACGCGCGATGATCGGTGGATTGATTTTACGCAATATTCGCAAAAAATTGTTCGGCTGACTGACATGCAGTGCCAATACATAAGTTGGAAGGGTTTCCTCTGGCAAACTTCCTCCGCCGATGGTTGATCTACTTTCGATTACTTCTCCGATGCCTAACACTGACTGCCATCTTTGAGCTTTAATATGGATTTCCTCCAACGGCATGGCGATCATTCGCCAGACGGGCACCTTTTGTTCAGCTTCGCCTTTAAGATAATGGATCAATGTTGCCGATAACCCCGCCAGGCAAGTCTTGTCAGCGCGGACAGCCCGAGCAAGCGGGTGTTTCTTTAACTTGTCAATAAGAGTTGCTTTTCCTACGATGACGCCAGCTTGTGGACCCCCAAGCAGTTTATCGCCCGAAAAACAAACCAGATCCGCTCCTAATCGTATTGATTCCTGTACCATGGGTTCTCTGGCAAGCCCAAATTTCGAAGTATCCAACAGCGCTCCGGAGCCCAGATCATCAATAAACAACGAACCATGTTGATGCGTTAATCCGATGATTTCAAGGAGGTCGGGTTCCTCGGCAAAACCCACAATTTTAAAATTCGAAGAATGTGCCCGCATAACCATTGCCGTCCCGTTTGTTAATGCTTCTTCATAATCAGCCAGGTTTACACGATTTGTTGTGCCGACTTCGACCAATTTTGCGCCTGACTGCTTCATCACCTCAGGTATGCGGAACCCGCCGCCAATTTCGATCAGCTGCGAACGAGAGATCACCACTCCCCTGTGTTTTGCCAATGCAGAAAGACAAAGCAACACTGCTGCAGCATTGTTATTTACAACGAAAGCGTCCTCTGCTCCGGTTATTTTTTTCAAAAGCTCACTGGCATGCATTGACCGTGACCCGCGCAAGCCCTTATCAAGATCAAATTCAAGGGTTGAATATCCCGATGAGACTTCACTCATAGCGTTGGTGGCTGCGGTCGAAAGCGGCGCACGACCCAAGTTGGTATGCAAGATCACACCCGTGGCATTGATCGCCGACATCAGAGTGGGTTGAGTTTGATTTTTCAATTTTTGTTCGGCTAACTTACATATCGCTTCATCAGAGGGAAAGACTCTTTCAAACCTGGCATGCGCCCGAATTTCATCTAAAACGCTGCGAACCGATTCAACCACCAGCGCGTGCCCATACTCAATTTCCAATTTGGAGAGTATTGGAGTTCGAAGCAGGTGGTCCACTGAAGGAATTAGGCGCGAGTTATTCATTTTCTGATATTGGCGGGGTCCATTGGCTGCGCTCACGCAGTCGAATTAATAATTCGACTGCCACCAAACCAGCAGCAATCAAAACAGCCAGCGCAAAATTCAGCACTTTGCCAAATTGCAGCCAGAGTATGGCATCGGTGTAAATGCCAACCCATAAGGCTTCACGTACCAAAACTGCACCAGTGGCAGCGGGTTTGCGTGGAAAACGCCGGTGGAGATAATGCATCACAGGTAGCGCCGGTCCGCTAAAAGCCAGGGTGGTAAGAAAAAATAATAACCAGCGCGGACCTAGAGTAGGAATCGTGAGCAGAAATAATGACGCCAACCCCAGCCACCCGGTTAACGCCAGGATCAGCCCAGTGGTCAAAACAACTTTATAAGAAGGTAATTGTTGCCGCAGATCTGCAGCTTTTTCTTCCATGGTTCCCCTCCGATTATGGATTTAGATATTCAATAGTTTTCGCAGGATCATTTGTCATTCCCAGGGTGCTCCACGCGCATCTTGCTGTTTCGATATAAATGTGTTAACGATACCTAAATCTTTAATATCAGGTTGATTCATTTTAACCATCTTTGCCATTATGTCCCATACGCAGCGCTCTTTTCGAGCTTTAAGATCCGAGTTTTTCCAATTTCGTTTTAATATCATGTAATGCGATCTGTGTCTCGAAATGATACTTATATCCAATGGTGCGAACCTCACGATGAGCCAGCAAACAAATCCTACCAAAGTCCTCAGCAATCATATACTCAACTTAATTTACTGATACTATCAGGCGCTTGTGATTTGTCTAACTTTTGCGCCTTGTTATCAAAAGCGATGCAGTAATTGGAACAACGCAAAATATAATAGATAATTTGTGAAATGGAAAATCCTTTAAAAACCAAAAATCTGAACGATCAACAAAAATACTATTCGATTATATCAAGTTACTGGATTTCAAATTTACAGATAATTATTTCATTTAATTCAGACTTTTTTCGTGGTAAAATTTTTTTCAACGTATATTGGGAAGCAATTGCTATCCCACTCATTCAGAGAGGTGGAGGGACCGGCCCTGCGAAACCTCGGCAACCGCTCAAACGAGCAGGTGCCAATTCCGGCAGAACCTTGTGCCAAAGATAACTGGCTTTGGGTTTTCTGAGAGATGAGAGAGAAAAGAATCTTTTGATTGCCTCTCTCAAATTTGAGAGGTATATTTTTTTATTAAATTATCAATTATTACCAGGGAGAATTTCCATGAAAAGGACTTATACAAATCGTTCATATCTTGATGCTTTACAAAATAAAATTATGGTTTTTGACGGAGCAATGGGAACGAGCCTGCAAAAGCAAAACCTTACTGCAGCACAGTTTGGCGGCGAAAAATATGTGGGCTGCAATGACTTCCTGGTCATCACCTATCCGCAGGCAGTGGAACTTGTGCATAACTCCTTTTTGGAATCAGGCGTGGATGTGATCGAAACCTGCACATTCCGCTCTAACCGGCTCACATTGGGTGAATATGGTCTTGCTGATCGGGTGATCGAGATCAATTCTGCTGCGGCCAAGCTGGCGCGAAAATGTGCCGATGTTTTCAGCAGCACTTCAAATCCAAGATTCGTCGCGGGTTCGATTGGTCCATCGGGCAAGCTTCCTTCCATGAATGATCCCGAACTCTCGAATATCAGTGTTGATGAGTTGAGGTCTATTTTTTGTGAGCAAGCAGTCGGCTTGATAGAGGGCGGCGTTGACCTGCTTTTGGTCGAGACCTCTCAGGATATTCTGGAGGTCAAGGCCATCATTTATGGTATTCAGGATGCATTCGAAAAGACAAATAAATCGCTCCCAATTCAAGCCCAGGTGACTTTGGATACCGCTGGGCGTATGCTGCTTGGAACTGACATATCTGCCGTGCTGGCGATCCTCGAGAATCTAGCAATCGATGTGATCGGTTTGAACTGTTCCACTGGTCCTGATTTCATGCGCGAACCGATAAGCTATCTTGGCCAGAATTCATCACTGCCAGTCTCCTGCATTCCCAATGCAGGGCTGCCGCTCAATGTTGATGGTCAAGCAGTTTACCCACTTGAACCAGAACCTTTTGCCCAAACCCTCTTTGAATTTGTCGAGAAAAACGGGGTCAGTGTTGTGGGCGGCTGCTGCGGAACCACTCCCGATCACTTGAAAGCTTTAGTCCAAAAAGTAAGTCAATTGAAACCTGCGCCTCGACCACAGAATCATAACCCTCGCCTTTCATCAGCAATACAAGCCCAGCCGATGCAGCAAGAACCACGCCCCTTTTTCATTGCCGAACGTTTGAATACACAAGGCAGCCGCAATTTCAAGAAGATGGTGCTGGACGATGACTTTGACAGTATTCTCAGCCTGGCGCGACAACAGGTTGAAAGCGGCGCACACGCCCTGGACCTGTGTGTGGCGCTTACCGAACGAGGGGATGAAGCTGCCACGATGTACAAATTGATCAAATTCATCGCGCCAATCATTCGCTTACCTCTGGTGATAGATACCACCGAATTGGATGTTTTAGAAACAGCACTAAAAAATGCTCCTGGCAGGTGCCTGATCAACTCGACTCATCTTGAAGGTGGAAGAGAAAAAGCCGACAAGATTTTTGGGCTTGCACAAAAATATAACGCCGCGGTGATCGTCTTGACCATAGACGAACAGGGGATGGCAAAAACCGCCGAACGCAAACTTGAAGTGGCCAAACGCATTTTTGATATCGCGGTCAATGATCATGGTCTCAGAGCAGAAGACCTGGTTTACGACGACCTGACTTTTACTCTCGCCACCGGATCAGAGGAATTTGCCGAATCAGCCATCGAAACTATCAAAGGCATTAAGTTGATCAAAGAGTCTCTTCCGGGGGTGCTCACCTCGCTTGGGGTCAGCAACGTTTCCTTCGGTCTTTTGCCAAACTCGCGTGGAGTTATCAATAGCGTCATGCTTTATCATGCCGTCGAAGCCGGTCTGGATATGGCAATCTTAAACCCTGCCACCATTACTCCATATGCTGAGATCTCTGCTGAAGAGAAACGGCTTGCGGAAGATTTGATCTTCAACCGCCATCCAGAAGCGTTGCCCAAACTGGTTGAGTACTTCCAGTCTTCTGGTCCTGCCGAAGTTAAAATAGACGCCCGGCAGGAATTATTAAAAAGCCTGAACACATCCGAGCGTCTGCATTGGAAGATTGCCCATCGAATTAAGGAGGAGGTGGAAAAGGATATTGATGAGCTGCTCACCCAGATCAATTTGGGACAAACTAAAAATGAACGGGCGGTTGAAATCCTGAACACTGTATTGTTGCCTGCCATGAAGGAGGTCGGCGATAAATTCGGCACCGGCGAGTTAATTCTTCCTTTCGTCCTCCAATCTGCTGAAGTGATGAAAAAAACTGTCTCATACCTCGAGAATTTCCTCGAGCGAAAAGAAGGCTCTTCAAAGGGCACCCTGGTTCTTGCGACCGTTTACGGAGATGTTCATGACATCGGCAAGAACCTGGTCAAAACAATTCTATCCAATAACGGGTACACCGTTGTGGACCTCGGCAAACAAGTCCCCGCAGAAACCATCATCTCCAAAGCGGTTGAGATCAACGCGGATGCGATCGGTCTCAGCGCTCTGTTGGTGAGCACCAGCAAACAAATGCCGTTGATCATCAATGAGCTGCACCGCCGAGGTCATCATATTCCCGTTTTGATCGGTGGGGCAGCTATCAATCAGCGCTTTGGCCGCCGCATTCTTGTGACCGAGGATCAGGAGATCTATAAAGCCGGTGTGTTTTACTGCAAAGATGCTTTTGAAGGTCTTTCCACCATGGATGCACTTTCTGATTCAGAAACCAAAACAGCGCTCCTGCAAAAGATCAAGCAAGAATCCGATATTGAGTTAGAGCGGGTTACGCCTGCTCAGACAAACACCCCGGAAGGGCAACACTCAACAATTAAGCTTGCGGCTCAAATCCCCACACCTCCACATTGGGGACCCAAGGTCGTGAGAAGTATGCCTTTGGAGATCATCTTCAAACATTTGTCCAAGAATGAACTATTCCGCCTGTCTTGGGGAGCCAAAAATACACACGGTGAGGAATGGGTCACCCTCCAGCGAGAGTTCGAGGTACGTTTGGCAAAAATGTGCAAAGTAGCCATCGAAGAAAAATGGCTAGCGCCTCAGGCAGTCTATGGATATTGGCCGGCACAAGCAGACAGGAACGATTTGATCGTGTATGAGCCTGACTCTGTCAAGCTAGGGCAGCCGAGACCGCTTTTCTGCTTTAAATTTCCGCGGCAGGCAGCAGGAGAAAACTTGTGTCTGGCGGATTATTTTTCAAACGTAGATTCCGGTAAAATGGATGTCGTTGCATTCCAGGTAGTCACGGTCGGTCAAGCCGCCACTAGCCGTTTTGATGAACTGCAAGCGAAAGCTGATTACACTGAAGCGTATTTTACCCACGGTCTGGCAGTCCAAACCGCAGAAGCGACAGCTGATTATTTGCACACCCATATCCGGCGCGAGTTAGGTTTGAGTATGGAACAGGGCAAACGCTATTCCTGGGGCTATCCAGCCATCCCGGAACTGGCTGACCATCGCATGGTCTTCAATCTCTTGCCAGTAGAAAAAGAGTTGGGAATGAGTTTAACTTCTGCCTTCCAGCTTGTTCCCGAACAGTCAACCGCCGCCATCATTTTGCATCATCCAGAAGCCAAATACTACAACATTGGAGAATCCAGGATTGAGCAATTGATGAGAGGGAATTGATCAATGAGCGCTAATCTTGGGTTAGTCGAACTTCTCAAATCTGGCAAACCGATCCTTTCGGATGGAGCCATGGGAACCATGTTGCACCAACGCGGCGTCGCGTTTGAAGGCTGCTTTGATTCCCTCAACCTCAGCCAACCCGCACTAGTGGCAGACATACACCGCAAATATATTGAAGCCGGCTCGCAGCTCATTCAAACCAACACCTTTGGCGCAAACCGCTATAAACTCGCACAACACGGACTTGATATTAAACTGGTTGAGATCAATACCGCCGGGGTCGAGCTTGCTCGGCGTGCGGTTATGGCGTCATTTAAGAATGTGCTGATCGCCGGGGATGTAGGTCCACTCGGTGTACGCATGGCGCCATTCGGGCGTGTGCAGCCTGAACAGGCTCGCGCGGCATTTGCTGCGCAGATCTCGGCGCTCGCCAAAGCCGGCGCTGACCTGATCATCATTGAGACCATGACTGACCTTTACGAAATCGTTGAAGCAGTCAAAGCCTCCAAAGAGACTGCTCCTGGGTTACCGATCGTAGCCTCAATGACTTTCACCCGCGATAACCGCACCTTGCTGGGTGATCCGCCTGCCAAAGTCGCCCGGCGCATTCATGAAGAGGGCGCGGATGTAATCGGCATCAACTGCTCTGGCGGACCGAACCAATTGTTGACTATTTTAAAACAAATGAAAGAAGCACTCCCAGACGGGCTTTTTTCAATTATGCCCAATGCAGGATGGCCTGAACAAGTTGAGGGGCGAATTATGTATCCGGCTGCACCGGAATACTTTGGTGAGTATGCTCAATCATTTTGGCAGGCTGGCGCCTGCCTTATCGGTGGTTGTTGCGGAACAACTCCTGCGCATATTAAGGCAATGTCCGATGTTCTGGCGTCTGCTCCTACTGTCACCATCAGGGAGTATTCTGATCTTGCTACAACAAGTGTTGAAAGCGATAAAGATACCCTCCTTCCTCCTACTAGTCTGGCTAAAAATTTAAGCGATGGCACATTTGTCATCGCGGTCGAGATGGATCCGCCGCGCGGACTTTCAACCAGTAAACTCATCGCCGGCGCCAGCCTGCTGGCAGAATCCGGGGCGGATGTGATCGACGTGGCAGACAGTCCGATGGCGCGTATGCGTATGAGCCCTTGGGCAGTGTGCAGTCTTATCCAAAGGAAAGTTGGCATTGAAACGGTACTGCATTTCCCCACCCGGGGTAGAAACCTGCTGCGCGTGCAAGGTGACTTGCTCGCTGCGCACGCTCTCGAAGTGCGTAACGTGTTTGTGGTGATGGGCGACCCCACAGCTATTGGAGATTATCCTGGAGCGAATGATAACTACGATCTGGTGCCATCCGGGTTGATCAAATTGATCAAACAAGGCTTTAATGCAGGTCTTGATCATGCCGGTTCAGATATCGGTCAACCAACTAACTTTTTTGTAGGCTGCGCATTGAATTTGAACCCGGTCAACATGGCGGATGAATTGAAAAACTTGCGTCGAAAGCTTAAAGCTGGAGCTGACTTTATACTCACACAACCGATCTACGACCCAGCGTTGATTTCGCATTTCTTCAAGGCTTACGAAACGGAGGATGGCAAATTACCCATCCCCTTGATCGTGGGACTCCTGCCGTTAGCCAGCGCACGGCACGCAGCTTTCTTGCAACAAGAAGTTCCAGGCATCGACATCCCGGAAGGGGTTCGCAAGCAAATGGAGGCAAGCGGGGATCAAGGCGCGCACACCGGCGTTAAACTGACCATAGAGCTTGTAAAGCAGATCAAACCCCGGGTACAGGGCGTTTATCTCATGCCCGCTTTTGGGCGATACGATTATGCGTCTGAAATCATCGAACAAATCAAAACATAATCCTGGGATTATTTACTACAAATTATCCATTAATCATTTAGAATAAGTTTACAAAGCAATCTATGTTTTTTAGGGACAATACTGATAATAAATCTGATTAACCTGTCCTCCGCAAGTTGTTTAACAAAATACGATGCGGGCAGCATTTTTTTGAGTATGAAAAGAAGAAATATGCGAGTTCTAGTTCTCTCTGACATCCATGCAAATTTTACGGCACTTGAAGCCGTATTGGCATCTGTTGTCACGGTCGACGCCGTCTGGTGTTTGGGCGATCTGGTTGGTTACGGCCCCGACCCTAACGAGTGCATTGACCGTATTCGCTTATTACCGAACCTGACTTGTTTAATGGGCAACCATGATGCAGCGGTTAGCGGTAATAAAAATATTGATAAATTCAACGAGGAAGCAGAAAAATCCATTCAATTTACCCGGAAAGTGATCACTCCACAAAACCTGGCTTATCTAAAAAAGCTTCCTGAAAAAGTTGTGACTCAAATGGTCACTCTCACACATGGCAGCCCCCGAAATCCGGTTTGGGAATACCTGGTTGAACCATTTACAGCAATGATGAATTTTGCATATTTTAATACTCAGTTGGCTTTTGTGGGTCATTCACACCTCCCGATCTCATTCACCATTGACCCGGGCGGCGAAAAAGTTTACCGCGTCATTATTGAGGGGAATCAGGAATTAAAGATCACGAGCCGGGCTATCCTTAATCCAGGGTCGATAGGACAACCCAGAGACCATGATCCGCGGGCGTCATTTGGAATTTTTGACCCGGAGGAATCCACCTGGAACATTCACCGGGTTGAGTACGACATTGAAGCGGTTCAAAAACGAATCATGTCAGCAGGTTTGCCTGAAAGGCAATCCCAACGTCTAATTGATGGTTGGTAACCGGGAACTTTTAGTAATCTTGTCACGTCTCATCGGTGAAGCACATAATATAGCATATGGATAGCATGAATTCCTGAGGAGGAGAATATGAACAAGAAACGAGTTCTGATCAGTTTGGTTGTATTTATGCTGATATTAAGCGGGTGTGCAAAAGCCTCAACAACAGATTCAAATTCATTGGCTTATGATCAAAAAGCAGTTTTTGAAGGCGCACGTCCGGGCGGTATGCCTGACACAGATGGCTCTTATGCTTCCGAAATGCCTGTTGCACCGGAATTTTCCAACAGCCCAAGTATGGTTGGACCAGTATTTGAGCAAATGATTATTATGAACGCCGACCTCACTATTGCGGTGGATGATCCAGGGCTTTCGATGACCGCTATTCAAACTCTGGCAACAAGTATGGGTGGGTTTGTGGTTAGCTCCTACATTTATAAAACACAGACCAGCACCGGCTTGGAAGTGCCTGAGGCATCAATCACGATTCGGGTTCCGGCAGACAAACTCAATGACGCTCTCGCCCAAATCAAAGCCATGACCGGTGATGCTGCAAAATACACACTGACTGAAAATATTTCCGGCCAAGATGTGACCCAGCAATACACTGATCTAAAATCTCGCCTGCGCAACCTCGAAGAAGCCAACACCAAGTTGAGCGAGCTTTATGCTAAAGCCGTGAAGACCGAAGACGCCCTCGCGATCTACAACCAGAAAATGCAAGTAACCGAGCAGATCGAGGTCATCAAAGGACAAATGCAATACTACGAACAGTCATCTTCAAAGTCAGCCATCACCGTGCGCATTGTTGCCAAAGAAACAATCGCCCCCATCACCGTAGCCGGATGGCAGCCCGAGGGCGTGATGCGTGACGCCGTGCAAGCGCTCATAAACTTTAGCAAGGGTTTGGTCGAATTCCTGATCTGGTTGATCATTCTGGTCCTCCCGATTGTGCTGATCATCGGCGCTCCGATCTACTTCTTCATCCGCTGGTTAGTACGCCGCAACCGCCGCGCCCACGCCGCCCGCCAGGAAGCGTTTCGCAAATCCATGTCTGAGCAGAAACCGCCTGCCAGCGAGTAAAAGAACACCAACCATATGACTCAAAAAAGGAGAGGTGCATTCCATGCAACCCTCTCCTTTTTGTATTAAACCGCGATGGTTAATGCTTTCGAGGTATGACAACATGCGCAAACCCTTCCATTTCAATTGAGATCGAAAACAAATCCAGTTCAAGAGACGATGCAGCAACTTCCTTGTCGTTTACCATTACAGACTGCACACCCCCCGGAACAAACATGATTATTTTGCCGGTTGCCTTTCGAGGCAGGCGAAGCGTGAGGTTGACCTCTGTGGCGTTCGTACTCCATTTTGCGACTTCCAATCCTTGCGAAATATGCAGATCACTTCCAAGGTAACAAGGCTGTCCTTTAGAAAATCGTCTGAATGCCGCCACGACACAGCCGTTTGCCGGAACATTTTCGAAAATGATAGATTCGCCGTTCTTGAGAAGTCTGGATTTCCCGTTCCAGAATTCCCGGACCCAATAAAACTCCTCAACTAATTGAAATTCCTCAGAATTAATAACAAGATCCGCACGCTGGGGCGACCAATTGAACTTCGTGAGGATATGCCATTCACCGGTTTCATTGACCTGGTCTAGACGCAGTTTCGACGGCATTTCGGTATCAAACCAATCAATGATCCGCGCGCGTTCGCCGATCACTGGCAGCAAGCATTCCGCGATGCGCAACCGTTCTTTAGGCAATTTAGTCAAGTCATCTGAAAGCAGCAACGAACCACCAGTTAATGCGATTGCGCTTGCCAGCGATTGCACTTCTGCAAGAGACAAATGTGTTTCCGGGCGGATGAGCAGGCAATCCGGGTCGTTGATCCACCAATATTTGTGCAGGTTGGCGCGAGTGAGAATATTACGGATCGAATTCCTGGCGCATGGAAAGGCTGGTTCATTTTTGATGAATAACCCAAAACCATTGAATTTTGGACACCAATGCCCGCTCACATCCGCGCCGATGCGCATAACATCAACCAACCCCAGCATCGGCCCAAACGGAGCCCCGCAGCCCAGCAATGTTACTTCAGAGCCCACCGCCTCACGGATGGCTTCCATCCCTTTTCGCAGCACCTGGGCGCGGGTGAGGGTCGGATCTTTGTATCTTCCTGGCAGCGCAGCGGCATAGAGAAAGTCAAGTTTCAGATATGGAAAACCCCAGTCTGCTGATGCTGTTTTGACAACGCTGCACGCATAATCCAAAGCCTCGGGAACAGTAAGGTCCAAAGCAGTAGTCAGCGTGCCCCACACAAAACCGGCGTTAACCGGTTTGCCGTTTATCTTTCGCAATAACCAATCCGGGTGATTCTTAACGATCTCCGCCTTCGGATGCACGATGAAAGGCGCCAGCCACAATCCGGGCAACAGTCCTTCATTATTGATTTCTTTAGCCAGTGGGGCCACTCCATTTGGAAATTCAGATTTAAAACTAAACCAGTCTCCAACCTGTCTTTCAAAACCATCATCGATTTGCACGAGTTGAATGGGCAGGGTTTCCTGTTGGTCCAAAATTGCAGCCAGATTATCTTGCACTATTTTTTCGGAAATATGTGTGTAGAAGTGATACCAGGAACACCAGCCCACCGGGGAATCTTCAGGCACTCGAATATGGTTTTCGCGTGCCACCGCCTCAAGATATTTATTAAGAGGTTCTCGATGGTCAAGCAGCACAGGGTTGAAAACAGCCCAATCCGTGGTCATTGATTTTTCAGGGTCGAGAAGAGTGTCATCCCCATTGGCCCACAACTTCAGCTTCAATTGCCCATTAAAATCTGCTGTGATTGATCCGAAATGATTTTTCTGAGACAAAAACCCGATCACAAACCCAGTGCGCTCTACCCGGTCACCCACAACCGCGAAGAAATCGCTTGAGAATTGTCCTGTCTCTTTAGGCAGAGGAGTGCCGTGATTGTAGATCATAGGATTCTGCAATCCACCCAGCCTGCTAATGTTCATGCGGCTGTCACCAGAGTACCACTGCGCCGGAGACCATGACTGCCACCCGTTTGAAAAAAATCCAAGCTCTTTTTGGGTTTTGGCATTTGCCCATTTGACGCTGCCGCTGCGATTCGCGTCTAGGCCTAAAAGTTCCATCGATTCAACGACCACAGGGTCCTCGCCTTGATTAATCATTTCAACCTTCCAGATCACAAGCGGGTACTCCTGCATCACCCCGAACTGGAGCCGATAGGCAATCCCGCGAATATCCGCCGGCATGGCGAGCGTGATCAGCTCAATCATGCCATGCTCTGGTGAATTGACTATTTCCCGGTTTTGGTCGCAAACTTCCCACTCATCTTGCAAAGAGATAAACTGGCGTCCACGCCAGCGATAGACCATTTTCAGGCGTGCTTTTAGCAAGTCCGGTAATTGGGGATCATACGTGAGGATGTCAAAGGTGCCGTTTGTTGGTTCAAGAGTTATTTTAAAGATTTTATTCTTGAGTTCGGTCATCAAACATCTCCTTGCTTAATATAAGGTTCAAATAATCTTATCATCATCCCTCTGAATCCAATAAATAAGATTAAATTCATTGATGGGTCACCTTCTTAAGGCGTTCATTATTCTGCATGTTATAATTCGCGCATGCCCTCTATGGTCGCCATTGATATTGAAACCACCGGTCTCGACGCCAACAAGGACGCCATACTTGAGATCGCCGCGGTGCGCTTTTCAGGTCACCGAGTAGACGCCGAGTGGAGCAAACTGATCAATCCAGGTCGGCCGATCCCACCCATGATCACCCAACTTACCGGCATCAACAATGAAATGGTGCGCAACGCCCCTCCCATCCAGGCAGTCATTCAGGAATTGGCTGATTTTGTCGGGGATGACCCTGTAGTTGGACACAATATTCGCTTTGACCTCTCTTTCCTGCAAAAACAAAATATCCTGCGGTTCAATAAAGTGGTAGACACTTATGAGCTCGCTGCCATTGCCCTGCCCTGTAACAGCCGTTACAACCTTGGTACACTGGGCTCAATGCTTGGCAGCATGATCCCCAATTCACACCGCGCCCTGGATGATGCCAAGTTGACTCACGTTGTGCTGTATCAGCTTTATCAAAAAGTACTCGAACTGCCCATCGAGATCCTCGCGGAAACCGTGCGGTTAAGTGAAAATATCGACTGGGATGGATCGTTGATGTTCGAGCAGGCGCTGCGTGAAAAAGGGCGCATGCCAGTGGAAGCCAGGAAAGTTTATCAGGATGATTACGGCGCTTTATTCGGCGGAGCCGTCTTGCTGCCTCCATTGGTCCCGATTGAAACACCCACTCCGCTTGACCCGGATGAGATCGCGGCCAAGATCGAACACGGCGGACCCTTTGCCCACTATTTTGAGAATTTTGAGAGCCGCCCCCAACAGCTCGAAATGCTGCGCGCGGTCACTAAAGCTCTCTCCGAGAGCCAGCACTTGATGGTGGAAGCCGGCACAGGCACTGGAAAATCATTCGCCTATCTCATCCCGGCGGTGGAATGGGCGCTCAAAAACTCGCTGCGTGTGGTCATTTCGACCAACACGATCACCCTGCAGGACCAATTGATCAAGAAAGATATCCCCGACCTCGCCGCCGCACTCGGTTCTGAAGTACGTGCAGTGGTAGTGAAAGGACGCGGCAATTACCTCTGCCCACGCCGTTTGGATTCGCTGCGTAAGAACGCCCCGGAGACTGCAGATGAACTGCGCGTGTTTGCCAAGGTGCTTGTCTGGCTGCAGCAGGGAGGCAGCGGAGACCGTGGTGAGATCAATCTTAATGGTCCTACCGAACGCGAGGTTTGGTCTCGTCTCTCGGCTGAGGACGAAGGCTGCAAGGCAGAAGTCTGCCTTTCGCGCACCGGCGGCGTCTGTCCGTTCTACAAGACGCGCATGGCAGCCCAGTCCGCGCATATTTTAGTAGTCAACCACGCTCTGCTGCTCGCAGATGTGATTACCGGCAGCCGCGTGCTGCCTGAATACAATTATCTGATCGTTGATGAAGGTCATCACCTTGAATCCGCTTCCACCAGCGCGCTTTCTTTCAGGATCACCCAAATGGATTTTGTTAGGCTGCTGCGGGAGATTGGCGGCACTTCAAGCGGCTTGCTCGGCAGACTGTTGAACTTGCTTTCACATACCCTTACGCCATCTGATTTTGCCGGGTTAAATATGGCGGTGCACAAGATCACTGACCTGCTGTTCAGAATGGAGAATGATTTTTCTGATTTCGTAAAAAGCATGAACTTCTTCATGGAAGAGCTGCGTGAAGGGCAGCCCGTCAACAACTACGGGCAGCAAAACCGGATCATACCGGCAACCCGCACGCTGCCCTCCTGGTCGGATGTCGAGATCGCCTGGGATAGTGCCGACAGCAGCGCAAAAGCCGTGTTGGGATTGGTTGCCGAGTTCCATAAAGCTGTCAGTGACACGCTGGATGAACCTTCTGAGGATGTGGAGGACGCATTGGGCTCACTCGCCAGCGTCAATCGCCGTCTCTCTGAGGCTGAAGTCTATTTGAACGCGTTAGTTCTCAAACCGGATGAAAGTTACGTCTATTGGGCAGAGATACAACCTAACACATACCGTCTTGTATTGCAAGCCGCTCCCCTGCACATTGGTCCGATGATGGAACAATACCTTTGGCATGAGAAAGCCTCCATTATTCTCACCTCCGCCACCCTCACCACTCATGGCGAGTTTGATTACATCCGCAACCGCCTCAGCGCCGACGAGGCTGACGAACTGGTGCTCGGTTCACCCTTTGATTTTGAAACTTCCACTTTGCTCTATCTGGTCAACGATATCGCAGAACCCGGCGACGCCAATGCTTATCAGCATGATGTGGATGCCGCGATCATCCGGCTCGCCAAAGCTACCGGCGGGCGCATGCTGGCTCTCTTTACATCCTATGCCCAATTAAAGCGCACTTCGCAAAACATTTCCGGCGCTCTGTCTGAGGCGGACATCCAGGTGTA
>WOUT01000029.1:0-6460 GCA_009773005.1 Chloroflexota bacterium | reverse complement strand
GTGTTGCTGGGCACACGCGCCTTCTGGGAAGGCGTGGATATCCCCGGCGAGGCGCTATCGGTACTGGTGATCGTAAAACTGCCCTTTGATGTGCCTTCCGACCCCATCATCGCTGCCCGATCTGAAACCTTTGATGACGCCTTCAACGAATACAACCTGCCTGAAGCCATCCTGCGCTTTCGCCAGGGGTTCGGGCGGCTCATCCGCACCCAGTCTGACCGGGGCGTGGTGGTGATCCTCGATAAACGCGTGCTCACCAAGAAGTACGGCCGTCAGTTCATTGAAAGCCTGCCAAATTGCACCACCAAGGTGGGGTCGGTGATCGACCTGCCGAAAACCGCTGCCAAGTGGTTGGGGTGAAATATCCTGTTAATTCATGGAATCACTTTTAAGTATCGCGTACCTCTCGGAAGGTCATAATAATGAATATTACGGAAGCACTCGCATCAAAGAATATAAAATTGTTAAATGGCAATCGTTGGCTTGTTTTAAACGCTGGTATTTATACGGTTTTCGAACACAGATTCCGAAAAGCTACTGATGTCAAAATTTACGAAGGCGAAAATGAAGAAGACGCAGTCAGATTCTTAATCGATGGAGAATCTGCATCAGCCAGTAAGGAACAAGAATAGCTTTTTTGGGTATTGGGGGTTAAACCCTTTAGCAAATCAATTTCCTTTTCAGGAGTGAAACATGAAATACATCATCGGACCCATGCGTTTGCCTTTCCTGGTGCTCGCCCCTGCCTGCGTATTTTTGGGTATGGCGGCCGCCATCTGGGCTGTCGGAAGTATTAATTCCTGGCATGCTGTATTGTGCTTCGCCGGCGGCGTGATGGCGCACATCAGCGTCAATGCGCTTAATGAATACGGCGACATCAAAAGTGGGTTGGATACCAAAACCACCCGCACGCCTTTCAGCGGCGGCAGCGGCGTTTTGGCAGAGGACCCTTCCAAGGCACCCTACGCGCTCGCGACCGGGTTGGTAAGCGCTGCCATCTGCGCTGCCATTGGCGTGTATTTCTTCATTCTGCATGGCTGGCCAATATTAGTGCTTGGCGCATTGGGACTCTTTGTGATCGTTACTTACACTCCCTGGCTTAACCGGCAGCCTGTGCTGTGCCTGCTGGCGCCCGGGATGGGGTTTGGCACCTTGATGGTAAACGGTACGTACTTCGCGCTCACCGGCGTCTTCTCGTGGACAGCCCTGCTCGTCTCATTCATCCCCTTCTTCCTGGTGAGCAATTTGCTGCTGCTCAACCAGTTCCCCGATGCCGAAGCGGATAAAACTGTCGGTCGGCGGCACTTTCCCATTTTGATCGGCAAGAAAGCCAGCGCGGTGATCTTCACCGCCTTCCTCGTGGGCACTTACGTTGCCATTATTCTAGGTGTTGTGCTTAAACTCACTCCGGCATGGGCGCTGCTGGGTCTGGCTACAATAATTACCGCCATCCCCACCGCCAAAGGCGCTCTGCAACACGCTGATGATCTGCCTAAACTGATGCCCTCGCTGGGGCAGAATGTGCTGCTCAACCTGCTCACACCGGTGTTAATGGGAGTTGGATTGTTGATCGGGTAGTAATCTCGATTAATGGTACGCGCGCAAAAAGAGGATTTGCGAATCGTTCTGCTAAACTCGCTTTCTTGTTCAATGCAAGCAATTATTTGGTTAATAGCACCGGGCATTTGGTGAGACTGACCACTTTCTGCGCTTTACTTCCCAACAAAAGCCCGCGCAGTGGACCCAAACCCCGCGTCCCCATAACAATCAAGTCACAACTACGGTTCTCGGCGACATTTATTATGCATTCTGCCGGGTCTCCAAATAATAACTGGCGCTTTACTTCAACCTGATTGCCAACGATTTGGGTCGCAGCATCAATTAGCGCTTCTCCTTTTGAGGATTGAGCTGCAATCAGCTTGCTTTGATAAGGTTCTTGCAATAAATCGGGAATATCTTCTACTACACACACCACCCATAAAAATGGATGTTCCTGCTGAAGAGCCAGTTGAGCGGCT
Source organism: Chloroflexota bacterium (assembly GCA_009773005.1). Taxonomy (GTDB): domain Bacteria; phylum Chloroflexota; class Anaerolineae; order Anaerolineales; family Anaerolineaceae; genus UBA6107. The sequence continues at coordinate 4,442 of WOUT01000029.1, read as the reverse complement.
AGCCTTGCTGCATTCATGGCATGCTCCGAACCATCAAATGAAAGAAGAATGTTATTGAACATAAAGGCTCCTTTTCCCCTCCTGAACAAGATGTGATTTGCAACAATCTCTTACCTTATTATATATAGATGGTATGAGGTATACAACTGTAGTCTGCCTAGACCCTCCGTACTGTCCGGAGAAAGTCGTTCCACCCTCGTACCAACATCCAAATTATCGCGCCGGACACGATCTGTTCCGTTAAAACTTTCGCGATCATTGGTTTCGCTGGTGCGATCTCCGCATGGGAAACAAAATCACTGCCGTGTCGCGGCAGACAGCTATGCCAGTAATATTTTCCCCGGCCGCGGGTTTGAGAACAGGGCTTCATTCACCTGTAAACTCCGTTAATGTCCATCCTGAGGAAAAGCCCACAGCAACAAAATGGTTAACGACACCCCAAGAAACATCCTGGATCACCCTCGCGTGCACATCACGCCGACCAATGACAATGCCTTACTTCTCTTCTTTCATAGCGAACGCCGGTTGCTGACCGAGTTTCTGCGCAAGGAATTAATAGGGATTCCACACCATAATACCTTCGCTTGATTGTTGATCATGGTGCCACTTAGTTAAAATATCGGAGTTCGTCCCATTTGAAAGCGATTAATGTGTTATTCTCCTTATACGCAAATCATTGGCTGGTGGATGAGGGCTTGAGTATCATAATAACTGCCAAAATGAATGATTAACGCGAACTATTGCGTTTTGCGGGTACTGCGGTCTGCGCGGTTGCCCCAAAAGTCAACAATTGCCAGACGGGACCCATTCCGGTATTATTAATGCAGGGAGTAAATTGCCAGCCGAATTAGTTTCACGGCTTCGATCTACGAAGGTTTATTTTAGACGAGGGAAAACGGGTTATCTCCCGGGCGGATAGTGAAGAACACCATCGACGAGGAACAGGTATGAAAACGATCGGATTCACAGGCACGGCCAAGAACACTGGCAAAACTACAACCGCCCTGGCAGTTATCAAGCACGCCCATTCGGCGGGGCTGCGCATTGCGCTCACCAGCATTGGATTCGATAGCGAGAATCGCGATAACGTCACCGGACTTTCAAAACCCCGCTATGCGCTTGAAGAAGGCGATATGGTCGCTACAGCACAGGAGTGTTTAACCGCGGGTACAGCCACCCTTGAAGGCCTTGAAACCACCGATATTGAGACCATTCTTGGCAAGGTAGTGATCGCCAGAGTAACCGCTGCTGGAACCGTACTTGTTGCTGGAGCAAATCGCGAAAAAGACCTCAGTTTTTTGATCTCCAGATTCGCGGATTACCAAATAGATCTGTTATTGGTGGACGGCGCCCTTAATCGCCTGGTACCAATGGTCGCCTGTGACGGGCTGGTGCTTGCCACCGGCGCCTCGTTTGACCAGGATATCCACAAAATTGCTGACCACGCGGGCACGCTAGTTCACTTATTCACACCCTCAATAACGCAAACCGCCCTTGCTTCTGATCAATTCACCACCCTCATTTTTGATGATCAGTCCTCTGTTCAACTCACAAACGGGTCAATGTTAAGCAGCCGGACGATGGAAGAGATTTTGGCAAAAATCACCAAACCATTGGCAAGTCTCGAAATCCCCGGCGCGTGTCATCCAATGCTGATGAAGACGCTGATAGAGAAAAATCCATTTTCCGATAAACCGATCAATCTCATCTTTGGCAACCCTTTGAAATTAATCGCCAGTGGCGGGTTGAACCTGTGGGACGAACTCATGCATCAACCGCTCATCACCGTTCATTACCGGCACAATTTGCCGGTAAATATCCTGACTGTTAACCCTTTCTACCCAAAATTAAAGCCATCAACCGGGATGTATCAGGCAGCGTATGTGGATAAATATTTCCTGTTGAGAACTGTGCGTATTGCGCTACCGGACTTTCCAGTATATGACCTCTTTCAACCTCCCCAACCTGATCTCTTGAGATTACTGGGAGCAGCAAAAGGAGAATAGTCAACACTTTACCCCTTATGCCCACGTCTGCCTGAAACGCAGCCCTGCGCTTGTACCTTGCTGGAAATCCCTCCGCTGTTTTATCTTCCGTATTCGCTTAAAGAATTGACTCTGAAAGTGGTGTAAACCTCACACAGAAATCTTCGCAAAAAGGGATTTTTTAGTTGCGTTCCGTCAATCCTCCGCTATAATAAGAGTAAATATGTCGTATTCGCTGACCATCAAGTGGAGGAGAATCCAAATGAAACGAAACACTCGCTCGCTCATTGCAGGTTTCCTTATCCTCACGCTGGCTACCCTGGCGTGCGGCATTTCAATCCCGGGAGGAGCTGCCATTGACAATGCCGCAACCTCGGTTGCCGGGACGATCAACGCCCTGGCAGAAACCGCCGGCGTAGCCCTTACTGCGATTCCACATGATCTGCCAACTTTTGATTTACCCACGCTGCCCCCCGTACCCGTTGAGTATCCAATTCGGGCCGCGTTTGTCTCACCGGATGGCAACCTCTACACCTGGGCGGAAGGGATGGCTGCCCCGCTTCAATTAACCTTCACCGGTGATGTAAACAGCAGTTCTGTGTCTCCAGACGGCACGCTGATCGCCTACACCCGTTACGCATCCTATGTTCTCGTCTCTCTGGATATCATTAATTCAGACGGGACCAACCAACGGACGCTGCTTAATGCTGCCGGCTTTGCCGCCCTGCCCCACCCGGCTGAATCGGTCGGCGTTGAACCTTACCAAATCAAATGGGCTCCAAATAGCCACATACTGGCAATGAATACCCGCATTACCTATGAGGGACCAGGCTTGCAAATAGGCGATAATCTCTTCCTCATCAACGGGGATACCGGGGCAATGAGCACCTTGATCTCTGTGGGTCCATCCTGGAGATTTTTTTATTCACCAGATGGAACAAAAATTGCAATTACTTACCCAACCGGGATTGATATCTACAATTCGGATGGCGCCAAAATCGCGGGTCCGGTATTGGTCCATGATTTTATTAATACTGCCTCGGAATATGCCTGGGTTACTTCACCAGTTTGGTCTGCTGATGGCGCAACCCTGGCGGGCGGTATCCCGCCCAAGGAACCCTGGGTGGATGCGCCGGCGAATTCCTATGTTTATCAGGTTGCCGCTGACGGACTTTCTGGCGGATTGGTTTTCGGCGCCCCCATGCCGGGGATGACAGGCGGATCTGTGGCTGTATCTCCTGACTTAAACAAGATTCTCTACTACACCAGGCTCGGCTTGCCGGCAGACAACACGTACACCCTCCATGTTGCAAATATCGACGGCAGCGCCAATGTGGATTATGCGACCGGTCGTTTCCGGGGAGATCCGGTCTGGTCGCCTGATAACTCCCACTTCTTCTACACCTTAGGGGATGGCTTGAGCAGCAATTCATTTATCGGTCAAGTGGGGGTTGGTCCTGCCGCTGTGATGGACTATAACAACGCCATCGATGCCCAATGGGTAGACGCCAACCGCTATTTGGTCACAACCAATAACGCCGGAAGATGGAGATTGTTACTCGGAACCATCGGCGCTCCGACCGGTTTGATATACGACAGTATAAGTCCTTACACTTCCAGGTTAACCTTCTCGGTCAACCGTTAATCCTCTGACAGGGAGCGCAGGCTCCCTGTTTTCTTCCTTCCCTTTTTTCTTCTTACCCGCAGGAACCTCATTTTTAGGGTTATAATTTTGAATACTTTTTATTGTTAAATGTTAGTGATACTTTACAGGAGTAATTAAATGAAACAACATCTTACCCAAAAGGTTATTTCCATTGTTTTTTTACTGGCGCTGGTTTTAAGTGCATGCCAGACTGCACCCGACCCGCAAGTGATGGAACAGACATTGCAAGCCGCAGTCGCGCAGACTCTCACAGCGGTGCCAACTGCCACACCGCTGCCCACCGCCACTTCAACCCCGCTGCCAACTCTTACGCCAACCCCCGCAGAAGTGTCCTATGGACCTGCCAACTTCCCTGAGAATGTGAATCCATTGACTGGTCTCACGGTGGCTGACCCAGGTATCTTGAACCGGCGTCCGGTAATGATCAAAGTCGCTAATTTTCCACCAGAAAGCCGCCCCCATGCAGGTCTTTCATACGCAGACATAGTGTTTGATTATTACATAGGGAATGGCGCCAACCGCTTTCTCGCGCTCTACTACGGGCAAGATGCGAAGCAAGTCGGTCCAGTGCGTTCAGGGCGTATGATTGATCGCTGGCTGGTGCGCATGTATGGGGGCATTCTGGGAATGGAATATGCATACAAATCAGTGTTCAATGAAATCATTGCCCAGTTAGGAAGCCGTGTGATCTACAGCGACCATTGCCCGGCTTTGTGCAGCGATGGGCCGTTGACCGAGGTCAGCCGCTTTGCCAACACATCGGAAATGACCAAACTTTATGCCGCAAAAAC
>WOUT01000087.1 GCA_009773005.1 Chloroflexota bacterium | reverse complement strand
AATATCGCTCTATATCAAGGTCTATGAAAAAGCCAATATGATATTGATAATTCTCTTCTTCATGAAGTGGAAAAGGTTGCTGGCATGTGAGGTAGATTAGTTTTGTTTTATCCGCAAGACGTTCTATTTTGTCCTTATTACTTGTTTTTTTAAACTCGATGACAACTTGGTTATCCACATTTGTCCCTCGTTGATGAATTATAAAATCTGGATTAATTTTTTCGCAATGAAGGCTTTCTAGTTTAATTAAACAATTGTTTTTCTGGCATAAACTGCACTTTTCATAGGCTTTTTTAGGGTCTGCATAATTCCTGTTATATTCGAGATCAATACCTAAATTATCCAACTCTTGATTAGTATTTTGCTTTTGATGAAGGTATGAGTTTGCTTTACAGTAGATATTAGCCACTATTGTTCTTTCGCTAGCATTACGCTGTATCAAGTCTTTATCTTTTGGTTCGTTATAAAACGAATCAATTGCTGGAAAAATGACTTCATCAAGCCAATTCACATTAATATCCTTAAAACTCATATCCGAACCCCTTTAAATTCTCGCGAATGGTATTTTGAAGCTCGACACCCCTGGCAAACTGTTCGGCCAGTTTTGTCGTCAGAGCGTTCATTTTCTCTTCAAAAGGCACGCCTTCGTCTTCGGCTTCTTCCGTGCCCACATAGCGCCCTGGCATCAATACATAGTTGCTGGCGCGTACCTCGTCCAGCGTGGCAGCTTTGCAGAAGCCGGCCTGGTCTTCGTAAACGCCGGTTTTTCCGCGCCAGGCGTGGTAGGTACCGGCGATTAATGCGATATCCTGGTCAGCAAATTCTTTGTTGCGCCGGTTAATCATCGTTCCCAGCTTGCGCGCATCAATCATGGTGTTGTAAAAGAGCTGCGCCGGCAGCGCCACCATGCAATCCACCAAGCCAGCCTCAATCATGTTCTTGCGGATCTCACCTTCTCCACTGGTATTGCTGTTCATACTGCCATTAGCCAACACAATTCCGGCCGTGCCGGTAGGGTTGAGTTTGTATGCAAAGTGCTGCAGCCAGGCATAGTTGGCGTTTCCCACCGGAGGTAGGCCATGTTTCCAACGGATGTCATCCCGCAGCTGCTCACCGTTCCAATCGCTGATATTAAAAGGCGGATTGGCCAGAATGAAATCGGCTTTCAGGTCGGGGTGGCGGTCATTCAGAAAGGTATCGCCCAATTCCAATTTGGCATCAATACCGCGAATCGCCAGGTTCATGCGTGCCAGGCGCAGGGTGGTGGGGTTGGATTCTTGACCAAAGATCGACAGGTCTTTGATGTTACCCTGATGATTACGGACAAACTTTTCACTCTGAACAAACATGCCACCGCTGCCGCAGCAACCGTCATATACGCGACCATTGAAAGGTTCAAGCATCTCTACAAGCAGCTTGACAATGCTGGCGGGGGTGTAAAACTGGCCGCCTTTCTTCCCTTCGGCATCCGCAAACTGGCCCAGGAAGTATTCGTAAACACGTCCGAGCAAGTCTTGAGACTTATTTGAATCCTGCCGGAAGCCAATCGTACCAATCAGGTCAATCAACTCGCCTAATCGTTGTTTGTTCAATTCGGGGTCGGCATATATTTTTGGCAGCACGCCTTTAAGAGGAGGGTTAATCCGCTCGATGGCATCCATGGCATCGTCAAGGTATTTACCAATCTCAGGCTGCTTGGCGCGGTCCTGTAAAAATTGCCAGCGTGCCTTTTCAGGCACAAAAAAGACGTTATTGGCAAGGTACTCATCCGCATCTTCCGGGTTCGCCCCTTCATGCTCCCCGTTGTTTTCTGCGAGCTTTTGATACAAATCATTAAATGCATCGGAAATGTACTTGAGGAAGATCAAACCAAGCACAACATGTTTATACTCTGCCGCATCCATGTTGGAGCGCATTTTGTCGGCGGCTGCCCAGAGCGTTTTTTCAAGTTCGTTGTTGTCTGCCATTCATTTCTCCTATCAAATGCATCCCGATTTTGATGGTGGAATATTAATTCTTAGGTTTTTCAGATCCTTCATCATGGCTCTCTTGTTTCTTTAGCCATTCATGGAAAGTATCCTTTCGGAATCGCCAATGTTTTCCTACTTTGAACCCGGGGATGACTCTATCTTGAGCAAGTTTGTAAACTGTAGAGCGGGGTAAGCGTAAGAAGGCCGCCACTTCTTCAGCATTTAAAAATTCATTTGTATCGGTCATGTAAAACCTCGCTATTCATAAGAAACCATTATCCCAGATACTCCAATTATTATAGCATCACCAGAAAAATCAAATACTTGAATAAAGGCACCAATGCTGGACGATCATTCACTTTCACTGTATGATTAACTTGTAGTAATCGTATTTTGAGAGAAACATTTGAAACTCGACAAATCCCGTCTCGAACTTTTCGTCACCCCTGAGCAGGCAGCCAGTCAGCTCGGGGTGGATTTGGCTTCCATCTATCAACTGGCCGATGGGGGTAAACTGCGCGCGGCAGTGATGACAGATGGAAGCGTTGGGATCAGCCAATTAAGTGTCAATGAAGTGCTGCCAAAAGAAGCCCTACCTGAGTACCAGGTAAATGCAGGGTTGCAAGGCGTGCCAATCAGCATCAATGAAGCGGGACGAAAATATAAGCTCAACACCTCCACGCTCACCCGCTGGATGCAGAGGGGGCTGATTCGCCAGTTGGGCAAAGATGGTCGAAAGACGCTCCTGGACGAAGCGGATGTGGCTTACTGCGCCGGGGTGTATCGACAAAACAGCGGACAGGGTAAGTGGGCATTTGATGATGCCGGCCGACCTTATAAAAGATAATTCCCCAATTATATATTACAAGTTATTGATTAACTTGGAGTAATATGCTACAATAAATTCAACCGAAGAGGTTGATTTTTTTAACTAATATTGCTCCATGTTTATACTAAACTTGTAATAAAAGGAGATTGCATGACGGAAACAATGAATTTTGGACTTGATCTGGGGATGGGTGCTCTCAAGCTGCACGGGAATCAGCACAGTATTCAGCTCATCTCGCAGGTCGCGGTTAACAATGGCCCGTTGGTAGGACGCATGCTGGGCTTGGGCAGTTCTCGATTGCCGCTGCGCATTACGCTCCCATTCGGAAGCACATTCTTTGTTGACAGCGGCGCTCATGACAGCGGCCGGCCCGTCGAGAACCTGAGCATGGACCGCTTCGCCGGTTCACCTGAAATGCTGGCGCTTTTCTATGGCGCATTCACCCGCTTGATCCAGCGGTCGGGCGATATTTCTCAGCCGGTCAGCATCACCTGCGGACTGCCTCTTGAAACTCTATCAGGAGATGATGCCCGTACAACGGTTGAAGGCATCCAGCGCTGGATGAAAGCTGAGCACTCCTGGAAAGCCAACGATCAGGAATACCACCTGAATGTGGTTGAAGTTCGCGCTACATCCCAACCGGTAGGGGCTTTGTTCGATTATGTGCTCGACGACGAAGGCAAGATCGTTCCTGAACGGCGCAGCGCATACACCCAGGAGGTCGGGGTTGTACCCATCGGTATGAATACCACCGAACTGCTCGTGGTGCGCGAAAAAGTCCCGGTTCAGCGCTTCACAGGTGGTTCGACCACTGGAGTGCGCCGTCTGCTGGAGCTGGTCAACGGTCAGCAGCTTTACTCGCTGGGCGAACTGGATACCCTACTTCGTGCCAATAAACTGGATATTTCCCAGGCGCTACCCATCTGGGAGCGTGAGGTCACTGGCGAAATCGAAAAACGTTGGGGCAAAGCCTGGCGGCGTTTCACGGTGGTGATCCTAGTAGGGGGTGGAGCGATCCTTCTCAAAAACTCTTTACCTTATTTCTTCAATGGCAAAGGCATCCTGACAGAAGATCCCATTCAATCGATTGCGAGGGGTTTATGGAAACTTTCTCTGTTTCAAAACCACAATCGGAAAGGGTAAGCATGAACGTGAAGCGGGGACGGCCCAGATTGACCTGCCATGTTCGGCAAATTCGTTTCACCCTCAGCTTGAGAGAGGGCGAAGACTACGATCTGCTCTTATTCTTTGCGGATATTCCCGAACGGCGGCGAGCTGGGGCTTTGAAAACCGCGCTGCGTGCGGGTGGAGTATCGCTCAGCGATGGATTTACACCAGACAGTGATGATCTTGACCTGACAATTCAGGGATTGGTTTTCGGATAAATAATCGGCAAGGAGGAAAATATGTTTCTGGTTAAAATATTACACTTGATTTTCAAAGTTATGAAAAGCGCTCTTCTACTGACCATTATGGCAGCCATCTTGTTTATCGCTTACCGTGGCAGTCAGCCAATGAGCGTTCCTCAGGTTCCTGAAGGCATGACTTATTGGCAGTTTATGGCGGATCGCCTGGATGCCGCCAAAAGTGTGCAGCCTTCTCGCTGTGGCTGGGGGATGATGCTTTCGCTGGCAGCAATCGGACCGATTTATTCCGTCGTATACACATCGGTCGGCATCAATCCAGAAGGCGACCTGGCGAAAGTCACTGCTCCAGATTCGGATATTCCTAAGATCGCTGCCGGTGCAGAGTGGTACCTAATCCCGGATATCTGGTGGCAAACCGTTGAACGATTGTCCTGGACAATGCTTGGAAAGCCGACAGCATATGGATGTAAATTCCGGCCTGTCCAAATTGTTGACAAGTAAATTGATTTGGCCACCTAGGATCAGACATGATTTTTTTGTAGAATAAAAAGGTACCGGTAAACTA
>WOUT01000028.1 GCA_009773005.1 Chloroflexota bacterium | reverse complement strand
TAGTTGACTTAAAACAAGTCGAAGAAAACGAAAAACCCGGGTTTTGCCATAGCGGTTTAAGCGTACCCCTGCAACGCGTTTTGCGTGCAGGGGCGGGTTTCGCTCTTAACTTCTTTTTCGGTTTTCTTTGTGTTCTTTGTGACTTTGCGAGATTAAAGTCCCGCCGCACTCCGCAGCGCTTCCGCCCGATCTGTCCGCTCCCAGGTGAAGTCAACGTCGTCGCGCCCGAAGTGCCCGTAAGCCGCCGTCTTCTGGTAGATCGGTTTGCGCAGATCCAGGATGATCGCGCCCGGGCGCAGGTCGAAGGTCTGGGCAATCAGCGCTGCGATCTTCTCGTCGGCGATCTTTCCGGTGCCGAAAGTCTCCACGTTGATGCTCAGCGGGTGCGCCACCCCGATGGCATACGCCACCTGGATCTCGCACCGGTCAGCCAGCCCGGCCGCCACCACGTTCTTAGCCACCCAGCGGCAGGCATACGCCGCGGACCTATCCACCTTCGTGGGGTCTTTGCCGCTGAAAGCGCCGCCGCCGTGCCGGCCCATCCCGCCGTAGGTATCCACGATGATCTTGCGACCGGTCACGCCAGCGTCGCCCATCGGTCCGCCGATTACAAAACGCCCGGTCGGGTTTACATAGATCTTGGGTTGGTGGTTTAGCAGTTCCGCCGGAATGACGGGGTTGATGATGTGCTCAATGACACTCTCGGTGATCTCGGCGTGCGAAACCTCGGGGGAGTGCTGCGTGCTGATCAAGACGGTATCCACACGCACCGGTTTGCCGAAGGCGTATTCCACCGTTACCTGGCTCTTGCCGTCCGGGCGCAGCCAGGGCAGCGTGCCGGCTTTGCGCACTTCAGCGAGCTGCCGGGTCAGTTTGTGCGCCAGGTAGATGGGCATGGGCATCAGGGTGTGGGTTTCGTTGCAGGCGTAGCCGAACATCATCCCCTGGTCGCCGGCGCCGATCTCGTTCAGTTCCTTATCGGTCACTTCGCCGCCCTTGACCTCGTAGGATTTATCCACGCCCATGGCGATGTCGCCGGACTGGCTGGAGATGGCGCTCATCACCGCGCAGGTGTTGCCATCGAAGCCCTTGTCGCTGCTGTCGTAGCCGAGCTCTATGACCACCTTGCGGATCAGTTCATCGAAGTTGACGAAAGCGTTGGTGGTGATCTCGCCGAGCACCATCACGAAACCGGTCTTGGTGACGGTTTCGCAAGCCACCCGGCTGCGTGGGTCCTGCGCCAGGCAGGCATCTAGCACTGCGTCGCTGACCTGGTCGCAGAGTTTGTCGGGGTGACCCTCGGTCACTGACTCAGAGGTGAATTTATAACTGGGTGAATCCATGAAAGAGCTTGAAACCATAGTGTAAGTCTCCTTTAAAAAAGTTTGCCCCATTCGGAGAAAAACGAGGGGCAACGTTCTTGCGGCTGCCCTCCTATCTTCCAGTTTTTTCTGTCGGAATTAGCACCATGAACCGCTTTCGCAGTTCTGGTTGTCGAGGCTTCATCGGGCCGATCCCTCCGCCTCTCTGGATAGAAGTGCCGTTTAGGGGCTATTGAATTGTAGCAAGAGTTTATCACTCTTGAGAGCGCGTGTCAAATGATAATTAGCCTATTACTTTTAGCCTTTCCAGTCCCTTTCGCTGTTACTTTAGAGAGATAATGATGCCTGGGAAGATGTACCACAATCAGCCTTTTGGGGTTAATATAGATGAAAGGAGGGAATATGAATCCACTAATATATGGCGCGGTACTGCTCATTGCTTATGCACTTGGGTCGATCCCGACGGCTTTGCTTTATTCACGTTTGTTCCACCGCAAAGACATCCGTGCGCTGGGGGATGGCAACATGGGGGCGCGCAATACCCGACGCCAGTTTGGTTTCAACGCCGGCGTGATTGTTGCGTTGATCGATATTATCAAAGGCGCGTTGGCTGTGCTGCTGAGCATGGCGCTGAATCTCCCCCTTGAATGGGCGGTCAGGGTCTGGCTGTCACGACCGGCGTCTTTTTGGTTTTCTTCCCGTGGCCCACCCTGCTCGGATTTGTGATCTATGCCTTTCTTTTTCTGGTATTCCATAATTCTGATGTTGCGGCTGGTTTTGGCATGGGAGTGCTCGTTTTGCAGGAAGTGTTGAATCAAACGCCCTTGCTGCTGGTGACGTTTAGTATTCTCGCCCTGCTCTTCATCCCGTTCAAGCAATGGCTCGATAAACCGCGGCGTGACCGCATTCATGGGGTCACCTCTATTCCACTTTCACAAACACCCGAGGAAAATGAAAAAACGGTCAATTGACCGTTTTGGACCCTGGTGGATGATTGTCAGTCTTCACGTTTGATAGTGAAAGTATCAAAGTCGCGCACCACCACTGCCGCTGGGAAGATGCTCTGCGCCTCGGCGAGCACGTCTTTGTCGCGATAGCGCCGGCTGAGGTGTGTGAGCATCAATTTGCCCGCGCCGACCTTCACCGCCAGTTCAGCGGCTTGTTTGGCTGTGAGGTGTGAGAACTGCTTCGCCATCTCGGCTTCTTCATCAAGATAGGTGGATTCGATCACCAACCCATCCACACCTTGCAGTAACTCCACCAGGCTCTCGGTTTCGCCCAGGTCGCCCAGGGCTGCCAGGCGGGTACCTTTGCGCAATTCACCCATCACCATTTCTGGCGTGATCTCGCGCCCGTCCTCCAGTGTGACGGCGCTGCCGCCCACCAGTTTGCCGCGCAGCGGGCCGGGCGGGATGCCCAGTTCCTCTGCTTTTTCCGCCAGGAAAGGACGGCGCGGTTTTTCTTCAAAGAGATAGCCGAGGCAGTCCGGTCCGCGGTGCTGCACCGGGAAGGCGCTCACCGTGAAATCCGCTGCTTCAAAGAAAATCCCCTTTTTGATCGGGATGAGCGAGATCGGCATGGGTGCCGTGCCGCCGCGCAACACCACCCCGTAGAGCAGGTCGTGGATGCGCTCCAGTGCGCCAGCGCCGCCGTAGATATCAAGACAGTCGATGCTTTCCCAGCGCATGAAGGTGGAGAGCAGCCCCGCCAATCCGAGGATGTGGTCGAGGTGTCCGTGTGTAATGAGGATGCGGTTCATGCGTTTGAACCCCACCCCTGATTGCAGGATCTGGCGCTGCGTGCCTTCGCCGCAATCCACCAGGAAGCGGTATTCGTCATGTTGAACGAGGTATGCGGGCAGGTTTCGTTTGGGTGAGGGGGCTGAGGCTGATGTGCCGAGGAAAGTGATCTCAAACAAGGGGCGGTGTCCTTTCTAAACGTCCTTTATATTTTACCCTATCTTATTGTGAATTTCATCGCTCGAAAAATGGCATGAACCTTGCAATGGATTGAATGGGTAGAAATGGTTGCGCTGTACCCTTGCATGGCATAAAATGAAAGAAAAGTGTGCTGGAGCAATAAAATGGACCTGCAAACCGTCAAGATCGAGAAACCGCAAGACATCAATTTCATCCTCGGGCAGTCGCATTTCATCAAGACTGTCGAAGACATCCACGAGGCGATGGTCAACACTGTGCCAGGCATAAAGTTCGGGCTGGCTTTTGCTGAAGCTTCCGGGGCTTGTCTCATCCGCTTTTCGGGCACGGATGCAGCCATGATTGACCTGGCCAAGAAAAACGCTGCCAGCATTGGGGCGGGGCACAGTTTCATCCTCTTTTTGGGGGAGGGCTATTATCCCATCAATGTGCTCAACACGCTCAAGAACATTCCCGAGATTTGCAGCATCTTCTGCGCCACCGCCAACCCGGTGGAAGTGGTCGTTGCGGATAATGGGACCGGGCGCGCAATTTTAGGTGTGTTTGACGGTAAAAAGCCCAAAGGGTTTGAAACCGATGAAGACATTGCCTGGCGTAAAGGTTTATTACGAAAGATCGGCTACAAGGCGGCTTGAATTTTTAACCAAACTGTCCGTCTTGATTGAGAAGGAGTAACCATGAAGAGAAGAATCATCCCCATGCTTGTTTTGATCCCTTTGTTTCTAATGAGCTGCAGCCTGTTCACAAATACGTCACCCACGCAGCCGTTGACGGACGCTGAAATGGCAACCCGAGTGGCTGAGCTGCTCGCTACCATGACCACCCCCACCGCGGAGATCATCTTCCCGCCCACTCCAACCCAGAAGCCGCCCACTCTCGCGCCGACTGCTACCATTCATACCACGCAGGTGATAGTAACCCAGGCGCCGACTCCCACCATCCAGGCAGGCGGGTTGTTACCGACTGCGAATGTGCCCACCGTTGATACTACCTCAGCGCCTGCCGATCCGACACCTACACCTACTGCAACCGCGCCCGCCTCAGACCCTGTCAATAAATTGGGCAGCCCAAGCAGCGCTGACCCGATGGATAGTGCAGCCAAATGGGCCTGGCCGACCGGCTCGGATGCGTTTCTCAATGTTGAATTCAAAGATGGTTTCATGAAGATGACCAACCTGAGCCCTGATGCTGCCGGGTGGCGCTTGCCGCTCGTTTCGCAGCAATTGGATACTTACATCGAATTGACAGTCAATTCCGGCGCTTGCTCCGGTAAAGATTCATACGGCATCATCTTCCGTGTGCCGGTCTTCAAGGAACCGGATCAAGGCTATCTCTATCAGGTCACTTGCGACGGATATTACCGCCTGTGGAAGTGGGACGGCAAGGTGAAACCCAATGGTCTGGCAGTCAGCCTGATCAATTGGAAGCAGAGCGCCGCCATCAACGTGGGCGCCAATCAGACCAACCGCCTGGGTGCGATGGTCGTGGATGAAAAAATTACCCTCTACATGAACGGCGTTCAGTTGGGTCAAGTAACCGATACCGCCTACGCAGCCGGCTTCTTTGGAGCCTTCGTCCGCTCCGGCAGCGGCGTCAACTACACCGCCAACTTTGACGCCATGAAATTCTGGGAGAACCCCATTCAGTAACCAGTTCTTTCGAGTCGAAAGACCGGCAGAGCATCGGTTTACCAATGCTCTGTTTTTTTGTGAATACTATGCGAAAAACCGGGTTTCAGGCTAAAATTAATGAAACAGGTCTGCGAGGGAGCCATGAGAAGTTTTCGCAAGGAATTGTGGTTTTTACTGCCATCCAGGCGGGGGTATGTCAATATCACCGATCAAGTGCGGGAATGTGTGCGGGAGAGCCAGGTGCGTGAGGGTCTCGTGTTGGTGAACGCCATGCACATCACCGCCAGCGTGTTTATCAATGATGACGAGAGCGGGCTGCACCACGACTATGACGAGTGGCTCGAAAAGCTCGCGCCGCACGAACCCGTCTCCGCGTACTGGCATAACCGCACCGGGGAAGACAATGCCGACGCGCACATGAAGCGCCAGGTCATGGGGCGCGAGGTGGTGGTCGCCATCACCGAGGGTCGCCTAGACTTCGGTCCCTGGGAGCAGATTTTCTACGGCGAGTTTGACGGAAGGCGCAAAAAACGCGTGCTGGTCAAGATCATTGGGGAGTGATTTCAACCACGAAACTGGCGAAAAGCAGAATGACCTTACTGGTATTTATACTCACGTAATGTACGACGTGAATTTAGACACTTTGCTATAATGCTTATCAAGGTGTTCACTCTGCTACCCTCTTAAAACCGATCAAAAAGTCAGGCCAAAATTGATGAATCATAGAATCTACAACGCAGATAATCTGGAAGTCTTAAAGGTTCTACCGGACGAATCGGTAAGCCTCATTTACATTGATCCCCCCTTCAACACCGGCAAAACCCAGTCCCGCACCCAGCTCAAGACCGAAAAATCGGCCTCAGGCGACCGCACCGGGTTCATGGGTCAGCGCTACACCACCGTCAAGATCGGTTCCAAAGCCTACGGCGACATCTTTGATGACTTCTTGGTCTTTCTCGAACCCCGCTTGGTCGAAGCCAGGCGCATCCTCAAACCCAACGGCAGCCTGTATTTCCACATTGACTATCGCGAAGTGCATTACTGCAAGATCCTCATTGACCAGATCTTCGGGCGCGAGAGCTTCTTGAACGAGATCATCTGGGCTTATGATTACGGTGCCCGCACCCGCAAGAAATGGCCCGCCAAACACGATAACATCCTCTGGTACGCCAAGGACCCCTCGACCTACATCTACAACGTGGACGAGATCGAGCGCATCCCCTATATGGCGCCAGGCTTGGTGGGTCCCGAAAAGGCCGCCCGAGGCAAACTCCCCACCGATACCTGGTGGCACACCATCGTCCCTACCAACGGCAAAGAGAAGACCGGCTATCCCACCCAAAAACCACTCGGCGTCATTCGCCGCATCATTGCCGCCTCATCCAACCCCGGTGACACCGTATTGGACTTCTTTGCTGGCAGCGGCACCACCGGCGCGGCGTGCCTCGAATCCGGACGCAGCTTCATCCTGGTCGATAACAACCTTCAAGCTTTGGAAACGATGGCAGTTCGTTTCGCCGGCGTCCCCGGCATCGAATGGATCGGTTATGCCCCCAATATTGCCAACGCTTGACGAAATTATTCAAAAATTTGGAGGAGATCATGAAGTCTGAGGTGAAATTCAAGGATCGTCTGAAGTACGCAGTAGACAACACCTTTTCCCGCGGCACCGGGGCGCTGATCTTGTGGCTTGGGATCCTTTCCGTTGTGATCATTGGGTTTATGGCCTTGATCGTGAATCTTTTCAAGATTGCGCCTGAAGGCGAAACGCAGTTGGGGTTTTGGGAAGCGTTTTGGCGCAACCTGATGCGCACCCTCGACGCGGGCACCATGGGCGGCGACTCCGGTTGGGGATACCGCCTTGCCATGCTCATCGTGACGATAGGCGGCGTCTTTGTCATCAGTACGCTGATCGGTATACTTTCCTCCGCCATCGAAGCCAAACTGAATGACCTGCGAAAAGGGCGGTCACGCCTGCTTGAACAAAATCACACCGTCATTTTGGGTTGGACGGAACAAATCTACACCATTGTGTCAGAGTTGAACGCAGCTAACGCAAATCAAAAAACGGCTTGCGTTGCCATCCTCGGCGAACTCGATAAAGTCGTAATGGAAGAAGCCTTGCGCGAGAGACTGGGCAAGACGGGCAGCGCCCATATCGTATGCCGTTCTGGCAGCCCGATGGAAATGGCTGACCTCAGCATTGTCTCGATCAATGCCTCCCGTTCCATCATCGTGCTTTCCCCAGAGGAAAGCGAAGACCCCGATGCAGAGGTGATCAAGATCATTTTAGCGATCACCAACCATCCTGACCGCCGCAAAGAACCCTTCCATATCATCGCCGAAATGCGCGACTCCAGAAATGCGGAGGTCGCCAGGATCGTTGGTAAGGATGAACTTGAATTGATCCAGACCGGTGAAATCGTTGCCCGTATCATTGCCCAAACTTGTCGTCAATCTGGTTTGTCTGTGGTCTATACCGAATTGCTTGATTTTGGTGGCGATGAGATCTATTTGAAGTCGTTCCCAACACTGAGTGGAAAACCTTATGGAGAACTTATTAGCCTTTTCAACAAGAACGCGGTATTGGGTATGCTAACCCTCGCATCTACTGCAAGACTAAATCCGCCTATGGATACCATTTTCACGGAAAAGGATCAATTGATCTTGCTTGCAGAAGACGATGATAAAGTGGTGATGGGCGGTAAAGTGACCCTTCAAATTGAGTTTATCCAAAACGGAGTAACTCCGGCCCCCAAACCTGAAAGAACTCTCCTTTTAGGATGGAATTGGAAAGCCCCCACGATCATTCATGAACTGGACCGTTATGTGGCTCCCGGTTCATCGCTCGTGGTTGTGGCCGAAGGTGAGAGGATTGAAGAAAGATTACACGAAATTGCAGTTGACCTTGAACGGCAAAAGGCAAGTTTTATCGAAGGGGATATCACGGACCGCCGAAAACTCGAAGGATTGAAACTGGATTCGTTCGACCATATCATCCTCCTGTGCTATTCTGACACCTTATCGGTTCAAAAGGCTGACGCTCGCACCATGATTACCTTGCTGCACCTGCGTGATATTGCTGAGAAAAAGCAGTATAGATTCTCGATTGTCAGCGAGATGCTTGATATCCGCAACCGGAATCTGGCTGAAGTGGCTCACGCCGATGACTTTATTGTCAGCGATAAATTGATCAGTTTGATGTTGGCGCAGGTGTCCGAAAACAAATCACTTAATGCTGTTTTTCAGGATATTTTCGATCCGGAAGGCTCTGAAATTTACTTGAAACCTGTCACCGGATATGTGCAAACAGGCAAACCGGTCAATTTCTACACGGTAATCGAAGCAGCGCGCAGAAAGAATGAAACTGCCATTGGTTATCGACTGGCAGCCGATGCCAGGAATTCGGCAGAAACCTACGGCGTCCGCCTAAACCCTGAAAAGTCAGCCAATGTGATTTTCTCCGAGAGTGACAAGATAATCGTCCTGGCGAATGATTAGACTCTATTTGTAAAAAAACAAGGAAATGCATATGACGCAAAAAGCGCCGATATTGGAATTTGATGATGACCGTTCTGCCATTCTCATGCCAGACCCATACCGTTTTTCGGGGGGCAAACCCGTTCCTGCCAGGGGTGTGTTGTGTTTTTTTAAGGATGTATTGGATGATCTGTTAGAAAAGAACGAATTAATGCTCATTGGCTATCTAGGCTCAGAGATGGGAAAACACCCAGTCTATTCTTACAACAAGTTTGATAAACCAATCACAGTTTTCCACCCCGGGGTTGGCGCTCCATTGGCGGCAGGGTTTCTCGATGAATTGATCGCTGTGGGCGTTGCCAGATTCATCGTATGCGGTGGCTGCGGTGTCCTTGATCCTGAAATTGTGGCAGGGCACCCGGTCATCCTCACCTCTGCCGTGCGTGATGAAGGAACTTCATATCATTACCTGCCGCCTTCACGGGAAGTGAAGCCGCACCCAGTCGCAGTGGAGGCGCTTGAAAAAATTTTTATTGAAGCCGGGCTTGACTATCGGATGGGTAAAACCTGGACAACAGACGCCATCTACCGTGAAACCCCGGGCAGGCGCAACTTGCGACTTGAAGAAGGCTGTGATGTGGTTGAGATGGAGGCTGCTGCCTTTTTCGCAGTCGCTAAATTCCGCGAAATCATTCTTGGTCAGGTGGTTTACGGCGGCGATCTGGTGGTTCCTGAGGGATGGGACGGCCGGGATTGGCACAAACGCGGAGAAGACCGGCGCTTGATGTTTGATATGGCTGTGAAAGCAGCCTTGCTGCTATAAAAAAAGAGTGAGGGCATTGCCCCACAATTTTTCGTTAAACCTCATGGAGTTTCTTGTGTACAATGCTCAAAGCCTGCACTTGCTCTGCGGCGTGGTAAGAAGAACGGACGAGCGGCGCGCTCTCGAGCCACTTGAAACCGATCTCCAGACCATATTGTTTTAGATCAGCGAACTCTTCCAGCGTGTAATACTTTTCGATAGGCAGATGTTTGCGGCTGGGCTGCAGGTATTGTCCGATGGTAAGAATATCCACATCCCACTCCCGCAGGTCGCGCATAACTGCTTTTACCTCCTCAATCGTCTCTCCCAATCCCAGCATGATGCCCGATTTGGTCAGCACTTCGGGATCAAGCTTTTTCGCATTCCGTAGCGCAGCTTCAGACCATTCATAATGATCCTGGAGCTGCACCTTTTTGAAGAGTGAAGGCACCGTTTCAACATTATGGTTGAGGATCTCCGGGCGGGCATCCATGACCATTTTCAAAGCATCCACATTTCCTTTGAAGTCCGGTATTAAAACTTCTATTGAGCAGCCAGGTTGAAGCTGCCTTATGCGTTCGATAACTGCTGCAAAGATCGGAGCGCCGCCGTCTTCGCGTTCATCGCGATTGACTGAGGTGATGACTGCATGTTTCAGATCCATCGCCTTCACGGCCTGGGCCACTCGTTCTGGTTCCAGCCAATCCAATGGACCGGGGCTTCCGTGTTTAATATCGCAAAATCGGCAAGAGCGCGTGCAAATATCGCCAAGCATCAAGAAGGTTGCCGTCCCGCTGCCCCAGCATTCTCCCATATTTGGGCAGCCCGCTTCTTCACAGACGGTGTGGAGGGATTTTTTGCGCATCAGAGATTGGAGTAGATCATAAGTTTCGCCATTCGGAGCGCGTACCTTGATCCAGTCAGGCCGTCGTTGCGGAGGAGGAGTAGTAATCTCGGAGGTTAGTCTGTCACGGGTCGGTATTGAGGTCATTGTTTCTCCTGCGTGAATTATAACCTGTCAAGTCTCGTTCATAAATAAATTGCCGCAAGGATAACCCTGCGGCTTATAATAAACGAGTAAAAGATTACTTCTCAGTTAATAATTTATAGCCTAAACGGTCGACATTTTTGATCAACTGTTTTTTAGTGTCCACCCGATTAAATTCCTGGCGTAACAGATAGACCAAATACTTCAACCGATTTCGAACGGAAACACTATTTTCACTCCATATTTCCATTGTAATGTCTTCATAGGTTGCAATGCGTGGGGCATTTTTTGCCAATATAACCAAAACTTCAAACATTTTACCTGTCAGTTGGATGCGATTACCTTTATAGAAAATCTCCTGAGTTTCAAGATCCAGGATCAACTCAATTTCAGCAAAGCCGAGGCGGTTTATCACTCGTTGTTTGCCTGCTCTTCGCAGAACTGTATTAGCTCGCGCAATGACTTCTGCCTGATCAAAAGGCTTGGTGATGTAGTCGTCCACACCCATCTGGAGAGCTTTAACAATATTCTCTGTCTGGTTAACTGCTGAAATTACGATCACAGGCAGATCGGATAACTTGCGGATCTGTTGAAAGGTTTGCCATCCATCCAATTCCGGCATCATGATGTCCAACATGATAAGGTTTGGTTTAACTTCGCCGATTTTGCTGATTGCTTCTTTTCCGCTCATCGCCCCCGAGACGTCATACCCCTCGCGCTGGAAGACATGCTTCAAGAGGATCACTGTATCTGGTTCATCGTCTACCACAAGTATTCGTGGACGGTCCTTCACATGCAATTGATCAAGATCAACCCCCTCTTGAGTGGTAAGGTCTCTAAATTTCTGGTCTGCAGGTTTATTTGTCATTATTTTCTCCTGATCTGAAGAAATTAAAAACCGGTCACACTGGACCGGTTTCGCCTCTCGCTCGCTGAACATCTTCTCCAAAGTTTTGGAGAGGGCGACCAATTAAATGTTCAGGTCATCGCTTCCAATCAGAACGCTTGGTATTTCACTATTATTGTAGCAGTTATTCATTTGTTATCAAGTGGTGAGTGAATAATATCGAAACTATTCGCCAATGATTAATTTATAACCCAATCTGTCGATGTTCTCGATTAGATCAGTTTTTTCATCGATCTTCAGAAATTCCTGGCGAAGCAGATAGATCAAGTACTTAAGCCGGTTTCGCACCGACGGGTTATTATTGCCCCAGACTTTCTCGGTCAAATCCTGATAATTGACCACTTTAGGCGCGGCTTTAGCGAGCAAAGCCAATACTTCAAACATCTTGCCAGTTAATTGAATGCGTGCATTTTTATAGATTACTTCGTATGTTTCGAGGTCGATGATCAAATCGACACTCGGGAAAGAAAGCACATTTAAGACGATTGGTTTTTCAGCCCGTCGCAAAACTGCATGAACTCGAGCGGTTACTTCTGCGCTATTAAAGGGTTTCGTAATATAGTCATCTGCCCCCTTTTGGAGCATGCTTACGATTTCTTCCTTTCGATTGACAGCCGAAAGCATGATCACAGGGACATCAAGAATATTACGAATTGCATCAAATGTCTGCGCCCCATCCATTTCAGGCATCAGAAGATCAAGGATGACCAGGGATGGGTTAATTTCTGTAATTTTCTTTATTGCTTCTTTACCACTAAACGCACCGGCGACATTAAAGCCGTCGTTGATGAAAATGTGTTTAAGTAAAGTAATAGTATCCGGTTCGTCGTCTACTACTAAAATTCTTCGGCGATTTACTGGATGTAATTCGTCGAGATCAACTCCACTTCCCGCAGAAACCTTGGTTGTTTCGACTTTATTTTCTGTATTGGATATCATTGATGCTCCTAAGAGATTTGTAGTAATGAAATGATTTGCCTAAGCGCATAAAAAAAGTTAATATTCAGGTTTGTCTTCAGGTTTCCACTTTGATAAGATTTATAGAATGAGAAAAGTAACCTCATTAGTAAACTAATTGTATTATAACAGTTTAATTTTAGAATTCAAGCAAACCGACCAAAATTACTCAATAAATATGACCCATGTTATACTCTCAACAGAAGGGTAGATCTCAATGCTTGTTCTTGTGTCGACACCAATCGGAAATCTGGGGGATATTTCTCAAAGGGCACTTGCCGCACTTGAATCTGCTGATGTGGTCGTCAGCGAAGACACCCGCAAAACTGGATTCCTGTTATCTCATTTTGGGATAAAAAAACCGCAGATCTCATTTCGGGAAGACAATGAGCAACGCGCTTTACCGAAGGTAATGGAAATTCTGGCTTTGGGTAAGAATGTTGCTTTGGTAACAGATGCAGGTACACCTTCCATATCTGATCCAGGTTTTATTTTGGTGCGAAGCGCCATCTCACGTGGCATACCAATCTCTGCGGTTCCAGGACCAACCGCGCTGATTATGGCTTTGGTTTTATCGGGGCTGCCAGTCCATAGTTTTACTTTTAAAGGTTTCCCACCAAGAAAAGGCGGACCCCGCAAAAGATGGCTGGAAATAGATAAGGAATCACCGCATACGCTTGTATTTTATGAAAGCCCTCATCGCTTAATCGTATTTTTGCAAGATTCATTGGAAGTCTACGGAGATCGCGCGGTCGTTGTGGCAAATGATTTGACCAAGAAATTTGAGACAGTCTATCGTAGTATGTTAAGTCAATTGATCGTTGATCTGCAAAAAGAAGACTTGCGAGGTGAATATTCGGTAGTAATTGCGAGTTCCGATTTTAAATGGGAGAAATGAACCGATTTCTATTTTGAGAAAATAGTGAAGCGGGTTTTATCGTCATAGAAATCTTCATTTTCAGAGGACTTCAGTTTCGCGACCATCCAATAGGTAACCGGTGTCATGAACGCTTCAATCAAGCACTTGAAGACGTAATTGGCAACCACTAAAGTTAAGAATAAACTCCAGGGAAAGACACCTGCAAGACATGCAACAGTGATAAAAATGAGAGAGTCAACCCCCTGACCGACTAGCGTACTCCCAATTGTGCGCATCCATAACCAGCGGCCTTTTGTAGCAACTTTCATCTTCGCAAGCACGACCGAGTTTGTAAACTCACCGGCCAGATAAGCCGTAAGGCTAGCCAGCACAATTCCACCTGTGCTGATTCCTCCCAAGACGTTGTTGTAAGCCGTTTGACCGGTCTGTGCAATCCAGGTGGATTCGCCTGGCATGATGCGGACGAGCCATAATACTGCTGCGGAGAGAGCCAAACAGGCAAAACCGGTCCAAATCACACGACGAGAACGCTTAAAACCATATACTTCAGTTAAAACGTCACCAAAAATATAACTAACCGGAAACAGAATTGTTCCAGCGTCAAATGCGAGCCGCAGACCAAATAACGAAAATCCCCAATCCACGATCTTGGCTGATGAAGCGATATTGCTCACGATTAAAACTGTTACAAATGCTGCCATTACCAGATCAAAAAACCGATAAGACCTTGTTGGTGCTGAAGAATTATTCAAACTGCCATTCCTTTGTTGAAAAAATGTTAGCCCCTAGTATAATCGAATTACACATTATTTCAGGATAAGCCGTATGCACAGGTTCTTTCTTTCTGCTGACCAGTTTCATTTAAACGAGATTGCAATCCCTGCGGAACTTTCACGCCAAATGACTCGAGTTCTGCGCTTAGAGATTGGTTCAGAGGTGATCCTGCTGGACGATCAGGGGTTTGAGTATATAGCCGCGCTTAGTGAGGTAAATGATCGCGAATGCAAGGCTGTCGTTCGCCAGCAGCAGCCTGCCCAGGGGGAACCGGAAACTAAATTGACATTGATACTGGGCTTAACGCAACGAGAAAAGTTTGAATGGATCCTGCAAAAATGCACCGAGATCGGAGTAACATCTTTCCTGCCGGTTACAACCTCACGCAGTCTGATCCAGAAACCAGAAGATGTGCATGAGAAGTATCCCCGCTGGAAAAAAATAATTATTGAAGCCGCCGAACAAAGCCGCCGTGGAAGAATCCCTGTTTTGCTACCAGCGTTGAGTTTTATAAAAGCGCTGTCAATCGTGCAATCCAACGATGCGCTGAAATTAATTTTATGGGAAGACGAAGTTACAACAGGAATCAAGTACGCAGTTCGCAATCATCAAGGGAAAAATGTCCAACTGTTTGTTGGACCAGAAGGAGGCTTCTCAAAAGAAGAAGTTGATATTGCCAAACAGGCAGGTTTTATTTCAGTGAGCCTGGGAAAACGAATATTAAGAATGGAAACCGCCGCAATGATGTCATCCGGGCTAGTGATCTACGAATTGGGGTAGTCACTTAAGCGAACTGGCGGAACGACAAATTTTTCAGCCGGTCTCGAAAAACCTTACCCCTGCCTAATATCCTTTCATTAGAATCCATTACCACCCGAATGTTTGAATTGGTTTTCAGACAATCCGAATAACCCGGAATATCCTCTCCCTGTGTATAAAATTGAAACTGTTCATCATCCAATGTGATGCAGATTGTTTGACATTCCGCGCCGAACCGAGAAACCCATTCATGTGACACGACGAATCCGTCAGGTTCATCTTCACCTAAAAGGATCCCGGCAGATTGGACGGGCAGGCTTCGGAATCTTTCCAGCAAGAGGCGTGGGAAAACAAAGACTCGTTCATTGCGCCGTACTAAAACACGATTGTTGATTTCAAGGTGATGTTGCAATGGGTACCCTGACCAACTTTCGAACAGGATAGAAAATTGCTTTTGCTGCGCGCTTGAAAATTGGTAGAAACCTGCATTTTCCATGGAATGTTCTGGTGGTCGAAGAACTGGCAGGTCTATCTCTCCGGTTTTTTGAAAAATGCAAGCAAAAAAACCGGCTGTCTGGTAGCGGTGCGGCCAAAAACGGATTGTGTTTTTCATGGAATGCTTGTAACCCTGCCCATCGACGGTTTGAATGCCCGGCGCGGGTGAGGTGAGGATTTTCCGCTGTTCTAATAATTTTACCGACTTGTTATATCTGCAAAGGAATGCGTCTACAACTCCTTCATCTTCTTCAGGCAGCAGCGTGCATGTGGAATACACGACCTCTCCTCCCACTCTCACAGCCTGCAACGAGCTTGTCAATAGTGCAATTTGGCGCAATGAAAGTGTCCGGCTTTCCTTGTCGGTCACCGGACGTGAAGCGTGAGATTCAGCAGTCCTCAGACCTTGCATACTGCATGGGGCGTCAATCAATGCTCGATCAAATGTATTCGGATACCAACCGCCAAATTTCTCACCCGGAAAGCGTGTAACTGCTGCGCTGCACGCTCCCCAGTGTTGGAGTACGATTTTCAACGCCTGGATGCGTCCCTGGCTTGAGTCATTGGCGATCACGAGCCCGGAATCTTTTTGACGGTCGATTAAGTGCGTTGTCTTTCCACCTGGTGAAGCAGCAAGGTCAAGGGTGAGTGCGTCAGTTTCGCGCCCGATATTGAAGAGTTCCACTGGCAGCATTGAGGCGGCTTCCTGAATATAGTACATGCCAGTCTTATGCTCAACCGTGGAACTGATTGATAGTTTATGAATCGTTTCCACCCGGTATCCGGTTGGGCAATAAGGAATTGTGGTTAATGACCAACCATATTGATCGATCAACGTTTTGGTAAAACCAGGTTTTGTTTTTAGAGGATTGATACGGATTGCAGGAATTAATGTTTTTTTGACCTCAGCCAGTAATTTAATAAACTCTTTCGGAGAGATCATGGGCTTAAATCGATCCAATTGCTGTTCGATTTGGGATTCAGGGGAAATGGCGGTTTGCAAAGATTTGGTTTTTCGTTTCATTTACATCATTTTTCCATTAATCTGACAGATTATTATTTCTGGATCATGAAGGTTAATTCGCCAGGAAATTCAAAACGAGTGATCCTCCAATTCTTTCCGCGTATGAGTTCAGAAAAATGAGACTCATAATTTTTGACCATCCCTTTTGATCTTCCACCCAAGCTATGAGCAGGAAACGAAACAAGGATATTATCGGTTTGAAGTTCCTCTAACAACCGCTTGCCAGCATTTTTGCCCAATTGTTCAAGACATGGAATTGTTTTTAGGAGAAAGGCAACCTGTGCTCTGGTCTGCGGAACGGTCTTTGTTAGGTCGCATACTTTCACAGCGCCGTTTACTCCAAAGTGAGTAAAAAAAGACCTGACATAATCGGTCATATCCTGATATATATCACAAGCCGAATAGACAATATCGTCAGAAACGGGCATCCATGGCAATGCGAGCGGGGTAAGTCCACAGGCCAAATCTAGTATGGAATGGATTGGCGCAATTGGCGCTAAAGTCTCAACAAAAAAACGTTCAATAATCGGCAGACGTTCGTTTGTTGATGTGTGCGTTGCAAGATTGCCTTTAATAAAATTCAGTGTTACAGGAGCGTTAAAGGTCGATGGCAAGTGTTGCAATTCTTCAAGCCATTTTGCATAGGGGATGGGTTTTTCTTGATATGCGGATCCGATCTGATGTAATTTGTTGCGTGTTGCTTTGACTGCTTCTTTCAGGTTGCGGCGTTTTGAGAGTTCAATTCTACCCAAATCACGGATGAGCTCGGGAAAAATATGGGAATATTTATCAGCGGCGCGAACCTGCTGGAACAACTCTTCGATTTGTTCGTCAGGAGTCTGCATCATCATGCATACTTTCTCTGAATTCGTTCGCACAGTTGCACCATGAAGCGCAGGTTGTGGAGTGTGGCTAACCGCATGAAAAGCGCATCGCCTTGTTTAAAGAGGTGATGTAGATAACCCATCGAGTAGTTCTTGCAGCAGGGACAATCACAATAAGCGCTGATCGGAAGGTTTGCCTTAATATTTTCTTCGTCATTAATGTATTTGTAACCAAACCAGGCGCCTGTCAAACCGAAATCATTAGGATCAGACGGGTTTTTAAACGTGAACAAACGTCCATGCCTTGCATCCCTGGTGGGCATGGCGCTGTCAAAAATATCATACCCCAATTCAAAACAAGCCAGCAGGTTCTCAGGGTGACCCACACCCAGAGCATGCATATGATATTCAGCCGGGACGATCTCGCGGGTGTACCCGATGATCTCGGATAATAAATGGTTGTCTTTATCTAACGGCCAGCCCCCGTAACCATAACCGTCAAAACCGATCTCAAGCAAGGCTTCAACGCATTTTAACCGCAGATCTTTGTATCCACCTCCCTGAACGACTGCATAAATCCTTGGGCGGGTTTGCTCAGTCAACTTCTTTTGATCGGTCAGAATAGCGTATTCTTTCTTGCTCTTTTTTGCCCAGGCAATGGTACGGTCAACCGACTCTAATTGCGCTTTATACCCCTCATCCACATGCGTGCAGTCATCCAAGCAGATCACGACATCTGAACCGTAACTGATCTGCAGTCGGATTGTTTTTTCAGGTGTGAGCTGGAATTTGCGTGAACTGCCTTCAGGGGCAAAGATGATGCCTTTGTCATGAATGCGACCAAATCTGGGGTTTTGCCGGATCAAAGAGTAAGCCTGAAACCCGCCGGAATCTGTGACGATGTTTTTCTTCCAGTGCGCCATTTGATGCAATCCACCCAGCGCCTGGATGGTAGACGAACCAGGGCGCTGCATCAAGTGAAAAGTATTCATCACCAAGGCTTGAATACCGACCGCTATTAGATCTTCAGCATCAACTGATCTGACTACCCCGAAGGTTGCGTCAGGTAAGAAGATTGGTGACTGAACCTCGCCCTGGGTAAGCCTTAGCGCTCTTGATTTCATTTGGGTTTCATTCTCAATGCTGACCAAACTTCATTGACCGAGATCATACTGACACCTTGCCAGCTGAGCGACAATCCGTATTCAAAGATCGAATCCCGATTGACATCGCTGCGCATTTTTGAAGTCAGTTTAGGATAGGTGACCCAGAGAATACCGTTTGGATTGAGCATTGTGAATGCTTGCGGTAATTGCATTTTTAGGGCCGTAAATGAGTCCACAAAAACCTGAACAATATCTGCTTTATTTTCGGTGGTCAGTATCTTTGACCCTTCGGGAAGTGGCTCAAGAAGCGAGCGATATTCATTTGGTTCATTAAGCAAAATGATCGATCTACCAGGTTTGAGTTGGAGTCTATCGGTAAGCGGCTTATCAGACATATTTACTTCTCCATAGAACATTCCACTCTCAGCTTTATAGCGCCCACTGCTTCTTCCACCAGGTTTATTAGTGCAAATGATGAAAGCTGCTCGATATTTTTAACTTTAACGTGCCGGTGGACTTTTCCAGTCCCGGTCAGGAGTTTATGGGGATCCTCTAATTCAGTTCCTTTGTAGAATCCAATTGTGACGTGGTTTTTTGTGGGCATTAATGTGAATACAGTACCTTTCAGACCCGGCGTGATGCCGTAACCGATCAGGTTTGAACTAATGTCAATTTCCTCCACTGCTTTCGGGAGTGTTGTTAGGATCAGCCTGCGAACTTCATTCGATAACGACTGAATTTTTGGCGAGAAATTCTCCAGAAACTTATCAATGTTCATACTCTGATTATAAAGGATACGAATCGTATTCTAGGCTATTGGTAGGGAGGCAGAACCATTTTGAACCCTGGATTCATTAACATTCCGCATGGCCAGGGCGGATGCCAGCATTAAAACGGCTGAAATGGTAAACAGGGCAGTCCAACCGTACCATTGACCGGGGGCGGCATTGTTCAAGACATCTGTCATTGGTCCTTCCAGACGGGCAACTGCGGCAGAACCAGCGGTAGCAAGGTTGGTAAGACCCATGTACTTACCAACGTCCCCTTGCGGCGCCATTTCATTAGCCAATGCCCAGTTGGCGCTCAAAAAGATGCCTAATCCAACGCCAAGGATGCTGCCAAAGAAAATGAGTTGAAAAGGTGTGCTGGCGAAGATCAATAGAACCGCACCAAAAGCCCCTATAAAGGAGGATATGATCTGCAACCGTTTTCGACCAAACTTATCACTGAGCTTGCCAGACAGGAGTGAGAAAATGATTAACACGATAACGAATGAACCCATCACAAATTGTGTAAACTGAATCGGATCCTGCTGGCTGAATTTATCGCGGATGAAATATTGGGCAAAGGATTGGAACCCATAGACTCCAACCAAAAAAAGGAAACGGCTGAAAATTAAACGCCAGTAACTTTTGTCTCCCTCGGCTTTGAAATTGAATACCACGTCCCAAAGCACTTTCCAATCGGTTTGAATGTGTTTACTTTGACTGGTTGGTTTCTCGTGTGAGAACAAGAGCGTGACCCCGCAAAAAAGCACCAGCAGACCGATAATAACGATGATGGAGAGCGAAGGATCTGGATTCTTGGCTGAGATCAGGAAGCCCATTAATATCGATGAGAGTATGATCCCAAACATATCCATTGTGATCTTGATTCCGCTCGCCATCCCCAATTGTGAAGCGGGCACCTCGTCAGGGAGCAATCCTTGAGCGGGTCCGTGAGCCGTATTTGAAGTGATCTGTAAACCGATATAGCCAATAAAAAGCGCCGGCAGACCGCCGATAAATCCCATGATAACCAGGAATATTAAGTCGCCGCCAGTTCCCAGCCAGATAAAAGGACGTCGTCTGCCGATCCTGGAGTGCCAACGGTCGCTGATGGCGCCTGAAAGAGGTTGAATAATCATTGCCAGGATTAACCCGAAAAATGTCAGAAGCCCCAGCCAGGTATTCTTCTGAGTTTCTGGCACATAATTCAACAAAACTGCTGGCAGGATCGTAACGTGCAGACTGTTCCACATGAACGAAAGACCGATCCAATACGCATTGAGCACAAAAAGATACCAACCACTGACGTGCTTCATGAACTCCTCCTGATGATTTTCTTCATTCGTACATCCAATTGTCAAAAAATCCGATGACGCGCTGGATATATTCGTCTACATAGAACTGGTCGATTTCCCTGTGACCTGCCTCAGAGACCCGCCAGAACTGAGCTTTGTTGCCGGACTTCCTTACCATCGTTTCTAATTCAATTAAATGAGTGTATCGGTCTTTATCCCCATGGATGAAGTACACTGGAAGCGTTTGTAACTTTTCAGCAACTTGAATTGGGTCATGCTTGAACAGATTTATACCGAGTCTGACTGAAGCGCCTAGCAATATCATCCAAGCCAGGGAAGGGGACAAAAAACCAGGCAGTTTTCGGCGCTTAATATCTTCCGTGATGGCGGTACGCAACCGCAAGGGGCCTCCATCTGAAATCACCGCATCAATGCCGGGCTTCAATGCGGCGGTCATCAAGGCGGTTCTGCCTCCCATCGAAAAACCCAACAACCCGGTCTTATCACTTCCTTTGGTTTTAGCGAAAGCAATCGCGCCAAGGGCATCGCGTACTTCCAATGCGCCCAGGCTCGAGTGTGTTCCCTGGCTGCGTCCGTGTGCACGGAAATCGAACATTAAGACGTTATACCCCGCGTTATGAAATGAGAGGACGTACTTGAGGTCAGGAACCATACTGCCGGCAAATCCATGTAAAAAGATGACAGTTCGCCTAGAGCCAATAGTCGGCATCCACCACCCATAAAGGGGGATCCCGTCTGTTGAATTAAATCTGACTTCTTCAAAATCAAGACCAAAATCAGAAGGTTTTTCAGAGTCTATTATGAGATGTTTTTTTGTCAGCGGGATAGAGAGAATGAGGCAAACGAAAAAGAATAAGATTCCGACAATGACGATAAGAACCACGGTCATCATGATTCTGGTTTGGTGTTAAAAACCATATCCCAAAGGAGCGAGCTGACGCCAAAGCGGTGGTTCGGAGTTTTGTAATGATGCTGCATATGATAACGCTTGATGTATTTTGCGTACCCGCTGCGCATCTGAAAGTGATGCGTCGCGTAATGAGTGAGGTCATAGATCAGATACCCAAAAATGAATGCCGAAAAAAGAGGGTCGAGCCAGTGTGGTGATATGATTGCACCCACCACTACCAAATAAAACAACCCATAGAAAAATGCTGCCAACGGAATGCTCACAACAGGCGGCATAACCAATCTGGTTTTGCACTGCGGTTGAGCGTGGTGCACTCCATGGAAGAGGAATACGATTCGATCTGCTTGCTCCGTTTTTGGGGGATAGTGGAATACGAACCGGTGCAACAAATACTCAGACAGCGTCCAAATAAATAGTCCAATCAGAAAACCCGCCGGAATATGAACGGGAAATATACCTGGCTCTTTTTGAACAAAAGATCGAACCAGGCAGAAAATCGCCACAGGCAGCCAGATGACTGTTTTCGTGATTGGGCTGATGTGGGAAAAAAACTCCATAAAGTTTGATTTGAACAAACGGATAGGAACGTCGCTGTGATCAATTGGTAAATGACTCATCTCATAACCTCCACGAGTAAGATAATCCATTTTACAACGATATGAAGTTTTAGAGGATTTTCAACCTGTCAGTTCAGATTATTTCCGTTTTAGTTTGATTCTGTGGGTGGATTGATCTCCTGGATAATAACGGATCAATTGTTTTTTTATCTCCATTTCAACGTTTCCATCTGATATTTCGATTTCAGCGCCATCCGGGTATTGAAAAGTCGGGTAGAAAATCTCAGTTGGCGCTGAAATTGAGGGATCGCCTTTGAATTCAAATTCAAACTTTACAGATCTGTAATCAAATCTTGCCATAATTGGCTCACCAGCGGTGCACATCGGGAAAGGTCTGATCACGGCTTTAAGCGCCCGGCCGCCTGAATTCAGATCGTTCCGATTATTTTGCTGATCACGGCTAAAAATTGAAAGGTCCTCATCATTCCACAAATCGCCACGTTCATTAGTGTTATCGGCGGTGTAGTTCCAAAGCGTGTAATTGAGCAAATTTTCTTCAAGCGCCCGGATGCTGCGGTTCATAGCCTTGATCTGATTTGAGAAATTCCCGCTGAAATATGCCTTTTTGTTTTGCATATCGTAAGGGATTCCAATTTCGCCGATTAAGACGGGAATGTTTCCGAGCCGCTCTTTTGACAACTGTTTTGCCATGGACAATTGGTGAGCAAAGGAACGTTCAACCTTTTTCTTTCCCATGACTGGTTTTTTGTTTATAATGTCATACCCAAGGAATGAACTGAATTTTTTAAAGAACAACGCTGCACCATCATACCAGTGAGGAACGTAGACAATATTTTGATTGGCGGCTTCCGCCCAAAAGGGGGATAGTTGATTAACCTCGCTTTCAATAAAGCCTATCCATTCCGGGCTAACCGACCGAAATGCGGCGATCATTTTTTTTATGAACGGAACAAGGTAATCCTGGGTAAAATTAACTTTTCTACCATTTACTTTAGAAAAATAATCAGGTTGTAAAAGAATCGGATTTCCATTTTGATCCAAATCCCAGACCCCGTTTTCACGCCAGACGCATTTTCTTCCTGGCAGCCAGGCGCTCTTTTTTCCAGGATTTAGTTCAACTTGTCCAAAATTCCGTGTGCCAAAAAAAGTACGTTCAAGATGATTGATTTTTTGGGTGTACCCAGACCCAAGCAGCATAGACTGCCACGGGGTTGGACAAATACCCATGTCCAGTTCTCCATAGGGCTGGGATAGATCATTTACTTCCACATAACCTCGTTGTGGTTCATTCATGGTGTCAAATCCCATAACGCAGGTGAGGTTTTTCAGTTTTATTGCCACTTTTTTCATCGAATCAAAATAATGGTTCTGCATATAATCCTGGATCGGTTTTCCTTCCACCAGAGTGTTCGGGGCGAAATCATTGCCGGCAAAAAAAAGAGTGAACATGGTTGCGGCGGCCAGTTTATAGGCATTGGTCGGCCAGATCATACGCGGGAATGGATCGCCGTGCGTTTGATGGACAATTGCCGCGCCGGTTTCCTTGAAATGCTTCATGTCCAAACCGGCTGCCTCAAGTGTCCAGCCCGGGGCGCCATCCCCGCCAGAAAAGCGTGAATAGACATCCTGATGTGGATCGATGAACACGTAGAATCCATATTCGCCAGCTTTTTTTACGACTTCATACAAATAATCCAGATATTCTTCATCATAGATACCGGGTCCGGCATGTTCTACCGCTTCCCAGGTGACCAAGAAGCGCAAGCAGTTGAAACCCCATGACCGGAGGCGCGCGTAATGCTCATCTGTCTCTTCCAATGGAAACGGTCTGCCGACAAAAGAAACTTGTCTATGTTCAAAGAAACCTTCAGGGTTGTATGTTGCGCCGTTCGGCCTTGTGGGCACCTTGGTACTTCCGCCAAGATTCACACCCCTCAGCATCACAGTTCGCCCAAACTCATCGATAAACCACGGACCTTTAGATTTGATCATCTCTCACCACAAATAAACACATTTATATTGATTTGTGCCTTATTCGTGAAACTAAAGCAGTCAAACCAGCCAGAATGGGTGTGACCCCACTGACGATCAGAACCTGGATTAATCCAATTAAAGCCATATAACTCGTAAAATAATCGGGCAGCGTCCAAGTGACGACGGCTCCGTTCAAATAGAAACTCAACCAAACCGGTAGCGAGATGATGAAGACAATGCTCAATCCGAGCGAGAGGGTTTTTATTCCGGCTTCACCTGGTGTAAGGCAAAATGTTTTTTGCGTGATGCTAGTGACTAACCAAATAAATATTAATAAAACCGCAGATGTAACTCCGACATACAAGATAAGATCCATCTGGCTGGTGATTGAGCTAAGCGAATAAGCTTTTTTATCTATGAAAGCATATCTCAAGTCGAAAAGAAAGGCGAATACCAACCCCCCCACTACTCCAGACAACGATCCGCTTTTTCGCTGCCGGATCAACAAAGTGATAACCATTGCCAGTAAAAGCGCTACCGGAATGGCGCGCCCTATTCGTTCTGAAAATACACGTTTATTGCGCAGACTATTAATAATATTTTGGTAGTCGCTGACGGTTGAACTATCAGGGATCTCAAATTTACTCTTATTGATGTCGAGAGCGTCCATATAAGCAGTTAGGAGCGCAGTTTGTTGAGATTGAACTGCAATTGGAAGCGCAGCACGGACTGACTCGGAAAGTGAAAGCATTTCCCTTTGCACAGAACCTTGTGCAGATGCAGGGATGTTTGTTCCAAGCAGGGCGGCCAAGGTTGGCGCAACATCCACCATCTGGATGTCTGCATATTCACCGGGGTTGACACCCTCGCCGGCAATAACAAAAGGTTCCAGCAGAGCGACGGGGTCCTGTCCACCATGTCCGCCGGCATCGATCTGACCGTGATCGCTTAAGACAACGATGGTATCCCTTTGCAGATCCAGGGTGGCGAGGATCTCTGCAAGCAGGTCATCGGCGCGTTTTGCAGCGGTGTCCCAATTGGGTGATTGCGGTCCGCCTTCGTGATGACCTGCATAATCCACCTGGTCAATATGAATGAGCACTAATTGTGCTTCATTATTTTTCAGCCAGGGCAGGGCGGCATCCACAACCTCACGATCAGCGGCGGCATCTTCTCCGGCGGTATAAAACCTAAGATCCACCACTGATTGCGGAATGAGCTTCTCGAACCAGTAATAACCAGAAACAGCGGTCTTAAACCCTGCACGGTGAGCGGCGGAAAAAAGGTTGTCTTGTGTGAAGGAAGGGATTTCTTCATAATCCAGATTAAAAACCGGACCGTCATTGATCTCCGGCCAGGCGCCGGTTAATAGGGTGGTGTAACCAGGTTCAGAGAAAGAGGGCGGCTGGCTGTGCATGAGAGCAGAGGCGCCTTGCAGTCTCAATTGATTGAGAGTCGGCATCACATCAGATTTTAGCGAAGTGTCATAACGCAATGCATCAATCAAGACGAAAACCAACCGTGATGAAGAAGCCTCGCCAAGCATTTCACCAGGCGCGGGCGGTGTGTCTTTTATCTGCGAGCGGTAGGCGAAGTTAGAATCGATCATTCCGGTTGCCCAGAAGTAAGCGCCTGCTGCAATTCCGACTAGGAGAATTATTCCTGCCAACCATTTAAGTGTTTTTCTCATCGCTGCCCTCAACGATCATGCTATGAAAGAGATTTTAAAATTGAATGATTAATCCCCCAAACAATTTTTCTTCATTTTATCTCAAAATCAGAATTTTTATGTAATTTTACTCATGTCCCGGCTGGCATGTATGTTGATCCCGGTCCCCAATACATCTTCTAGGATTGTCTGATCGAGAGTGACCGGTGTTTTCACTTCAACCATGCGTAGGATGGCGAGTAACTCAGGAATACGTGGTTTAGGGAACGGCGCGGAGGTATAAACCGGCAGCAACGGATGCAGCGCGCCCGTAATGCGTACTGAACTGGCCACCATGCGGCGCGGATCGGTAAGCTCCTGTCTGGCGTATTCATAACCGCGCTTGCAGCCATTCCCCACTTTTAAAACAGTCTGAACGTCACGGGTGACTTGCAGCGTGCAACCCTTTGGGCAAGTCACGCAAACGACTTTTTCTTCGATGGTTGGCATGTAATCCTACCTTTTCGCTATTGCAACTGATAATCCATTCGCGGCTTTTACTTCATCCAGTAGCGCGGGCTTGAGAAAGATGGTGACCATCTCACCCGGGCGCGCGTAAGGCTCAGGCTTGCGGTGCAGCAGTCTCTCACCGCTACGCACTTCCACCCATACCGGCGCTTCGATGGGTTGGCGTACCCTCATCTGAACTCGGATCTCTCCTTCTATCAGATGATCGGGGTTGAGGGTGTGCGGCACCACGTAACGCACATTCTCGCCTGCTTTCACCGGAATAACTTTTTCCGTTTTTTGTGGTCCAGCCTGTATCAAGCGTGCTGCGGACTTGCCTGCAATCAACCCAGCTTCCGTGACCCAATCCACCAGGTCATAGACGTGCACCACATTTCCTGCGGAGAAGATGCCCGGGATGTTGGTTTGAAACCCGTCATCCACAAACGGCCCGGCGGTCACAGGGTCGATCAGCACTCCTGCCTGGCGTGAAAGTTCATTCTCAGGGATTAAACCCACAGATAGTAAAAGCGTGTCGCAGGGGATGATCTCTTCGGTTCCTGGGATGTAGTTCCATTTCTCATCCACGGCCACCGCTTCGATGGCTTCCACACGTTTCTTGCCAATAATATTTTTCACGGTGTGCATAAGCTGCAGCTGGATATCATAATCCATCAAACACTGCACGTAGTTTCGGGTCAAACCGGAGAGGTATGGCATCACTTCCAGTACACGCTCCACTTTCGCGCCTTCAAAGGTCAAGCGTCGCGCCATGATCATGCCGATATCACCCGAACCAAGGATGACGAAATTCTTGCCTGGCATGTATCCTTCCACATTTACCCAACGCTGGGCAGTACCCGCGGTGAACACTCCCGCCGGGCGAGCGCCGGGCAGGCGCACCTGGGCGCGCGTGCGCTCACGGCAGCCCATCGCCAGCACAACCGCTTTGGCTTGAATGTTCAGAAAGCCATAACGTTTGCTGGTGGCGGTGATGCGGTGGTCGCGAGTGATCTCAAGCACCATGGTATCGAGCAAGAAGTCCACACCGACTTGATATGCCTCGTTAATAAAACGCTGTGCATAAGCTGGGCCGGGTAAATCCTGTTTGAATACTTCCACGCCAAAGCCGTTATGGATACACTGCAGCAGGATGCCGCCGGGTTCCACATCACGCTCGATGACGAGTACATCCTGCGCGCCGTTCTTTTTAGCGGAAATGGCGGCCGCCAGCCCACCGGGTCCACTACCGATGACCACCATGTCATAGCGATCTTTGAAGGTCATCTAAGCGTCCACTTCTTTGGTCGGGCGGAAGAGGAACTCGGAACCGGTGCCTTTTTTGCTCACTTCGCTGACCGAGATGCCCAGTTCGCTTGAGAGGATCTCCACCACGCGCGGCATATCAAAGGAGCCCAGACAACGCCCGGTGCCCAGCCAGGTGCGCCGTTTGATGGCGTCATAGGTTTTTGCGGGCAGTGGCGCGTGGATCTCTGCCACGATCTCGCCTTCGGTGACCATTTCGCAGCGGCAGACGATCCGTCCGTAGTGCGCGTCACGGGCTACTAGTTCTTCTTGCTCCTTGCGTGTCATATAATTAAAACGCGGCCGGGCAAGTCGGATTGGATTCCAATCCTGCTTCTTCGTCAGTAGTTCACCTGCGTCTTTGAGTAGTTCCACCACCCGTTCCGCGATGGCAGGGGCAGCAGTGAGACCTGGGGATTCAATTCCTGCCAGATTCACCAGTCCTTCAACTTCTTTGGCAACTTCGATGACGAAGTCATGGTGATAATCGACCTTGGAGGAAGTACAGAGGGCATTACCGGTAGCGCGCAAACCAGCAAATACCGCAATAATGGCCCGCTGGTTGAGGGAGGGAATCAGCTTCTGCGCTCCCTGCCAGATCTCATTCAATCCATCACCAGTAACGGATTTGTCTTCTTTGTCCGGGGTTTGCTGTGTGTTAGGACCTACCAACACGTTTCCATGGGTACTACCCAAAACAAGGATGCCCTTACTGACTTTTGAGGGGACAGGGAAGAGGATGTTGTTCATTTCAATTTCGGTTTTGTCGAGGATGTAATACTCTCCCCGGCGCGGGTTGATCTTGAAGTCGGGACGTACTCCGGCTGTGTGCATGATCTCATCTGAATAGATCCCGGCAGCGTTGACCACCCATCGGCAGGTGAAATCCCCGCGGTTGGTATGTACGCCAACGATCCTTCGCCCGTTCGTGATGAAACTTATGAATTCGGTGTCGGTCATCACCTTGACCCCGTTCTGAATGGCGTTTTCGAGGGGGGCGACGCAGGCGGAGAAAGGATCGACCATCCCCGCAGAGGGGGTAAAAAGCGCTCCGCTGACCGCTGGGTTGA
Organism: Chloroflexota bacterium; assembly: GCA_009773005.1. Lineage (GTDB taxonomy): Bacteria > Chloroflexota > Anaerolineae > Anaerolineales > Anaerolineaceae > UBA6107. The sequence goes on along the minus strand of WOUT01000028.1, from coordinate 6,718 downwards.
TGAGAGGTTCTTTCTTGCGCATTTCATTGGCATTGATAACCTCTGTTTTGACGCTGTTCTGTCGGGCGCGTTCGCTCAGGGCTGCCAGGCAGCCGAATTCTTCTTCTCCTATCGCTACAATGTAAGCCCCGCTGCGCTTGAAGGGGATGCCAAGTTCCGAGATAAGTTGATCCCACATGGGGTTAGCCAACCGATTCATTTCGGCTTTGAGCGTTCCAGGCATGGGGTCATGACCGGAGTGGATTATAGCGGAGTTGGCTGAGCTGGCGCCCATGCCGATATCCGATTCCTGCTCGATCATTAGCACTTTGAGGTTATAGCGCGAGAGGGCGCGGGCGGTCATGCATCCAACCACTCCCCCGCCGATGATGATGATGTCATAGGTTTTCATGCAGGGTCCAATCGCAGGCAATGGTTACTTATAAAGAACAAATGATTGTCTAACCTCGAAGATTTTGCATATTTTACATTTCAGGTTATAAATCTCAGTTCTTGGGGGGGTACCCGGTGATGTTGCGGATCTCGTCATAAAGCGGTTTTAAGCGGCTGTACATCTTCAAATAGACCCGGTTGTACAGGTCGTCATAGATTTGGTGGTTAACGGTAATCGGTTCAAAGGTAGCCCCGGTATGGGTCATTTCTTTCACCGCAGTCTCAAAATCCGGATGCAATTTGAGTCCAACGGCAATATCCATAGCCGCACCGAGACCGCTGGCTTCATAGACATGCGGATTGGTGGTTGGCAGACCAAAAATATCAGCGGTGAGCTGCATGGCAGCCTTGCTCTGGCTGCCACCGCCCGCCACGCGGATCTCTTTAATTGGGATGTGGCTGCGTTTGGTGGTACGATCAGCGCCTTCACGCAAGGCGTAGGCTAACCCTTCCAGCATGGATCGGTAAAGGTGAGCGCGGGTGTGCACATCCCCAAAGCCGATGACTGCACCCTTGGCCTCAGGACCTGGCACTTTGAGACCCGGTGACCAATAAGGCTGCAGGGTGAGTCCCAGCGAGCCAGCCGGAACAGAATTGACCAGATCGTCAAACAGTTCCTCTGTTTCAACTCCTCGAGTATTTGCCAGTCGTTCTTCATTTTGACCGAATTCCCGTTTGAACCATGAAACCATCCAATACCCGCGGAAGATCTGGATCTCAAGCGAATAAGCCCCCGGAACTGCTGATGGGTAAGGGGGAATTAACGGAATGACTTCTACGTATTTTTTATGAGTGGTGTTAATGGTGGCTGTAGTGCCGTATGATAGACAAGCTACACTCGGGTCAACGCAGCCTGCGCCGATCACTTCGCAAGCCTTATCTGCGGCAGCAGCGATTATGGGTAGTCCTTCGGGAATACCTGTAGCAGCAGCGGCATCGGCGGTGACAACACCCAATAGACCGGTCGGCTGCACCAGATTTGGCAGCATTTCAGGGTTGACAGGAACTGCCTGCCACTTCCAATCTGATTTTCCGCACCAATCCTGTTTCTTGTAATCAAACGGGATATATCCAACCTGAGAGCCGACAGAATCGCTAAAAAGTCCAGTCATCTTGTAATTCAAGTAGCCAGAGAGGAAAATATACTTGTAGGTGTTCTTCCAAATCTCAGGCTCGTAGGTTTGCAGCCAGTTTGAATCTGCTTCGGCTTGCAAATAAGCTACGGTTTCCGTCATGCCTGCCAATTTGAAAAGCAATCCCCACAATCCACCAACTGGTTTCAACCCGGAAGTGCGGCGTTGGTCGAGCCAGTGGATGGCCGGTCTCAGGGGCTTGCCATCTTTTCCAACATTGATCATAGTTGAACGCTGGGTTGTGAGAGCAACTCCGGCAATGGATTCCTTTTTAACACCCGGTATCGACCATAATTTTTGGCAAGCCTGGCAAATCGCATCCCAAAACACCTGCGGATCCTGTTCTGCCAGACCGGGAGCCGTGGAAAAATAGGACTCGATCGGGACGCGGGTTTTAGCGATCAGGTTGCCGCGCAGGTCAAAGATCAATGCGCGCACAGACTGTGTTCCGTTATCAATTGCTAACAGATATTCGGGTGCCATATTAATCCTCCAGGTTTTTGCTCCAGCGTTTTGCCTTTTGGTCAGGGTTCATGTCCAGGCCGAGGGTTCCACCCGGGTTCATGATGTTATGCGGGTCAAAATGCTGTTTTAAAGCGCGGATCACGTCCATCTGCGCAGTACCGATCTGCTCTTCCAACCAGGGCGAGGATTGCTTTCCAACGCCGTGATGATGGCTAAGCGCCGCTCCGCTTTTTTGGATCACGTCCAATACACCGTATTGTAAATCCAAATATTCCTTTATTGTATTGATTTTAGCAATAAAGATAAAATACAGATTTCCACCTTGCGGATAGGCGTGTGAGAGGTGTGTCATGCAAACAGTTTGCGTGCGATTCTTGATAAACCCGCGCACTGCGCGGTGAACACTTTCCATTTGCGACCAGGTGACCGCACATTCTAATGTATCGATCAACACACCAAAATCCTGCAGGTCCTCCCGCATATAAGGGTCGCGGAATCGACCTTTCTCCCAGTTTTTGGTTACTTGCGCAAGACTAAGTTCAAATGCATTGTATTTCAAACAGATCTTGCGGATTTTTCGATCAACATTGGCAGAAAATGCCCGTTCTCCATCGGTGTGACCCAATAATAGGCATTTTTCCATCGGACGGTAACCAAGTATTTTTAATACCGAATCTGCCGGAGTCCTCTCGATGTGATAGAGTTTCATCGCTACATCGGTTTCTTCAGGGTCGGATAGTCTAAATGCTGAAGGAAATCCAAATTCGGATTGCATGATTTCTCGGCAGGCTTCGCGGGAGTCGTTCCAATTCTTGAACATATAACTGAAGCGTTTGCGGTTTTTGGGCTGCCAACGGAACACACGCAAAGTCACGGTGGTTAACACGCCAAAGACGCCCTCGCTGCCCATCATGATCTGGTCAAAATCAGGGCCGTTTGCGCTGCGGGGATGTTCCGTAGTCTTAAACACGCCGCGAGGTGTTACGTACTCCTGAGCGATGACAATGTCTTCGATCTTGCCATAATAGGTTGAGTTCTGCCCGGCGCCGCGCGTGACAACCCACCCACCTACACTGGAATATTCAAAGGATTGCGGGAAGTGACCGCACGTGTATCTACGTTTGGCGTTGAGCTTTTCGGGAGCGTTATTCAGCAAGTCTTCAAGCTGCGGACCGGTCATGCCAGCCTGGACGGTGATGTTCTGGTCGACTTCATTGAATTTGACGACCTGATTCATATGTTTGCTCATATCCAGTGAAATGCCGCCTTTAACTGCCTCCAACCCGCGCGTGACGGTTGAACCAGCGCCGTAAATGTAAACAGGGATTTGGTTTTTCTCGCAATGGGCAATGATCTCTTCGATCTCGGCTTGATTGCGTGGTGCGACAACTGCGTCCGGTATGTTTTCGATGATGTGTCTGCGCAAACGCAGGGCATCGATCATACCCCGACCATAGGATTTTGCTACCCGGTCGAAGGTGTCGGTTCTGACGTTTTCTTTTCCGCATATCCTGATCAGTTCTTTAAGATGTCGCTCTTTCAAGTTTGAAGGAGTATTCTCGGAAACGGTCTCAAGCGCCAGACTTTCAGGCACCATTAATTCTTCACAGCTTAAATTGAATGTGTCGATCAATAATTTCACCAATCCGCTGTTCGGGTGTTTGAACCCGGCCAGGTCGCCCCATTTGAAGAGTGAACGATAGGTGCCTGACGGAGTGGGTCCTTCATACCAGGCGGGAATGCATTTACTTTTTTTTGTCATATTTCTCTCCCTATTGTGATCATTTATTCAGAAAACCCTTTTGGAGCAGGACTGTATGCATTTTCATAAATGGTTCGATAACGGGTCTCTTCTTTTTCCCACCTGGCGTCATTCCAACCTAGTTCCTGCTGGGTGATCGATCTAACCCGGCTCATCTCCGCGCTGGCTCCATCCGGAAGAAGCATGCCGATGCGTACCCGGCGTAACAAGAGGTCATCCAGGCGCTCAACACCGCCGGTGCGGGCTGCCCAGCGGATCTCGGACCAGAGATTTGGCAGAATACCGACCGGCTCATTTTCGCCTGGATGGGCTGCATTAAGCAATTCTTCGGTTTCAATCCCGTAACGGCCGAGTAAATAGGTGAGCTCGGCAGATAGGACTTTTCCGCTTGCTTGCAGATTAGGCAGCGGATTGAAATACCGTTTCCTGATCGAAAGGTCAGGCGGGTGCGACAGTCTTGAGGCGGCTTTTTGTAGGGCTTCTTCTGCCATAATGCGGAAGGTGGTCAGCTTGCCGCCCGTCACCGTGATCAATCCCTCTTCCTCCCAAATAACGTGCGCCCGGGATTCTTTGGAAGGGTCGGCAATGCCGGTGTTGATTACCGGCCGCAGACCGGCAAAAGTGGAGATGATGTCAGAATGCTCCAATTGCGCTGACGGAAAGGTGGCTCGGCCTGCTTCCAGGATATATTCGATTTCATCAGTGGTCGCGAAAGGTTCTCCATTTGAAAGCGATGCCAAATGGTCGAGATCAGTTGTGCCGATCATTGTCACGCCTTCCCAGGGGATGGCAAACATGGCGCGGCGATCATGCGGGTGCAGTAGCGTGACAGCGTGCGGGAGAGGGAGTCTTTCACGGGGAAATATAAGATGAGAACCGCGCAGCCGGCGCAAACGAGCCGGGGCGTTGATTTGACCACGGATATCGTCGCTCCATGGACCTGTGGCGTTGATCACCACATGAGCCTTGACTTCAAAGTCGCCAGAACAGGCAGTGGATTGATCTTTCAGAAGGACTCCACACACTGAACCATTCTTGCTGCGCAGGAGTTGTTCGACACGGCTGTAATTTAGAGCTGTACCGCCCTCTGCCACTGCCTCGCGGATGATATGAAGGACGAGCCGTGCGTCATCCATCTCAGCGTCATAATACAAAAAACCGCCTTTGAGGCCATTTGGATTGATCTCCGGGTACTGTCTGAGGATTTTGTTCCTGGTGAAGAAACTGTGCTTCCATTTTGGCGCCAATAAGTCGTATATGACCACGCCAATGGCAAACTGGGAAGAGATTTTAGGATCGGTTGGGCATGGCATGACGAAGCCAAGCGGAGTGACCAGGTATTTCGCTTCTTTGAGCATCCACTCGCGTTCACGCACGGATTCGCGGGTGACTTCGAACTGTTTATTGCGCAAATACCGAAACCCGCCGTGCACCAGCTTGGAAGAACGGCTGGATGTGCCAAATGCGAAATCTCCCGCGTCCACCAGCAGTGTTTTATAACCTTCGGCGACTGCGCGCCGAAAAACCCCCGCACCGGTGATTCCACCTCCGATCACGATCAAATCCCAATCACTTTTCAGTGTATTCCAGACGTCTTGCCGCCAACCCTTTTTCCACATAAACCTTCTCCTAAAAAAAGAATAAATTTTTGGTCTATTCCGAAACTGCAAGCCGCCATAATTCAATACTGTCTTCCATAACTCTGCGTGTGACTTCTTCAGCCATATAAGCATCATTGGAAAGGACAGCGGAAAGTAATTTTTTATAAAAGGAACGCGAATGATCTCTAGCTTGACTGGCTTTGAAATAGAGGAATCCCATGGTGTGATAGAGATCGCCAAAGCCGTTAAAGATCAATGTGAAAACAGGATTATTCGAGAGGATCGTCAATTGACGATGGAGTTCAAGGTCATAATTGGTGAATTCTTCAGCGCTATCCTCAATATTTTGCATTGATTCGAGGATATGGATGACTTCATTGAGAGAGTTTTGCATCGCCATGCGTGTGTAAGCCGGCGCCAAAAGAACCCTCATTTGCAGCAGGTTCGGAACAAAGCTTTTAGGAAGTTTGTCTTGGTGACGGGCAATCGCTGTCAGGATCAAGAGATTGCCTTCGCGCCAGTAGTCTTTCACACGGGTAGCGCGCCCGTGCCGAATCTCTATCCAGCCGTCGCGCGAAAGCCTTTGCAAGGCTTCTCGCAGGGTGGGGCGGGTGACGCCCAGTCGTTCTGCCAATTCGCGTTCCGGTGGCAGAGAGGTGTTTACCGGAAAGGTTCCATCCAGAATGGCTTCAACCAGACGCTTTTCTGCTAATTCAGCAGGTTTTTCAGGGGTTTCCCATTCGACCATGATTTAATCTCCAAATGTTGATTTGTAAGGCGATTGGTAAGAGGTCATACCAGTTATGTTAATTGTAGCAACAATTTTCCGAAATTCAAGTAGCAAAAAAGTTTTATCCAAAAATAACCGGACTTATCCACAGATATATACGCAATAAATGGTTATTGTTACCGAATATGTGGGGTTATTAAAAATATGCAACCCATATATGGCGTAAAAAGTTGCAAGGAGCGTCATTTTTTTGAAAAACTAATATAATTGTTTTATGAGATTAAACCAGTCAAAAGTGATCCCGAATGTTGCACGCGTCTTGATCGGGATTGTTACATTCTTGAATTTACAGGCTGCGGCGACTTTTTTATTTAACCCGGCTGATTACGCACCAGCGTTCGAACTCAACGGCGCGCCCGGCGTCGCAATGGTCCGGGGAGTCGGATTGCTTTTCATAATGTGGAATATTCCGTATCTGGTAGCGCTGATCAACCCGATCCGGCATTTTGTGTCATTCGTTGAAGCTGTGATCATGCAAGCGATCGGTGTGTTAGGAGAAAGCACTATTCTTTGGTCACTCCAAGGCGACCACCCT
>WOUT01000027.1 GCA_009773005.1 Chloroflexota bacterium | reverse complement strand
GGTCAAACCGGTGCGCTGCTGGGTGCCCGAACGCAATGCCAAAACGCACGGTGATCTGGGCGGTCTGGGCATCTTTACCGGGCCGAGGATCGTCACCCCTACGCCGACCCCCACGCCAACTCCCGTTCCTCCTTCATACTGTTCAAGGTACACAACTGAGCTTAATTGCAATAGAGACAAAATAAGGTGTTATTGGACAGGGAACTATTGTGCAGATAAATAATTAAAAATCAAGATAAAAAAACCGCGCTTCGAATGAGGCGCGGTTAATTGTTCTAACAATTAAAATTACTTGCCGAGGATTTTATACATCCCGGTACCGCAAACCGTGCATTTGCCTTTCATGGCTTTGCGTCCGTTCTTCATCACCACTTCCTGGGTTTCTTTCATTTCGGTCTTCTTCTTACATTTCATGCAATATGCAATTTCTGCCATCTTATCCTCCTGTTATTTTGAAAACGCGGCAAGATTGATATTCAATCTCATAAAGTGAGTATAGCATAGAAAATTCAACCTTCAATAGCGAGTTTTAATGCATTTAATACTCAAAATAACTTGCATTTATGACTAAACTGGTCTTTAATTAGAACAGTTGACAAACACTCAGGAGGACCCTTATGAACCCGGTAGACAAAGCCATCAACCGCAAGGCATTTACACCCACTGCTTTGAAACGACGCACACCTGTGCCAAGCGACATTGAGATCGCGCAAGAAGCCGCTCTGAAACCGATCACCCTCATCGCCGAGGAACTCGGTCTGCTGCCCTCAGAGATCGAGCAATATGGCGAGACTAAAGCCAAAGTTCGGCTTGAGGTGCTTCAGCGCCTGCATCACATCCCTGACGGAAAGTATATCGACGTCACTGCCATCACGCCTACTCCGCTGGGAGAAGGTAAAACCACCACAACGGTTGGGCTCAGTCAAGCGCTTGGCGCGCACCTGGGCAAGCGGGTGATCACTTGCATCCGCCAGCCCTCTCAAGGACCCACCTTCGGCATCAAAGGCGGCGCGGCAGGCGGCGGCTATTCGCAGGTTATACCGATGGAAGAGTTTAATCTGCATCTCACCGGCGATATTCACGCCATCACCGCGGCGAATAATCTTATGGCTGCCGCGATTGACGCGCGCATGTTCCACGAATCCGAAGCCACCGATGAACAATTGTTCAACCGGCTTCTTCCCCCCGATAAAAGCGGCAAGCGTCATTTCACCAAAGGGATGGTGGTGAGACTTGAAAAACTAAAGATCACGACCGCCGACCCGAACGAACTGACCCCCGAAGAACGCCGGAAACTTTGCCGGCTCGATATCGACCCTGAAACCATCACCTGGCGGCGCGTCATGGATACTTCTGACCGTTTTCTGCGCGGCATCACCGTTGGCGTCGGTCCGGAAGAAAAAGGCTTCACTCGTAACACTGGTTTTGACATCACCGTCGCTTCTGAGATCATGGCAATCCTCGCGCTTACCAGCAGCCTCAAAGACATGCGTGAACGTCTGGGCAAAATCGTCATTGGCATCAGCAAGGCGGGTGACGCTGTCACCGCCGAGGATCTAGGCGTGGCGGGAGCGATGACCGTGCTCATGCGAGACGCCATCAAACCCAACCTGATGCAAACTGTGGAAGGCACACCCGTCTTCGTTCACGCTGGTCCTTTCGCCAATATCGCCCACGGGAATTCTTCAATCATTGCGGACAAGATCGCTTTAAAGTTGTCTGATTACGTGATTACTGAATCCGGATTCGGCGCCGACATGGGCATGGAAAAATTCATGAATATAAAGTGCCGTTACTCAGGGCTCATTCCCTCTGTAGTGGTGCTGGTTGCCACCGTCCGCGCCCTTAAGATGCATGGCGGCGGACCAAAGGTTGTGGCAGGCAAACCACTTGACCCGGCTTACACTTCCGAAAATCTCGACCTGTTAAGCGCTGGAATGGGCAACCTGTTACATCACATTAAAACCGCGCGCAAATTCGGCGTCCCTGTGGTGGTGGCGGTCAACCGCTTCCTCAATGACACCCCGGCTGAATTGGAATTGATCCGCAAAGCCGCAATCGAAGAAGGCGGCGCGGTTGATGCCGTTGTCTGCGAACACTGGGAGAAGGGCGGCGAGGGTGCAGTTGCGCTGGCAAACGCTGTCATCAAGGCGGCTGAAATGCCGTCCGATTTCAAATTCCTTTATTCGTTGGAAAAGTCGATCAAAGAGAAAATCGAGACCATCGCCCGCGAGGTTTATGGCGCCGACGGGGTCGATTACTTGCCCGAAGCGGAAGAACGCATCGCTGATTACACCCGGCTGGGTTTTGGCAAGCTGCCCATTTGCATGGCAAAGACCCATCTCAGCCTGTCGCATGACGCCGCACTTAAAGGCGTTCCCAAAGGTTTCCGCATCCCCATCCGCGACATCCGCGCATCAGTGGGGGCTGGTTTCCTCTATCCCCTGCTGGGCACCATGTCCACCATGCCAGGGCTGCCCACCCGTCCCATGTTCATGGAGATCGATATTGAACCGGACACCGGCAAGATCATCGGTTTGAGTTGACATTAAAAGACCTGACAGGTTTTTCAAACCTGTCAGGTCTAACTTAATAGACCATAGTCATCTTAATGCCCTAAATACACATCCACAAAATCAAAATCCGCTTGGGTGGTTGGACCTGGAGGAGAAAAGACCGCGGTTCCAACATACCCGTTGGAAAAATCCGAATCTTCCACCGAGGCGATGTAATCCCCGTTGACATACATGGTGTAGGTCGTACCGATGCAATCCCCTTCGATATAGTTCGCATTAATGCCCGGGTAAATGTAATCCGAATATTTCCATTCCGTTAAAAATACCAAAGTACCCTTTACGATCTTGCGGATGCTGGCGCTGCCATCGCCGCGGACGGCAAAGAAGATACCGCTGTTATCCGGCTGCATGCGGCAGGTAATGCCGTAGATTCCCTTTGAATCTGCTCCAGTTTTCACCAATGAAGCATCCGTAACGATAATGGTATCTTCCGCTTTAAAATTTCCGGTTCCTGTGACCAGCTTATCGCCTGCTGTCACCGAGATCGAATAGTAATCCCCATTGATGTATGAGATCGTCCCGCCATCCACTACTCCGCTCGTCCAACCCTGGGTGTCTGTGAATTCTTCGCGGTTCAACAGTTGAGGTTCGATCAGCAGAATCGAAGAGGTTTCCGCCAGGTTGATTTTGTATTTCTCAATTAATCGGACATTTTGACAGGTTTCCACTTTTACATCCACCTCGCTGCTCGTAAGATCATCAAAAGTCATCGTTTCGCCAGGGTTGATGGTACTGCCTTCCCCCAGCAGGTCAAACCCCCAATATTCCTCACTCGAGGGAACGATGTAAACGTAACAAACCTGGCTCCGGGTAGGGTTGATGATCGAAAGCGAGTAACTTTCGCGGTCTTCGTACTCATATGGGTTGCCAAGCTGCAGCACGATAATGTCATCGAACATAACCGATGTTGGTTCAGTTTCATAAGTCGTTGCCGAAAGTGAGATATCTCCTTGAGAATAGGTTTCATCGGTTACTTCAGCCAATTGAACGTCATTGACCATGAATGTCAGGTGATTGCCCTGGCAAACGGCGGTGATGTGGTTGATCTCATTGCCCTGAAGGATCGCTGAAGATTGCTCCCATTTATAAAGTTGCGTTGAGCCTTCGTTTTCAAATTTAATGATCGCAAACCAACCATCTGAAGAAATGTGAAAACTATATCCATCCCCGTTAGGTTGGATGCGGCAATCCACTCCAAATGCATTATTGCCGTTAGCAGGCGCAGTCAACATACGCACATCCACATCGATACGGATGTTGTCAAAGTTCTTGCCAGCCGTTCCCCACATGGTTGTTTCGTCCTTCTGCGCTTCAACCAAATAGCCGCCTCGATCATACACCGACCTGCCAAAATCACCGTCAAAAATCTCCCAGCCGGATGCGGGATCGCTGAAGTCATCCTGCAGCAGGATAAAAGGTCCAAGGTCCTTTGTTGGAATTGGCGTGGTATGTGGAGAATTCCCCGAGAGCGTCGCCACTTGCATCCCTTCCGCTGGATTAACAATGGCGGTTCCATTCGAGCGGTCACAACCTGTTAACAAAAATACCGTCACGATGACGATCAATCCAATTTTCCGCATAGTCCCTGCCTGTGTGAATAATTGTATCTAAGGATACAAAACATCCAAAAAGAATGCAAGACAAAACCTCTTCACAAAGGTATAATTTTTGAAATTCAACTGATGTCCGGAAGGATTCTCATGCCCGCCCATTACTATTTTTCGCAATCCGCGCTATTAGATTATATGATCCGCTATTTTCTGCGCTGGCAGGTTCCAGTTGAGGATGCCGCCATTGCCGCGGAGGTTTTACTCTCGGCAGATATGCGCGGTGTGGATTCGCACGGCATCATCCGGCTCAACACTTATTACGGCTCACGCCTGCGCAAGGGTCTGATCAACCCGCTCTCGCCCATGACCACCCTCAAAGAAACAATGACCACAATTGCCATTGACGGTGGCAACGGTCTCGGTCACCCGCTTGGTGTAAAAACAATGAAACAATGCATTGAGAAGGCGCAAGGTTCGGGAATAGCCCTCGCGACTGTGCGAAACAGCAACCATTACGGCATTGCAGGGTATTACGCCATGATGGCGCTGCCGCATGACATGATCGGCGTCAGTTTCACCAATTCCGGTCCGCTGGTGGCGCCCACCCACGGAAAAAAAGCCATGCTCGGCACCAACCCGATCGCGGTCGCCGTACCCGCTCACTCTCAAAGACCATTTGTTTTGGATATGGCAACCAGTATCGTACCCATTGGACGGGTTTCAGTCTACCAGAAAGAAGGCAAAAAGATCCCGGCAGGATGGGGTGTTAACAATAATGGAAATATCACTGAAGACCCGGCGCAGGTCATCTCCGGCGGCGCGCTCATGCCCCTTGGCGGACCGGAGATCATGCGCGGTTATAAGGGGTATGGCTTGGCATTGATGGTCGATATTTTCGCAGGTGTGCTTTCTGGCGCCGGTTTTGGAGAAGGGGTTTATGGCTCCTCCGGGAATACTGTCGCCAATATCGGGCATTTCTTTGCTGCGGTCAAAATCGAGGCATTTCGCGAGCTCGAAGGATTCAAGAAGGATATGGACACGCTGCTTACCCAGCTCAAAGAATCTCCCAAGGCGGAAGGGGAAGAGCGCATCTACATCCACGGGGAAAAGGAATTTGAAAAGGCAGATCGTGCCGCAGTGGAAGGCGTGCCGCTCTCGGAAGCCGCAGTAAAAACACTAAAACAAGCCGGTGAACAGGATGGGGTCGAGTTTGACCTGACGCCGATCTAGATTGAATAACTAAAAAGTCGGGTTGTGATCGCAGCCCGACTTATGTAATCTCATTTCTGCAACAGAATGCAAACCTCATCACCCATTAACTGAAGCCAGCCCCTTTCAACCTTAGGCGTGGTTTCCCTTTTATTTGAAAGCAGGAGTTCCCAGTTGGCGTCGTTCAGGCGCGGCCCAAGCGCCAGTTTCACTTTTCGTTTTCCAAAATTCAAAGCTACCAGAACCGTCTGATCCGCAGTCTGCCGCAAATATCCCAATATCTGCTGCGGATTGTAGGTTAGCGGCACGAACATCCCTTGCTGCAAAGCCGGGTTCGCTCTGCGGACGCGCAGCAGGGCACAATAAAAATTCAGAAGTGATTTTGGATCTGCTTTTTGCAATTCTACATTTCGTTTGATGAAATTTGGGTGCGCTTTCAACCAGGGTTTTCCATTGGTAAAACCTGCATACCGGGCAGTCGACCACTGCATTGGTGAACGGCAGCCATCCCTGCCTTTGTTGAACGGCCAATAGTGCAGTCCCAGCGGATCCTGAATCTCGCTGCGGGAAACCGAAATATCCCGCATCCCGATCTCTTCGCCGGAGTAGAGGAAGGGCGTCCCCCTCAAAGTGAGCAGCATACCAGCAGCCACCTTCAGACGTTCATCATTCTCCGGCGCGCGATAACGGGTTGCGCTGCGCGGATTATCATGATTGTTCATCACATAATTAGGCCAGGAATCTTCAGTCAATAAGGCTTCCCAATCCAGAACCGATTTTAAAAACCCCGCTGGATTCCAGAAATTGTGCATAAAAGAAAAATTGAAGGTGGCATGCAATTTTCCGGGGCCGCAATACGCCGCGGCTTTATCAGCGCCTGACATAAAAGTTTCCCCTACTGCATACCTTTCAGGGTATCCATCCAAAATCTTTCGGATCTCTTCAACGATGCCCATCATCTCGGGCTGGTCAGTATCATGCATGTGTTTTTGTTGGTCAAATGGCCGGATTCCCCATTTGGGCGGATTATCCCGGAATTCTGCATCCTTATAATATTCATTGAAAACGTCCAGCCGGAAGCCATCCACCCCGCGGTCAGCCCAAAAACGGAAAATCGACATCATCTCCGCGCGCACCGCCGGATTGCGCCAGTTCAAATCAGGCTGCTGCTTGTAAAACATGTGAAAATACCATTGTTCGGTCTTTTCATCATACTCCCAGCCTTTGCCGCCAAAAATGGACTGCCAATTGTTGGGCGGCAAATGTTTGCCTTTCGGATTCTCCCGCCACAGATACCAATCGCGATAAGGGTTATCGCGCGAGCTTCGGGATTGGATGAACCAGGGATGCTGATCTGATGTGTGATTCAGCACCAGATCGAGAATGACGTGGATATTGTGTTGGTGAGCTTTTTTAACCAGATCGTCAAAATCCGCCATCGTCCCATACTTGGGGTCAATAGCTTTGTAGTCAGACACATCATAGCCAAAATCAACATCCGGGGATGGGTTAATGGGAGAAAGCCAGATCGCGTCGATTCCCAAATCAGCCAGGTACTCCAGTTTGGCGGTGATCCCGGGCAGGTCGCCAATCCCGTCGCCATTGCTGTCTGCAAATGAGCGCGGGTAGATCTGATAAATCACGCCGTCCCGCCACCATAATGTCTTATTCTGCATTGAACCTCTCCCAAAATCGATATTGGCTAATTATACTTTGACCAAGTTAAAACTCGAGAATTCTCTTGACATCCAAACGAATATACCAAACGAAGTTACCCAAACGAAACCAAAACGAAGTTACCCAAACGAAGTTACCCTTGCTATCTATCTCACACTATGATAAAATATGCATTGGTTCGTAAGTCAAGGAGATTTCAACACCGAAAAGTGGGCAGCCCCCACTTTTCTTATTATCTCAAAAAAATTGGCATTGACAATCAGGTGGAGAGACAAAAGCATGAAGAACGAATTTACCCTCGCGTTCAACGAAGTCCTTGAAGAAAAGGGACTTCCAAAAGAAATTATTTTGAAAGCGCTGGAATCGGCGATGGTGTCAGCATACCGCCGCACTGTAAATGCTTCGGCTCAACAAAATGTTGAAGCGTCAGTTGATACAGAGACCGGCAAGGTAACCATCTTTGCCGAAAAAGAAGTTGTGGAAGTTGTTGAAAACGACATCACCGAAGTCTCTCTCGAAGAAGCCAAAAAAGTAAACCCCGATAGTGAACTGGGTGGTCTTATTGTTGTCGAAACCACGCCCACTGATTTTGGCCGCGTCGCAGCGCAAACTGCCCGACAGGTCATTCAACAGCGCATCCGTGATGCCGAACGCCAGGCACAGATGGTTTTTTATGAAAAGCAGCTCGGCGAGATCGTAAACGGTATGATCCAGTCGGTCGGCGGAACCGGTCTAACGGTTGGGCTTGAAATGAAGACCGAAGCCAGTATGCCTCGCAAAGAAATGATCCCTGGCGAAAGATTCCACATCCATGACCGCGTAAGAGCGCTGGTTGCGGAAGTAAAAGATAATCAACGCGGACCGCAGATCATTCTCTCCCGCACGCACCGCAATTTCTTGCGCCGTTTGTTAGAGAACGAAGTTCCCGAGATCTTTCACGGCATTGTTGAAATTCGCTCCATCGCGCGTGAACCTGGTCAGCGCGCCAAGGTTGCCGTCTCTGCGACCCAGCAGGGCATCGACCCGGTTGGCGCTTGCGTAGGCATCCGCGGCGTCCGCATCCAGGCGATTGTGCGTGAATTGCATGATGAAAAGATAGACGTAATCGAATGGAATCCTGATCCGGCAATATTCATCGCCAAAGCCATCAGCCCTGCGCGTGTGAGCGGTGTTTATCTCAATGAACAAAAAGTCGGCGGCGGGAAAACTGCCACGGTCGTTGTACCTGAGGATCAACTCAGCCTTGCTATCGGCCGCGATGGTCAAAACGCCCGCCTGGCTGCCAAACTCACCAGCTGGCGTATCGATATCAAAAGTCTGCCGGAAGCAGTTTCAGATTCACTCTTCAAATTGACAAATGATCCTGGTTTCGCTGCCATGGCTGTTGCTGAAAAAGATATTTCTGTGAAAATGGAAGAATTCCTCGGGCGAAAGGCTGAAGGACGACCGCTTTCTCCTGAAGAATTCGATCTCATGGCCAAGTTTGTCGACCGGGTCGAGAAAAAAGCAACCGCCAAGACCGAGGAACAAAAGAAGGCTGAAGAAAGCCGCTTTGAGCAACTGAAAAAACTGGTTCCTGCATCCGCATTTGAGGTCAACATTCTTGACAGCGGCTTACCGGAACATGTAGCATACATCCTGCAAGAAGCCGGGTTTGCAAACTTGGGTGAGTTGGCTGTTCAGATGAAAATCGAGGCTGACAATATTCTTCGCCTGCAAGGGATCGGCCCTCGCGCCATGGTTAACATTGAATTGATGATGACCGCGCTTGACGAGCAACTTGTTGCAGAACAAGAGGCTGCGAAACTCAAAGCCGCTGAACCCGAACTTGTGGCAACGATTGAATCGATTGCCGAAACGCCAGTAGTTGAAGTAACAGCAGCCACTGAATTAATCCTTGCCGGTGAAGCCAAAGAGGTTGAAGAGAAACAACTTGCTGCCGGCGAACCAGTGGCAGAACTGGAAGAAGAGATCTCCCTCGAAGAGATATTTACGCTTCGACCTGAAGTTTTGGATACCGCTGTCTTGTCTGACGAAGAAGATAGCGAAGAGTCAGATAAAGGCAAGA
This sequence comes from Chloroflexota bacterium, assembly GCA_009773005.1. GTDB lineage: Bacteria > Chloroflexota > Anaerolineae > Anaerolineales > Anaerolineaceae > UBA6107. The sequence continues at coordinate 23,844 of WOUT01000027.1, read as the reverse complement.
AGAAGAAAAAGAAAAGCAAGCACGTGGTTGTTACTTACGATCCCGACCGCGACCTCACGATGGTGACTAAAAAGCATAAACGCGGCGGAGATGACTGGAGTATAGAAGAATAAAAAGTGAGAATGATAGGTGGCTAGAAAAGCGCAAAAACGGATAAAACATGTACCTCAGCGTACTTGTATTGGGTGCCGGATGGTTCTCTCAAAAAGAGAATTGATTCGCATCGTGCGAACTCCTCAAGGAATTCTGATCGACCCAACTGGAAGAGCTGATGGACGCGGTGCCTATCTGCATAATATCCGTTCTTGCTGGGAGCAAGCGATCAAAGGCCCGATCAATAACGCCTTGAAGGTGGAACTAACCGCAGGAGATATTGCAAAGTTGACAGAATTCATGTCCACTTTACCCGCTGGGGAACCCACACAAGGCAGCCGCACCACAGAAAGTGACCAAAAAGGGACGGCATGATGATCGGTTAACCTGAACATAACTTGCTCAGAGGTACCAATAGAACTCTCTGTCTTGAATTATCCAGGATTAAATTGACAGAGATCCAAGGGGGCACATTTTACGGAGGTGCATTATGGGCGAGATTACAAGCAAGACAATTGAATTTCCGGTGGTTCTCACCGTTCGCGATCTGGCATTAAAAATGTCAGCCAGTCCAATCCAGGTTATCAAAATATTGATGTCCAACGGTGTGATGGCCAATATCAATCAGCAGATTGATTTTGATACCGCTGCCATCGTGGCATCCGAGTTGGGGTTCGAAGCCGTTCAAGAAGCCGGTCCGGAAGATGTTGTCGCCGAGGATACGAGCGAGATTCCGCTTTGGCGCCGCTTGATCATGGATGAAGATCCAAAGAAACTTGAAAAACGCCCTGCTGTTGTGACTATTCTTGGTCATGTAGATCACGGTAAAACTACCTTGTTGGACGCGATCAGGCATACCAATGTTGCCAGTGGTGAGGCCGGTGGAATCACCCAGCACATTGGCGCTTATCAGGTTGAACAAAAAGGCCGGTTGGTAACTTTTCTTGATACTCCGGGTCATGCTGCTTTTACAGCGATGCGTGCCCGCGGCGCCCAGGGAGCAGATATTGTCATCCTGGTTGTTGCTGCAGATGACGGGGTAATGCCGCAGACCAAAGAAGCCATCGCGCATGCCAAAGCAGCTCGCGTTCCCATCATTGTGGCTCTTAATAAGGTCGACAAACCAGACGCCAATATTGATTATGTAAAGCATCAGTTGGCTGACGCCGGTCTTGTGCCGGACGAGTGGGACGGAAACACCCTGGTTGTGCCCGTTTCAGCCAAACAGAGAAAAGGACTCGAGGATCTGCTTGAAGCCATCCTGCTGGTTAGCGACAGCATTGACATTCAAGCCAACCCTGATGGAAAAGTGACCGGCACTGTCATCGAAGCCCAGATCGATAAAACCAAAGGGGTGATTGCGACCCTGCTTGTGCAAAACGGCACACTTCAAGCAGGCGATACCGTGTTGGCTGGCTTAACATACGGAAAGATCCGGGCGATGTTCGATTATACTGGCAAGAAAGTAAAAAGCGCTTCTCCATCAAGCCCGGTTCAAGTTCTTGGGTTTGGTGATGTTCCTCCCGCCGGCGATATCTTTCAGGTCGTCCCAAGCGAAAAAGAAGCCCGCGCCATCATCCAGCAGCGTTTAACAGAAAAGAATCAAAATTCGACTGTTTCCGCAAAAGCCACATTGGAGCAATTATTCGAGAAATTCCAGGCTGGTGAAGTTCGTGAATTGCCCCTGATCCTCAAGGCAGACGTGCAGGGATCGCTGGAACCCATCATTAACTCTCTCAACGAACTTAGCCAAGGCGAGATCAAGATCAACATCCTTCACGCTGAAACGGGAAATATCAGCGAAAGTGACGTCATGCTGGCAACGGCTTCCAAAGCCATTGTGCTCGGGTTCAATGTCAACGCTGATGGAGCCGCCCGCAACCTCGCTGATCAGCAAGGCGTGTCCATCCGATTATATGAGATCATTTATCGCATGATCGAGGACATCGAAAAAGCGCTCAAAGGCATGCTTGAACCGGAAATCATAGAGATCCCAGTCGGGCAAGCCCAGGTGCGCGCGATCTTCAAGATCAACAAGGTTGGCACCATCGCAGGTTGCCGAATCACACAAGGTGAAGTCAGACGAAATACCCGCATCCGCGTGATGCGAAACGGAACGAAGGTTTTTGACGGTGAAGTCTCCTCTTTAAAACATGAGAAAGATGATGTGAAAGAAGTTCGGCAAGGATTTGAATGCGGAATTTCCTTAAAAGGGTATAATGACCTTAGCGAAGGCGATATACTCGAAAGTTACATTATCGAAAAAACAAGTTAATTGAACACCTGGCTAGGAAGGATTTTTTCATGCCCTCTCCAATGAGGCTATCCCGCATTAATGACCGGTTCCAACAGGAATTGGCTATGATGTTTGCCAAAAATGAAGTCCGTGATCATCGTGTCGGCGGGATCACGGTCACTGGCGTGAGTGTTGATCGGGAATTCTCTTACGCCGAGATTTATGTTTCTGCTGTAGAAGGGGTATCCCGCGCCAAGGAAGTTCTACAGGGATTGGAAAGCGCCACCGGGTTTATCCGAAAGACACTTTCAGACCGTATTGAACTTCGTTCTTTCCCCCGTTTGCGCTTTCATTGGGATGTAACCCCCGAAAAAGCAGACAGGATTGAGCAGTTGATCGCATCAATTCATGATGAAGACAAGAAACGCAATAAGTAAACCTATGATCCAGGATCAAATTCGCCAGTCAATCCACCATGCTAACCATATCGGCATTACCGCGCACATCCGCCCGGATGGTGACGCGATAGGCGCCGTCATCGGTTTTGGTCTTGCGCTGCAAAATGCCGGAAAGCAAGTTCAGATGGTGCTGCGTGACGGTGTGTCTCAAACCTTCCGCCACTTACAAGGATTTGAAACGATCAAACACAAGTTTGAAGAGGAATGCGACCTCTATATTGTTCTGGATTGTTCCGATTTACTGCGGACCGGGGGCGTGCTCGATGGTCATCCGGTAAATATCTCGATCGACCATCATATCACGAATGAGAATTTCGCCGAGATCAATCTGGTCATCCCCGAAGCCGTGGCAACTTCCGCCATCCTTGCACGTCTGATTCCACAATTAGGGTACAAGATCGATCTGCCAGTTGCAAACGCGCTGCTGACTGGCATCCTAAGCGATTCAATCGGTTTCAGAACTTCCAATACCAACTCTGAGGCTTTACGGATTTCTGCCGATTTAATGGATATTGGCGCAAATATCAATCACCTCTATAACAAAGCCCTCATCAGTCGTCCATTTGAAGCCGCCAAATACTGGGGCTACGCGCTCGAAAAACTTGAACAATCAAATGGGCTTGTATGGACCTCATTGACCCTTGAAGACCGAAAGAACGCAGGTTACCCGGGCAATGATGATGCCGACCTCATAAACATCCTCTCGAGCATAGCTCCGCTGGATATTGTTGTTTTATTTGTAGAACAAAAACCGGATTTGGTCAAAGTAAGTTGGCGAGCCCGCCCTGGATTGGATATCTCAAAAATTGCTCATTCGCTTGGCGGTGGCGGCCACCCCGCAGCCGCAGGTGTTGAATGTTCAGGCACTATGTTGCAAGTGCAGGAGAAAATATTAAAACTTACCAACGAATATCTTGGATCATTGGAGGAAGTAGCCATTGAATCGTCACAGGGTACACAAAATGGAGGGTAAAAATGAGTAATGACTCGAACGATAATTTTGATATAAAAAACGCCATTTCCGGGGTTTTGGTCGTTGACAAACCCACGGGGATGACTTCTCACGACGTCGTCCAGTCCATCCGCCGCGGAACGAACATCCGCCGTGCCGGACACACTGGCACACTCGATCCGCGCGCCTCTGGCGTGTTGGTTGTTTTGTTAGGTCCGGCTGTCAGGTTAAGTGAATATGTCTCAGCCTCTGATAAACGCTATCAGGCGGTCATCATGCTCGGCACCACCACCGACACCTTTGACGCAGACGGAAAAACCACTTCATCCACTCCAGTGAATGTGACCGAAGAACAGTTCAACACCGAACTTCAAAAGTTCGTCGGCCAAATCGAACAAGTGCCGCCTCCGTATTCAGCAGTAAAGGTCGGAGGACGAAAAGCCTATGATATGGCTCGCAACGGCGAAGAATTTGAACTGGCTCCCCGCATCATTGATGTTTATAGCCTCGAGCTGCTTGAATGGGCTCCCCCCGAAGTGGTCATTGATGTAAATTGCTCCTCTGGCACGTATGTACGGTCATTAGCAAATGACCTGGGCGCCAGGTTGGGCTGCGGCGCTACCCTGACCGGCCTGCGCCGGACAAAGAACGGTCGCTTTACTCTGCGCGACGCTGTTCCCCTGCGCAAACTCAATGAAGCTTTTATGGACGGCTCGTGGTATCAATACTTGATCCCCGCGGCTGAAGCGCTCTCGGATTGGCCAGCCGTTGAACTGGATCAGGCACAGATGGATGCCATCCGCCACGGTCACCGCATTCCTGCCGCTCCAGGCGCTGGACCAAAAGCCTGCGGCGTCAGCGAACAGGGCGAGCTGGTTGCGCTGCTGGTACTGGAGTTATTGGAAGATGGCGCCATGGAATGGCAGCCGAAAAAGGTCTTCTTCTCCTAAAACCTATTCCCCCTCCTGAAAAGCGAGGGGGAATTTTTCAATTCCCTTGAGCGAATCTCGATTTTTCATATAATAGAGCTATGAACTTCACGATTTCCATCGACTCCCTTTCTTTCAAACGATCCTGCATCACCATCGGTACTTTTGATGGGGTGCATCTCGGACACCAATTCTTGATCGGTCAATTGGTGCAAAAAGCGCATGACTCCGGTTGCCGGGCAATCGTGATCACTTTTTGGCCGCATCCTGCGACTTTTTTCAACCGGGCTCCGCTCGCCCACGCCTTGACCTGCCCGGATGAGAGAGAAGAATTAATCAAAGGCTTGGGTGTGGATGAAGTCCTCACGCTCACTTTTGATCAAGCCCTGGCAGGCCTGGAAGCAGCAGTTTTTATGCAGCAATTGAAAGACACATTTGATGTGCAGCGACTGTTTGTAGGACCCAATTTTGCGTTAGGGAAGGGAAGGTCAGGCAGTATTCATCTGCTGGAAGAATCAGGAAAAAAACTTGGTTTTGAAATTGAACGAATGAAACCGTTTATTTCCAATGAAGGGATGATCTCCTCCAGTCAGATCCGCGCGGATTTGAGTCACAACCGGGTGCGCGAAGCCAGCCAGAAATTGGGCAGGCTTTACGCCATCAGCGGCAAGGTGGTGCACGGTGAGCACCGCGGCGGCAAATTGGGCGTTCCGACCGCCAACCTGAGCCTCCCTCCTGAACGTTTGATCCCTGCCAACGGCGTCTATATCACCCGCGCGCTGGTCAATGGAAAAGCCTACTCATCTGTCACCAACATCGGGGTCAGACCCACGTTTGAAAACCCCTTGCTCGTCCCGCGGGTGGAACCGCATATTCTGGATATGCAGGAACATCTGTATGGACAGGAACTAACTCTGGAATTTATGGACTTCTTGCGCCCTGAGATCAAGTTCAACCACCCGCAGGAACTGATTGCTCAAATTCAAAAGGATATCGCCAAAACACGAGAGGTCTTTGACAATGAAATCTGAACCGCGCATCTATCTGCTTGACCCGCAAAAGCTGCCGCCCGAAACCATCGCGGTGACCTTTGCCAAGACCTCCCGCTCACCTGAATCCTTTGACCAGATCGCCGCGGAGCTGACCGACCAGAAAAGCTCGGAGTTCAATGAAAAATGGGTGGTCGGTTATGGTCACTCCTCGGTGGCGGAACACGCAGTTCTGCACATCGCTGTAGAAAATGTGTCGCGCCTGGCGGTGGAGTGCCTGGAGTCGAACCGTCTGGCTTCTTACACAGAGAAATCCACCCGCTACCAGACCTGGGACGCCGCGGCGTATCTCACCCCGGATGAACTGCTCAACCATCCCTTGAGGGGAGATTATATACTCACCTGTAATACCCTTTTTGGATGTTATGAAAAGTTGATCCCTGAAGTCAAGAAAGCGATCGAGAAGGATACTCCGCGTCTGGCGGATGAGACTGAGAACGCCTGGAAACGCCGCACCCTCTCGATGACCATTGACGTATGCCGCTTTGTGCTGCCGGCTGCCTCGCTGGCCAATGTTGGAGTGACCATCAACGCGCGCGCACTCGAACACGCCATCAGCAAGATGCTTTCCTCGCCTTTACTGGAAGTGCAGCGCATGGGAGTATCCATAAAAGAGATCGCGGTCAGTTCCGTTCCCACCCTGATGAAGTACGCCCAGGAAAACGCCTATTTGAAACATGCGGAAAGCACTCTCTCCAAAATCACGATTCCCAATGACAATTCTTCACCGGATTGGTGCAATCTCGTCCACTACGATACTGACGCTGAAAGCCGGGTGCTGGCGGCTGTGCTCTACCGTTTCCAGAAAATTGACTACACGCAAGCGTATCAATGGGTCACCCAAGCCAACGATGACCAGCGCGGGTCCCTCGCGAAAAACATTCTGGCGGAGCGTGAGCGTTACACCGCGCCGCTGCGCGAACTGGAACACACCACTTTCACCTTTGACATTGCGCTCGACCAGGGTGCTTACTACGAGGTCAAACGCCACCGCATGCTGACCCTCACCCCCCAGCCGCTCACCATAGACCTGGGCTACGCCCTCCCCAAAGCCGTCACTGCCGCCGGTATGGAAACGCCCTTTCAATACGCCATGGAACGCGCCTCCGAGCTATCCACAAAGATGAAAGCGGACTTCCCCGCTGCGGCTTCTTACGCTGTGCCGAACGCTTTCAACCGGCGCTTCCTTATCACCAGCAACCTGCGCAGCCTGATCCATTTCATCAGCTTACGCTCGGCGCCCAACGCCCATTTTTCGGTCAGACGGCTGGCGCAGCGCATGGCGGATGAGCTCTGCAAGGTGCTACCCGTTTTCGGACATTACCTGGTACGATGCGCTGATGAAAGCGCCGCTTCTATTATAGAGAAATACTTCAGTTACACAGAAATGAGGAAAATATGATCACGGATTACGAGATCGTCCTGCGGCTCGGCTTGGCCGCCCTGTTGGGCATGATCGTGGGGTATGAGCGTGAACGCCAAAACCAGCCGGCCGGGCTGCGCACGCACACCATTCTGGCTATTGGCTCATGCCTCGCCATGACCATTTCGATCAACATTGCCATGCAGTTCCAGCCCATGGTGCCCAATGGAGACCCCGGTCGGCTGGCAGCTCAGGTCATTTCTGGCATCGGTTTCCTGGGCGCGGGCGCCATTTTGCGTTACGGCACCAGTGTCAAGGGTCTCACCACAGCCACTTCTTTGTGGACGATAGCCATCGTGGGTCTGGCGGTTGGCGCCGGACATTACTTCGCCGGCATGGCCACCACTGGCATGCTGCTCATCATTCTGGTGCTGCTCAATGTGCTGGAGAAAAAGCTCATCCGCGCATACGAGACCATCACAGTCACCGTGACCGCGTGCAGCAACCCCAACCTTGTGGAAGATTTGCTCGCCATGTATAAAGGCTTGAAGAAGAAGGTTCTCTCCGTCAGCGTTGAGTCAGACATCCCGCAAGACGCGCTAACTGTGGCAATGGTGGTAAAAACAATCGAGGACGACCCCATGGTGGATATGCGCGATGGCATCAAGTCCATCGCCGGGGTCACGCATTACAGGTTGAATTAGTCGTCGAAGCAATCGCTTCTATCATATCTTGAAGAAGTTTAGAGGTATCTTTCATAGTGCAATTGCTTCTCTCTGAATACTCAAAACAAATTCTTGATCACTCACTTGAGGCAGTACCGATAAAGGAACAACATCAACCGATACTCCCAGTAATTTTTCAGTTTCGTAGCCAAAACCTGCCATTCCAAATAGAGAAGCGTCTTCCTGCATTTCTACAAGAAGATCAACATCACTGTGGGGCGTGTTCTCCCCACGTGCGACAGATCCAAACACATAGACTTGTGAAATTCCATGTTTGGCGGCAATTATTTTTATTTGACTTGAAAATAGACGGATTTGGTCAAAATTCATTCTAACCTCTTGATTGAATTATACATGATTGGTTTTTCAATACAAGACTGAATGCCCGTGCATATGTCCCCGAGGTTTTTAAAAGGGTTTGACCTTCGTCACCTAATAACTAATTACGAGTCCCTGATCTTTTACACTTCCACAAAGATCTGCCGCGCGGTTGAAAACCCCAGCGTCACCAGGTTCTCCAGCACGTCCAGCGTGACGGTCTGGTTGAATGGCAGCACCTCGGTCACCTTCACCTGCTGCCCCGGCGAGATCTTCTTCTCTTCTAAAAACGTCAGCAGGTCAGGGATCTCCTCGGCCAGTTCATGGATGCGGCGGATGGTCACGCAATCGCCCGCTTTGAGACTGGTGAGCGGCACCCAGGCAGAAACCGCCGCTTCGTGCCCCGGCAGCGGGTTGCCGTGCGGGCAAACTTCCGGTTGATTGAGTTCCTGCAAAAGCGCCGTCTCCACTTCGTCTGAAATGGAGTGTTCGAACCCGTGTGCCTCGTGATGCACCTTCGACCACGACAGCATGCGGATCAGCATCCATTCCGCCAGCATATGCCGGCGCATCACCGTGCGTGCCAATTCGTCGCCGCGCGGGGTGAGGTGAGGGCTGTGGTTGCCGTCCATTGTGATCAATCCGTCGCGCGTCATCCGTTTTAACGTGTTGGCTACTGTGGGGGTTGATACCCCCAGCAATTCCGCCAGCCGCGTGCCGCTGATGGCGTTGCCGTCGCGCTCCGAGATATACAGCATTCCCAGATAATCTTCGATGGTCGCGCTGATCTTTCCCGTCATAATTACTCCAAAAAGAGGAAGTTCATCATACTTTACAAATGACTTGTTTATAGATTATACTAATCATGAAATTAGCATATACTAATTAATCATACCATATTTTCAAACTGTGTTGATACTATTTTTCTCATTCCGGCATAGAAGGCAATGAAATGGATTCAACCAACAGCCCAATCAAACCTCTCTCTGAGATCAAGACCGGTGACCAGGTTACCTTGTTTTCAATTAAGGTAGGTCGTGAATTGACCAGCCGCCTCACCTCGCTGGGGCTGACCCCGGGGACGGTGATAGAAGTGCTGCAAAACTTTGGCCGTGGTCCGCTGATCGTCAACGTGAGAGGGACGCATGTCGCTCTCGGAAGACGCGAAGCCGCCAGGCTGCTCGTTCAGGGCGTGGAGCTGCAATGAACGCTGGCTGCCATGACACAGGCTCACCCCAAACCAAAAAACATCTCGCTGTCAAAGGTTCGCCCCTGATCGCTCTGGCAGGGCAGCCCAACGTCGGCAAGTCAACCGTCTTCAACCTGCTGACCGGATTAAATCAGCACGTCGGTAACTGGCCGGGCAAGACCGTCGAACGCAAAGAGGGCAAGTTCAAATACGCCGGGCGTGAATACCGGTTGGTGGATCTGCCAGGAACTTACAGTCTGACTGCCAACTCGCCCGAAGAATTGATCACTCGCGATTTCATCCTCACTGAAGCGCCAGACCTGGTGGTGGCGCTGGTGAACGCCGCCAACCTTGAACGCTCGTTATACCTGGTTGCGGAACTTATTACTCTGCCGGCGCCGCTGGTAGTGGTCTTGAACATGATGGATGTGGCAGGTCAGGCAGGCATCACCATCGAAGCCAACGTGCTTGAAGCCGCCCTGGGTGTGCCGGTCATTCCGCTCACCGCCACGCACGCCGAAAGCACGCCACACCTGCTGGAGTCCATCAAGAAGATGGTCACCTCTGACGTCGTTCAGACCCCGCGTGTACCCGAGATCCGCGCCGACCACCAGGAAATTCTGGATAAAATGCTGTGCCTGCTGGGTGAATTCGTGCCCAGCCCCTACCCTGAAAACTGGGTGGCGCTCAAACTGCTCGAAGGCGACCGTGAGATTACTCAAAAAATGCAAGCCGTCCTTCCCCCTGATCGCTGGGGTCAGATCCACGCATTACTCAAAGACCATGATGACGCCATGCTGGCCATCGCCTCCGGGCGCTATGAGTGGATCGGCAGGCTGACCCGAGCGGCGGTCATCCACCCGAAGATCGGGCAAATCAGTCTGACCGACCGCCTCGACCGCTGGGCGGCACATCCCGTTTTTGGACTGGTTTTGCTTGGGTTTATTCTCGGTCTGGTGTTTTGGCTCACTTTTTCGCTGGGATCTCCCGCGCAACAATGGTTCAACACTCAGATCATCACACCCTTTGGAATGATGGTGAACAGCTGGCTGGCTGGCTCTGCAGGTTGGCTGCGCAGCCTGATCGTGGACGGTATCATCGGCGGCGTTGGGTCAGTGCTTACCTTTTTGCCGATCCTCATCATCTTCTTTGCCACCTTCGGCTTTCTCGAAGATGTAGGATACATGGCGCGCGCCGCCTACGTGATGGACAATTTCATGCACTGGATGGGACTGCACGGCAAGTCGTTCCTGCCGCTTTTCCTCGGGTTTGGCTGCAACGTCCCGGCAGTCATCGGTACCAGGGTCATCGATTCACGCAAGTCCCGCCTGCTAACCATCCTGCTCGCGCCTTTTGTGCCGTGCACTGCCCGCATGGCTGTGCTGGCTTTTCTTGCGCCCGCCTTCTTTGGCAGTCAAGCCATCTGGGTGATCTGGGGGCTGGTCTTTTTCTCCCTATTCATCCTCGTCGTGTTGGGCGTTGTGTTGAATCGCGTTCTCTTCAAGGGCGAACGCTCCGCCTTTATTATGGAGATGCCGCTTTACCATATCCCCAACCTGCGCACGATCGGCATGCTTATCTGGCAGCGCTCGCTCTCGTTCGTCAAAAAAGCGGGCACCATCATTCTGTTGATCTCCGTGGTGGTATGGGCGCTATCGGTTTTACCAGACGGCAACATCGAACACAGCGCACTCGCCAGGATCGGTCAACTGGTTGAACCTGTCGGGCGTTGGATGGGCATGGATTGGAAGCTCACCGTCGCCTTGCTGACCAGTTTTGTGGCGAAAGAAAACGCCATCGCTACTCTGGGCATCCTCTTCGGCGGCGTTCAAGACAACGGGCTGTCTCAAACGCTGGCAACTATTTATTCGCCTGCAACAGCGCTCGGTTTTTTAACGGTGTCCTTATTGTTTATCCCCTGCGCGGCAACCATGTCGGTCATCAGGCAAGAAACCGGCTCGTGGAAATGGACCTTTGTCAACATCGGGATCATGTTGGTGGTCTCGATCGCAGCCGGAACCGCTGTTTATCAGATCGCCTCAGCCTTGGGATTATGACATGCTGGAAAAACTGCTCACTGAGATAAAAAACGGAGGCACGACCTCACCAAGCGTGCTCGCCACCCGGCTCAGCACTTCCCCCGAAATGATCCAGGCTATGCTGGATACTCTCGAAGAGCACGGTTATCTGCAATCCGTTGATCCAGGTTGTTCTAACGAAAAACCCTGCGACTCTTGCTCGCTCTCCAATATGTGCAGTTCATCCGTTGATTCCAAACCCCGCTTACGAATCTTGCGAGATTCTCTCCGGTAAACCAGAAAACACAAGTACCCCCGCCACGTCATCGAAACCGTCCTGGAACGCATCCCTTCCACCAAGGAAAACGCGGGACAATAATAAGAGTTTATCTAATTTCTATTCTTTTTCGTTCACACCAAAAGGTGATGCTTGATGAGTATCACTTTTTTGTTTGAAGGGATTTTGTTTGAAGGGATTGAAAAGCCTCTGTTTTCGTATATCATAAAGGGGATGAATGAAGCGACGCCACTCCCCTATCTTGAACCGGAAAGAGATGCTCAGGAAATCCCGTTTGAGAGATTCCTGCCTCCTTACTCTGCTGGTGTAGCACGCATGTGGTTAAACCAGCATAACTCGCCAGGCGTATGGGTGTTGGAACCGATCGGCGCATCCCCAAAAACCATTCTTGAGATCGCCCAAGCCGGGTACAAGGTTTTAGTCGCGATCAACAATCCGGTCAGCGCGTTCGAGTTAACAATGCTGGCGCATTCCCCCTCGAAGGATGAATTTCGATCAGTCCTCTCTGAGTTGGCGGTTCAAAAACGGGGGAATGAGCGTCTGGAATCGCACATCCTGAACCTATATCTCACCCGCTGCGCGAGCTGCGGCAAAGAAATCTCCGCAACCGGTTTTCTGTGGCGCAAGTCGGAGGCAGCCCCTTTTGCGCGGGACTACACTTGTCCGGCTTGCGGGGATGCTGGCGAACACCCGGTCACAGAGGAAGATATCGAACGGCTCGCTGTGGTTCAAAGGTCTGACCCCTTGCACCGTGCCCGGGCGATTGAAAGAGTGCCAGGCGGGACAAAAGAAGCGCGGGAACATCTGGAGGAAGTGCTCAAGGTCTACGCTGCCAGGCCGCTTTATGCCTTGTTCACCTTGATCAATAAAGTGGAAGGTTTATCCCTGAATCCTCAACGCCGCGCTCTGATCGATGCGCTTTTACTCTCCACGCTGGATGCCGGTCACTCCTTGTGGCAGACCACTGAAACAAATGAGCGACCGCGCATGCTTAACACACCGGCAGAATATCTGGAAAAGAATATCTGGATGGCGCTGGAAAACGCTGTGAACTTATGGACCTCTGAACCTGAACCCATCCCGCTCAAGCTCTGGCCTGACCTTCCTGAATCCGCAGGGATCTGTCTCTTCCCTGGACGAATGCGGGACTTCCTCCAGCAAAAACCGTCCATTCAGATGGAGACCGTTGTTTGCGTGCTGCCCCGTCCCAACCAGGCTTTCTGGACGCTTTCAACCCTGTGGTCTTCTTGGCTGTGGGGAAAAGAAAATGCCGCCAGTCTTAAGAATGTGCTTGAGCGCCAGCGGTTTGATTGGTACTGGCATGCCAATGCACTGCAGTCAGTGCTTGCCCCGGCAGCCCGGCTGGTTAAAGAGAACACATATGTTTTTAGTTTGCTGCCCGAACCAACCGCCGGTTTTGTAGCGGCCGCTGTTGAAGCCTCCGTGGCGAGCGGTTTGGCGTTATCCGGCTGGGCATATAAAAATGAAGAAGACCCGATTCAGTTGGAGTGGCTTACGCAACGGACCAGCCATGAAATCAAAAAGGTTAACCTCCATAGAATCATTCGCGAATCGATTCATGATCTCTTAATTGATATCGGTGAACCGTGCCGCTACCTCAAACTATTTACTCGGGTAATCACAGCGCTCGCCCAGGAAAATGCCTTTCCAAAGACCATCCAGCAATTGACTTTTGAAACAGCTGCTGAAATTCAAACCGAGATTGCCAAGGTTTTTTCTGATCGAAAATTCCTGCGCCGATTGGACGCGACCGCGCAAGATCTGGAAAGCGGTTTTTGGTGGTTGACCCAATCAGAAGGCTGCCAGGTTTCTCTGGCAGATCGCGTGGAAACCGAACTGATAAATTGGCTGCAAAAAGAAAAAAAGGTTGCGTCTCAAGAAATTCACCACCGAATACTTCAGCGATTCCCCGGTTTCTCTACTCCACCCGATGATCTGCTGGAATTCTGTCTTCACTCCTATGCCGACTTTGATCCGCAAGACCAGACTTGGAATTTGAAAGAGAACGAGTTATCAGGAAAACGGAAGAAAGATCTTGATGAAATTCAAGAGTTTATCAGATCAATGGCAGAAAAATTTGGATTGGAGTGCAACGGAGAAAACCCCATCTCCTGGTTCAACAAAGCCCGGTTGGAACTCCCTCGATATCAGATCTTCCTTTCTGTCTCGGCGCTGGTCAGCCGGTTTGCCCGCCCGCAATATTCAGAACCTGTTGAAACTGTATTCGTATTCCCCGGCAGCCGTTCAGCGCTTCTGAGATTCAAACTGGACCGTGACCCCAATTTGCGCGAATTGGTCTCATCCCATTGGCATTTTCTTAAATACCGCACCTTGCGAGATCTGGCGCAACGCAAAGACATCTCTCTGGACTTGTGGGATCTGTTTATTGACTCAGATCCGATCAGCCTGGAAGATGCCACTCAACTTTCGATGTTTCTATAATTGAAACTCACTGTACCTGTTTGAAATTGATCAAGATCAGGTTTTTATCGCAGGTTGCATATGTATTGAAGATTACCTTGTCTGATAAAGGCAGAAAGGATTGGTCAATCAATTGAATTGATAACGACCCGGATGATTGGATCGGCACATTGCTTAATTGGAACTCATAGCCGGACTCTCCGTATACTGTATGAGTGCCGGAAATTGTTTTCATATCAACGGTTTTCCCATTGAACACACCCTTCAACGCAACCGCGATTTGAAGTTTCGGTTTGCCTTGAAGGTCAACCACCTGACCTGCGACTCCCTGCCATTCGCATCCGGTTTCAGGTCTGAAAACCACGCTTCTGACCTCTGCGGGGGCGCCTTGCAGAACAAACGGATAGATAGCGCTGCTCTCTGTCGTGTTTGTGGTAGGCAGAGCGCTGGTTGTGGTTGTATTGGTTGGATCTGCGGTGGCACTAATCAGCATAGGTGGCGGCGTTTCGGTAGCTCTCAGCGTTGGTGTCCAGGTGGCAGGCATCACCACCAGCGTTGGCGTTGGGCTTGGAAGGATCACAAGAACGGGCATGGTCGGCGGCGGAAAAGGATTTAACGCAATATGCGGGTTGGAAAACACCAGGAGCATCACGCTGATCAAACCCACCATGGCGATCAGCACACTGCCTGTGAGCAAATTCCACACCATATCATTTCTTCGGCGGCGTAGCCTGCGTTTTTGACGTTTAGCCAATTCTTCATGGTCAGCAAAGTTCATTTGGCGCTCCAGTAATGTTTTAGATCAGCAAAATGGTTATGGCACCAGTACTACTATATTACTAACAGCACGGCTGGCGTCCAGCCATTCGACGAGCGTTTTCTCTTGCAAAGTACGGCGGGCATCTATAGAAAGAGTGTGCGCCGGATCGCGCTCGATGACAAACACAATGTGATAGCCGATCTTACTTTTGACTACCTCGGTGTACTCTCCAGGCTGCACAGCGAAAGCGGCCGCTTCCACTTCCGGTTGAGTTAACATGCCGACCGGGAACCAGCCCAGATCACCGCCCAAGACTGGATCATAGGCAAAAGCTAACGTTGCAAAATCCAGGCCAGATTGGAGCTGGCTATATGCCGCAGAAGCATTTGCTTCGTCCTGAACCAGGATCTGCCTGGCGTGAATCTGCACTGCAGTTGTGGGCACACTATTGATGATCTGGTCCCGCTGCCAGGTGGTGAGAATTGCCCGTTTTAGAGCAGCTCGAAATGATTCATCGGTATAGCCATTGGCAGACTGCCAGGTGGTCAACTTGTCTATCCCACCGATGTCTGAGACCAGTTTGTCAATCCGCGCCTGAATGGTCGCATCGTCCACTCCAAAACCCGCCTGCGTGGCGGCTTGCGCAAGCAGTAGTTGATCTGTAAAATTTTGAATCACCCGGTTTCTTTGTTCTTCCGGGGTGGTCACCTGCCCCAGCGTTGTCTGTGCTTGCTGCAACCTTGTCAACTCCGCTTCATACTCGCTGAGTAAAATCCCCTCACCATTCACACGTAATGCCATCGGCAGGGATGTCGGTGTGGCAGGGATAGCTGCAGGGGCTGTCTCGGTCGGGGTTGCACCGGGAATGTTCTTGCCGCAGCCTGAAAATAAGAACATTAGAATTATTAAAATGGGAATTGTTAATCGTTTCATTGGTTAAATTATACTCGAAATCCCCTGATGAAAAAACTGACAGGCTTTTCAACCTGTCAGTTTTAGTTTCATGAATCTTAGTAATCCATCGGGGGTCCGCCGGCGGGCATTGGCGAACTTTTTTCCGGGATATCGGTGATCAATGCTTCGGTGGTCAGGATCATGGCAGCGATGGAAGCTGCGTTTTCGAGAGCGCCGCGGGTCACTTTGGCGGGATCGCCCAAGCCACCCTTGATCATATCGATATAGTCTTCGCGCATGACATCATAGCCAATCTTGTCATTTTTCTTGGCCTTCTGTGCAGCGCGAACGCCTTCAATGATGACGGCGCCATCTTTGCCGGCATTTTCAACGATCTTGCGCATGGGCATTTCAAGCGCCTTGCGGACGATCTTGACGCCGATCTGTTCGTCTTCGCTATCCAGTTTAAGATCATCGAGGACGCTCATCGCGTTGATAAGCGCAACACCACCACCAGGCACGATACCTTCTTCAACAGCAGCGCGGGTTGCAGAGAGTGCATCTTCTACACGATGTTTCTTTTCTTTCAATTCAGTCTCGGTTGCAGCGCCAACCCGGATGATGGCAACACCACCAGAGAGCTTGGCAAGACGTTCCTGAAGTTTTTCACGGTCATAATCACTGGTGGTTTTTTCGATCTCGACACGGATCTGTTCGATGCGGCCCTTGATCTGAGCTTCTTCACCTTTGCCACCGATGACAGTGGTGTTGTCTTTGTCGGCGGTGACTTTTTCAGCGCGGCCTAGATCAGAAATGACAACGGTCTCGAGTTTGCGGCCAGTCTCTTCAGAAATTACCTGGGCGCCAGTGAGGAGGGCAATATCCTGGA
Source organism: Chloroflexota bacterium (assembly GCA_009773005.1). GTDB lineage: Bacteria > Chloroflexota > Anaerolineae > Anaerolineales > Anaerolineaceae > UBA6107. The sequence continues at coordinate 7,231 of WOUT01000027.1, read as the reverse complement.
GCATGGCTTTGCGGCGATCGCCAAAACCGGGGGCTTTGACAGCCAACACGTTCAACATACCGCGAAGTTTATTGAGCACCAGGGTGGCGAGAGCTTCGCTGTCAACATCTTCAGCGATGATCACGAGATCACGTTTGCCAGTCTGAACCAATTTTTCAAGCATGGGAACGATATCCTGAGCGGCAGAGATTTTCTTGTCGTAAACCAGGATGTAAGGTTCCGGTATGATCGATTCCATGTGCTCGGAATCGGTGATGAAGTAAGGTGAAATATAGCCGCGGTCAAATTGCATACCTTCGACATACTCTTTTTCAAAATCCAAACCCTTGGATTCTTCAACAGTGATGACGCCATCTTTACCAACCTTGTCCATCACGTCGGCAATCAACTCACCGATTGAAGTATCCTGCGCAGAGGTTGTTGCCACTGAAGCAATATCCTGCCGGGTGGAGATGGGGAGTGCAGCGGCTTTGATCGCATCTGAAACTTTCTGGGTTGCGATCTCAATGCCGCGTTTGAGCAGCATGGGGTTTCCACCTGCGGCCAGGGTCTTTAAACCTTCGGTCACGATGGAATGAGCGAGCAGAGTGGATGTGGTGGTACCATCGCCAGCGATATCATTGGTTTTGGTTGCGGCTTCTTTAATCAGTTGGGCGCCCATATTTTCATAAGGATCTTCCAACTCGATTTCTTTTGCGACGGTCACACCGTCATGGGTGATTGTGGGGGAACCAAATTTGCGGTCAATGGCTACATTGCGGCCTTTCGGTCCGAGGGTGGTGACAACGGCTGCGGAAACAATATCTATGCCGTTTTTTAGTTTTCGGCGTGCTTCTTCACCAAATACCAGTTGTTTTGCTGCCATAGGTGTTTACTCCTTCTAGAAAAAAATGTCTTACTTGCCAGATACAATTGCGAGCAGGTCACTCTCGCGCAGGATCAAAAGTTTTTTGCCGTCAACTTTGATCTCAGTGCCGCCATACTTCGCGAATAAGACAGTGTTGCCGACTTCCACATCCATGGGGATGCGTTTGCCGTCATCGTCGCGGTCACCAGGACCAACAGAGAGAACAACACCCTTTTGGGGTTTTTCTTTGGCAGTTTCCGGTAAAACAATGCCACCCGAGGTTACATCATTTTCCTCGATGGGTTCAACCAACACACGACTGCCTAAGGGTTTCATATTTAGCGCCATACTTGCCTCCTGATTAGGATTGATCAGATTTTTAATTTTAGCACTCGATAGCAGAGAGTGCTAAAAGCATTTCAATAATAACCGTCTTTCAAATTGGAGTCAAGAGGTTCTCGGCAACTCTTATAAATTTCTGACAAATGGCGGGGATAAACCATGAACGACACGAAAAACACAAAGATTTTCTCATATTTTTGTCATTGCGAGACCCGCTAAATTTCCGGGTCGAAGCAATCTCCACACATCTCACACTGAGCCGCAGAGCACGCAGAGAAAAATTTTTACTATACGGGGGTTGCTTCACCGCAAAAAACCGGTTCGCAATGTCATTAAGCAATAAATGGGCGAATGAAAGCATCCCCAGCCCTTACGAAACCTCTGCGTTTTCCGCGGCTCGGCGAAATAATTGGAGAGTGTGGATTTGGAACCCACCCTACTATTTGTACCCCTGGTTATTGCAAATTTTCACGCCTTCATTAACAATTGCCATGATGGTTTCATCTCCGCTAAAACCTATTGAGATCTCATCAAAGACCTGCAAAGCTTCGACACAATAGTCATTGACCGGAAGATTCATGCCTGCCAGAACAGAACCGTAAATATAGTAGTACAGCACTGTGTTCTGAGTGAGTGGAAGTCCATTTGTCACAATATCAGGAATATCGAGCGGGTCGCATTCTGCGCCGCCATTTCGAACCAGGCAGGTCTCCGCCGCTGTGCACCCACTCACGGCGCATTTTAAAGGCAAAATGGAACCTTCATAATTTCGAGCTTTGTAATAAACGACCCCCACCTGCCCATAAGCAGTGGGGTCTTCAGGTTTGAATTGAAGCGCCTTGAGCATGTTGCGGGAGGCAGCCAGCGCCTGACCCATTTGGACATAGGTGTTGGCAATCGAGATCAGGGGAATGGGGTCCTTAACGCCTAACTGATCATTGATGGTTGCAGCTTTGGCAAAAGCTTCCAACGCGAGGTTGTAATAATGATCACGTTCAGGGGTAAGATCACTCAGGTTAGCCAGCTTTCGATAGTTCGCGCCTAGTGAAATATAAAGAAAATTCAGGTTAGGAGTGATCTCGATGGCTCTCTTGTATTCCTCAATTGCCTGTTTGTAGTTCGCAATCGACTCCTGAACATACCCATTGACCCGATGCACGTCCATCAGGCTGGCGTCTCGTTGTATCGCTTGAGCAATGTATTGTTCAGCTTGCGTCCATTTTTGTTGATCAACCAATAACTCAGCGTAATATGCCAGCGCCAGCGCATTTGTGCTGTCATATTGCAGCGCCTGGACGGCTGCCTGCTCACCCGCGATAAGAGAATCTTGCCATTTTTCCCCGGCAATGGAAGATACGCCATACCAATCCAGAGCAAATGCCTTGACTGCAAATAGCTGGCTGTTTTCTGGCGCCACCTTAAAACCTTCATCGACGGATTGGAATGCTTCTTCCAATCTCGCTTTCTTTTCCTGATCGGTGGTGAATTGGGAAGTCGAGTAAACCTGGATGCGCGCCAATTCAGCCCATAATGCAGGATCATTTGGGTTCACCATGACCGCGCTTTTATAAGCATCGATCGCCTTCTCCAGATTGCCAGACTGAAAATGGGTCTCGCCTTCCTGTGCATAGGATCCAAGTGTGCGGGTGGGCGTAGGCGTGGTTGCCAACATCGGTTTGATTTGACCAGTTGAGAACGCACGTAATACAAAAAGCAGCGCCAGGAGGATCAAAAACCCAATGAAAATTCTGGTTGGATTGGAGGAACGTTTTGGTTTACTGAATAAAAACCTTTTACCGCGGTAATCTATCATTCGACAAGTTACTTCTTTTGGCGTCTCATGGGGCAGGAGTCAGGGTTGGCGCAGGTTTGATACCGGGCGTTGCGGTTGAAACATTCGAAACACCCTGTTTCGCAAGTTGTTCACAGATTACGATCATTTCCTGCGCGTTATAAGCTGCGATATCATCATTTCTCAAACCAACCGCCACTGCCTGGGCAATTTGTAACGCTTCGCCGCATTGGTTTGTTTTTGCCAAGGCAAGACCATAAGTGTAATAATATTCACCTACGCGTCCATAATCCAGTCCCAATCCTTCGACCGTTTGACCAGTTTTGGCAGTCCCGCCACGAATGGCGACGCGCAACACATCTACAGCGTCCAGATATTGCCTATTTTTCCAGTAGACCAAGCCCAGATTACCATAAAGGGTTGGGGCAGAAGGATCATCGGCCAGAGCGGCTTCTGCATACTGGATAGCTTTTTGATAATCGCCATTTAGAAAATAAGTGCGTGAGATCAGCGTTTCAGGGGTGGGGTCTTTAGGGTTCAGTGCGTTGGCGCGTGAAAATTCCGTGATGGCTTTGTCATATTCTTGGGTGGCCCGGTAATTGCGCCCAAGCGCGAGATGAAGGTCTGCAATGTTTGGATTAAGAGCATTCGCGGCTTCAAACTCAGTGACCGCCTCAGGGTAATTCCCGGTATATTCCAGAACAAATCCGCGCGCTCGATGTGTTTCCATCGTGTTAGGGGCAAGCTCGATCGCGTTCTTGGAGGCTTCAATCGCTTGATCCATCGTTCCCAATTGGCCTTGATTGGTCTGGAGCATAAAGATGTAGATTTCAGCCAGATAGGCATACGCAGCCGCGTTATTCTTGTTAATCGCGATAGCAGCCTTCAATGAACCCTCGGCTTTGATGTAATCTCCGGAAAGTCCATATGACCATCCGCGTAGTGCGAGAGCTGTGTCATTGTTTGCGTTTAGCAGCAGGGCATTCTCTGCATTCTTGATGGCTTCTTCATAATTGCCAGTATACGCGTTCAACCTGGCTAGTGCAATATAACTGACCGGGTTGCGCGGGTCTGCTTGTACGGCTTGATTGTAGGCCTGGATCGCCAGAGTATACTTTCCTTGTTCCTCAAGCTTTTGGGCATCTGTGATAAAGGATTCAGGCGGCCGGGTTGGTGTTGGGGTAGCAACAAATAATGGCGGTATGGTTGGAGCCACCATTCTGTCAAAAAGAATCATAGCAACCACCACCAAAAGAAGCATGATCACTCTGAAGGGGTTTGCTCTTCTGCTTTTGCGCTGCATGTTCCATTTGGAGCCTTTGATATACATAGATTTTCATCTTACCAATGGAACTTTAGAGCGTCAAGATGCGCAAATTCACACTATTCACAATTATGCTTGTTTTCCACCTCAATCAATCTTCCAAAATGGCTTGCCTTGATGAACAGTTTTGGCTAGAATAAATTCATGCATTTTGATATTTTCACATTATTTCCCGGTGTGATCCAACCTTACCTTGACTCCAGCATACTGCAACGGGCTCAAGTGAATAAGCTCATTCAGGTTGATTTGCATAATATTCGTGATTGGGCAACTGACCGTCACCATGTCACGGATGACACACCATATGGCGGCGGCGGCGGCATGGTGATGAAAGCGCCACCGATATTTGACGCGGTTGAAGCAATACTTGGCGCTCCCCCATCCTGCCCGTTAATCTTGATGACCCCTCAGGGCAGACCCTTCACGACTGCGATTGCGCGCGAACTGGCTGTCTTACCGCGAATCGGCTTGTTATGCGGTCGCTACGAAGGCATTGATGAGCGCGTGCGGGAACATCTCGTTTCGGATCAGATCTCTGTTGGCGATTACGTCCTCACCGGCGGCGAACTGCCCGCCATGATCCTCATCGACGCCATTTCACGTTTCATCCCTGGTGTTTTGGGTGACCCTGATGGCGCCAACGATGATTCCTTTTCCAATGGCTTGCTCGAATATCCCCACTACACCCGCCCGGAAGACTTTAGAGGCTGGCGAGTTCCACCGGAGCTGCTCTCCGGAAACCACGCCGAAATTGCCCGCTGGCGCAGAGAACAGTCGCTATACCGAACACTTAAACACCGACCGGAATTATTAGAAAATGCTCCGTTGAGCGATAGTGACAAAAAATTCATAAAGAAGATAAAAGAAAAGGGAGAAGATAAATGAAAAAGTTCAACTACGGAAAAATATTCTTGCTTGGGTTTGGTTTCTTTGGCGTCAGCGTGATTTGGACGGTCTACAATGCATTCGTGCCGCTTTTCCTGGCAAATAAATTTGGTCTGGCGCCTGCCCTGATCGGCTTTTTTATGACGCTGGATAACATTGCAGCCTTGTTCATTCAACCGACAGTCGGCGCCTGGTCTGATAAACTGCGCACCAAGATCGGCCGGCGCATGCCATTCATCTTGATCGGAGCGCCTGTGGGAGCGTTGGCATTTGGATTGATCCCAATGGCAGCCGTCTTACCCCTGTTTGTTGCTTGCACAAGCACTCTGCTATTGAGCATGGCTTTTTGGCGCACGCCTGTGGTTGCCCTCATGCCTGATATTACTCCCTCTAAATATCGCTCACAAGCGAATGGAATCATTAATCTGATGGGCGGCTTGGGCACGATCATCGCTTCATTAGTGGGCAGCACATTGTATGAGATTAATATCAACTTTCCATTCTGGATGGGGTCTGTGCTGGTACTGGTAGCGGCAGCCCTCGTCTTCCTCTTCATCAAAGAACCAAAACAGTTTGAAAACCCTGAGAAACAACCTAACATGCTCCAAAGCCTGCGTGAAGTTGTCACTGATAAAGACAAGAGTGGTTTGCGCATTCTGTTGGCAATCTTCTTCTGGTTCCTTGCGTATTCAGGTATTGATGCCTTTTTAACTCTTTACGCCACCAAACGGTTAGGACTGACCGACGGTGATGCCGGCAGGCTTGTAGGCCACATGGGCATCACGTTTGTTTTGTTTGCCATCGTGGCGGGGATTTTGGGAAGCCGCATTGGACGCCGTGTGACCATTTCCATTGGGATCATCATTATGGCAGCGCTAATTGTGTTGATTGCAGTTTTGCCTATTCCTTTCCTCACTACTGAAATCACAAAGATCCCGGGTCTGGGCATGATCCGGACCCTCAATTTATTCCTGATGGGAGCCGGTATCGCCTGGTCGTTCATCAACATCAACTCACTCCCGATGGTCGTGGACATGACGACTCTCGCCCGGGTCGGCACTTTTACCGGGTTATATTACCTCTTCTCTACATTCTCTGCCATTGTGGGGCCGAACCTGAATGGTTTGATCGTGCAGTTGAGCGGTAATAATTACAATGCCATGATGTTTGTTGGACCATTTTTCCTTGTGGTTGCTCTGTACATGATGGCTGGCGTCAAGCGTGGTGAAATTCAGAAAGAAGTGATCACCTAGACTGCAACTGTTGTGTTTATTTACGTATTTGGTTATGCAGTGATCAATTATGTATATTTATACCTGCGTCGATAAAAACAAACTGCATTAAATTAGTTCTAAAAGCATTAAACAGACGCAAACATTAAACAGACGCAAGCATTAAACAGACGCTTGCATCTGTAAAAAAATGACGTTATACTAAAGCAACGGATGGGATATATCATCCCGTCAATCAACTATCTCTGTAGGAGGAGAAATAATGTCCAAGAAGCTGTTTGTTGTACTGTCAGTCCTATTGGTTGCTGCCTTCGCTTTGAGCGCCTGCGCCAAACCGACCCCGGCACCCACCGCTGCCCCCACCCAAGCTCCGGTTGTCACCGAAGCTCCAGTTGTCACTGAAGCCCCAAAAGTCTTCAAAGCATGCCAAGTAACTGACGTAGGCGGCATTGATGACAAGTCCTTCAATGCCACTGCTTGGTTGGGAATGGAAAAAGCTCAGGCTGAATTGGGTGTGGAAATTGCATACCTCGAATCACAACAGGCGTCGGACTATGAAGTAAACATCAATTCATTCGTCGAAGCTGGCTGTGATCTGATCATATCTGTTGGTTTCCTTCTTGCTGACGCCACCAGCGCGGCTGCTGACGCCAACCCGGATCAGAATTTTGCGATCATTGATGTTGATTGGCTTGGACAAACCAATGTCAGCGGCAATGCTGCCAAAATCGACCAGGCAACCTTCCTGGCTGGCTACCTGGCTGCCGGCATGACCAAGACCGGTAAAGTCGGTACCTATGTTGGTATCC
>WOUT01000086.1 GCA_009773005.1 Chloroflexota bacterium | reverse complement strand
TTCTTTGCCTTTGTTCAAACCCAATGATCTGATCTCTTCAAGCGCGGCCTTGACCGCGTCTGCGACTGGTGGGGGGAGTTCAGCCAGCACGTCTTCTTCGGTTGGCCTGGGAATTCCTAATATATCATAAGCCTCAACGCCATATTCCTTAACAAGCAGAGATATATATTTTTGGCTTGTTGGAACTTTTCCTCCCTTTTTTAGCCATTGGGTCATTAAGCTTTGAGGAACTTTAAGCATTTCCGCAAACTTGGTAATTGATCTTTCCTGGCCGATTGCATCTCCGCGCCATTCGATATATTTTTTTGTGATCCAATCAGAGAAATCCATCTTCATACTCCAATTATACAATTTCCATACCAATTTTTGACCAATTTTCAAAAAACTATTGACAAACAATTTCTACGTGCTATAATATTACCAAGTAATTAAAAAGCACCTAGAATAAAAAGAGGTAAGATGTCAGAAAAGCAAGACCGTCCAATCACAGTAACTTTTTCTTTGAGGATCAGTCTCTTCAACAAGCTGCTCGATCTCTGTAAGGCTTCCGGTAAAAACCGTTCGCAGCTACTGGCTTCTTGGATCGACCATTCCTGGGTCGGCTATGACTCCGGCACGCCTGAGCCGGCTGCTCCTCCGGGTAATGTGACCTGATCATGGGTCGTTATTGTGTAAGCAATTTGTTTTCATAGCAACAGAATAGCACTTTGAACGGGTTATGCACATCCGGCCAAATCCGGGTGTATTCAGGCTATAAAAAGCAAGTTTTGGGAGGAGTCCGGGTCGGAACCGGATGAATCGGGAGGAAAAAAGGAAATGGCTACAACACCACGAGAATGGCCGAACAACTGTATCACCGTGCGGGATGGGGTTGCAGAACTCATCCGAAGCGACATCAAGAATCTTGAGCTGATCAGCACAAACGAGATCAACGATGAGGAGCAAATTGAAGCTGTAGTGGCGAAGGTGATTTCAGACCAATATCTGCTTCTTCGGGCACTGGAAACAGTCGGCGCAAGCACCAGCCCGATCAACGAGCTGAACAACAGGGTGCTTGAATTAAAAGGTAAATTCTCGTTCGCAAGAGCGTGAATCATTGAGAGCGAACCCGGCGGTTATTCCACCGGAGTGCCACCGGACTAGCCTCCGGACGGGGAGCGAAACCTCCCTTCCCCGTCCGGATCCGAAAGGAAAAAAGACATGAAAAAAGCATTCAACTGGGTCGTAGGCTGGAAAACCTTTGTACGCGCGCTGGTTAGACGTGATTTCTCCACTGCGCTGCGCATCATCAGGATGGCCAAAAGAGCGGCCACGCAGGCGGCGCTATGACTGAAATCTCTGGTGAGGTGGCCAGTAATTCCCGCAAATGCAAGTGTGCCAGGTGCAAGCGGGAATTAGCCAAGGGAGAGGGTATTCAGCATCGCTACCTGATGTTCCACGGAAGCGGGCAATTCTATTACTACTGCCTGATTTGTGATGTGATCGTTAATAAAGAAGCGGCGAGACTGGCGGCCGCTCTGGACGCACAGAAAGGGAAACATGGCTAACCTGATCCCCACCAATGTGGCCGATGAGTTTAGGCGGCTGCTTGCAGAATCACGCGGATTTAAGGCCAAGCGGGCAGCAGCGCGCCGGTGGGTGTATACGATCCTGGTAGGCAGGTTCACGGCCAACTGGTGGGACAAAAATTCAGAGAAATTATTAAGTGAAATGAAAGTGATCGAAGGAGAAGTTTTGGGTTGAAACGCTCACCCTGCGCTGATCGGGATGGCTCCTGGTGCTATTTCTCCTGCAGGAGCAGACGGAAATGGAACCCCTGCTCGTTCGCGATGCGATCTTGCGGGGTGCACAAAGTACGTGCAACGACAGTGCGGGGGCGGCTTTGAAAGTTGAGTGCACTACCAATCCGGGGACCAAACAAATCCGGACCGCCCTTAAAAATTGAAGCCCCTGCCCGTTCGCTTCGCGATCTCGCGGGGTTCGCAAAAATCGCTCAGCAATAACTGACGGACCAGTTGGTTGAGACCACGTCAGAGACAGGCGTACCAAATTTATTGGTAGAGACCACGTCAGTTTGCAGCCTCCTGGTTGTGACAGCATCCAGGAGGAACCGGCGAAAATCCGGCATAAAACCAAAGCCGGGCGGGATCAATTCCTCCTAAATCTTGCCCGGCGACTCGAAAAAATGGGGGAACGCCCCTACGAAAGGCGCGACAATGCGAACTGATGAAAGCATGAAACTCCCGAAAGGCAAGACTTGCGCAGATTGCATTCATATGAAACGCTGCACGATGATCTACGGCGGCAATGCGAAAAATGTGGATTGTGACTGGTCACCCAGCCGGTTTTCTGAAAAACCATCCGGCAAGTTTGGGATCGTGGAGCTGATCGGGCGGCAGCAAATGGCCGGCAGGATTTCAGACCAGGAAATTGACGGGATTCAGTTCGTGCGGGTGGACGTGCCCCAGACAAAAGCCCATAAAGCGTTCATCTGCTTTTTCGGGATCGAGTCTGTTTATGCCATCACGCCGATCACCGAACTGCACGCTGAGAACATCAACCATGTCCGGGAGATCGGGCGGTTCCCATTGTCTGAAGAAGAGAAAAAGCATGATGCCGATCTGGATGCGAAAGATGGCGATCTGATCGAGAAGCGCGGCGGCACTGTTTTGATCACTGCCGGAGGGAGGGTCCAATGAGAAAAGTGATTATTCGCGGCCCCCTGCTGCGCGTGAGCGGAGAGGTCATCACAGTCAAGGGGATTTACGTGAGGACGGGCGTTGGTCTTCCGCGGCTCGGAGAGTCACTGATCCTCGAAAATGACCAAACCGATCACCAATATTCAGGAGTTGTGGTTTTGGTGGATCACCAGAAGAGCGCCTATGATGCGAGGTTCAAAATCCCATGAAAAATCTTGAATCCATTATCAAATCAATGCCAGTGAGTTTGGAGCGATCTTTGGGGCGGATCATCACCGATCACCGGGGACAGCAGAACGGGATCACGCGGGAAGCGCTGCTGATCGAGCTTCGAAAACAAGCCCACCTGGTGAATACTGAAGACCGGCAGATGCGACTGGCCATCGAATCCTTCAGGAAACAGGGCGTGCGGATATGCCACAATGAAAATCGCAAGGTAGACCAGGCGACTAAAAAGGTGACGGTCACCTTCTGGTATTACCTGGCTGCGGATGAGTTGGAATATTACGAGTTCAGAGCCCGGTATATGAAATACGCCACTTCGATCTGGCAAACGACCAAGGCGATGGACGAGATGAAACCGGTGTTGACCAAGGAAGGGCTGGTCGAACCTCCGCCAGGAATTGAAGTGCAGGGAAGTTTGAATTTTTAATGATTTATTAACCACGAACAACACAAAATTCACAAAAAGCAAGGCAATTAAAGGCACAGGAGACCTTTTACGATGTTGGATACCCAAAAATACATTTCGATTGACTTGATCGACCCAAACCCGTGGCAAACCCGCAAGGGAGAAGACCCGGCGCATATCGAGGAGCTGGCACATTCGATCCGGAATAACGGACTGGCACAAGTTCCGGCCGGCCGGCAGATGGACGACCGGTACCAGCTGGCCTTCGGGCATAACCGGTTCGCAGCATTCAGGTTGCTGGATACACTCGGCATCGAGGGCTATCACGATTTCCCGCTCAACCTGCGTGAGATGACCGATGAACAGATGGCCATCGCTGCCTATGAGGAAAACGAGAAGCGCAAGGATCTCAACCCGGTGGAGCGGGCGTATGCAGTGCAAAAGATGCTGACCGATTTCTCATGGACACAGCAGCAGGTGGCAGAAAAGCTGCGCATCGACCGCTCGACCGTTTCGAACCTGGTGCGCATGCTGCGGATGCCGGAGGATGTTCTCAAGGTGATTGAAGAAGGGATGCTGCCGGTGCGGTCGGCGATGGCGCTGCTGCCATATTATGAGTTGACCCCGCTCGAAGCTTCTGCGGTGGAAGCCAAATACAGCGGGGAATGCGAAGAATTCATTGAACTTGCCCGGTCAGGCGTGGTCAACAGTGATGTGATCCGTGAAAAGATCAGTAAATTTCTCGGCTTCCTGCATCCGGAGGTGCCGAAGTTGGATTTGCAGGATGAATCACAGCCAATCGCGGAGCCGGATTCGATCACTGCCGCCAAGGAAGAATCGAGAACTGAAGAAACTGAAAAACCGGAAGATGACTCCATCCATCCGGGGAGTGAAACCGAATCCATTGGTGGGAGCGAGATCCCGGAAGAAGACAAAGCGTTCAAAGTAAATACTGCATATCCACTCTCGGACGCAAAAACCGCGCCACCAGGGGACGCCAAACCCGCGATTGCAGCTGAGAAACCGGCGGAACCTGAACCGGTCAACAATGACATTCTCTTCACGATCACCTGGAAAGCGGGTGGCGGGGTGTTTATTGGTCTACGAAAACCGGGGGAAGTTCCAGTGATGCGGTTCAGGCAAACTTTGACGGCAGAAGAAGCGCCGGCGTTGATGGGCGAAATGGGAATTCAGTGACATGACCGTCACCATCGAACGACACCAAACCGATTTGCACCTCCTCAGCCTGCAGGACCGGCGGGGAGCTTATCTCGCAGCGAAGGAAAAACTATCAGAGGAAGATCAACAGCGAATCGATAAGATGATCCATGACCTGGTCGCAGCGGTCAAGGCAAAACACACATACTGTCAGTTCCCCCTGGAGGGAGCGATGGAAGTGATTGCCGCGTTGGGTATTTTCTTAAACAGGAGAAAAACATGAAATACAAAATTTTGATTGAAGGTCAGACTCTTGATCTGGAAGAAGATATTGCCGGTGATGATGGCAAATTGAGAAGCGCTCTCACACCATATTTCCCGGGAGCGGCAAATGCGAAATTCATGCGCTCGGAGCCCAAGGAAGACACGATCACGGTGACGGTGATCAAGCAGGCGGGAACCAAGGGACTTCTTCACGCCGACAAGGTCATTTTTGATGAATTTTCAGAATTGAATCTTGGGATGGCAGAATCGCTCTGCAAACTGATCGCGAGCTTGGAAGGCGTGAACCCGGTGGCCAAGATGAACGAGGAAATGGCCGGACGGACCCTCAATCAATTGGATGCCGAGCAGCTACTGCGGGTGGATGATCAGATCGAGGATGCGCTTACGAAAGGCCGGAAAGAGAACGACAACCTGAGAGCGACCGCGAACCTGCTGATCGAAGCGGATGCACAGCCGTCCTCCGTAGTGGTGACGGGATTCTAGTGGATCTGGCGCCCGAACTTTCTCTGACTTTTGAGCAGATGGCCGAGTTCGTGCGGTCCAAGAAACCGTTGCCATTTGACCAGCTCGAGGAGCAGCTTGAATTCAAACGGAAGATCGCCCGGACGGTGAGGGCCGCGCGCGAGAGCGGGCTTGCCAGGGATGCACGACTCAGCACGCTGAACTGTGTATTTTCGGACGAGGAATACTGCCGGGGAGTGATCCATATTCTATCCACCGACCTGCCACTGTTCGAGGAAGATTTAGATGATGAAAATGATCTGACGCTCTACACGCAGCCGATGGGGTTGAATAACTATATCGAGGATGATGTTTACGAGATGGGCTGCGATCCATCCGACTGCCGGGATGAAATGAGCCTGACTGTGTTTCTGATGCTGTTGAATTACGGCATCTGCGATCCGGAGCCCTGGATGGCGTGCATCGAGCGGTTTAACTGGCCGGTCAAGGAAGCTTTCTCTATGCAATGGGGATCGGATATCGACCGGTCTTACCTGAAGCGATATTTCAAGCGCAAGGGGTTGCCGGAGCTTTTTGATGCGATCCAGATGGCGCTGATTCCTGATGGGAATCCCTTCCTATGCGGATCGCCGGAGGATCTTGAATCGATCTGCTTTGAGATCACCGGGGAGAACATCAAATATCTTTATGA
>WOUT01000026.1 GCA_009773005.1 Chloroflexota bacterium | reverse complement strand
GGTGGACGTGACCATCGTATGCCGGTACCTTCTGGTAACCAAATATCTGTTGAAAGTTCATCATCGGTGGGGGAATGAGGCACAAGTGTCAAAGTTTTTTTCTCACCACCTGGCAGGACCAATTCCAGAGTGCCATTGTTTAGAAATGCCTCGACCTGCGATCCCGGTAAAATATCCCCAGGGTTAATAGCGAATTCAAGCCAAAGTTGTTGGCCGTTAGGTGGCATACTTTCATGGTTAACGATCTTGACGAGGGAAATGAGTGTACCCGAATTCTCCTGTGTTGGCGTTGGGGGGATGGGAGTGGCAGTCGGTGGAATTAAGGTGTTTGTGGCAGTGGGTGGGACAAGGGTTAGTTTGGGAGAAGGAGACCACACGGCTGCGGTCATAGTAGCCGTCTGATCCGCCGAAGGTCCACACCCGGAAATCACGATGCACATAACGACCAGTGTTATGAAAAATAAGTATTTGCGATCCATGTTTTTCTCCTTACAAGAGTTCAATCATCCACTTTGAAAATATATTTGGGGATGATAAGGGTTAAACACTAGCAGTAATTTTATGATAACAAAAGGAACCAGTACCATTGCCAAACAAACTAGACCGGTCATAAATCCGACGACCACACCAAGAATTGCCAGCAATATCCGACCCACCCCATTACCAGTAAAACCAATTGTATTCAAGCCAATTCTTATGATTGCCTTTTTTGTCATGCGGCCAAATAAAAAGGCCAAGCCAATGCCAAGGATGAAACTAATGCAATTAAATGTTGTCCCAGCGTTGGCACTGACCAAAGATAAAAATCTCATAATATAGACCACCAGATAAGGGGCACAAAAACCACCGCCAATTGTGACTCCCATAAACAGACCTGACACAAAGCCATTATTTAGCCAGGGGACGCTAAGTGCCAGAGTGTCAACCTGATCTACTTGCACCTCAATCGCCTGAACGGACTCCTTATGCTTTTTCCGGTACCTCGATATCTTTATCAGAGCGATGATCCCGATGACCAATCCTACCAGCGCAGGCACAAAAATGATTGCCTGCAAAAGTCCAACCTTGAATAAAACATCATTTACCATGGCATCACTCCTTTGATCAATAATATTTTTGAGTATTAACAGAAGTAATCACTGTTCAATAACATATTAGCTGTTTAATTATGTTTTCTTTACTTATCACTTTTATGGCGTAATTTCGAATCTCACGGTATTGCTGAGTTGCCTTGCATCGTCCGGCAGTAATAGATTTTCTCCTTGTTTTTCCGGGACTACCAGCATAACATCTAGGTACACCGGGTTTTCCACCTTCTGGTTCGGGCGGGCGTAAAGAGGGTTCGTGCCATCAAAAGTAATGATCCAGGTTGTAAATACCGCTGTATTGGGGTCAGTTCCTTGCTGATTTGAAGTATCAGCCATACGGCTTTTTGTTGTAAAGGTTACCGTCCCCGTTTCACGTGCCCAATCACCAAATGTGTATTCTCCAAACATGATTGTCTGGGGCATGAGATAGTCGTTCTCAGGAATTATGAACTCTCGTGTACCTTCGGCATTGCCTTTCCAGAGAAGCAAGATGTTGGTCATTCGACTTGCATTTCTGGATAGGATATAACGCAGTGAGAAGGTTGTGCTATTCAATTCCGATAAAGGTACAACTGCGGGCTGTTGATCGTAAAGATAGATCATCGCACCGTTTGCAAATGCTTGGTCTGCCAATGCTTGAACCTCCGCCGGAACGGAGTCACCCTGTTGGTCAACAACCGATGCTTCGGTCTGCGCAGCGATGGATGTGTTAAGTTGCATTAAATCAGGTGTTGAACTGGCAACAAGAACCTGTTCCATATTATTCTTTCTGTTCCCTAAAACAACGAATAAAAGAATTGCGGCTACGGCCAATATTCCGATACCTGTGATTGTTCTTACCCAGGTCGTTTTACGGGGATTTTCATGGGTATTCCTGCTTTCAGGAAATCTGGTCACCGCCCGCGGAAATTCTGCTTCAATATTCGCTTTTTGATCTGAAATTGCTCTGGAAGATACTTTCTTTGGATGCGCTTGAGTACTTTCCTCAATCCAAGTACCAAGGTTCTCCTCCCCTTCATCCTTAAACCAGAGATAGAATGCGTACCCTTCAGGGATCTTGCCGCATCGATTAGTCTTGTTCCCTTCAGCATCCTTGATTTTACTAATATCGATTCCCAACAAACCGTTCCCATTCTTGATACTTTTTTCTATCGTATATTTAATCCATTTATTACTGCACGTTTCATTGCCAACGAGAACAGCGGTTACAGAAACATCATCGATTTGCTTATCTATCCAATTACTGATTGAATCATCCCTTCTACCTTCAAGTTCTTCAAAATCTGCAATATTGAAGAAACCAACAATTTCTTTTCCTTTTTTTTCTAAACTTTTTCTCACAACACTGGCTCTAAAAAGATCGCTTTTATCGAAACATAGTAATACTTTCTTGTTGGATTTGCTCCTAGAAGCGGTTTCTCCACTCTTTCTACGACGTAATACCAAGAATACAACGAGAGACAAGAGAACAACGACAATTGCGCTAATGATAAAAACCCTTGTTTTCTGATTTTTGGTTGCAATCTGTGCATCATTGAGGGTTTTTGCTACATAAGTAAGCTCAATATCGAGTTGTTTGATAGTTCGGTATGCATTAGCAATTTCGCCACGGTCTATCAAATTTGATGCAGTTGAAATTTCTGCTTCAAATCTTGTCATAAGTGTGGGTTGGGATTCAATAATTCCCTTAACTTCTTCGCGCTGTTTGGCAAGTGCATGATTCAGTTCTTGAATACTCACTAACCCATCACCATTGGTATCGATTAATGCAATTGGTCGTTCTAAACCTTTGAATGCCCCATCAATGTCATAGGTTGCTATTAACAACGCATAACCAATTAATTTGTCATTCGACATCTGGCGAACCTCTACTTGTTCCAGAATGCCGTAATAATCAAATGTGTAGCTGTATCCAGACTTAAGAAACAAATATCCATTTGCCACACGTTCATCATAACCGTCTTGATATGCGTTGTAGGTATATAAATAATTTGGACCTGGAGCTACAATTGAGACCGGTGTTGGCTGAGGAGTAGGTATATCGAGAACTATCTGATTTGCAACCGGAGAGCAAGAAACTACAAATATGAAGATTAAAGTTACGAAAAATATCTTCCTTATTGGATTCACAGCTTATCCCTCCCTGTAGATATTCCTGTTTTTTTAACATCGTGACTGAACTGGAGAACATTAATTTTGTTGAAGTCATTATACATATGGTTTAGCAGTATTTCAATGCTATAAATAACCCTGTGTAAATAACCCTGTGAAATAACTAAATAAATTTTCGATACGATTTCCCAATTCAGGTGTTACAGTTAATGTAATAATATAGGTCTGAAGCCACATAGATATAAATTTGTTTTGTGTATAATACACATATTGCCTGAAATCATTCCGCTTTTTTCCTAGAGGAACAGACTTATGTCAAAAATCCATGTGATAACCGATACAGACTCAAATCTCCCTGCAGAATTGGCCAATAAATACAACATCCGCCAGGTACCCATCACGATCCAGTTCGGCGAAGAATCCTACGCTGACAATATAGACATCCAAAACCCGGTCCTTTTCGACAAAATTGACCGGCTTGGCAAACTCCCTACCACCGCCGCACCATCTCCTGCTGCATTTTCTAGCGCTTTTAAAACAGCTTTTGATGAAGGCGCTGAATCAATTATCTGTATTTGTGTTAGCAGCAAGATCAGCCGCACGCATGAATCGGCCCTGGTAGCTGTCGATGAATTTCCGGGTAAAAAGATCACCGTGGTCGATTCTGAATTCCTCAGCCTCGGGCAGGGGTTCATGGCCATTACTGCTGCAGAAGCTCTGGCGGCTGGCGCAACCCATGATGAAGCCGTGGCTGCGGCAAAAAGCCTCATCAGCCGCATGTGTCTTTACGGATCACTTTCCACTCTCAAATACCTCGCCCTTGGCGGGCGCGTCACAAACCTGGCGGCAAGCATGGCAAACATGCTTAACATCCGCCCGATCCTCACAATACGCGATGGAAAGCTTGATCTGCTGGAAAAAGTACGCACACGCAAAGCTGCCATGGATCGGCTGGTTGAGTTAATTGTAAACGCCGTGAATGGAAAACCGATTGAACGCGTTTGCATCCTGCATGTCCTCAACCTCGAAGATGCTGCAATCCTTGAAAAGCACCTGCGCGATAAACTTAAGATGCCTGAGGAAGTGCTCGTTGTAGATTTTGGACCTGGATTGTCAGTTCATACTGGAGCAGGACTGGTCGGTGCTGTTGTTTTAACCAAAGAATAAAAAGTCTCTCGAATTTTAAAACAGTCCGCGTTGAAAATCACGCGGACTGTCTGTTCATATTAACTTCTATTGTAAAACAGCCTGAACTCTGCCTACTTTACCGCCCATGAGTACAACCTTTATACCATGTGGGTGTGATGGACTCTTTGTCAACAAACGCGCGACAACACCCTCGGTTAGCTCGCCAGTCGGCTGATTCTGTTTTTCAATAATTTGCACTCGCGTGCCAATCCTGATCTCGCACCTTTTCGGTGTATTTTCGTTCATGTCAGGTCCTTCATGGTGATGACGCAATGACAGATTAGTCAGCCAGTCTCAGCATCACAGGTTTACCGCGCAGACGATACTTTCCTTCGCTAGCCTGCAACACCAGTTTAACATGCTGCTCCATTACATCTACAAAAGTATGGTCGCTGCGGATATCGATCTCGCCAATTGCCCGACCCGGGATACCTGATTCACTGGCAATTGCGCCAACCACATCCCCCGGCCGAATTCCATTGGTATTTCCGAGATTCATCCACAACCGCACCATTCCAGGTTCATTGCGACCGCGCGCAGGTTTTTTTTGATCAAACCCCGTTTTGGAATTCCATTTTTCACGCTGTTTGTCACTGGTGCTGCGGCGTTCGTCAAGGCGGTGGTGTTTGGGTTCGAGTGCTGGTTCACTGATTTCCTGAGTGGCTATCGCACCTTCCGACGCACGGATCAGACGAATTGACGCAACCGCGATTTCCACAGGGTTAATACCCAATTGCCCCATATGTTCAACGAGGTCTCTTTCGGCGGTGGTGACTCCGGCAATCAACTGTTCCGAGATCCGGTTGATCAATCGTTCATCCCGTTTCGCTTTCACAACTTCTACAGACGGTAATGAAAACTCCGTGATAGGTTGACGGGTATAGGCTTGTATTTGGTTTTGCCTGCTGCGTTCTTTGGGAGTCAATAATGTAATTGCGATGCCTTTTTTCCCGGCTCGGCCAGTGCGTCCAATGCGGTGAACATAATCTTCCGCATCAGCCGGAACATCGTAGTTGAACACATGCGAAACATCAGCGATATCCAAGCCTCGGGCAGCAACATCAGTTGCCACCATTATGGTGATGGTGCTCTGACGAAATTTGTTCAGAACCTGTTCACGGCGCGCTTGATTAAGATCACCATGCAAAGCATCTGCGGTAAATCCCATCCGTATTAATTCATCCGCCAATTCTTGAGTACGTGCTTTTGTTCGAGCAAAAATCAGCGCACTCGACACTTCTTCAGTCTCCAAAAGACGTGTGAGGGCGGATAATTTGCTTTCTTCACGCACGCGGCAGAATTTCTGTTCAGTTTCAGCGACAGTTAGTCTTTCAGGATTAACCGAAATTCTGGCTGGGTCTTTCAGATAGCGATTCGCCAATTTTTGAATTGCCTGCGGTAATGTTGCGCTGAAGAGCGCTATTTGACGTTCTGCTGAAAGTTCTTTTAAGATCAATTCAACATCATCGATGAAGCCCATTGCCAGCATTTCATCAGCCTCATCAAGGATCAGGGTTCGTACCTTGTTCAGGTCCAGTTTCTTCTGTCGAATTAAGTCAAGCAAACGTCCGGGAGTTCCTACAACCACTTCCACCCCCCGATCCAGCGCACGGGTTTGGATCGTGTACGATTGTCCTCCATAAACAGCAAGTACCTTAACACGGGTTTTTTGAGCGAGCTGGATTGTTGCATCGGCAACTTGTTTTGCAAGTTCACGTGTGGGTGCGAGCACCAACGCTTGCACATAACCTTGCGCCGGCTCAAGCCGTTGAAGTAAAGGCAGCATAAAAGCCGCGGTTTTTCCGGTGCCTGTTTGCGCCTGCCCAATAACATCCCGCCCCTCTAATAATAACGGGATCGCTGAGTTCTGAATTGCAGTGGGTTCTGAAAAACCCATCTTCTCGACGGCCTGAACGAACTCGGCATGCAGGCCTAATACTTCAAAAGGTGAAACCATTTACTACTCCTATTAACACACACAAAAAATACCCTTCCGGAACCGGCAGGGTATTCTAACCACGCGCGATTATAAACCTGCGGGAAATGCCTCCGCGCTACAAATTATACCATGAAATATACAGTAATTATTTTTGTAACGTTCCTAAACCACTCACTAATTAACAGCTCGCAATAAGTGCTGCTATTGGTTACAGGTATGTTAGGCATATTGGTTACAGGTATGTTAGGACATATTGGTTACAGGTATGTTAGGCATAGGTATTGATTATCTATTAAAAGATGTGCTATAGTATGTATGTCGTTTCGGGGCATGAATTTTAACATTCCAACAATCACTAACGCATCGTTGAACATCATTATTCTTTGCTGCAACCCCGATTATCCGTCGAGCTCAACGCTCAATATATCATCTTGGAGGGATAATTATGCGCAGGACAAGAATTAAATTTATGTTTTCAGTATTAACCACAATTTTTTTGCTTGCCAGCCTGTTTATCACAGGTCTTGCTGCCCCGAAGCAGACGGTTGCAGTGCAGATCCTGGCGGTAAATGATTTTCATGGCGCCCTGGTAACCTCTGGCGCCCGTGGTGGTGTAGAATACATGGCCACTCTTGTTAAACAAAAAAGGGCAGAAAACGAAAATACGATCTTCGTTTCTGCCGGAGATATGGTTGGCGCAAGTCCTTTAATATCAGCGCTCTTCCATGATGAGCCCACCATCCTGGCATTCAACTTGATGGGGCTTGACTATGCGATCACAGGAAATCATGAGTTTGATGAGGGTGTTCAAGAGCTTAAGCGTTTACAAGAGGGCGGTTGTCATCCTGTTGATGGTTGTTTAGCCGGCGATTTCCCGGGAGCGTCTTTCAAATTTCTTGCGGGTAACGTGATCAATCTTAAGAACGGTCAAACTTTGTTTTCTTCGTATAAAATTCGAAGTTTTGCGGGCGCCAAGGTTGCCTTTGTAGGAATTGCCTACGATAAAACGCCCACGATTGTTACTGCGGCAGGAACCGCTGGAGTTGAATTTTTAGATGAAACCACAGCAGTTAATGCAATCGCAGCAGAACTAAAAGAAAAAGGAATCAAAACGATTGTCATGCTTATACACGATGGCGGATCTCAAGGTGTACCCTCAGCAAGTCTGGATCCAAATGCGTGTATTAATTTCAGTGGAAGCATCGCTAATGTGGTGAACGCGAGCGACCCTGAGATTGATTTATTCATCACAGGTCACACTCACGGCGCTTATAACTGTAACATCAGTGACCGGTTGGTTACTGGAGCTCTCACTAATGGGGAGTATATAACCGAGATTGACCTAGTGCTGGATAGGGATTCAGGTGATATTGTCAGCAAAACAGTGTTAAACGTGCCAGTTTTAAAGACCGTTGCCAAAGATCCAGAAATGACTGCTCTGGTAGATAAATATCAGGCGCTCTCTGCCCCATTGGCAAACCGTGTTATTGGCAGCATCACTGCCGATATCCTTCGTTACGGCGATAGAACTCGCGAATCCCCGCTTGGGGATGTAATCGCAGATGCTCAACTGGCTTCAACTTCTGCTCCTGAAAAAGGAGGAGCAGTCGCTGCCTTTATGAATCCAGGTGGAATCCGCGCAAGTTTTACATATGCTCAAATTTCAGCCGGTGAGCAGCCAGGTGAGATCACCTATGGTGAAGCATTTACAGTTCAGCCTTTCGGCAATGATTTAGTAACCATGACCCTGACCGGGGCACAGATTAAAGCCGTGCTTGAGCAGCAGGCAACCACCAATTTAACGCTTCAAATATCTAACGGCGTTACCTATACCTGGACCAAATCGGCAGCCGTTGGAAGCAGAGTAACTGACTTGAAATTCTACGACGTACCCGTTGATCCCGCTCTTTCGTATCAGATTACCGTCAATAGTTTTCTGGCAACGGGCGGCGATGGTTTTACCGTCTTGACCCAAGGAACAAACCGACTGGTAGGTCAGGTAGATATTGACGCGCTGGTTGATTATTTCAGGGCGAATTCGCCCGTCGCGCCTGGACTAGCGAATAGAATTACAGTTTTACCGTAATATTGCTCAATTAATCAAAAGAGGGGCGCAAGATTTGCGCCCCTCTTTTGTTGTATTTCACAACTTGTAAAGGTTCCAATAGATACCTTATAATTTAATAGCCAATTATTAAACTTCAGGAGAATCCAATGCCCAAACGTTTGATCCTTGTTGCAGGAAATATAGGTTCAGGAAAAACCTCTCTCACTGAACGCATCGGAGAACGCCTTGGTTGGCGAACCGCATACGAATCAGTATCTGATAATCCATATTTGCCTGACTTTTATGCCAATATGAAAGATTGGTCATTCCACCTGCAAGTATTTTTTCTGGGTCATCGCGCCCAACAGCATTTGGATCTGTTTGGAGATACCCGTTCTGCGATCATTGACCGCAGCATTTATGAAGACGCCTATATCTTTGCCAGAGCGCTTCATTCAATGGGGAACATCAACGAACGGGATTATCAGACATATCGCCAGGTTTTTAACCTGGTTGTCAAAACTCTCCCTTCACCTTCCTTGTTAATCTATTTGAAAGCTCCGGTTGAAGTGTTGATCAATCGCATTCACAAACGCGGTCGTGAGATCGAATCAACCATTAGCCAAGATTATCTTGGTTTGCTTGATTCTTTCTACACCGACTGGATCAACAATTTCGATCTATGCCCGGTGCTCACCCTGCGAACCGATGATCTCGATTTTGTACACAAGACCAAACACCTTGACCTGGTGGTTGAACGAATTCAAGAAAAACTTTCTGGCAAAGAAGAGATGTCATTTTAATAAACAGACTGAGATGTTCTCCTATATTAAAAATGGATAATCGTATTTTCTGATTACCGGATTCTTTTAAAGAAAGTCCGACGATAAATACTTTGCAACTTTTTGACATGGGATGCGTATACTTCCATAGATACAAAATATATACGGGGTTCTTGTGATCAATCTGGAACAGGAATGGCTTGAAAAAGCCCGCCATGGAGACGAGGATGCTTTCACCAAATTGGTAGAGACCTACCAGACACCGGTGTATAACTTGTGTTTTCGGATGCTTGGCGATGGCGGCTCTGCTGAAGATGCTGCACAAGAAACTTTCTGGCGAGCATGGCAGAATTTAGCCCGTTATGATCCGCAACGTTCATTCATCACATGGCTCCTTTCAATCGCTGCCCATTTTTGTATCGATCAACAGCGCAAACGCCGCATTCCGCTCTTCGAACTGGATGAATATCCTGATTTTGACATTGGTGATCCCTCAGTTCCATCGCCTGAAAAAGTAGCAACATTGAATGAAGAGGATGCAGCTTTGCATACTTTGATCAACCAGCTCAACCCGCAAGACCGTGCGGCAGTGATTTTGAAATATTGGCATGATTGTTCGGAGGAAGAAATAAGTCAAATGTTATCTTTAACGGTAAGCGCAGTTAAAAGCAGGCTGCATCGATCTAGACGGCAGCTTGCTGAATTGATTTCTTCAGGTCAAACTACAAACCTGAACAAGAGGAGGCAGCATGAATCACCAGCCCTATGAAAATTGGATCCTGGATAGCCTCAAGATTAATCCAGAAGAACAGGAAGCCTTAAGCAAGCACATGAAAGCATGCCCGGAGTGTTACAAGCTTCATCACTCCTGGAATAAAGTGCAGGTTCAACTGGAATCCACTCCTGTCAAACCAGCTCCTGCGGTTTTTGTTCCCAGATGGAAGACTCAATTTGCGAAACGCCAAAAAGAACAAGAACGCCGCCAGGCTAGAACTTTGCTCATCAGCCTTGGCAGCGGAGCCGGTGCGATTATGATTGCCTTGACAGCTCTGCTTCTTCCTGATTTTTCGGTCATCTCATTAATGGTAGGGTTCCTCACCACAGTCGTAAGACTCTTCAATAGCCTGGATAGCCTATGGTCAGTCATTCGCGGTCTCGTAGAGACTGCTCCAACCATCACATTAATAATTACCGGTTTACTCATGGCTGGATGGATCAGTCTGGCAGCTTTTGCCTGGGGGATATCCATTTGGCGGATTACGATCAAAGAGGTTAAAACAAAATGAAAAAATATGCAAACATCCTCATCGCATTTTCAATACTCGCAGTTGTGCTCGTCTCGCCTATCAATGTATTGGCTCAAACACCCACCCCGCAGCCAGGTAAAACATATAACGGGGACCAAATCGTGATAGCCAATACTTTCCGACTTGAAACCGGCGATGTTCTTCAGGGCAACCTCGCGGTTGTGGGCGGAACTGCAACAATCGCACAAGGCGCTGTGATGACAGGTGATGTATTTATCACCGGCGGAACACTCTCTTTGAGCGGGTTGATTAACGGCGATCTCATCGCAATCGGCGGCGCTGTAAATATTGATGATACTGCAACTCTTAATGGGAATATCGTTTTGGTCGGCGCCACCCTCAAGCGATCTCCGCTTGCCAAGATAAACGGCGATATCACGGAACAAATGCCCAAGTTCTTTGATTTTAATTTTGAGAACCCCAAAGGCATTGACCTGCCGTTTACTGAAAAACAATCTCCTCTCACAAAGATGCTCCAAGCCTCTCTTCAAGCGCTCGCCATGTCGGCCCTGGCTGTTATGCTTGGTTTACTGCTCCCGCAGCAGATAAAACGGGTAGCCGCAACCCTTACTGCAGAACCCCTGGTAACCGGCGGCGTTGGTCTTTTGACAATCATAATGACACCCATTGTGTTAGTTCTCCTGACGATCACGATCATCTTGATTCCGGTCATGATCTTAAGCGCCATGCTTCTCGGTCTTGCAATGTTGGTTGGTTGGATTGCTGTAGGATACGAAATCGGTGACCGTATGGCTGAAATGTTCAAGACAGTTTGGCATCCTTCCATCTCGGCAGGTATCGGTGTGCTCCTATTGAGCCTGGTCACCGGTTTTGCAACCTTGGTCCCGTGTATCGGTTGGGTGATAGGCGCGATTGTCGGCATCCTTGGCTTGGGCGCTGTTGTGATTTCGAGATTTGGTTCTTCAAAATATGCCGATAAAATGGTACAGGCTGTAATTTCCTCTGCGCCAGAGCCTCCAAAACCACAATAACGATAAGTTTGCCTGGCGGTTTGATTATCAAGCCGCCAGATTTATCACAGGAGTAGATTATGAAATTTCTAAAAGTAATTCCGGTCGTTGTTTTAATCTTAGCGTTGATGGCTTGTTCTTTTACTGTAAACGTCCCAACCGTCCGCACCGGCGTGACACAAACCTTGGAGATTAAAGAACCAGTTATCGCTGACGCCCAGGTCAACAAAATTTCAATCGAAATGGGTGCGGGTTCGCTCAAGCTTTCCGGTGGTGCGACTGATTTAATCGAAGGTACTGTTAGATATAATGTGGCTCCTTGGAAACCGACCATTACACGCCAGACTGACGGGATCACCCTTACCCAAAAAAACACCTCAAATGTCGGTGTTCCTGATGGCAACATCACTAATGAATGGAATCTAAAACTTGGTTCGTCACCCATTGATCTCAGCCTTTCGGCTGGAGCCTATGAAGGCGATATGGACTTTAGTGGGCTTGCTATCACAAACCTGGCAATCTCGGACGGAGCCAGTAAGGCAAGTCTGCGGTTTGATTCTCCGAATCCGGTTGAAATGCAGCATCTCTCCTATAAAACCGGTGCTTCAAATGTCGAATTGCTTGGCTTGGGAAATGCCAACGTCCACGAAATCACCTTTGATGGTGGCGTCGGCAGTTACACGCTTGATTTTTCAGGTGATATGAAAAATAACGTGAATGTTAGGGTGAACTCCGGAATGAGCGACTTGACCATCATCATCCCCACAACTGCCCGCGCGTTGATCACCATCACTGGTGGATTGAGCAACATCAACGCAAGCGGTACATGGACGATTTCAGGAAGTACTTATGAATATGGTTCTACAGGTCCGATGATCACCATCAATATTGATATGGCGGTAGGCAACCTTCAACTTAAACAACAATAGAAAAGGTAATTAAAATAAACCAACCCCCATAAGATCATATCTTTTGGGGGTTAGTTTATCCCTTGTCTGTTCGAGGGTCTTGGAATATAGTTATTACATGATTGAAAATACTCCTGTTTTACACTCTGAACCGGTCCCAATCGTTTATGTGAAGGGATCTCATTCCTCAATCGGCAAACAGTTAGGAGAGGCATTACGCCCTTTAATTCAACACAGCATAGATAATGCGCGTTTGTTGGTTGAATCGACATATGATAATTTAAAGCTTTCATGGGAAGGGGCAAAAAATCAAGCGCGTAAGTATATGCCGTTCGCCCAGGAACGCTTTCCACAATATGTTGAGGAATTATCAGGAATGGCTGAAGGCGCGAATGTAAATTACACTGAATTGACTGTGGTAAACGCACTAGAGGCTCTTACTACTGATGCGCTTCACCTCACAAAATGCACAAGTCTCTCTGTGAATGAGCAAAATACAGCCAACCAGCATGTTTTGGTTGCTCATAACGAAGATTGGTTGCCAGATGATGAGCCGGATATCTATATCGTCCATGCTAAACCAGATGATGAACCGGTGTTTCTAGCGATGTCTTACGGTGGATTACTACCTAATGTAGGATTCAACGAGGCAGGCATCGCTCAGTGTTGCGATACTGTGTATCCTCTCGATACGCGCATCGGTATCCCGCGCGTGATAGTATCCAGGGCAGTCCTTGGCGCTAGAACGATTAGCGAATCCATCCGGCATATGCTCGTTCCCCTCAGGGCTGCTGGTTACAATCACCTTCTCGTACATGAAAGCGGTGAAATGTATAATGTGGAAGTATCCGCACGCAGTTTTGATATTCTTTATGCGCTTGATGGATACCTTGTTCATACGAACAACTATCTATCTCCAAAAATGGAAGCGATTGAAGAAAATCCAGACGAACTGATTCACACCAGAGTCCGCTATTTTCGAGCCTTGCATCTTCTCAAAGAAACCAGGAAACATACAACGAAAACATTAGAAGCTATTTTAAAAGACCATGTTAATTACCCTGATTCAATCTGCAATCACTCAATTTTTGATATTGATCCCTTAGACCGGGAAAAAACAATTGTCAGCATGATCATGGATCTTACAGCGCGAAAAATGGAAGTAGCCTGGGGAAATCCTTGTACGAATAAATTCCACACTTATAACATTGAAATATAATAAGGTCCTGTTTTCAGGGCTATCTATACATTCCAAGCTCACGAATCGCTTCGTAAACAGCATCTCTGAGGTAATACCGGTACCCCATGCCTTCTGCGATCCTTTGCCGAATTTGTTTTGAAGAAATTTCCAATATTGGCGCTTCAATGATTCTCACCTTCATTGAAATTCCTGGGAGTACTTTTTCAAGTGATTCCAGATCGACATGATCGGCATGCCGTCGCATAACCCCAATCCCATCACATATTCTTATGAAATTTAGCGGCTTGTTCCAGGTCGGTAAATCGTGGAGTGAATCGCCGCCCATTAAATAGAACATTTCAGCTCCAGGGTATTCTGTTTTCAATATATTCACTGTATCAATCGCGAAATGAGGACCAGGGCGATCAATATCAACCCGCGATAGTTGAAATGCGGGACTGCCTTGAATCGCTTTGTCAACCAACGCAACTCTGGCTTCAATCGGACTAACACTGACATAACATTTATGGGGTGGATTGTCTGTCACTACCCATAATAATCGATCCAGTGAAAGTTGCGTCTGGCATTCTTCTGCCAAGATCAAGTGTCCTACATGAGGAGGATCAAATGTACCGCCAAAAATACCTATGCGCATGTTAATCTGCCCTCAACTTCAATCTTGCCATTCCAGTTCATAATCCTTAATAAATACTGTATCGCCGTTTTCAATACCCACTTTACGTAATGCCGCATCCACCCCCAGGGTAACCATAAGATGATGAAAACGTCTCACTGACCCATCATGCTCCCAATAGGTCATCTCTGCGGCACGTTCAATTGATGCACCGCTGACCCTCCAACCATCTTTTTCCCGAGTGATCTTAAAATCACGCGGATCTTCTTCTGGTTTATAAAGCGGGATGGTGCTTACAACTTCCACTTCTGGTGTGGTCTGTAATAGCTCATGCGCTTTCCATAAAACGGTTTGCAAATTTTCATGTGTGACCGCAGAAATCGCGATTGGAGAATATCCTTTTTTTACCAGCGCTTTCTTAAGTGCGGGCCAACGTTCTTGCACATCAGGCAGGTCGTTTTTGTTTACCACAACGATTTGAGGTTTCTTTGCGAGCATTGGATCATATAAAGCAAGTTCCGCATTGATTTGCGTGAAATCAGCCAAAGGATCCTCGGCCATCCCATCCAAAACATGGATCAAAACGCGCGTGCGTTGTATATGCTTTAGAAAAGCATACCCCAGTCCAATGCCGTCATGCGCCCCTTCGATCAATCCAGGGATATCCGCGAGGATGAGAGAGGTTTCTTCATCCATATTTGCAACCCCCAGGTTAGGTTCGATCGTAGTAAAAGGATAATCTGCAATTTTTGGGTTGGCATTTGTCACTGCTGCCAAAAAACTGGATTTCCCCGCATTGGGCACTCCCACAATTCCAATATCTGCTAACAATTTCAACTCAAGTCTTAGATTCCGTTCTTCAGGTGGTTCCCCTTTTTCAGCCGTTCGTGGCGCCTGATTCCGTGAAGTGGCAAAATGCTGATTGCCCAACCCGCCTCGTCCGCCTTTACAAATCCGCAGCTTATCACCGGCTTTTACCAGATCGCCTAACAATTCATCCGTGGTGGAATCATAGACGATTGTTCCTGGTGGAACGGGAATAACCAGGTCTTTTGCGCCTTTGCCAGACATGTTGCTTGGACCACCTTTCTCACCATCGGGAGCAATAAACTTGTGTTTATAACGAAAGCTCTGAAGGGTATTTAAAGTGGCTACAACCAGGAATATGACATCTCCCCCCTTACCGCCATCTCCACCATCTGGTCCACCGCGTGGAACGTACTTTTCACGATGGAAGTGCATCATCCCTGCTCCACCCCGGCCAGATCTAACATAAATTCGAGCTTCGTCAATAAACATGATTTCTTCTTTCAAAAATCATCAGGAATCGGGCATAACCGTTCTCACGACTAGTTTACACCCAATTCCTGATATCAATTAACTGCCTTTTACTTGCTGAACTTAGCTTTCAAGATCTCAACCAGGGTTGGTTGACCGATCTCCTGAAGTTCATAACGGACACGCTGCATTGGTTTGTTAACCTTGATTATTCGGTTCAAATCGATCGGTGTGGCTGAGATGACCAGTTCGACATCCGCTTTGTTGATCGTGTCTTCGAGATCTTTGACCATCTTGTCGCCATAACCCATCGCGGGCAAGATCGCCCCGGTATCGGGGTATTTGACATAAGTGTCATGAATGGTACCAACTGCGTAAGGTCGAGGGTCAACAATTTCACCAGCCCCAAAACGGCGTGCAGCGACCCAACCAGCTCCATATTTCATTTCACCGTGTGTCAAGGTCGGACCATCTTCAATGACCAAAACGCGTTTGCCGCGGATAGCGTCGGGGTCATCTACAAAGAGCGGTGAAGCGCCTTCAATGATAACGGCGCTAGGATTCAATTCATGCAGTGTGTTGCGGACTGCGATCACTTTATCGGGATCAGCAGTATCCACTTTATTGATCACAAATACATCAGCCATGCGAACGTTTGTCTCACCAGGATGGTAAGCTTTTTCATGCCCGGCGCGATGCGGATCGGCAACCACAATATTCAAATCTGACTTATAGAAGGGGAAGTCATTGTTTCCACCATCCCACAGGATGATATCTACTTCTTGCTCTGCCTGGCGCAGGATCGCTTCGTAATCCACACCCGCATAGACGATTAAACCATTATCGAGATGCGGTTCGTATTCTTCGCGTTCTTCGATAGTGCATTCATGTTTGTCGAGGTCAGCGTATGTAGCAAAGCGCTGCACTTTTTGTTTTACTAAGTCGCCATAAGGCATGGGGTGACGAATAGCTGCCACTTTGAAACCCATATCCCGTAAAATGAGCGAGACTCGGCGGGTTGTCTGGCTTTTTCCAGAACCAGTGCGAACTGCACAGATTGAGATAACTGGCTTTGTTGATTTCACCTGGGTTGCGTTAGTTCCCATCATGCGGAAATCAGCGCCGGCAGCCAAAACTATCGAAGCTTTATGCATCACAACTTCGTGCGGCACATCACTATATGCAAAAACGACCTGGTCTGCTTTTAAATCCTTGATGAGCTTAACCAGTTCGCTTTCAGGGTGGATGGGGATCCCAGCTGGGTAAAGAGACCCAGCAAGTTCAGCAGGATATTTCCTCTCATCAATATTCGGGATTTGGGTTGCCGTAAATGCTACGACCTCATAATCCTTGTTGTCGCGATAAAACACATTAAAATTGTGAAAATCGCGGCCGGCTGCTCCCATGATCAAGGTACGTATTCGTGTCATTTTAGATCATCTCCTTAAAAATAATTTGGTTTACGAGCCTTTTTTCACATCGCTTGTGGGGCTGTGATGCCCAGTAACGCCAAACTATTTGCAATCGCCTGTCTTGCTGCGGCAACCAGGCGAAGTCTTGCACTTCTGATTGGTTCTTCAGCAGACAAAACGGGACATTGTGTATAAAAGTCGTTAAATGCGCGAGCAAGTTCATAAGCAAGGTTGCAAATGGTTAAAGGTTTAAGATCTTTAGCAGCTTTTTGAATTTCACTGGGCATCCTGCTGATCAGATCGATCAATGCTATCTCGCTCTGCGTCAATTTCTCTCCAGGATTAACCGATTCGGGCAGCGGAGAGTTCATTTTCTTGAGGATGCTGTTCGCGCGAACATAAGCATATTGAATATAGGGCGCTGCCTGACCGTTGAAATCCAATGCAGATTCCCAATCAAAGGTGACTATTTTTCCGCTTTCACGTGAAAGCATTGGGAACTTTATAGCGCCAATTCCAACGGCTTCGGCGATCTCTATTTTATTTTCTTCACTGAGATCCGGATTTTTCTCTCGAACAACTTCGAGTGCGCGCGCTGTTGCCTCGCGGAGGAGGTCTTCCAACAGAACCACCGTTCCTTCTCGTGAAGCCATCACGACATTTCCAGGCAGGTTGACTAATTCATACGACACATGTTGGCAGCGGGTTGCCCAATCATAACCAGCAATCTCAAGCGTTTTAAAAACTTGTTGAAAATGTAGCGACTGCCTGACATCTACCACATAATAGGATCTCTCAAGATCAGAATAATCGAGAAATTTTTGCCTCGCCAGCGCCAGGTCTTCGGTCGCATAAAGCGCTGTTCCATCTGAGCGCCGTACAACCAGGACGCGATATTTTTCGTCTTTTAGTCCAAGTTTCTCATCCAATTTTACGATGACCGCGCCACCTTCAGCGCGTTCATCCTGGGCAATACCTCTGGCGATCAGATCATCCACCATTTCCTTGCCAAGATCTTCAAACATGGAGTTGAAGTAATATTTGTCAAACTTGATATCCAGCTTGGCATACATCTCTTTGAAACCTTCTAGCGACCATTCGCGGGTTTCTTTCCAACACTCAACGACTTCCGGGTCCTTCTGATCCCACTTGATATATGTCTCTTTCACTTCATTTTCAAGATCAGGGTTTTCATCGAGTCTTTTTACCGCTTCAGCATAAAGACTGCCCATCCATCGGGTGATGTCTTTCTCAGGGCGTTCGCCTTTATGGAATTTTAGGTAATTCCACAACCACTTGATTACATGCATTCCAATATCACCAGGATAATTGGCTCTAATTACATCATAACCAGCCGCATCAGAAATTCTTGAAAGCACATCGCCCAG
This sequence comes from Chloroflexota bacterium, assembly GCA_009773005.1. GTDB lineage: Bacteria > Chloroflexota > Anaerolineae > Anaerolineales > Anaerolineaceae > UBA6107. Next base: position 15,306 of record WOUT01000026.1, on the reverse strand, counting down.
GAACGCGCTCCGCAAATGTCCTACATGAAAAGCCTTGTGCGTGTTTGGATGCGAAAATTCGAACATGACCCGTTTTCCAAGCCGCTCATTCCTCCCAAAATTACTCTCTTTTTCCAAAACTTCGTCCACAATACGTTGAGTATAGATAGAAGGAGAGAAAAATAAATTCAAATAGCCATTTAAGGCTTCGATTTTTGAAAATCCATCCGGTATTTTAATTGCGGAGGCAATCCCTTGAGCAATCTCGGTGGCCCGCTGGGCAACATTCCCTTTTTCGCCGGCAAATGTTTTTGCAGCTAGTTGAAAAAAGGAAGTAGATATTCCCCATTGCCCATTAAACGGAATCCACGCCCACCGAATTTCCATTTCTGGCAAATTTGTTGTGCGGAGGTATTGATTGATTTTTTCTTCGATAAGTGCCTGTTCAAGTTCAAACATTTCGAAAATCCGTTCCCCATAATCTTAAGTCAAGTGGATTATAACACACCCGTTTTGCTCTCAATTTTTCCGGGGAACGCAAAAGCGGGAGTAAAAATCTCCCGCTTAATTGCAAAACAATTTGTAAATATTTATTTCTTGGCTGCGAGCAATTTCATTAAGCGGCTCTTGCGGCGGGCAGCATTGTTTTTATGCACCACACCCTTCTGAGCAGCCTTGTCGAGAGCAGAAATGGCAGCAAGGGTTGCGGCTTCAGCATCTTCACCATCTTTACCTGAAATTGCAACACGGGCACGCGCAACATAAGTGCGTGCAACGCCTCGATAAACTCGGTTGCGAAGGCGCTTTTTTTCATTTTGCTTATTACGTTTGATTGCAGACTTAATATTAGCCAACTTCGTTCCTCCAAATAAAAACATCTGTCAGTGCGAGGGTTGAGGGTAAGCACTGTTTCAGGTGGCGGATAAATTCTACTCTATTGATGCAATTCTGTCCAGATTTTGCATCAAAAAAGATTTGCATCAAAGATTTACCTGGAGGTGAATTAACCCTGAATCAGTTGCTGCTTCTCAGCAGCGGTTAATTTCACTTCTGTATGAGTAAATAAGAATTGAATAAAAGGCAATTCACATTCACAGATGATTTCTGTGGATTCTTGCTAAAACGCTTGCTCCATACCTGTATTGGTTGGCCATTCGCTAAAATTGAGTCTTCTCTGGCCTGCCTCTACATCGCATTGGATCAACCAGGATGCTGACACAATATTGCTATACCGTGGCCAAACAGTCTCGTTGCTATGGCAGTCAACACAACGAGGTTGACCAGATACGTTGTAAGCCAATCTCCCATTTCGGTTGGTTTACCATTGGAAAATTGGCATGGGTCCTGCCTTTGAGTACCAAGGATTCAAGCCTAGTACGACAACCCATGCAATTAACCCAATCACCCACCAAGGCAATATTTTTTCATCTTTCACCTCGCCTATGAGTTTACACGCTTGACCAACGTCGAGCGATGTGATTATTTATCCTGCAGCGCCGCCACACCAGGCAACTCCAATCCTTCCAGCATTTCAAGTGATGCGCCCCCACCAGTGGAGATATGGGTAATCTTGTTGGCCAGCCCTGATTGCTGGATGGCAGCAACCGATTCGCCGCCGCCTATGATACTTACTGCGTTGCTTGCAGCCACGGCTTTTGCAATTCCGTAAGTGCCTTCAGCAAATCGCGGGAATTCAAAAACGCCCATCGGTCCATTCCAAACCACAGTTCCTGCGCCTTCAATTACTTGTGCATAAGCTTTTACTGTTTCCGGTCCGATATCCAGGATGCGCCAACCATCCTCAACCGGTCCAGCCGGCGTTATTCTTGATTTGGCTTCTGCATCAAATTTGTCCGCTAAGACGAGATCCACTGGCAAGCGTAATTTTGTTCCAGCTTCTTTCAGTAAAGTTTTCGCAGTTTCCAGCGCTTCATCCTCTACAAGGGAATCTGCCACAGGGTAGCCTTGCGCCTTGAAAAAGGTGTTTGCCATCCCGCCTCCGATCAAGATGGTATCAGCTTTGCTTAGCAAGTTCTTAATGACTCCAATTTTGTCACTGATCTTAGCCCCACCCATGATAGCTACGAACGGTTTTTTGGGATCAGTCACCGCCTGACCAAGATATTTGATTTCTTTTTCCAATAGAAAACCTGCCACGCCTGGTAGGAAATGAGTGACGCCTTCGGTTGAGGCGTGCGCGCGGTGAGCTGTCCCAAATGCATCATTGACATACAAGTCAGCTAAGGAAGCCAATTGCTTTGCCATCCCCATGTCATTCTTTTCTTCTTCAGCATGAAAACGAGTGTTCTCCAATAAAAGAACCTCTCCGCTTTTAAGCATCTTCGCGGCAGATTCTGCGTCTGGACCAATACAGTCACTGGCAAATGCCACTTTCATACCCAGACACTTCGCAAGATGCTCTGCAACAGGTTTCATGGAGTATTTTTCTTCAGGTCCACCCTTGGGGCGGCCTAAATGCGAACACAGGATCACAGCAGCGCCCTGATCTAATAAATATTTGATAGTTGGTAAAGCTGCCTGGATTCTAGTATCGTCGCCTACAATACTGTCTTTTAACGGGATATTAAAATCTACTCGAACTAAAACCTTCTTGCCTTTTGCATCAATGTCACGAATTGTTTTTTTATTGAACATCTTTTCCTCCTCCCGGAATTTATTAGACATGATGCGCATCCGCTTGGAGTACTGCAGAATGCGCATCACCAACAGTTCAAAATTTAGAGTCTCTACTCATAAACCTTTAACAATTAGAGTTTCTTTGCCATCAGGGCGGCCAGATCAGCTGTCCGGCAAGAATAACCCCATTCATTGTCATACCAGGCGACTACTTTAATCAAATTACCGCCCATCACCATATTGGTCGGCAGGTCAACGATCGAGGAGCGTGAATCACCCTTGAAATCCATTGAAACCAGGGGATCGCCATATTCGCCGGTGGTCACTCCCAAAATTCCCTTGAGTGAACTAATTGAAGCTTCTATGAAGGCAGCATTCAATTCGTCTTTCGTTACAGTTTTTTCAATGTTTGCAACAAAATCAACGATTGATACTGTGGGTGTTGGAACGCGCAGTGAATAACCGTCAAATTTACCCTTCAAATCGGGGATCACAAGCGCAAGCGCTTTAGCAGCGCCGGTTGAGGTTGGGATGATGTTCAATCCAGCGGCGCGGGAGCGGCGCATTTCCTTCTTGTGGCCCTGATCCAGAATAACCTGGTCATTAGTGTATGAGTGTATGGTGGTCATCACACCATGAATGATATTGAACTTATCATGCACAACTTTGGCTGCAGGGGCTAGACAGTTAGTTGTACACGAGGCATTTGAAACCACATGATGTTTCGAAGGATCATAAATACCATCATTGACACCCAATACAACCGTCAAATCTTCATTCTTGGCAGGTGCTGTGATGATTACTTTTTTCGCGCCGCCTTTTTGAATATGCACATTCGCGCCTGATTTTCCTTTGGCTGGATCACCAGTGGCATCTGTGAAAACCCCCGTTGATTCAATCACGATATCAACACCAAGGTCTTTCCAAGGGAGGTTACCGGGTTCTTTTTCAGCAAAGACTTTGATCGATTTGCCGTCAACAATTAAAACACCTTCTCCAGCTTCGACAGTCCCAGGGTAAATACCATAGTTTGAATCATATTTAAAAAGGTGGGCATTTGTTTTTGTGTCGAAGAGGTCATTTACTGCTACTACCTCCAGTTCTGATCCGTGAAGCTCTTTGATTGCCTTTAATACCTGCCGCCCAATGCGGCCAAAACCGTTGATACCAACTTTTATTGCCATAATAAATCCTCCTTGGTGTAATTCAGATATTTTACCATGTCTAGACATGGTTGTTGTCAATTAAAGTGAAGAACTCTCTTCTTTTGAACTTAACGGTCCAGTCCGTTCAAAAAACAAATCCATTACGGTTTTCGCTACTTTTACAGAATCGTGTCGCCACGGATTATCCACATCAATCAAATCAGCCTGATACAACGGATGTTGGGTTTCAGCTTCACTCACTTTGACCCAATTTACACCCTGCGGTAAGACCCCTTCAAATCGGCGGTTGCATAAGATCAGATCAAAAAGTCTCCCGCCAGCGTGTTTTTCGATCGTTTGAACGTGGTCTTCACAGGAATAGTTGTCAGTCTCGCCAAGTTCACTCGCCACATTACAGATATAAAATTTGTACGCCCTGCTTGCCTTGATTGCATCCGCCAGATCAGGTACCAACATATTGGCAATGATACTGGTATATAAACTACCAGGACCAATAATGATCAAATCCGCATTTAAGATTGCCTGCACAGTAGGTGGGAACGCAGCAGGGTTTCCTGGCTCTAACCAGACCCGTCTTATTTTGCCCCCGATCTTCCCGATCTGGCTTTCACCTTTTATCTCGATCTCAACCTTTTTATCAGGAAATTGGACATCAGCGACCAAAGTAATATTTCTTAATGTTGAAGGTAATACCTGACCTTGAACTGCTAATACTCTAGCTGTCTCAGCGATAGCCTCTTCGAAGCTGCCAGTGATCTCGGTAAGCGCAGTGATTAGTAAATTGCCTAAAGAGTGCCCATTTAGACCTGCGCCAGCGGCAAAACGGTATTGAAAGAGTTGTGTGAGTAGTTCTTCGTCATTGGAAAGTGCCGCTAGACAATTTCGAATATCTCCCGGGGGAAGAATGCCAATTGAGCGTCGGATCTCACCAGAAGAACCTCCATCATCTGCAACTGTCACGACTGCTGTGATGTTACGAGAATATTCTTTTAGTCCTCGCAAGATTGCAGCCAGCCCAGTTCCACCACCAATCACTACAATGCGCGGACCTTTTTCGCGTCTGCGATATTCTGCTACGGTATCAATGATGTGTTTGCCCGGCCTTATAAAGGGTTTAAGCAGCGACCGGTTTAATCCGGTAATACCGAGAATTATGATTGTCACCCCAATTACGCCAAATATTAATGCCCTTATTGTTCGGTCAATAATGAATTGAAGGGATCCAAGTTTTATGATCGGCAGCCACCAGGTATTAGGGGCCGTTCGATAAACGTCTAATAACAATACCGCGAATCCTACCCCCAACATCGTTGTTCCGGCAAGAATTAAGAGAATCCAACGTTTGATCCCGATTCCGGGGATCAACCATCGAAGTTTTAAAACAATCGGTTGAAGAAAACGCTGAATACGACGTAGTTGTTTTGGACGCATACAATTTTAATCATAGCAGTGTTTTATCCATGCGTCAACGCTTTGGGCTTGACACGCTTTGGCCTACTGGGCTTGACACGCTTTGGCCTACATTGGCTTGACACGCTTTGGGCTAACACGCTTTGGTATAAGGGTGTGTAGCGCTGAATTAACCACAATTAAGGCTTAAAACGTCCCCTTGAAGCCTCATGGTATAATGGAAGAACTTGACCCCGTTAACAAGTGAATATCGCCAAGTTGCTGAAGTTAGTCTTCGCATCCAACCATTCTATCCACTTGAGGAGGTGTGTTGTGAAACCGCTAAACTTACCAGGGCCTATAGCAAAACGTCTCATTGAACGTGATCAAGCAGTTATTTCCCCTTCTTACCCACGAGGCTACCCATTTGTCATGGATCACGGTCGCGGAGTCGAAGTATGGGACGTTGATGGAAACAGATTTATTGATTTTGCAGCAGGTATTGCTGTCACCTCAACTGGACACAGTCACCCGTTAGTAGTAAAAGCAATTCAAGAGCAAGCCGAAAAATTTATTCACATTTCTTCCGATTTTTACCACTCCAAGTGGATTGAACTTGCTGAATATCTAGATCTCATCGCTCCATTTCAGGAAGATGCGATTTCATTCATGACAAATTCAGGTACCGAGAGTGTTGAAGCCGCCTTAAAACTAGCCCGCCATTATACGGGCAGGTCTCAATTCATTGCTTTTTTGGGGGGCTTTCACGGCAGAACACTCGGCGCAGTTTCTTTAACCGCGAGTAAACCACACTATCACCGTGGATTTTTCCCCTTGATGAATGGGGTTACTCATATTCCTTTTCCCGATCCTTATCGTCCAGTGCTTAATATGCTTCCAGGAGAAGATATTGGTACTGCAACTATCCGATATCTCGAAGAAGAAATTTTCGGAAAAACCATCCCTGCAGACGAAGTAGCGGGAATAATTATTGAACCCATTCAAGGCGAAGGTGGTTATATCATTCCGCCTAAGGATTTTTTCATACAACTTCGAGAAGTATGCACCCGCTATGGAATAATGCTTATCGCAGACGAAATACAAGCAGGCATCGGCCGCACTGGAAAGTGGTGGTCAATCCAGAATTTTGGTGTTGAACCGGATATCGTTACCACAGCTAAAGGCATAGCCTCGGGTATGCCTTTAGGCGCCATGATTGCCCGCAAGAGTATTGTAAGCTGGCCAAAAGGTTCTCACGGTAATACGTATGGCGGCAATCCGCTCTCTTGTGCTGCAGCCTTGGTTACATTAGATCTCATCGAAAATGAATTTCTTGAGAACGCATCAATTACCGGTAAATATATTCTGAATCGCTTGCAAAAAATTAAAGAAAAACACCCTTCCATTGGTGAGGTCAGAGGAATCGGACTGATGATTGGAGTTGAGTTTGTCACAGACCCAATCTCGAGGAAGCCTGCCATCGAATTTCGTAACCGGGTTGAACAACTGGCATTTGAAGGTGGTTTACTAACTCTCGGCTGCGGTCGAAGTGTAATCCGCATCTCACCAGCGTTATGCATCACTGAAGAAGAAGCCGAAGAAGGTCTTCAAATCTTTGAAGAAGCTATCACAATAGCTGAGACTGAAGAAGAAGTGACCACATCAAAAGAAGCAGTATCCATCGAAAAAGGTTAACACTGAATGCTTCCTGATTTCCGAGTTCGCCAGCGCGATTATTTGCTGGAAATTTCACGTGCCCTCACACAAGAGCTTGACTTGGACAAGCTCCTGAGACGAATCCTGAATATTTCGCTTGAAATGCTTGCCGGTCAGGCAGGAATCATAGCGCTGCGCTCCCCTACCCACGGATGGCAGATTCGCGTTTCAACTGGATTGCCCGCCGCCTTTTTAAAATACCTTGAACCACAGCTTGCTCAAATCCCGGAATACGAAGATCCAAAAGACTCTGAACTGCTGATTATTAACCAGATGCTTAATGCTTTTACTCAAGCCGTTAGTTTGGGGCGTTTGAGCAGTGTCGGTCTGCCGCTTATCACTGGACAGCGTGTACTAGGGGTCATCTTCGTTTTTCGTGAATACTCTGAGTTTTCGGCAAATGACAAGATACTGCTTTCAAGTTTTGCAAACCAGACTGCGATTGCGGTTCAAAACGCCCAGTTATATGCCCAGGTTGAATATGACCGCCGCAGGGTTACCGCCCTTTTGGATTCAGCAGCAGACGGAATTCTCATTCTCACCCGTGACATGAAAATCGAGAGAGCAAATCCGGCTTTCAGCTTCATGATTGGCATGTCCATTCAAGAGATCGTCGATAAAACGCATGACGAGATCATCGTATGGGCTAAAAAACCACGCGATCTAACTCTCATGCAAGCAGTGGCCGGAGGATGGCCTCTCACCCCTCACGCGACTTTGTACGTTGAAGGAGATATCACCAGGTCCAATTCCGTCACTTCCCTGCCAGTCGGAATCACTTATGCGCCTTTACTCACAGATGAAGGTACACTGTTAAACATTATCACAACCATCAGGGATATCACCCGCTTCCGCCAGGCAGACGAAATGAAAACCACTTTTATCTCGGTGATCAGTCACGAATTAAAAACTCCAGTTGCTTTGATCAAAGGATATGTCGGAACCCTGCGGAGAGGTGATGCACGCTGGAATCGAAAGATCGTTAATGAAAGCTTGCAGGTCATCGAAGAAGAAGCTGACCGTTTGAGTATCTACATCGAGAACCTTCTCGACGCAACACGCTTGCAAGCGAACAGTTTTGGCCTTAAACGAACTGACGTACAACTCACGGTGACAATACAACGGGTATGCGAGCGGTTACAAACCCAAACTACAAATCATGAAATCGTAACAAATGTTTCTGAGACGCTTCCAGTGATTCTTGCAGATGAAATTCGGATCAATCAACTCCTTTCGAACTTGATCTCAAACTCGATCAAATATGCGCCAAAAGGTCAGATTGAGATCAGCGCTGAAGAGCATGGAGACAATATCATTGTGTGCGTGAGTGATGAAGGTCCGGGCATTGATCCAAATGATGCTCCATTCGTGTTTGACCGTTTTTATCGGTCGCCTGACGCCACAAAGCAAACCAAAGGAGCAGGTTTGGGTTTGTATTTGGCAAAAGCCATCGTTGAGGCGCACGGCGGTCGTATTTGGAGTGACCCGGAAAAAGGCAAAGGTGCTTGTATTTGTTTTTCCCTGCCAATCTCAATAAATGAATAACTTTCATCTAATTCAAAAATAATTCCGATTGCCAAATGGTATAATCGGCAAGTATATTAAATTTCAAAGAAAAGAGCCTGAAACATGCCAAAAATTCAAACTTCGTGTCCTCGCTGCCGGCAGCCGATTCTGGCAGAAGTTCAACAGCTTTTCGACGCAACCAATGATCCAACAGCAAAACAACGGCTTCTCAGCCGCTCAACCAACACAGCCAGGTGTCAGGCATGTGGTTATGAAGGGTTAATGAGTACTCCAATCGTTTTTCACGACCCGGAAAAGGAATTACTCCTCACATATTTCCCGCCTGAATTAGGGTTGCCAGTAAATGAACAAGAAAAACAGATCGGACTGTTGATTAACCAGGTTGTAAATGCTTTACCCGCTGAGAGACGTAAAGGTTATTTATTCCAACCCCAAACCATGTTCACCTACCAAACCCTGATTGACCGAATTTTACAGGCTGACGGAATTACCAAAGAGATGATCGAAGCCCAACAAAAGAGAGTCGGTTTTATCCAGCGGTTACTAACAACCCCCAAACCCGAAGACCGCCTAACCATCATCCTCCAAGAAGTTGCCCTGGTTGATGGCAGCCTGTTCGCCATTTTGTCAACACTAATCGAATCCGCCATGATGCAAGGGGATGAAAAAGCCTCCCAACTTCTCAATGAGATCCAACAGCAACTTTTACAGGAAACCGAAGTTGGTCAAAAACTGCTTGCTCAGAGTCAAGAAACACAAGCTGCATTGAAAACACTGCAGGAGGCTAGTAAAACTGGTCTAACACGTGAGACGCTTTTGGACATTATTTCCGACTTAAAATCCGACAGCAGTTTGGCAACGATCGTCAGCCTCACTAGAAGTGGGATGGATTATCAGTTCTTCCAGGTACTGAGCGAGCGCATTGAAAAAGTACATGAAGATAAAAAACAGCATTTAGTCGATTTGCGAGACAAGCTTCTCAATCTAACCCGCGAAATTGACAATGAATTGCAGAAACGGTTGGGTGAGGGGGCAAAACTACTCGAATCGATATTGAGTGAAACAAATCTGGAGGAAGCCATCAAGAAACATTTACCAGAAATGGATGAGTTCTTTACTCAGGCAGTCCAATCTGAATTTGAAACCGCCCGTCAAAAAGGCGACATGGTACGGATAGAAAAGATCCAAAAAGTGATTTCGATCGTCGAAAAAGAAAGTGCCCCTCCCCCTGAGGTTGAGTTGATCCAAAAACTACTTGACGTCGCAGATGAATCTGTCAGGCTAAAAATCCTTGAGGATCATTCAACAATGATCAATGATTCATTACTTCAGGCGATAAATTCGATCATTACTGAAGGTGAAGCTCGTAAACAATCTCCTGAATTGCTTGAAGCCTTACGGTTAATCTATAAACAGGCGTTACGATTTAACATGGAAAAAAACCTTAAAAATTAAAACCAAAGGGATGCTCTCTTGCGGCCCTTTGGTTATCTATCTCCCAATCTCAATCCATGACCCCGGACAGTGACAATATAGTTATGACTTGGGTCCACTTCTGCCAGACGGTCTCGCAATCGTCGAATCAACGCATCTAAAGCTTGCTCTGACACTCCCTCTACATCTTCATCCGCCCATATCGCGTGGATGAGATCATTTCGAGAAATGACGCGACCTGATTGAGAAGCCAATTCGGCAAGCAGTCTGAACTGTGGAGCCGAGAGTGGAGGGGTTAATTCCTCGCCTCGAATCCAAACCCTTCTGGATTTTTCATCAACATACAGTCGGTTTTCAATCTCGATAGTTGCAGGGATCAGGTCTTCCATCGGCATGGTTGCATCTGAGCTATAGTAAGCAAACTTCTGTATCATCGCGACCTGAATGACATCACCATCGGAAAGCGATTTTTTTTCGGTTAGTTGTTTCCCCGCGTGGAAAGTTCCATTTTTGCTCGCAAGGTCTTCCAACTCTATTGAAGCGCCGTTTTTGAAAACTCTTGCATGATGTCTCGAAACCTGCCGATCATCGATCGTAATGTCGCAATCGCTTTCACGTCCTATGATTAAAGCATCCCTGACTTCCCATCGCCGTCCTCCAAGTGGACCTTGAATAGCGACAATCACGGGAAATAAACCGGTTTGAATGTTGTTTGCAGAATCTGGCTTTTGTGATTTTTCTCTGGAAACGCCCATACAATTTCCTTAAGCCTCTTCAGGTATAATAGTACAAAAATACAAATCGCGCTACTGTTTTCTTTGAATATTTTCAATAAGGACACTCATGCCAATCCCTTTAAAAACGGGAGATACATTAAGAGGCAGGTACCGCATCCGCAGGATCATTGGTCAAGGCGGCATGGGTTCTATTTATTTGACCGATGACCTCCGGTTGGAAGGACGTCAATGCGCATTAAAAGAAGTTGAACACGATAGAACCTTATCCGGGAATTTGATCAAAGAAGCCAGAGAGCAATTCCTGCGGGAAGCAACAGTGCTGGCTCGTCTTGATCATCCAAATTTACCCAAGGTATCAGATTTCTTCTCTATCGGGCAGCGCGATTATTTGGTAATGGATTTCATACCGGGAAAAGATTTGCGCACATTGATGATCGAATCAAAAGAAGAAGGAAGTTTCTTGCCTGAATCTGATGTATTAAATTGGTCAAATCAATTGGCAGATGCCTTAACTTATTTACATCACCAAAACCCACCCATTGTCCATCGTGATATCAAACCGAGTAATTTGAAACTCACTCCTAACGGAGTACTCAAATTAGTTGATTTTGGGTTAGTGAAATTGTTGGCGCCTGGCGAAGTAACCATAACCATTCTGCAAGGTCAGGGAACAGCGTTGTATACTCCTCTCGAACAATATGGAGGAGATATCGGGCATACAGACGCACGTAGTGACATTTATTCATTTGGCTCAACGCTTTATCATTTGCTAACAGGAAAAGCACCCTCCGATGCCCGACAACGCTTTATCAATCCGGCAATATTATCCCCTCTCCGTCCAAACAATCCAAGTATCTCCTCGCGGACTGAAAAGGCTATTTTATGGGCAATGAGTCTGCACCCTGATGACCGTCCGAAGACAGTTGAGGATTTTCGAGATGCCTTGATTGGAAGTCGTCCAATCGCGATCCCGACAGGCATTCATAACCAGGCAAAACTACGTTTAATGCACGCCAGGGAAATATATCCATTACTTATAAGCTTACTCGGAATGAGTATCCTGACACTTTTGCTTACTTTACTGAAGTAAAGTTATAGTCTCTTTCTGGTTTGATCGACCATATGCCAAAAATACCCTATTCCCCCTCCTGCCAGACAACCTAATAACACAAAGAGTAAGATCTTACTTGTTCCACCGGTTTGAATCAACGTCATAGACCCTGGCAGACCAACAACGATATAAAGATAAACGATAAAGCCTAACATGCCCGACAAGAAAGGCAGCCTTGGGTTCCAGTCATGAATCCTACGCTGCCAACCCCACCAGTAAAGCCCTGAGGAAAACGCCAATATAATCATTGTCGAAAGCATCCAATCAACAAAGGAAGGAAGACCTTGTTTATGATCCTGAACATTCTCTGCTTCAGGCGTTGCTAAAAGGTCCGGGGATTGGGTCGCTCCCGTTTCACCGGTTGGCGAGAATGTCGGTTCTATAGACGTGAGCAGACCTCCTGAATCTGTGATATCCAGACGCAGAATTTGTGAGACCTGTGCAGGATCAGAAGTGACCCTCAACTCTAGCAATCCAAGATTTGAGATGCGGTATGTTGTTCGGGCAATCCCGTTTTCCGTCTGTGTTTCAATTTGTTCGATTGAACCGCTTGTGGAGCGTGTGTCGATCAAAAATCGCACGACCGTGCCATCTGGAACAGGGTTTCCGTTGTGATCATTTATAATCCCGGTTTGCAGCGGTAAGCTGTCACCAACCTTAAACAATAATTTGGTATCAATCGAGGAGGTCGGTGTTTCTAAAATAATAGTACCTTCACCCGGCGCTTGTACCATCAAAGGAATGATCTGGCTTGGGTCAGGGGTAGTCGCTGTGAGGAGGTCGTATCCTACACTTGTCACGGAAACAGGAAGGATTCCTGTTGGAATGATCTCCTGAAAAAGAATTCTCGCCGCAACATCTACAAAAACCGGAATTTTACTGTAAACCGCATAATATGCAGTAAATTTAGAAATATCGGTCGCATCAGGATAGTATGGAGCGTTAAAAGCAAAACCAATGATTTTCTTATTTCTGGTGAGCTCAGGCTGCTCAGTAAAAAATCGTTGAAATAAAACCGATTCATCAGAACTCTTTTGAAATTCCGTGAATGAGAGAACGATCCAATCAGCAGATTGGATGTTACTCATCATATTCTCTGGAGCACTGTTATGATCGAGAAGTAGCTTCAACTCGCCATATGAATAAGCAGATAACCTGTAACTCTGGATTTGCTCGCCCGCTTTCGGTCCGTATAAGCGTTCGACAGCGCTTCTTAAGTTATCTGCAAGAAAAATGGTTTGGTCAGTACATGAACTGCATTGCTGTTGTGAGACCTTATTGGAGATGAATACAATTCGTTCGCTTAACTGAGGTTCCTCCTGTAAGACAGAGTCAAGATCAACCAGGTCAGGGCTAACCAATGTTATTGATTGCCGTGCTATTTCGAATATCTTCTGTTGTGAAGTACCCAATGTCTCCAGGTCGGTAGCGGTTGGGAGGATTTCTAGGATTTGAAAATTAGGATAAAGTTTGAACTTGAGAGTCAAAACGCGTAAAGCTGCTTCATCTACCCGTTGTTGAAAAGCAGAATCTTCCAAATATTTTTGGACAAAATATCCATGCGTTCGTACAATTGTCGAATAAGTATCTTCATCCCCTGATGCAATAATATTTCCTGTATACAAAAGATCATTTCCAGCTAACAGGGCGCTCTTTATAATCTGTCTGGCATCAAAGCTCAAATTCAATGGGTCGAAGAATTTTCGAACTGCTGCACTTCCCAAATCATCGCTGACAATAATACCGCCCTTCTCTCTCCATGCTGAGAAATCAGGCAGGCTCATAAGCTGCTCTAAGGCTGCGGAATCAAACGAAACTGGTCTGGTTGTGGCGCGGATATTCCCTTGAAATCCTTGATAACGAATGTGTGAAAGTAACAAACCATCAGTCATTTCATCCGTGATCCCGCTTTGTTTAGTCACCTCAAAAAAAGGAGCCAGTTCAATTTGCTTGAGTTGTTCAAGAGATTTTCTGACTGTTGCGACTTCATCTTCAGGTTGGCGGTCTGACCCTCCCCGGCCTGGAAAATGCGTGGCAATCACCGAGATTTGATTCTCGCTTCCAAGGTGAACGCCTTTGATAAATGCCTTTCCCATTTCGGCTACCCAATATGGATCTCCTCCAAAAGTTCTGACACCCAGATCTTCGCCTGTATCGGTTTTTACCACATCCAATACGTCAAGCGATGGTCCAAACAAGAGATTGATTCCTAAGGCTTTAAGCTCTTGACCAAGAATTGTCCCGGTCGTTTCGGCGTTGGAAGGCTTCCAGGTTGCTCCGATCGCCATTTCGCTCGGCAGCGGGGTCAACCCATTAATGATCTGGTCAAAAGGCGCCAAATCTCCTTCTTGAGATATGCCAACAAGCAGCGGAATATAGTTATAAGTCGCAACCCCTTCAGTTGATGGAGATGAAATATTCGCTTGTGATGTCTCCCAGTTAATTAATTGCAGCGATCGTATCATTTCTTGAGTATTGGTAATTGTTCCTTCAGGACCGGTGAAATTATCATTATCTGAGCGGAGCACAACCCCTCCGATATTTTGGTCGATGATCAAACTACGAATCTTGCTGCCAGTGTCGGTTGTGGTTCCCTTAAAAGTAACCATAAACAATTGTCCGACTTTTTCTTCAGGTGACATAAGCTCTAATAAGGCTGAAGCTTTTTCTTCTGCTGTGTTTCGTTGAAGAAGCGGCGCAGCAGTAGAGCTGTCCACAGGCAGGAAAAGGCTGGTAATGTAGAAGATTACGAAAAGAAAACGAAATACCTTGGCCACATTAAAATTCCCGTTCCTTTATGGAAGTTTGAGCCAATATCTGCTCGTGCGAATCAGGCTGAATATTACCGCCACTGATCACCAAAACGGCTGGCATTTCAGCGATTTTTTTGGTCAATATGGCTGCCAAGGTCACTGCAGCCGAACCTTCGATAACCTCTTTGTACTTTCTCCAGGCATAAGCGATAGACTGAGAAATCGCTTGTTCAGTAACCAACACGATATCGTCAGCGTAATGGTTTACCATAGGTATCGTTATTGACCCATGATCCACTTCACCAGACAGGCCATCAGCAAGGCTCTCTTTTTCAATAACCCCATCCTGGGTGCCTTTGTTATATAGCGAATTAAAATATGCAGAAGCCTCTGACTGCACTCCAATCAATTTTGGCCGGTTCGTTAAGCCAGAAATAGCGGCTCCGATGCCGGAGAGCAAACCACCTCCTCCAATGGGAACGAGGAGGGTTTTTATTTCCCGAAATCCTTGTGTTTGTTCAATCAATTCCAGACCCACGGTACCTTGCCCTGCAATAACCTGTACGTCGTTATAAGGAGAAATAAACATCCCTTTTGAATCCAGTGCGAAAAGAATTGCAGTTTTCTCCGCATCAGCATAGCCGCCTGTAACAAATCGAATATCCGCGCCCAATGCTTGCATCGCGCTGACCTTTGTTGGAACAGCATGAGATGAGACAAAAACGATACAAGTGGTGCCGATCTTTTGAGCAGCCAGTGCCACGCCTTGCCCGTGATTACCTGCTGAGCAAGTAACCAATCCGTTTTTCGCTTCCCAAGGTTCTAATGAAAGAATCTTGTTTAAGGCTCCACGCACT
>WOUT01000025.1 GCA_009773005.1 Chloroflexota bacterium | reverse complement strand
TTCATTAAGACCATTTTCAAGAGAGGATGCATTATTATCAATAAGCTGGAGTTCCAGACGAACGCTAACTTCTATGGCGTATGACGATATGGCAAAGAATGCAGAAAAAACAAGAACCGCTTTGGAACTAACAATAACTCAATCCCTTGTGACTGAAGATATTGAAACTGAAACTCCAACGCCAAACCCAAATGGCGCCACCCAACAACCAACAGACTCTCAAAATACTATGGTAGGTTCGCCAACTTCTTCAACGATAATGCCAACGAATGAACAAATTACTGGTCCTTATCAAACAACGCCAACAACAAACATGTCTATTCTCAGCATATGTGAAGATATGCCAAAAGATATTCCAGGTTGTCTCTTCTATAATAACGTTAATCCGACTTACTCTATAATTAGATTTAACCCATATAAATCATATGATCCTATGGGTTCTTATGTTTCATATTTTCCTGGAAATATGGTTGGAAAATTGCAGTTCAATGCTTGTTTGTTTCTTGACGGAAAAACAACAACTGATTGGTTGAGGTTATCACCAGGCCAAGCAAACATTGAGGGAGTGCAATGGAGACCAGATTATTCAACTGGGTGGGTTTTTTTAAGTATGGTTTCACCTTTTGACCATAATTCTTGTTCTGAAATGAATCTTCCTCTGTTGGAAATAACCCAAACACCAACAACCTCGCCGACCTCAGAGCCAACCCACCTGATTACCATAACACCAACTATTACCAAGAGCCAGTAATTGGAAAACTGTGGAATGTGTTTTTCCTTTTCCCACAGTGCGAACCGCC
This sequence comes from Chloroflexota bacterium, assembly GCA_009773005.1. Lineage (GTDB taxonomy): Bacteria > Chloroflexota > Anaerolineae > Anaerolineales > Anaerolineaceae > UBA6107. Next base: position 40,844 of record WOUT01000025.1, on the reverse strand, counting down.
TGCCCGACGAAAAAGAACGCCTCGCGCGCCAGATCCAAACCACCGACCATCAAATTGACAAACTCGTCTACCAACTCTACACCCTCACCCCAGCCGAAATCGCCATCATCGAGAGTAATTGATTTGTAGGGGCGACCGGCTGGTCGCCCTATAACTCTGGTCGCCCTATAACTCTTCGCACGCCTGGTCAAAGCGACCGGATGGTCACCCAATTTTCGATCCATTGGTCGCCCTTTTTAACGCATATATTATGGACAAATCAACCCCTAACTCACCCAACCTCAACCGCCGTTCAATACGCCTCAAAGGATACGACTATGTCTCCGAAGGCTGCTATTTCATCACGCTTGTTACCCACAACCGTGAACCCCTCTTCGGCGAAATTGTTGATGCTGAAATGCACTTGAATAAATATGGAAAAATCGTTGAACACGAATGGCTTCGGTCTGCGGAAATCAGACGAGAAATCGAATTGGATGAATTTATCATCATGCCCAACCATTTTCATGGAATTATTCATATCGTTGGAACGGGCGACCAACCGGTCGCCCCTACATCCGCCCCGGTCGTCCCTACAAATCAACCGGGCCCACCGGCAAAATCAATCGGGGCGTTCATGGCTGGTTTTAAATCTTCTGTTACCAAACAAATTAACACACTGAGAAATACACCATCCGAACCAGTTTGGCAGCGCAACTATTACGAACACATCATCTCTGGTGACCGGGAGTACGACCAAATTGCGAATTACATCTTTAACAACCCTTTAAATTGGAACGTTGATGAAGAAAATAATTCACAAAAGTTGTCTTAACATTTCCATTCATCGATAATTTGCCATTGGCACATACAATTCGCCTTTCCCAATCTTAAAATTTCCTAAATCAACCTTAAAACTTCTAAAAACACTTGACTTAATAGAACATTAGTGTTATTATCCAATTCTCCAGATATTATAAACTATTGTTTTCTTGATTTTCACAGTTCTCTAATCTCGTTTCTCAATTTTCGGCTCTCCAACTTAATTGATTCTTTTTATTTCCACGAAACAATTCCCGTCCTCTGATTCTCAGTCAGAAGTGCCTATCCCCCCATTCCCAACCAAGGAGAAAAAATGTCAGGAGAACAAATCCAACCCCAAAAGCCGAAACGAGGTAGAGGCGCGCCGTTGGGAAACAAGAATGCCATGACCCACGGCTTTTACGCGCGCCGCCTGCCCGCAAGCCAGCTCGATGGTCTGGACGCCACAACCGCCTCCTCCCTCAAAGAGGAGATCGACCTCATGCGCATTTTCGCCCGCAAGGTCGCCCAGAGCGGCGCGGAGGTCACCGATTTGGGTGAAAACAAATCCATCCTCAACACCCTTTCCAACGCCACCTCATCCATCAACCGCCTCGTCCGCACCCACACCCACATCCCGGATCCCACCCTCGACCCCAAATGGATGCTCCGCCAGGCACTCCTCGAACTCGAAGAGGAATGGCCTGAGCTCAAAAAGTTTGGCGACCAGTTCCGCACTCCGGAAGAGATCACCAAAGTCGATGCCCGCGTTGCCGCCCGAAAAGCCCGCTCCCAACCTTAACTCAAACCTTGAGAAGATTATAAGTAATTGGCAAGCAACCTTGGAAAGGTTATTACAAACCTTTTCAAGGTTAGGATAAAAGGTATGAGAGGTTTGTGACCACCTTCTCAAGATGGCATTGCAATTTTGGCGTACCATGTCCTGCGAGAGAAAACAAAAAGGGCGACCTACCGGTCGCCCGTGCAATGCAAAGGATGGTAGTGAATCTACCTCGCCAGGATCTGCGCCATTTGGATGTAATCTGCCGAGATGGTTTTGACATTGGAGATGACTTCGTCAATGGGGATGGGCAGGATCTCGCGCCCGTTCAAGCCGGTCATTACGTTGGTCTGCCCGGCCAGCAGGAATTCGACGGCTTTTACGCCAAAACGGGTGGCCAGCATGCGGTCAAAGGCGGTAGGTTTGCCGCCGCGCTGGATGTGCCCCAGGATGGTGACGCGGGTGGTGAAGCCGATATCCATGGCGTCGATCATCGCTCCCAGCTCGAGGGTGTGCGGTTCGTAGCCTTCAGCCACCACGATGATGGCGTGGGTTTTGCCGCGCCGGTAGGCTTCTTCGATGGCGGCGGCGACTTGCTGCGGCGGGGTTTTGTTCTCGGGGATCAAGACCAGTTCCGCGCCGGTGATAATGCCGGCCTGCACTGCCAGGTAGCCCGATTCGCGCCCCATCGTTTCCACCAGGAAGGCGCGGTTGTGCGATGAGGCTGTGTCGCGGATCTTGTCGATGGCGTCCACGATGGTGTTAAGCGCGGTATCCACGCCGATGCACATATCGGTGCCGTAAATATCATTATCAATGCTGGCAGGAACCCCCACCACTGGGATGCCTTTTTGCACCAGTTTTTGCGCGCCGTGCAGCGACCCGTCACCGCCAGCCACGATGATCGCGTCCATCCCGGCATTGTTGATCTGGCGGATGGCTTCGCGCTGCCCGCTTGGTTCGCGGAACTCTAAACTGCGCGCGGTCTGCAAGATGGTGCCTCCGCGCTGAAGGATGCCGCCGACGTCCCTGACGCCCATCTCACGGAATTTTCCGTGGATCAGACCTTCAAAACCACCTTCAACACCGAGTACTTTAATTCCATAGGCTGCGCTGGCACGCACCACGGCGCGAATGAACGGATTCATCCCGGGGGAATCTCCACCGGAAGTCATCACCCCGATTTTCTTGATCTTTTGATTACCTTCTTGCATATCATTCCTGCCTGCGATTAGACGATTTCGACCTGCACATTTTCCTGGCCGACCAATTCTACCAGTTTCTTGAGCAATTCGGCATTGGCGCCGGTCGTATCATTTGGAAAATCCAGCATATGGCGGCGGCCTTGTTCAAAAACCAGGAAGCAAAAGTGGTCATCCCCAGGGAAGGAGTTCAACAGACCGTGGACGCGCTTCATGCGCCGCACGTCTCTTTCTTTTTCCCCGCTGGCTTTCAGAGTCACTGTGATCAACTGTTTTTTATTCTTTCCAATGCTTTTATAAGCCGTTTTTTGTTCCGGCGCAATGATTGCGGGGGGATTAATGCTGATTTCTTCTTTATTCGGTTGAACAGTTTCCTGTTTTTGGTTAATGGTTATAAGTGTTTCAACTCGTGACTCTTTACTTTCTACAGGTTCTATTTTTTGTGTTTCTGGGTTTACATGTTCAGCCGATTGCGGTTTAAAATGGAATAAATTCAGCCCGTCAGGCGGTGGAGCCAGATGCCAATCATCGGGTTCAACCAGCATCAGGGGTTCAGCAGAAGAATCCTCGACAGGCATAATCTCCGGGAGCTCAATCCCATTTTGCGGCAAACTTTCCCCGACGACATGGTTTTGGGTTGCTTCTCCCAATTTCTGCATCTCTTCGGTGATGTCTTCAGGGCGAATGGCTTTGATCACATCAACCAACAGTTTTGCATCGCCGCTGGCCGCATCAACCTTGCCTTCCGCAAAGATAACTGACTCAAGTTGCACCAGGCTGCCGTATTTCTCCCACACCTTTGGGAAGATCACCAGCTCAACCGGCCCCTGAAGGTCTTCGATGGTGGCAAATGCCATCGGGTTGCCATTCTTGGTGGTTAATGTCCGCATTTTGGTTACCAGCCCCGCCACAATGGCTTTATCGCGAGTAGACGCTTCAGCCAGTTCATTTGAAAAGTGGGTTACCCTTTGCCGGATCAACGGAAGGTATGGCGCGACCGGGTGATCAGATACGTACAGCCCGATCAATTCCTTTTCCCATTCAAGCTGCTCACGGCGGTCAAGGATTGTGCCTTCAGGCAGGTGGATATCTTCTGCAACCCCGCCGACCGCTCCAAAAATACTCATTTGCCCGCACTCCGCCGCCTTGAAATGGCTGCCGCTGATGGAGATCATATTATCCATTACAGCCAGCAGCGCTTTTCTAGGTCCAAAGCAATCCAGTGCGCCGACGCGGATCAGGCATTCCAGGCTGCGTTTTCCCACCCGGTGCAGATCGACCCGGCGGAAAAAATCATTTAAATCTTTAAATTTGCCATCCACTCGGGCATTCAGGATCATCTCCACGGGGTCGCGGCCAACATTTTTTACGGCGCCCAAACCAAACCGGATGGCGGATTTCTTTTCAGGATTATCTTCGATGGTGAAATCCCATCCGCTGGAATTAACCCCCGGAGGGAGCACATCGATACCCATGCTGCGGCAGTCTGCAGAATAGAAAGCGACTTTGGTCATGTCGCTTTTTGAGACGGAGAGCAGGGCGGTCATATACTCAACGGTGTAATGGGTTTTCAGGTAACCGGTTTCTACCGCGATTACGCCGTAATCTGCGGCGTGGCTCTTGTTAAAACCGTAGCGGGCGAAGCCCTCCCAATCCTCAAAAATTGCTAGAGCGGTAGCCTCATCAATGTCATTTAATTTTGCGCCATGCACAAATTTTTGTTTGTGTTTTTCAATCTCGGCGACCTGTTTTTTTGAGATCGCCTTGCGAAAGTCATCCGCGTCTGCGGCGCTGTAGCCGGCCAGACCCATGACTGCTACCATCAATTGCTCCTGGTAGATGGGGGTGCCATAGGTCTCGGTGAAGAATTGCTCCAGTTTTGGATGCCGGAAACTGACTTTTTCTTCGTTATGCATCCTCTTGATATAGGAGGGAATAAACTCCATCGGTCCAGGTCTGAAAAGCGCCACCATCGCGATAATGTTCGAAAGATCCTTGGGTTTCATCTGAACGATGTTGCGGGTCATGCCGTTGCCTTCCAGTTGAAAGACGCCGGCGGTATGCCCTTTTCCAAGTTCAGCAAAGGTCTCGGGATCATCCAGTGGAATGTTATGCAGATTCAAGATAACATTGTGACGCTCCGCGATCAGATCGCAAGCGCGCTGCATGATCGTGAGGGTAGATAAACCAAGAAAATCAACTTTTAGCAGTCCCAATTTATCAACAATATTCATCTCAAACTGGGTGACTGTTTTGATCGGTGATTCTTCAGAACCGCTGGTGGGGCGGTGAATAGGCAAATACTCAACCAACGGTTCATCAGTGATGACAACTCCGGCTGCGTGAGTGCCGGCATTGCGGGCGACCCCTTCCATGCGGCTGGCGGTGTCGATCAGGTCGCGCAAATAATCAGCTTCCTGATAGATCGCACGAAAGGCTTCAGACGCTTCAAGTGAGTTTGCAACCGTAACAGGCTTGTCAGTAGCAATGAAAGCAGGGACGGCTTTCGTGACCCGGTCGACTTCAGAAAGAGGAATATCCATTACGCGACCGACATCCCGCAGGGCGGCGCGGGCGCCTAAAGTGCCAAATGTGATGATCTGGGCAACTTTGTCAGCGCCATATTGTTTGGCGCAATATTCCATAATCAGAGCGCGTTTATCATCCTGAAAATCGAGGTCGACATCCGGCATGGAGATGCGGTTCGGGTTCAAAAAGCGTTCAAAAAGAAGACCATGGCTGAGCGGGTCGATCAAACTGATATCGAGAGAATAAGCTACAATCGACCCTGCTGCGGAACCGCGGGTGTTATACCAGACGTTGTTCTCCTTGGCGAATCGGCAGAGATCCCACACGATGAGGAAATAGGCATCGAAACCCATCTGGTGGATGATGCCTAATTCATGTTCGAGGCGCTCGCGCACTTCTGAGGCGTTGGCGTTTTCTTGATAATGTTCAGCGATTCCTTCTTCACACAACTTGCGCAAATAAGTTTCCGGCGTGAATCCGTCCGGAACCTGGAATTTTGGCAGGTGGTATCCCTTTTTTACCAGATCAACATTACAGCGCTCAGCGATCATCAAGGTATTGCCAAGCGCATCCGGAACTTCCAGGAAAAGCGACGCCATTTCTTGTGGAGTACGCAAGTAATAGGTTTCGCCGGTCATGCGCATGCGATTTTGGTCGCTGAGCAGTGAGCCGGTCTGGATGGAGAGCATGATGTCTTGCAGCCTGGCGTCGGAGCGTTCAATATAATGGACGTCATTGGTGGCGATATGTTTGGCGTTGTAACGTTTTCCGAGTTCGATGAGCGTCTTATTTAAGGCGGGCAGTTCGGCAATCTGATGGCTTTGGAGTTCAATGAAGAAATTATCAACACCAAACGTGTTGAAATACCAATCCAGTTTTTCTCTCCCGGCGTCAGCGCCTTTATTCAAAATCGTGCGCGGCACTTCGCCAGACATACAAGAGGTGGTTGCAATCAATCCTTCAGAATGCTGTTCCAGAAATTCATGGTCTACGCGGGGATAATAATAGAAACCTTCCATCTGCGCCGCGCTGGCTATTTTGAGCAGGTTTTTGTAACCGATCTCGTTTTCTGCCAGAAGCACCAGATGGTAGGAATGTTTGTCTTTTTGGGGGTCACGATCAGTCATGCGGCGGGCAGCCACATACGTCTCAAGCCCGATGATCGGCTTTACCCCCGCTTCTTTTGCAGCCATAAAGAACTCGATCACACCAAACATAGTGCCGTGGTCAGTGATGGCAACGGACGACATGTTCATATCTTTCACTTTCTGGATCAGCTTTTTGATATTACTGAAGCCGTCCAGAAGTGAGTATTCGGTATGTACATGAAGGTGGGTGAAAGACATGCGGTTCAAGGGCTCCGAGATCTACAAATAAGTTTAAATCATTATAGCATTGACCAATTTATCCCAGCCTTAAGATTGTGAACCAACCGTTCAATTTTAAGATTACTGGTCTTTTAAAAAGAAAGAGGGCAGGCGTGAATAAATTTCCAGTTCTCAATAAGTGATCAGTGATACAACTACGTTGAGACCAGATTTACGGCAGCCGGAAAACCTGAATATGCCTGAAGCATGCTCTCAACGCTGAACTTGGTCTTTTTTTTCATCCAGACATATTGCGTCAGGCAGCATGAAAGCGGAATCAGCCATCAACGAGTTGAAGAACTCAACCGAAAGCGTGTCGGGGGTGGTCTCCCCTCATGTCACACGCAATGGAAACCGGCAACTGACTCTCTTAAAGGAATACGGGGATATCGGCTGGCTTTACTCCAAGGTCTTCACAGGTTACAACCACAGACCTTAGCTCATCGAAAGTCAGATCGTTGAGTTGAAGATTTTTGCCGGTTTTTAGGTGGTCAAAAAGCAGCATATAACTGCTGTTGATCCTGGCGGACCAGTTCAAGGCGAGCATGGATGCTGTTTTTTGGATGGCCGCGGGATCACCTCCTTCAATCTCGGTAAAATTCCCAAACGGCATTTCATCCAGCGTGATCTCAAGGTCGCCCATTCGATATACAGTGCGCCATTTTTCATATTTAACACTCATGTGGAACCCGAGAGCTTCAAGCAAATCCTTGGCTGCCTGAAAATCACTCACTTCCAGTTCAATCTCTGGTCGAATGCTTACAGCATCATTGCTTTGCGCCGGTCCTTTATACGTCAAAATTGTGGCGGTGTCCTGGCGCAGACGCAGCACCCTATGTTCGCGCGCCAGGCTCATCTCAGGGGTGTCAAACCGGTAGTTAAGCTCATGCGTTCGCGGTTGCACCAGGCTCGCGCCGATACTGCGCACCCTTTTTTCGTAGGAATTCATGTCGGTGAGGTAGAACTTAACTTCAACTTCAAGGGGAGGTTTATTCATATGATCCTCCTGTGATTGGGTTAGGCGGCAAAGAAACCTCTTTGTTATGAATTTTTGATTTCATGAATGGAACCAGTAGATACATTGATAAAAGGATGAGCGTTAAAAGCAGAACGGAAGCAAGAATTGAGAGCAAGTGTCTGGAAAAAGGCAGAGGGTCTTGCGTAAGGATCACCCGATCGATCCAAAACCAAAGGGTGTCAAGAATCGTAATTACGCTTCCAAATAAGGGCGCCCATGCGAAGCGCATCCATAGCGACAACGCGGCTGTCAGCAGACCAAGCGCAAGGAAAATATTTTTATAGATCAAATAGATCGGCGCTGGCCGCGCTTCAAAAGCGCGCAGCCAATTCCATGATTTTGCTGTCTCGATAACACCCAAAGTGGAAACAAGCGAGCCGAAAAGAAACAGTAGAACAATCATAAATAAAAGGAAAGGGCGTTTTGGGGTCATTTAATACTCACTTCCCAGACATGAACATGAGCAGGTTCAACATCATGAGTGTTAAGAATCGAGATGCGAATTTCCGTCACATCCAATGGTTTTTCCAACCCGAAAAGGATGTCTCGAAAGTCATTGCTCTCGGTGACAATTTTTTGCAGCGTGACCGGGGTTGATCCATCGGCGGGTACGATTTGCACTTCCAGGGTTGAAGCCGTCCCTCCAATGCGGATCGCGACCTGATTAATTGTTTTTGAATTTTCAAGCGTGATCATCAACTTCATCGGGTTGGCTTCAAAGGTTCGCGCAAGAGTGTCGTAATTTCCGTCAAACAGCGCTTCAATATTTCCCATATCCAGTTGTGGATATTGAACGATCAATTGATCCCCGTCCACATTGGTTAATTCCGTTTTGAGCAACTGCTGGCGGACGTTGTGTTCAATTAAGAGAATCTCATCGATGTTATCTGCGTATTGCAGCGTCACAATATAGAAGCCGGGATCACCGTTTGGATAGGGAAGGATATCTAATTCTTGTATATTTTTAAACTTGCCGCTAGTACGAGCCAGCTCCATTTCCTCCGGAATCAGAATGAAGACTTGATCTTCACTGATCTCGCGCTTTTCGTAAAGAAAACCATCAAGACTCCCCATCTCAAAAGGCAGTGGATCGTCAAAGAAAAAGCGCGCCAATACGTCAGTGCCATTTGACCAGGATGGTGAAAGAAAAATTTTCTGGTGGGGATTGGCTCTCACCATTTGCTTAATTTCTGAAAAGACTTGATTTGCTCCATATTGCTGTCCGGCCAGACCATAATTCTTGTACCATAACGGGCCATTGACCAATGCATCCTGAACCATGAAACCATTAAAGGTCGATAAACCCAAAAAAATGATTGCGATTAGAATAGCGCGCGGCGTTTTCCACTTTTCCAACCAGGTTAATATTTGATCCAAACCGATGGTAGTCAAGATAACAGCCGGGATTACCAAGAATAAAGCGCGGGTGATTCCGGCTCCTGCCAAAGCCGCTCCACTCGGCGCAGCGAGTAAGGCAATCAAAAAAACCCGGTTTTGGGGCATTTTGATCTTTCTGATCGCAATGCCTAACCCTAACAGGAAGAACGGTAGCGACCAACGCAAGAGATGTCCATAATTCTTCATCATATGACGTTCAAGGTCGATCTGGTTTGGAATGAACCAGTAAAAAGGGTTGAGGAGTTTTAGATACTCTGAAAAATAAATGCCCAGTTTTTTAATGAAGGGGATCGACTGGATCCAGTAAGAATTCAAGATCTGCAAGTGGCGGGTGTTTTCATCAGGATGCAATATCAAAAATCGGATATACGGAATGGCCAAAAGCGCAGCAACACCTGCGCCGATCAAGATCATTTTCCAATTCTTCAGATGCACGCGCCAGTCCGAGATCAATAGACCCAGGGCGGTGACAGCCATCACCATTTGCGCGGGGCTATAACTGTAAAAACCAAGGGCTCCAAACACGACCGCAGCGATCAAATGCCGCGGCGAGCCTTCACGGTATTTTAGATAGGTGTAGAGAAATGCGGCGTAAAAAGAGACCGCCATCGCGGTTTCAAACGCAGTGCGGGAATGCAGAAACCAGGCTGGAGTGATGCTCAAAAGCAGGATGGCGGCAAAGGCATAACGGGATTTGACGATGTTTTTCATGGTCAATCCCACTGCCAACGCTGCTAATAAAGTGATCAAAACTGATGTTCCACGGGTGACCCAGATGGATTTTCCAAACATCAACCAGGGCAGAATTTGGGCATAGACCGACGTGCCCAAATTGAATTGGCCGCCATTCACCAGAAAAGCGGGGAGTAATTCTTTGGTGTAGCTATGAAATCCATCACGCACGAGATCTGCCGCAAGCACAGTTTGCACTGCCTCGTCGGTAAAAAAGTAGATCGGGTAAGAACTTAGACCAATAAATCGCGAGACAAGATATACGACCAGAGCGGCGGCAATTAACCACATCTGCCAGGAAGGGGTTGTTAACCTCATGCGTTTGAAGGATTTAAATATTTTTTTTGGCGAAGCTGCTGGTGAATTATCAGGAAGCCCCGGATTGGAATAACTTGTCGTTTCCACCGCGATTTCGTTACCGTCAGAGTCGAGCCTTTGAATTCTAACTTCAACTTCAGAGCCGGGCGCCATTGAGATCGCGATCCCCACTTTGGATTGGGTTTTAAAGGATAAGTCAACTTTTTGTTCACCCTGCATGGAAAACTCGCTAGTCGGGGAAGGTTCAGGTTGGGAGGGTTCGTTTGTTTTCAAAATGTTCTCCTGCCGATAGGATTATAGCACGAGCACGTGCCCACTATTTAGGGTAGAGCAAGTGGCAGCGGCACAGCAGTGGGCACAAAACTGTTAGGAGAAGTTGAAAAGTGAACTCCTTTGAAATTCAAAAGTGAACTCTAATATTATCTAAAGGTAAGGTTAAGGAGCGGACCATTTTAGATTCATACCAAATGCGAACTTCAATATTGTTACGAGCAAGATCGGGGATCAAGTGAAGATCCACATCCTGATGATCCGGGACATCGGGTGGAACATCAATTTTTTGGTTGAAGAAAGTAATATAACCATAACCATTAATTGTTCGAGTTTCATGAAGACAAAAGACATCTTTGGGTGAATTGAAAGGCTTAGGCAAGGAAAAAGGTCTAAACAAACTTGAACCAGAGTTCTGCGCTTTCTCAAAACGAAGACTGGGGATCTCACCAGTAGTGGAATGAACCTGGTGGTTATTGTAACGATCAACTTCGCTACGCAAGACACCACGAGCTTCATCAAGAGTGGTAAGGTTTTCAAGAGCACAGGTACGAACAATACGATCTTGAAGCCACCGATAAGGTCTCTCAATCTTCCCCTTAGCTTGTGGCGAAAGGGCATAGGTGACATTCACTCCCATCAGGCGCATCATTTGCCGCCACTGTGGGTCTACATCATCGGTGACAAGGACATGCTTGCGCCAGTAACTGTCACGATCCTGAACAAAGCGGAAAACACGCAGATTATCGACATAGTAGCCCAAAGGCACCCCATAAGCCTTCATAACAGCCTGTGCAGCTTGAATATGTGCCCAACTAGTCTCTGATTCAACAAATTCAGCATATACCAGCATGCGGCTGTAATCATCCAGAGATGTGATCAGAGTCCATTTCTCTGAAGCAAAGGGGGACCATTGATGTGTGGAAGCATCATGTTGTACCAGTGCGCCAACAGCTACAGTAACAACCTCTCGGTCATGAACCTTCTTCCTTGGGTGCGGAAGGTAACAATCTAATTGCTTAGCTCTCTGGATAATTGTGTTGACTGATACGCAAACCCCCCTTTTCTGCAGGCGGTCACGTATGGCCGAGTAGTTATAGCTCCCAATTGGCAGTTTAGGGTTATCCACCAAGGCTTTCTCACGCAGTAATTCCCTGGCAATTGCTTCTTCTGTTTCACCCGAAAGACGTGCTGGAGTCTCGCGTTGATACTCCATTGAGAATGTTGCTGGAGATCTCCGGTAGTCTTTCACAAGTGCAAAGAAACGGGTCTTGTTGATCTCCAATATTCCTTCAACTTCTGATCGAGAAATCCTTCCTTGGACATACCCATCAAGCAGAAGCTTAACTTGCTCATTTGTAAACCGCTTATGCAACTGACCCATGATGACCTCCTTTTTTAGAGAAATCTATCATGGATAAGGAGTTCACTTTTGAAGTGCTACCGGTTCACTTTTCAACTTAAAACAGTTCACTTTTCAATTTCAAATAACATAGCGGGCACAAAACTTGACATCCTTTCAAAGTCGGATATACTGACAAAAGGTAATGGTTAGAAATGACAACCCTTTTTACAGGAGGGATGGGGATGAAATTAACGTTTTGGGATATCTTAACGATAGCGGTTCTAATCGCAACAACGGTTGTAATCGTTGCTGTCATGGTTATCTTCGCCAATCCAGATTCACCCATCAATCCCTTCCCGTATCCAACGCTGCCTGCGACTATCATGGTACCGACTAATACCGCGACGCTTGTGTCCCTGCCTCCAACCTGGACGCCTGTTCCGAGAATTGAAGCGACGCCAAGACCGACCAGCACCTTGGTGCCAACCGCAACGACTTTTGTAATCACACCAACGCCCTAGCAGTGTTACAATCGTAGCCTGTTGTCAATTTATCACCTGAATACCGGGAATATCCATGAGCGATCAAATCACGATTGAAGTATTTAACCATTTGGTGGGTCTGGCTGCCCTTGAATTAACCGAGGAGCAGGCAGAGTATTTGCGCAAACAGCTCAATAATCAGCTCAAAGTCATTCAGGAGTTGAAAGCCATTCCACTCGATGAAAATGTACCGATCAGCCTGCATGGCGTTCCTTATGAAAAGGAAAACAGTGTGGCGCCCCGCGAGGATATATGGAAGCCGTATCCTGATCCGGAAGCAATACTTGCTCAGGCACCCCAGATGGAAGACGGTTATATTATCGTTCCTGATATTCCTCATACTACATTAAAGTAGACTCCTATGGAACTTTGCGATCTCACTGCCCTTGATTTGACCCTTTTGCTGCGGCAAAAGAAAGCTTCCGCGGTTGAAATTATCGAATCTGCTTACCGGCGCATCGGAGAAGTGGATGGAAGACCCGGCTCCCTTGATTCCAGCCCGCTGACCGATGAAGACAAGAGAAAAGTACACGCATTTATTACATTGACTGATGAGCGCGCGGTGGAAAAAGCGAAAATGATTGACCGACAGATGGCCGCTGGCGAAGACCCCGGTCCGCTGGCAGGCGTACCTTTTTCAGTTAAAGACATCTTCTGCGTGAGCGGCACTCCTTCAACGGCAGCCTCACGAATCCTGGCAAATTTCAACGCGCCTTACACCGCAACCCCGGTGGCGCGCATGGAAGCCGCTGGCGCTGTGATGGTTGGTAAAGTGAACCTGGACGAGTTCACCTACGGCTCATCCAATGAGTCCTCAGCTTTCCAACCCAGCCCGCGCAATCCCTGGAAGACCGACCGGGTGCCGGGTGGTTCCTCCGGCGGCAGCGCGGCTTCAGTGGCTGCGGGTGAAGTGCCTTTATCATTGGGAACCGACACAGCCGGTTCAATTCGGCAGCCCGCGGCGTTTTGCGGAGTGGTGGGAGTGAAACCTACTTACGGCAGGGTCTCGCGCTATGGATTGATCGCTTTTGCCTCCTCACTGGATTGCCCGGGACCGGTGGCGCGCAATGTGACCGACGCGGCAGCCATGCTGCAGGTCATCGCGGGCGCGGATGAGCATGACGCAACCGCTTCACCAGACGCAGCGCCGGACTATCTCGCAAAAATCGAATCAGGTGTGAAGGGGATGCGCATTGGCTTGTCGCAAGATTACTTCAGAATCACTTACCCTGACCCTGATACCGGCGAATTGATGACTCAACCATTGCCAACGGAAATTGAAAAAACAGTGCGCCAGGCTGCAGAAAAACTCGCCTCTCTTGGCGCTGAAATTATTGAAGATGTGCCCATGCCAAACACGCGTTACGGCATCCCGGCTTTTTTTGTTATCAGCCGGGTCGAGGCAGCCTCCAACCTGCACCGTTACGACGGCGTCAAATACGGGCTGCGAGCAGAAGAGCCCATCACTGACCTGCGGGATATGTACAGGCGAACCCGCAATCAAGGTTTTGGACTACAGCCAAAACTGAGGATCTTGATGGGGATGTATGTAAGCGCAGCCCAATACAGCGAGGAGTATTACAAACGCGCCTTGCGGGTGCGCACCCTGATCCGGGGCGATTTTGAGAACGTATTTGACCCGAATGGGAAATACCGGCTTGATGCGTTATTAACCCCCACCACCCCCACCACTGCTTTCGAAATGGCAGCGGTCTACGGCAACTCGGTGTTGATGCAGTACGCAGACCAGCTTACTGTGCCTGCCAACCATGCCGGTGTGCCAGGTATCTCACTGCCCGGCGGGTTGGACGAAAACCAGCTTCCCGTCGGCATTCAACTGCTGGGCGCTGATTACACGGAAGATAAATTATTCCGCATCGGCAGGGCTTTTGAGCGCGCTACCGAAGCTGAAGCGTGGCGCCAAGTGAAACCGGAAGTGTTGCAATAGGTTTGCAATTAAAGGTATAAAGGAAAAAATGAGAAAAGGAAAAGGATTACTCCTGATCGTGTTGATCGCCATGCTGTTGTCTGGCTGCCAATTCACGCAGACCATCAGTAATCTGATCACGTCTCCAACTCCCACTGCCACCTCAACCGCGACGATCACCGTGACGCCGACAGCAACGTCCACCTCCACGGCAACCCCGACGGCGACGGCGACCGCCACAGCCACACCCACTGAAACCCCCACGGCAACACCGCTGCCCACGTCAACATTCACGCCGCGTCCGCCAAAACCGACCACTCAGCCGGTCACTGCGGGTGGCGGGGGAGCCGAGTGTGACGGCAGCAACACAGCTATAGAAGCATCTGTTTTGAGCCAGGTTAATGCGCAGCGGGCGAATGCCGGACTAGGGTCATTAAAGAATTCTTCAGCCCTCGCTAACATGGCAAGAAATCATAGTAAAAATATGGCGCTGAATGGTTTTTTCAGCCATGACGGTTTTGAGAGTCGTATGAGTTCATCTGGTTTTTCATATTCCACCGCGGGCGAAAACATTTACGCCGGCAATGGCAGCAATAATTCCGCATCATCCGCTGTCAGCGGATGGATGAATAGCGCAGGTCACCGGGCTAACATCCTGGAACCGGCGTTTACCTATGCCGGGGTCGGGTATTGGTGCAACCCGGACAGTCAGTATGGCGGCTATTTCACCCTGGTTTTGGCGAGACCATAAAAGATCATGCTGGAGCTTGCATCACAGTATATGCATGAGTGCAATCACGAAGTGAACAAAGCGGATATTTTCTTCCCTAAAACGAATTATGAGTACTTGATTCAAACCTTATATCGTTTCTTACCAAATTACTAATCGAAATTGGTAGCTTATTGTCTGATGCCGAACCATTATCATCTTTTTCTCAAGCATGAAAAGGCAATTGAAGGCTCGCGGTTCATTCAAAGAGTTTTTCAATGCCTATACTCTGGCAGTGAACAAACAGATTTAGCGGGCAGGGACGTTGTTTTAAGGAAGTGTGGGGAAAAGGTTATAAAAACCTTTTCAAGTTTAAAAACCGGAAAAAAGAGGCAGTATGACAGATTACGAAGCAATCATCGGGCTGGAAACTCATATTCAACTAAACACGATAACCAAAGTGTTTTGTTCGTGCAAGGCGGACTCATGGATCGACCCGCCTAACACCAATATTTGTCCGGTTTGTTGTGGATTGCCAGGTGTGCTGCCGATCTTGAACAAAGCGGTGGTTGAAAAGGGTGTGCTGCTGGCAAATGCCATGCATTCAGAGATCCGTCTGCTCTCGTTTTTTGACCGCAAGAATTATTTTTACCCGGATTTGCCAAAGGGATTTCAAATCTCACAGTTTGACCAATCCCTTGCCAGGGGTGGGTATTTGGATCTGCCGATGCCTGCTTCAGCCTCACCGGATAAGCAAGCCTATATTCGGCGCGTGGGCATTTGGAAGATGCACATTGAAGAGGACGCCGGCAAGACCAAAACCAAGGGTAACCGCCGCCTGATCGATTTCAATCGCTGCGGTGTGCCGCTGGTCGAGATGGTTACCGCGCCTGATCTGCGAACCGCGGACGAAGCCGCTCAATACCTCATTCGCTTGCGCCAATTGCTGCGCTGGCTGGGCATCTCAGAAGCGGATATGGAAAAAGCCCACTTGCGCTGTGATGCAAACGTATCAATTCGGGTAAAAGGAGAAACAAAGCTTAATCCAAAAACCGAAATTAAAAACGTCAACTCAATTGACGCCGTTCGGGATGCGATTATAAAAGAAGTTGACCGCCAAATACGCGAGATGGAGGCGGGCAACCGCATCGAAGCCTGGACGCTCGAATGGGACGAAGATACCAGCACTTTGAAAAAGATGCGTTCCAAAGAGACCGAAGCGGATTACCGTTACTTCCGCGAACCGGACCTGCTGCCAATCCGCCTCGAAGAAGAATGGAAACAAGCCATCCTGGCGGACTTCCCGGAACTGCCGCTGGAGCGCCGGGCGCGCTTCATTGAACAATACGGCTTGCCAGAGTATGACGCCGAGATCCTCACCTCAGAACGCCATCTTTCAGACTATTACGAAAATACGGTCAAAGCCTATGGAGGAGACCCCAAGAAAGTCTCAAATTGGTTGATGAACGAAGTCTTGCGCATGATCAACGATCAGAACCTCAACCCGGCAGAAATGTCTCTAAACCCGGCGGCGCTGGCTTGCGTAATCAAACTGGTGGATGCAGGTACGATCAATATCAGCACCGGCAAGAACCTGCTGCAAAAGGTGCAGCTAACCGGCAAGACCCCTGATGCCCTGGTGATAGAGGAAAGTCTGGGTCTTGTGAGTGACGAATCAACCATCCGCGTGGTCTGCCTGGAAGTGCTCGCTGAAAGCCCAAATGAGGTCGCTTCTTATAAATCAGGCAAAGAAACTTTGATCGGTTGGTTCGTGGGATCCGTTATGAAGAAGATGCGCGGAAAAGCAGATGCCGCTCTGGCCAGGCAAATTCTTGAAGAATTATTAAAATAACTCGCTTTTTGTCGTTAACGCATGATTTTGTAGTAGGAAATGTATTTAACGAAGTTAAAAACAAGAAAATCTAATGCGGAAAGTTGTGGGAGGAAGTAAAGTTTCCTGCATTGGGAATAACCATATTAAAAATATTCCGGCCATTCGCCATTCAGGATCATTGACGCTCGCACATACGCGAAATTGACTCCATGATACTCTTGAAGAGTTGACTGGTTAAATAATTATCTGAGCCCGAGAATCGATGGAAAGGAAAATTTATGGATCGTTGCGACCGAGTATTCCCGACCAGAGATGATGGTTTCTGCAGCCCGGATACCACTTTGGATGGCGGGACCGATGCCTTCTCCCATGTCAAGCGTGGCGAGCCCGACCGAATCTCCAACGATGAATGCGTTGCCGCGTCTTGTAACGGGGGCTTTCCCGCGGAGATAATAGGAATGCCCAATCGGGTGATAATCATGATTTCTGACCAGTCCCAACTCATTTAGTTTTTCCACAAGCAGCGTCCAATGACGTTTGAGTGTATCATGGCTGGCTTTCAGACCAGCCATACTGCCGCCGACTCCCACGTTCACAAACCCGTTTGTCTTCGGCACATACCAGGCGTAGCCCGGCAATCCATTTTGCAGGAACCACAAGTAGCAGCGATCGTCAGAGTGGTCATAAGTAAATTCCTCCTCCTGTGCGACGATCAACGACCCTTTTTTTTCTTTCAAATCATTTATAAAAAAAGACTGATTGACCGGGCAGTGGGTTCCACCCGCGCCAATGATGTATTTTGCTGAAAACGCATCGTCAACGAGATAGTGATCATTCATGAAACAGACTGTCTTAACGGTATGATTCACGTAGTTTGGATTTGACCGTTGCAATAACCAGGCGTCAAACTCAAATCGGCGGATGGCAAACTGATTGGTGCGTAGTTTGAAGTGGACATCCTTTATGGAAACCTGAAAACTTGTGAAGCGGGTAATGCTTTCAGGATAATCCGCTGCATCGATTTCCAGGTCACGAAAGACTTGCGGGGTGATCCAGCCCGCACAAGGTTTAAACCGCGGGAAAGTCGCTTTATCCAGCAAGATAAAGTCAACCTGATGCTGGGACAATTTCCAGGCACAGGCGGCGCCGGCTGGGCCGCCACCGACGATAATAACTTCAGTTTTCTTCATCTCAAACTTTAACTGAACCGGCAGTCTGGCTGTCGGGTGCCGAAGCGGGTGAAAACGATCTGCCAAAGCTGCTGGCTTCGGGAACGAAAACCGCCCGCGCTGCTTAATAAATAATAGCGCCACATTCTGTAGAATCGATCGCCATATTTTTGCTTCAGTTCAGGCCAGGCTTTTTCGAAATTGGCATGCCAGGCCATGAGAGTGGGATCATAGTGGGGGCCAATGTTCTGCAAATCCTCCATAACGAAGAGATTTTCCATCGCCACGCCAAGTTGTGAAATGGAGGGAAGCATGCCATTGGGGAAAATATATTTATCTGACCATGGTTCACCGGTCGTGATTGACTTGTTTCCACCTATCGTATGCACAAAGGCGATTCCGTCTTCTTTCAGACATCGGTCGACAACCTCCATGTAATTACGATAATTTTTATACCCCACATGTTCCATGACGCCAATGGAAATGACGGCGTCAAATTTACCCTGCACTGCGCGATAATCCTGAAGCCTCAATTCCACCGGCAATCCTTTGCATAATTCCATGCCAAGGGCTACCTGTTCTTTCGAGACTGTCACACCGACTACCGAAACGCCGTATTTTTCAGCAGCGAACTTAGCAAAGCTGCCCCAGCCGCAGCCCAGTTCCAGGATCTTCATCCCTGGTTTCAACCCAATCTTGCGGCACACCAGGTCCAACTTGGCTTCCTGGGCTGCATCCAAATCTTTGGCTTTTTTCCAGTAGGCGCAGGTATAATTCAGGCGTTTATCCAGCATCGCCCGATAGAGGTCATTGCCAAGATCATAATGTTTGATCCCCACTTCGTAAGCCCTTGACGAAGATTGTCTGTTTATTAATCTCGCTCGAATTGCCTGATAGAGATATCGGGTTTCATTCTTCACTTTTTCATCTAGGCGAGCTTTTAGCGCCCGGTTGATGAATTCGTCAATAGCGAGGCAATCCCACCAACCATCCATATACGATTCTCCTAATCCGAGGGATGAATCACCCAAGACGCGGTCATAAAACCGATCATCACGGACCTGAACATCCCATGGGTCGCTGCCGTTGATCTCAATATCCGCCAGCGAAAGCAATTCGCGAAGGATTAGTTCTGTTTTTTGCACAATTTCCTCCTATCCATAATGTTTACTATATTCTAGTTAAAACACCGCTCCAATTCAATAGTGGTGTTTCATGATCAAGGAATGGAATTAGACAAATCCGTGTGAAGGTGGTTGGAACGTTCGCGGTTCCAGTTAGTTCGAGGCATTGATGAGCATTTTTGCGCAACCTCCGGACGCATGGTGAAATGTGTTGATCGTTAAATAGCGCTTTCCAAGACGGTCGCCTTCGAGGAGATGCAAGGCGCCTGGTAAGAAGGAACCGTGGTTGAACGCCAAAAAAATACTCCGGCATGATCATGGTTTGGCAGGTAGAACCACTCATTCGGCAACCCCAGTGATGCAGGTGGTGTTGAAAGCGCCGTTCAGTCTATTTGCCGTATCCGGGTTTATCAAAGCGTCCGCCTGTTCTTTTTTTGTCATACATTCGAGTCAATCACCCAAGCAGACAGCTGAACTAAACTTGTTCTTTGCACATCACTTTGCCAGTTCGTTCCACTTAAGGTGGGGGAAGGCGATAAATTAAGGGGTAAACTTTCTCGCAGACCAGAACCTTTCCAACAAATCACTTACGTTCCTTATGGATAAAACTCTGCTTTTATAGCGAGAAACAACCGAATTCGCTTTATCAGTTTTAATCCTCTTTTATTTGTGTGGGTTGTCTTCTTTAAAACCAGAATTAACCTTGCTAACGGTTCTGCAACCGATAAGGGACACCAAAAAAAGTAATGTCACCAATGATTGCTTCGATTGCTAACCGATTCTGATGTGATGCATACCAAATTATCAGATCAGCCTTACCAGGACAGATCGATGTGTCAATTTCTACCCCAACATGACCTGGGTTTACTCGTTCGATTGCCTGGACAATATCCTGATATCGTTGAACAATCTCGAGCACTTCTGTTTCATTTGGTAATTTATCGCATGGCAAATAATGACCTCTATTGTCCAGAATAAAATTATCGTAAGTGCGTTGGATGAGTTTTGTCTGCGATTCGACAAAAAGACCAACAAGACACAATGTGACAATAACAAGAATTATGATTTTGGCGGGAATTTTCCGAGATTTACTCATGTCAAACGCTCCTGCAGCAACGAATGAGGTTCAAGCGAGTGATTCTACGGTTTTTATTATTAGGTAATTATGCCACAAGTTTTAAAAGAGTGTTTTTCGAAAGCGTTTCTCCAATTCATTTTGTTAAAGGAAGAGGATTTCATCTTTATCAACAGCATTACAAATGCACCCTTAGAAGCTCAAACATTGAAATTGGGATATTTTATGCTATTCTATCAATGAAGTAAATTGTTCAATCAGGGAGGTCTTCTCATGAAAAACCTGGTAAGTGATGATGCCCTTGCCACTCTTCTTTGCCAGCCGCAAAACGCCCAGGAAATCGGCGTTCCACAGAGTCTGGTGATTGATATTCTTCTGCGTCTGCTCTATAACGAAGGCAATGTCAATTTTGGACGCATGTCTCAGGTGATGCGTTTGCCGATGATCGTGGAACCCCTGTTGGAGTGGATGCGCCAGGAAAGGATGCTTGAGGTCATCCAGTCCTCCGCCGCTCTGGGACCCTTTAATTACATTTATAAACTGACAGATATAGGGTTGGCGCGCGCGCATGAAGCGCTGGAACGCAGCCAGTATGTGGGACCTGTGCCGGTTTCGGTGGATCAATATTGCCGGGCGATTGAGATGCAGACAATTGGTCCTCGCAAAGTCGATGCCAGAGAGATGCAGGAGGCGCTGAGTGATATGATTTTGCCCGCCAACTTTCACCGCAGCGTGGGACCCGCGGTCAACTCCGCAGCATCGCTTTTCCTTTATGGTCCATCGGGCAATGGGAAGACTACCATCGCCCAGCGAATTGCACGGTTGATCGCCGGGATGGAGCCTATCTGGCTGCCTTATGCTATTTCAGCGGGCGGACAAATAATTCAGATTCACGACCGCTTATTTCACACCTATGCCGAAGGTAAACAAAAGAAGACCATGGATCGCGTTGATGGGCGCTGGGCGCTCTTTCAACGACCTTCGGTAATCGTAGGAGGAGAACTGAAAATGGACGCCCTGGATCTGCGTTTTGACCCGGTGGCAAAGATTTATGAAGCACCCCTCCAGCTTAAGGCTAACGGGGGCATGTTCATCATTGATGATTTTGGTCGCCAGCAGATTACTCCTGGCGATTTGCTGAACCGCTGGATTGTGCCCCTCGAAAATGGGGTGGACTACCTGCGCCTGGGTACCGGGCAAACGATTGTTGTGCCTTTCCGTGCTTTTATTGTGTTCAGCACCAACCTGAACCCCTATGACCTGGCTGATGACGCGTTTTACCGTCGGATTCAGATGAAGGTGGGGGTATTCAGCCCCGATGAAACCCTTTTTCGTCAGATTTTCCTCAAAACCTGCGGCATGATGGACGTTGCATTTGACGAGGTTTCATACACGCATCTGCTGGAGAAATGGTACAAGCAGCAGGGGCGTCAGTTTCAGGCGGTGCATCCGCGCGATATCGTCAAAAATGTGCAGTCACTGTGCATGTATGAAGGTACAGTGCCGGCCATGACGCCAGACCGGGTGGATGAAGCTTGTGCCAGTTATTTTGTTAAAGAGAACTAATTATTAAACTGAAATGCATTTGAACCGGGCGTCTGTCGAGGAGGAGCCATTCTCGCGACTACTTTTGCTCTAACCTTGAACAGCGCGAAGCGTTGTCCGCAGGTTTATCCTTTTCCAGTTCTATTGGTTATTGCAAAGCGCGCGTTACAAGTTGAATTTTAGTTACCGATTATAAAGTGAATCCAGCAGTATAATATTGAGAATATGTATCCAAATTGTATGATATTGTATTGAAATGATCGGGGTTGAATTGAAAACGAATTATTAGTCGATATGATATACTGGGCTGGTATTAAGGACTGGCAAAAAGAATATCACATATGCCTGAAGGAACAACATGGTAAAACAGAATTCGGATTTTGAAGTCTTGCAAGAACAACTCGTTGTGACATTACAATCATCCGACTGCCTTCGATTTCATTGTTCATCAGGGATCAAGCGACCATTTTCGCAGGCGGCTGCATGAAACTGAATATTCGTCTATTTGCCGCGATCAAGGCGCGCGCCGAAACTTCACAGTTATCCATTGAGATCAGCGAACCCGCCACCGTATCTGACCTACTGGATGAATTGTTCCGTCAATATCCAACTATTCAGCCATTCGTGCAAACCGTCCTGGTCGCTGTCAACCAGGAATATGTTAATCGGTCGCAGCTCATTAACCCTGGCGACGAAATCGCCCTGTTCCCACCTGTCAGCGGAGGTTAGTCATGCCGCCTACCCTCTTGGTATTGGCAGTTTCAGCCATTGCTTTCCTGTATTCATCGGTCGGTTTCGGCGGCGCAACTGGTTACTTGGCCGCCATGTCATTTTTCGGCCTGTCCCCGCAAGTGATGACCAGCACAGCTCTTGTGCTGAATATTATGGTTGCCAGCATCTCCTTTTCGTCTTATTTCCGCGCCGGACACCTGAACAAACACCTCTTATGGCCCTTCCTGGTGACCTCAATCCCGGCAGCATTTCTTGGCGGGTATCTCAAATTAACAGATCAAGTTTACTACATCCTGTTATATGCAATATTGACTTTTGTCGCTATCCGCCTACTGTTTTTTTCCAAAGACCTTGAAACCAAGACCCTGCGCTTGCCTCCTTTATGGATCGCTCTCTTCACAGGATTGTGCATCGGTTTACTCTCTGGCATGGTTGGTATCGGCGGAGGGATTTTCCTCTCGCCAGTGATCATCTTCGCTGGCTGGGGCACTTCCAAGCAAGCATCTGCAGTGGCGGCGGCATTTATTGTGCTCAACTCTATTAGCGGGCTGGTAGGCCGTGTCTCTGGCGGTAATTTTGTCTTTGGTGAATTTGGTCTGGTACTGCTTCCGGTGGGGTTGATAGGAGCGTTGGCTGGCAGTTACCTGGGTGCAAGGAAATTTAGTAGTTTGTCACTGCGGCGCGCATTGGGCATTGTGATGAGCATCGCGGTCATAAATTTCTGGAGCAAATTATTTTGAAATCGAGAATTCTTTCCGTTACCAGAAATACCATTAAATTGGCTTTGGCGCGTTTATTGTTTACCACTGGTTATATTGGTGTCATCCGTGAAATGCCAAATAAAACAGTCGCGTTAAGTTTATTGTCATCCACCACTCCCCTTTACGATAGCGGTGTCAACGTGGCTGGGAACGTACAAACCCCCTATCGCGGCACATTTTTTACCCGACTCCAACCCGGCGATACGATAAACCGTGAGTGGAAATTAGCTTGTATCGTTAATACCTCACTGAGTGTCTCACGGTCACTTATTTTACGCGATATAATACATTATAGTGTACCTGTTAGTGTAAAAACTAAAACCATCCAAGTGGATTTGCCCGTCCTGGTTTCACAAATCTTGGATATCCTTGAACGACCAGTACACATGGCTCGGAATTTTTAAAGGTAAGCCGATTCTGGGAGTAAAAACTCTATGTTGATTGACCCATTTGGGCGCTCTATCACTTATTTGCGCATTTCGCTGACTGATCGCTGCAACCTGCGCTGTGCTTATTGCATGCCCTTATCTGTTGGACAGTGGCTACCGCGCGAAGATTTACTAACCGCGGATGAAATTATCCGGGTGGCGGAAGCAGCAGCCAGCCTGGGAGTGAGCAAGATCCGTTTCACAGGTGGTGAACCGCTAGTTCGACCAGATATATTGGAAATTGTTACCCGCATCGCCAAAATCGACGGCATTCAGGATGTCAGTCTGACAACCAATGCCATGCTGCTTGAAAATATGGCGCAACCACTGGCCGACGCTGGATTGAAACGCATAAATATCAGCCTGGATACACTAAATGCAGAAAAATTCCAGCGCATCACCCGTTTTGGCGATTTTTCAAGAACCTGGAACGGGATCCTGGCTGCAGAAAAAGCCGGACTGATGCCAATCAAACTGAACACTGTTGTGGTGGGCGGATTCAACGCAGACGAGTTGCCCGCTCTGGCTAACCTTACTCTGGAGCATCCCTGGCATGTGCGCTTTATTGAGTTGATGCCGGTTGGCAATCAGCAGGACTGGGGCGATGACCTGCCCTCCGGGGCTGAACGATATGTTTCGGTGCAGAAAATGCATGCTTATTTGGCGCAACTGAACCTTGAGCCAACAGAAACGTTCCCTGGCAACGGTCCAGCGCGGACATTCCGCATCCCCGGAGCGCCTGGTACAGTGGGATTCATTTCCCCCCTGGGTGAACATTTCTGCGAAAGTTGCAACCGCTTGCGTCTGACTGCGGATGGACGCCTGCGCGCCTGTCTGTTGATGGACAGAGAAATATCAATACGAGAAGTCTTGCTTAATGGCGGAGATCTTAAAGCGCTTTTGCAGCAGGCTGTGGATCAAAAACCGCAAGGTCATGAACTCGATTTACACCATTACCCTGAAGCCCGCCGCATGTCACAAATCGGCGGATGATACAATCGCAGGTATAAAGGTTTTTCAGATAATTATCCTTTTTATACCCCTGCATTACTCTCCTTTGGTATGTATTATGCGACCTGCACCCGACACAAATAAAATGGAAGATTAGTCTTTCGCTGACTAGAGTCAGTAAATAATCACAGATCTCCTGGCAATGATTGATGAAAGAGCAGCGAAAACGCACCGCTACATCAGTCAGGGTAAGGCAATATTCTGTCGAATGGGAAGAAACGGACTTATGATGAATCAAAAATTAACCCACATAGATGTGAATGGCAAAACCCGAATGGTGGATGTGAGCGCCAAACAAGACTCGATCCGCACAGCCATTGCCAGGGGCGAGATCCACATGAAACCCGAGACACTGGCTTTGATCCGCGCCGGAACAATGAAAAAAGGCGATGTGTTAACCGTGGCTCAAATCGCTGGAATTCAGGCGGCAAAACGAACTTCGGAACTGATCCCGTTATGTCACCCTTTGCCGCTAACCAAAGTCGATATTGACCTTGTTCTGGACGATGCCCTTCCAGGTGTAGTGATCACTTCCACTGCCAAAGTAACCGGCAAAACCGGCGTTGAAATGGAAGCCCTGACCGCAGTTTCAGTGGCTGCCCTGACGATCTATGATATGGTCAAAGCCGTCGAGAAGACCATGCGCATCCAGAATATTCGCCTGATAGAAAAGCACGGTGGACAGTCTGGTGATGTGATCAACGAATCCCTCGAGTAAAAATGAACGAATTTCCACTAGTTTTTTTGATCACCGAAGATGAATTGGACCTGAACGACCTGGTCAACCGGATCACACTCCCGTCGACCGGAGCGGCTGTTATGTTTACAGGCATGGTGAGAGGCGAGACAATTCGTGACGGGCGCCAAACGGCATATCTTGAATACGAGGCTTATAAGCCAATGGCCGAGGCTAAAATGAAACAGGTCGCTGAAGAGATCCAGGAGCGCTGGCCGGCGGTAGAGGGGATCGCCATCGTGCAACGAATCGGGAAGCTGGTACCACTTACCCCAACCGTGCTAATCGCCTGCACAGCGGCGCACCGAGATAGCGGCGTTTTTGATGCCGCCCGCTATGGCATCGACCGCTTGAAAGAGATCGTTCCAGTCTGGAAAAAAGAAGTCGGTTCATTAGGAGAAGAATGGGTTGAAGGGGATTATATTCCTAAGGCTGGGGAGTGAAATAAGTTAATTGGGTAAGGTTGTCAGGCGGGGACCCCTGTAAATTTCAGTGTTTTCTAAAACCCTATGGAATTGCAGATAATTACTGGTTTAATCTACTTTGTCTTTGCCGCTGGGTCATTAATCGCCAAGGATATCGTTCACTACATCCCGCACCCAATATGGAGTTTGCCCTTGGCGCGAGAGTCGTCGGATTCCGTCCAGATGATTGCCAAGGGTAACGATCGCCGGCTCTTCGATCAGTTCTCCCGCTTGTTCGTTTACTTGCCCAAGCCCTACGCAAGACAGGAGCCCGTTGCAGAGGCAGCGCCGACCTTCCGTGTTGTGCGGTAAACCACGTTTATTGATAAAACCCTCGACCGGTGCAGCCGGGCAACGCTGTAAAAGCCTGCGCTTTCCATCGGCGTCTGGTTTACTGAACCCGCCCTGCTGTAAAAGTCCGATATCGCAAACACGGGGGCGGGCAGAATAAACCGCATCATTTGCAAGGGTATCGTCCAGTTGCACCGCTTTAAATGGGAACCCCGTCGGAGAGAAAAGGGTTGTCTGGATTAAAGCGGCGTCAGTTGTTCCCTTTTTTATTTCATTTAGAATGGCAGTGCGGTAAACAGATTTCATGCCAGATTCTTCCGTCAAGGCAAAGACTGAGCCTGCCTGAACACCCGCGGCTCCGGCATTCAACGCTTGTTGCAATTTCTCGCGACTACCATAGCCGCCAGCCAACCAGAAGGGAAGCCCAATACTGCGGATAGCCTGCAAATCAGGTTCGTCTAGTTGGCTATATATGGGCTGTCCTTTATTGTCTACCTGGAGCGGTCCTTGAGGACCGGCGTTGTGACCGCCGGCGGTATGATGTTCGATAATAAAACCGTCGGGCGCTTCGCTTTGACTGTGCGCCAGGGAATTGACAAGGTTTTCCAATGACGCAATCGCCAGAAAGGCAGGCCGCCGCAGCGTTTTTTGTGCCAGTTTGCCATCCGCCACCAGACGGGGATCGAAGGGTACGTAGAAGACTTCACCCGGCTCACGATACAATACCGACAGATCAATGGTAATGGCTTGATGGTTAACCAAACGAGAACAAATTGCTGGCAAACCGTCAGGATTGCCAGCTCCTACGATTACCCCGTCCACACCGGCGAGCATCGCACCATACATTGTGTAGACCAGTGGCAATTCGACCTTTTTCAAGAAATTGATGAATATGTTTCCATCATGCCCTTCCTTGGCTAACCAGACCTCGGCAAAGCCAGTGGCAATCAGGAGTTCGATGATATTCTTATCCAGGGTTAGCGCTACCGGGGCGGCCGGCTGAACCGGTAACGGAATGACATTGCTACCATCCAGCCCGTGCACAATTTGCTGGGGGGCGTTCTTGAAACGGGCAGTTGATGCTTTTCCACCGTCAATAAAGTAGCGTTCGTAGATCTTTCGGCCGATATCGATCCCGAATCCG
Organism: Chloroflexota bacterium; assembly: GCA_009773005.1. GTDB lineage: Bacteria > Chloroflexota > Anaerolineae > Anaerolineales > Anaerolineaceae > UBA6107. The sequence continues at coordinate 13,612 of WOUT01000025.1, read as the reverse complement.
GCATCAAACGCAACCATAGCGCGGTGGATATGTCCACCGGGATCACCAAGCTGGAGCAATCGCGCATAAACCCAATCGAGTCCGGTACCTGAGACTGTCCCGGCTGTTAAGCCAGGCTTCTCCATCGCGACAGCTTTGGCCATCCGCCAATTGGATACATACACGCCCATACCACCTTGAATGAGTTTCACTTTTTGCAGGAATTCCATATTCACACCTCTAAATAATGCAATGTTCAAGCCAGCCGGTACGGTCGTCAACTTCGCAGATAAACGGGGGGGCATGTACCTGGTGTATAGGGATAAGCAAAAACTTTTCTATACAACAATTCTGTGTCGATTATTACTGAAACAAAACATTCTTAACTTATAACCCCAATATCTGTTAAAAGCTATGGCGGCAGAGGGTTGAGCAAATTCGGTATCAGACAGTTTAGAATTCAGGTATTAGCCGGTGTCAGGGTGGCAGCCTTTGTCTTTTGCGCCACCTGGATGATGATTAAAACCATGAACTGTTTCCCGCCGATCGATATGCCGGATGTTGTTAAAGTGTCCAGCCTGGGCGAAGGTCAGTTTGGCGAACAGGCATTTACGCTGTAGATTTCTAATCTTTAGATATTAAGACGGTGTGTTTGTTAGAAGCGAACTTCTACACTACGATGGGAGAGCGCTTCGCAATATAGTCTGCTTTAAAGTTGTGGTTTTGATTTAAAAGATACCGGATTGAAATTGGTGCTCCGATCAAAATAGTCCTCATTTTCCTTTTTCTTGAGGAAATTAACGATCAGGTACGTGAACGGGGTGGCTATAGTTTCGTAGGCGACTTTGAACAACCATTGTGAAAGAATCGCAGTGAATAAAGCGTTCGTGGGCAAGATGTTCCAAAACGCGAGGGTTATGAAAATGGCTGAATCAGCCCCTTGACCGATAATGGTTGAGCCAATCGTTCGAATCCATAAAAATTTTCCTTGCGTTTTTAGTTTTAACTTGGCCAGGATAAAAGAATTTAAGAACTCGCCGACCAGATAGGCAATAAAAGAAGCCACCAGAAGCCGCGGTGTAAAACCTAAGATCGCAGAATAGGCTTGCTGCGCGGTTTCAGCGGTTGAAAAACCACCCACTGACCAAAAGGCAAAGGGAGGCAGGATGCCCCCAACCCAAATGGCAAGCACTGCCAACAAGTTGCAGAAGAAACCCATCCAGATTACCTTGCGCGCGTTCGCGTACCCGTAAACCTCGGTCAGGATATCTCCAAATATATAACTGATCGGGAAAAGGATGACAGCCGCGGGCAGGATCAATCCCCAAATGGAGATCAGTTTCACTGCGATAATATTTGATATCACCAATACAGTTACAAAGATCGCGGTGACGAAAGTGAAATATCGATAATTTTTAGGTTCGAGTTTAGTATTCATCAAAAACACCTCACTTTTCCCCGGATGCCATATCCGAATGGCGGTTCATCCATTGAAGGCGGGCTTCAGGGGTGCGGGTATTCTCAGCTTCAACGGTGATCCCGATACCCCCACGCATGTTGAATACGCCTGTTACGCGAATCCAATGCGTATCTAAAACCTTTTGCAAATCATCCAGAATCTGGTTGACGACGTGTTCGTGAAATGCGCCTTCATTTCGATAAGACCAAAGATAAAGTTTGAAAGATTTAGATTCAATCACTTTTTTATCCGGTACGTAATCGACATGGATGGCGGCAAAATCGGGTTGACCGGTTTTTGGGCACAAACAGGTAAACTCACTCGTATGCAAGGAGACGAGGTAATACCGGCCTGGCGTTCGATTGGGGAACGCCTCCAGGTTTTTGCTAGGCTGGGTATGACCACCTAAAATCGTCAACCCTTTAATATCTTCTTTTTCGGTACTCATACATTTCTCCTGACAAAATTCTAATTGTTCGTTTATTTATCTTCGTCTCAAAAAGCGATAAACACCTTCATCGTTTTAAGGCGCGACCCAAATTACCACAAAAAAATACCCGTCTGCGGATCCGACGGTCTTCTTCAGAGAGTCCAAATAGAGCTATTCCCTTGGGCAGATGGATTAGTCCCTTGAGCTATTGCGGTCCGCTGTTACCCGAATGCAAAACCGTCGTCTTTTTCTTTTCTATTATAACAGTGTGTCAGGCGGGAAGCGCCGAACGGCTACCAACCGGAGGATGCATATTACATAAGAGGATTACCATCCCTTACCCACATGCTTCATAGAGCGGCTCAAAGGGGAGAAAGCAATTTAGGAGTCGAATCCTTTCGGAATTTCTTGACTTTTAATAAGGGTTCTCTTTCAACCACAAATAATCGGTTGTTTTCTCTTGCGAATGTTCCTGTAATGGGTAATAACCTAAAACATCACCCCGTCATTACCACTATTCCTATCCATGGTATATCGTTAGGTCAAATGCCCGATAGGAGGATTTTCGACTACGTCAAGATCGAGGTGATACCCAATTAATCTTTGGAAAGACTTGGTATGGGCTTGTAAAACTGACCTGCCTTCGTTTGAGAGGACATAAGACTCAATCCGCATGGGGATAGAGAGGGCGGTGATGTAACCAGAAGAACAGTGTGTTTGACCCCACACATTTTGGTCGGGGACACATAATTTATGTAAACGAATGCACCTTGCCAATACGTATACTGCCCATTTGTTGAGCTACGGAACTTAACTGGATAGTTGAACGTCCTATCTGCAAGATCAACCACCCTTTTTTTTCAAGGAGTTTGAAATGGCGCGAATTATGGTGTTTGTTTTGGTCGCTGTCTTGATTGCTTCTTGCGGTCAGTCTCAGTTTGCCACACCGCCGATTTTACCGACACCGACGTCGTTGCCGCTTGATCAACCAGTCGAAAATTTACCCGGTATTTTTCAGCCATCACTTGAATACCCGTGGCTCCCCAAAGAGACCGACAGTTCGCTCACACGCGATATTGCCATGATCGAATCAAAACAGATTCTCATCCTGGAGATGTTCCCGCCGCAGTACGTATTAGTCTTAAAGGGAACTCTGCCAACGATATGCCATCAGTTACGCGTGGTGGTCAGTGAGCCGAATTCAGAAAACCGGATTAACGTGGATGTTTATAGCGTAACCGATCCAAACACATTTTGCGTTTTAGTCGTCGCGCCGTTTGAGGTGAATATCAACCTTAATGGTTATATGGCTGGATCATACAGTGTTTATGTGAATGACGAAGCAGCCGGCGAAATAATATTGCCAGTGCAATAGAATCTCACTGAACTTCACCCTGTTTATTAGACACCGAGTTAAGGAGAATTTTGATATTTAGCCTTAAATTCACCCGGTCTTTTGGTTCTAAGCTCTTGTCGCGGGTCTGATCTTACATCCGAAGTGAGCACAGGCGTGTACTTATACATACAAAAACGCCCTCGGTTATAACCGTAAGGCGCTCTTCATGTATCTTATGAGGGTGGGCTTTAATCCGCCTTGGTTCTGTCCGAGCGGGTTCCAAACCCACCCTAACAGTATATCGCCTGGGACAGACTGATGCGGCGGTCAATTTCCTTCCTCAGGGAATGATTTACATGAGAAACCTCATGCGAGAGAATGTTCCGTTGGACGGTGCCGGACAGGTTCAACATTAAAGTTTCAGCCATCGCATCCACATCGTGGCCGTGTTGGGTGGCCAATTTATTTAAAACAACACCATTTAAAATAACCGAAACGATCCGGGTAATTCGTATTGGTTTAGCAACTGCTTCTTTCGAATTTACAAACATTTACTGAGTCTCCTTTAAATTTTAAACGCTGGTTATTATATCGTAGAAAGGGCTGAGAATCCGGTGAATTGGAAGGTGGGTCACATATTCACACACGTGCGTTACGAACGCATGCTGCCTTTGCATCACTGGCTCGGACTTGTACCCATACATCCGACTCGGTCCCCTGCGACGCACTTTGCTGAGCGATCCGCGCGGGGTTGCGCAACACCCTGGAAAATTGGATAAGGATAATTGGGTGGTGCAAATTTGTAATCGGCGCGGTCACAACCCGACAGCACTATTCATGCTTTGTAAGCTGAGTTAATCCATTTTTCCAACAGGCATTATATATAAGGGGTGTTCTTCGTCTGGCATGTTTAGAATTTTTCTGACCTCTTCATCTACAAAAGCTCCAACAACGACAGTGCCTAGATCCAAAGAAACTGTTTGTAAAAAAACATTTTGAGCGGCATGCCCAGCCTCTGTATATACATATTTGATACCCCTATCACCATATTTCCGAGTTGTTCGTTCGTAAACCGCAGAGAATACGATTACAATGGCGCCTTTCCCGACCCAAGTTTGTCCATGAGCCGCGAGTGTCAGTTCATCCCTCACATCTCCGACCTTGACTTTCACAAGTTTATGTTCATGGGGCTTATATTTATAAACGCCTTGTGCAGCGCCAACCACATTGCCCATTACGACATATACCTCAAGTGGATAGAGCGCCCCAGCGGAAGGCGCTGTTCTTAAACCCCTTCCTGCGTCGGTAATTCCTTGCGCAGCCCAGAGGAGTTGTGAGACCTCAGTAAGGGTTAGTGGCTCATCTTTATACTCTCTGACTGATCTTCTTTCGAACAAAGCCTGTTCAACCGAAGTGTTGCTATCATATTTCGGCTCGGGCAGGTTAATTTCTGTATTGATGGGTTCCTGAAGGCCAAGTTCGTCCCTGGCTGTTTGCAGTAACATTAAAACCCCGCCTATTCCTACGCCGATCAATGCGACGGACATAATGACAATAAGTATTTTTTTCATATCATTACCTCTTTAGCTTGTTGTTGCTTAATGGTTTGCGTTTCAGCATCGCTCGATGATGAGGATGGTAGCCTTACGACTTTCGTTAGCCGCGGCTGGGCGGGAGTGGACTCTGCCTGGGAGCAGGAATCTACCGAGGGATGAAAAACACTTGAAATGCCGCACTCTAAGCGGCCAGCCATCCACTGCTCGCTATGTTGGGCGGTTTTGAAATGCAAGACCTTTAGTTCGTTGCTCTGAATGTTTTTTCATCTTTAGATAATTGCGCTGCATAGTAAATGGTTTCGCGCTCTTAAATATGCTGATTTACGCAACTTAATTATTATCTTTTACCTGATTTTATCTCTATCTTTTCCAAATTTTCAGTAACTCTAAATGTCACGATTCTTCTGATCAATTCCAATGGCAATGGTTTGTCTATTGGAAATTTTATTGAACCTTTTGCGCCTTCATAAACTGATAATTCGTGTTTAAACGCCTGAGTCCCACTTGAAGTTGGATAAAAACCAATGTGATTTTTCCAGGCGGCAAAATGGACTAAATTACCTCTCAACGCGAACGTAGGCATTTGATAACTAATTTTTTCCTCTGCGTCAGGAGCAGAGGCTTTTATTGCTGCCCTTAATTCTTCAAGTATTTTTTGTACTTCCGTAGGGAAAGTCGCAATATACTCATCAATTGAGTTAAAACCTTTTTTATCACTTTCCATTAATTCTCCATTTTTGGGCGCTTGTTCAGCATGGAACCGTCTAAGGGTTTGCGTTATACCCTTTGGGGCACAGGTCGGCGTTGGGGCGGACGTGGATTCTGCTTGAGAGCAGAAAAATAATTGAAAATGCGGCACGCAAAGTTCCCCCGCCTTGCAGTGCGCCCTTTGTTCGGCTGTTTTTCGCTTCAACCGTGCTGCCCGTTCGCAATGAAACCATCGCGTTATTTTGAAATACCAAAGCAATATCGGAGAATGAACAAACCGCAATCATGTTGTTACGCGTCATGCAAACGGATACGGTAGCGATTTTGATCTGCAAAGTAATCAACGGCACGATAGCCAGGATAGATTCGCGCCTGATGCAGAGTTCCAGTTGGAATGAAATAGGTGTCGCCACAGGTGTAGGTTTTAGTTCGGTTTCCAATTGTCAGCTCTATCTTGCCATTAATCACGACGCCCCACTGATTGCCGTGCGAATGTTCGGGGACGGTCAATTCAATATCCGATTCGTTGAATCACAGACCGTCGAAAGGCAAGTCGGCTTCTGGCAAACTCCGCACAAAGGTTGGAAATTCAGACATTTTCAAGAAAGTGATCCCTTTCCCTTGAGAATAACGCGCCTGTTTGATGTAATTACAATCAACCGCCCAACTATTAATTATACAGACTTTTGATACACTGTAATTACGACAGATAATGGGAAATGCCCCTTCCAAATTCGTGAAATCACTTTTTAAGTTCCTCTTAATTCCAGGCTCGAACCGAAGGTCTAAAATTAAGCCGCACATCCGGTTCGGTCCCCTTCGGGGATAATCCTGCGGGGCACTCTGCTGACGCGATCCGCGCGAGGCGGCATTGAACGTGGTAATCTAACGGGAAACCTTGGCGGCAGCGGGAGGGCAAGCGAGATTCCTGAGTAAACCTCAGTTATTGCTGGAGAAGCCGCCGTTGACCACATGGGCAAAGCTCTGTCTGTTGCATCGATGACCAGTTTAATCGGCCCGGGCACCGTGAGTCTTGAAAGCATAACCTTTAGGTTACGAAATAAATCGCATACATCCATTTGATTATTTAGAATTTTCAGCGGTTTTTAAAACCATTGCATGGGCAAACAGACTCTCTTTCTAACAGATCATTAATAAAGTAGCAAAACTTCGTTGAATTTTCCCATGATTCCCTCACTTTCTTGTTTCCTCCATCATAGCTGTCCACTTTTCAACTTTATATCACCAATCTTAAGAAAACCCCCTGTCTACTTTTGAGCTTTTCATTGTAACTTTTCAAGTTTCAATAACAGTGCCAATCGTCATCTTGAAATGCCCCTTATTTTGGTCTATTATTACTTAGGATGTAAACGGAACCGTAAATGTTCACTTGCGGTCATATTTCTTTGAGGAGATAATAAATGAAGAAAAATATTTTGGTTTTACTATCAGTCGTACTTGTTCTATCCATGGCTCTCGCAGCTTGTCAAAAGGCTACTCCGGTCGCAACAGAAGCCCCCACCGTGGCAACTGAAGCCCCTGTTGCCACCGAAGCGCCCGTTGTAGAGAAAGAATATAAACTAGCTGCGATCTTTCCGGGAGTTATCACTGACGCGGACTACAACACGCTTGCTTACATTGCCATGAGCGAGGTTCAGCGTACGTTGGGAGTTGAATCCGCTTACTCTGAAAGTGTTCCGGTTCCTGATGTTGACCGTGCCATGCGCGAATATATTGATGCCGGTTTTAACATCATCTGGACTCACGGCGGACAGTTTGTTAACCAGACCGTCGAACTGGCAAAGCTGTTCCCTGAGGTTGTCTTCATTGCTGAAGGTGATGCTGCTGTAAAAGAACCCCCGGCGAACCTATGGTTCATCGACCGCAACTTCCAGGTTGGCTATTATAGTATTGCAACCGTGGCAGCATTAGCCACCAAGACCGGCAAGATTGGCTACATCGGTGGACAGACTCTCCCCTTCTCTTATGCTGAAGTTCACGCCATCCAGCAAGCCCTCACTGACATGGGCTCTGACGTTGAACTCGTTAAAGTTTGGACAGGTGATTTCAATGATCCCGCCAAAGCCCGCCAGACCGCCGATGCAATGATCGCCGATGGCGTGGATGTGATCATGGGATCTTTGAACCTGGGAATGTTTGGCGTTTTCGAGGCTGCCAAGGCCGCTACCACAGAGACTCGAACCATCCTCGTCACGGCAAAATACACCAACAAAACCACTTTTGCCCCCGCCAACTACATCACTTCAGTCCTGTATGACTTCGCTGGACCTTTGGAAGAGATCGTAACCAAGATCAAGGCAGGCGAGACCGGTGGCTATTATCCATTAGGGTTTGCTACTGGCGTAAAGATCCAGACACCTTTAAAAAATGTTGACGCAGCCGTTGAAGCTCAGGTTCAGGAAACAATCAATAAAGTGATCGATGGAACAATAATTGTTGTAAAAGATACGTCTGAGATCAAGTAATCTGTAAAACCGTAACTGCACAAGACTTCCGGGGTGTAGAAGGATTATTAATAATCTATACCCTGGAAGTTTTCAAAATCCATCGGATAGGATTAATTATGGAACAAACCACGATTTTACAAATGCAAGGGATTAATAAAACATTCGATAAAGTAATTGCCTTGAGCAATGTTGAATTTGAATTAAAAAGTAATGAGATCTTGGGTCTTCTGGGCGGAAACGGCGCTGGAAAGACCACATTAATGAACATCCTTTATGGACTTTACAAGATGGACACAGGGAAAGTCATAATAAATGGCCAACCTGTCACGATCCTTTCTCCAAAAGATGCCATTCACAATGGCATTGGAATGGTACATCAGCACTTTCTCCAGATAAATAATTTCACCGTTCTTGAGAACATTATTTTGGGCACGAAAGTTTCGCGTCCTTTTTCTGTAGACTATAACCAAGAACAAGAATTCATTGAAAAACTCTGCAAGCGATTTAGTCTCGAAATTGACTTATCCGCCCACATAGAAACGCTTACCATGGGAACTCGGCAAAAAGTAGAGATCCTTAAAGCGCTTTATCGAGGAGTTAAAATCCTCATTCTTGATGAACCAACTACCAATCTCATACCACAAGAGGTTGATTCTCTATTTCTAACATTAAAGATCATGGTGAAGGAAGGTTTAAGTATTGTTTTCATCACACACAAGTTACGCGAAGTATTAACTGTTTGCGATCGGATCAGCGTATTGCGCGAAGGAAAAAACGTTGTCAGCCTCACCCGAAAAGATGCCAGCGACGAGATGCTTGTGCGTGCGATGGTGGGTGAAGGTATGGACCTTGAAAAAAGCGTGGTTTTTTCAAACCGGGACTTAAAAGTTAACTCGACAAAAAAAGGCTATGCTCTTCAATTGGAAAAAGTTAATTTGGTTAGTTCTGATAAGGTACATCTCCTCGACGACATCACTTTTGAGATCGGAGAAGGAGAAGTATTTGGGATTGCAGGTGTAGCTGGCAATGGTCAGCGCGATTTGGCCGAGGTTGTGATGGGCATCCAATCCAGCACAAACGGGATAATTAAGTTCCTGGCCGAAGATGTTACGCATAAATCAACCAAGGATATTATTGCGCGCGGATTTGTGTATATTCCAGAAGACCGGCTTGCTGATGGATTCTTGCAGAAAGCGAGCGTAGCTTACAATCTCATTCTGGGTTACCACCACTTGCCGCCCTATAGCAAAAATGGCATTATGAGTTGGAAAAATGTATATTCCAGTTCCAGAAACATGATCAGCGAGTACAACATAAAAACATCCGGACCTGAGGATTCAGGAGGCAATCTCTCTGGAGGAAATATTCAGCGCGTCATGATCGCCCGCGCGTTTTCACAATCCTCCAAATTTTTGGTTGCCCACAATCCGACTCGCGGTCTCGATATCCCCTCCATGGATTTTGTATATAAAAAACTATTCGAGCGAGCTGCTGCAGGCATGGCGTCGTTACTTCTTTCTGAAGATTTGGATGAACTCCTGTTAATTTGTGATCGGATCGCCGTAATGTATCGCGGCAAGATTGTTGGCGTGCTTCCGCGAGAGAAATTTGAAAAATATGAGATTGGCCGCTTGATGAGTGGCTACGACCAGGAAAGCAAATAAATGAGGCGAATGAGTAAAACAAAATGACAACAATAAAACGATTTTTACCTTACTTGATCGCGGTAGTAGCTTCTTTCATAGCGGCGGGAATTTTTATCGCCGCAATGGATTTCAATCCTTTCAAAGCTTATGAAACGATCCTGTTCACTTCGTTTCGTACCCCCAATGGATTTATCCAAACACTTTTAAAGTGGATCCCACTTACACTCGTTGCGCTTGCCTTCACTGTACCTCTCTCATCTGGTAAATTTAATATCGGCGCAGAAGGACAGATGATCGTAGGTGCAATTGGCGCCACTGCTGTTGGCATTATCTTCACGGATTTACCTGCTTACTTGCTTCTTCCCATGGTAATCATTGCGGGCGTTTTGGCAGGCGCTTTATGGGGTCTCATTGCAGCATGGTTGCTTTACCAATTCAATATCAACGAGATATTAACCACGGTTTTGTTGAACTTTATATCCTTCGCATTGATCGATTATATTGCAACCGGACCCTGGCGCGACCCGGCTGCCGGACATCCAACCACAATCCCCATCGGAGCCGGTGGCTTTTTGCCCATGTTGATAAATAACCCTCCTCTGCATTCGGGCATTTTCCTTGCACTTTTGGTGGCAATTGGAATTTACTTTTTTACCAATAAAACGACGAGTGGTTATGAACTGGTAGCAACTGGAGCAAATCCTCGCGCAGCAAAAGTCCACGGAATTAACATTCGCAAAATGTTTTTGTTTTCAATGGTTATTGGCGCAGGCGTAGCAGGTCTCGCTGGAGTAATCGAGGTTTCCGGTGTTCATCATCGCCTGATTGAAGGGTTGCATTCCAACTTTCCCGTTCTAGGTCTGATCATTGGATTGATTGCCCGCGGAAAGAACCAGGCAGTTCCCTTTGTGGCGTTTTTTATCGCCATTCTTGAAGTTGGGGCAAGCGCGATGCAACGCACCTTGATGATCCCGGTTCAAATCGTATTAATTATGGAAGCGTTGATCCTGGTATTCATCTTGCTTTCAGATCTCATCAGGAGGCGACAGAAATGACAGGCATTGAATCTTATGTGGTAGAGTTTCTCAGACTAACTTTTCTTTCAATGGTTCCGTTTGTGCTTGCCGGGCAGGGCACCATGCTTTCCGGTCGGACAGGTGTATTTAACGTAGCTCAAGAAGGCATCATGTTAGTGGGTGCAGCAGTGGGGTTCCTCGTTAGTTACCTCAGTGGAAGCGTTTTAGTGGGAGTGTTGGCTGCCATGTTCACTGGTGGTCTTTTTGGCCTCCTGTTGGCATACTTTACCACGACATTAAAAATGGACCAGTTTGTTGTTGGTTTAGCTTTGTTCTTTATTGGACTGGGTTTATCATCCCTTCTGCCAAAGATAGTAATCGGGGTTACTTTGACACCCCCTTTGATCCCAACATTAAAAGAGGTGAGCATTCCCCTTTTAAGTAAAATTCCCTTTATCGGAAAGATCCTCTTCAGTCAGAATCTGCTCGTATACGTTTCGATCTTACTATCGATCATATTATGGTACGTACTATTTCGCACTAATCTTGGATTGCGGATACGCTCGGTTGGAGAGAATCCAAAAGCTGCAGACAGTCTCGGAATTAATGTCGTTCGCCACCGTTACACAACCTCGATAATCGGTGGAATGCTTATGGGTCTGGCGGGTGCATATTTACCAATGGTCTATACAGGAACATTCACAGACTTGATGGTTAAAGGCCGTGGCTGGTTGGCTATCGCTCTCACATTCTTTGGGGGTTGGAGTCCTCTGCCGATCCTTTTCGGATCGCTCTTCTTCGCCGGCGTGGAAGTTCTGTCCTATCGTATGCAGGTTGGCGGATCCTTGATCCCCTATCAATTCCTTCTGATGTTGCCGTATGTGGCAACGATCATCGTGATGATCTTCACCTTTGGAAAGGCACGCGTTCCAGCTTTTCTTGGGCAAAACTACGACAGGGAAAGACGCACGCTCTGACAATTTCACAGATATCAAAAAAGGTTGCATGCTTAATTGAGCAAGCAACCTTTTTTATTAAGAAAAACAGAAGAACTAAACATTTCTTCCCATTGATCTGTTGTTCAAATTAAATTTTCGAGATCCGCTATATCCTGGGCGCGACCTGAAGCTTTTTTATTTTTTATTAAATTTTCCAAGTCAATCACATTTATAGTTACCCCCGAATCTTCAAATTTGATACCTTTTTGATAACATTCAGAAAACTCCACTCCATCAATAGTGGTAATCAGATCGATCCTTTCAGGAGGGTATCCTAGTTGAATGGTTTGCGCCGGGGTGGTTAAATCTCCTACCTGAATTCCCAAGGACTGGAAACCAAACTCTTTTAATGCAGAAATGATCCTGATGGCATTTTCTACCGTAGGATTTATCCAAATATCCAAAACCTTTGTATATCGAGGAACGCCGTGAAAGGCAACAGCATATCCTCCAATAACCAGATATTGGACGTCATTTGTGTTTAACGATTCGATAAACTCTTTGAAATCTTGGTTCATTGGGATATTTCCAGGAATTATATTCTTGGCGAATGGATTCAAGAGTATCCATTCTGATCTTGTTTGATTGGCTCCGCCAATACTTCAAATCAGATCTCGAAGCTGTTGGGTCATGCAAACCACGAATAGTGACAATTGGGAAGATGTTTCTTTTTTCAAAAAATTCAATTGTATCAACAAATCCTAAACCTGGTTAAATAAATAAAAAACCTTAGTATTATTTATCCATACTTAGGCAATAATATTTAATTGATGTTTTTAGTGGGGACTTATAAAAGAAAAAGTCTCTTGGCAACGACCTACTCTCCCAGGAAGTCGCCCTCCAAGTACCATCGGCGCTGACAGCCTTAACGACCGGGTTCGAGATGTTACCGGGTGTACCACTGTCGCTCCAGTCACCAAGAGACTTAATTCACATGTTAAGTTTACCAAAATAATCAGAATAGTATGTAGTCCTCAAAAGAGTGCCGAGTTCCCCGCACCATATGAAGAAGCCCTCGATCATTAGTACGGATAAGCTAAACACATTGCTGTGCTTACACACTCCGCCTATCAAACAGGTAGTCTACCTGTGATCTTACTCCCTTACGGGAAAACAGGGATCTAATCTTGTGGCGAGTTTCCCACTTAGATGCATTCAGCGGTTATCTCTGCCTGACTTAGCTACCCAGCAATGCCGTTGGCACGACAACTGGAACACCATCGGTCAGTCCACCCCGGTCCTCTCGTACTAGGGGCAGCTCCACTCAAATCCCTTACGCCCACAGTGGATAGAGACCGACCTGTCTCACGACGGTCTGAACCCAGCTCGCGTACCGCTTTAACGGGCGAACAGCCCGACCCTTGGGACCTGATACAGCCCCAGGATGCGATGAGCCGACATCGAGGTGCCGAGCGAAGTCGTCGATATGAACTCTTGGACTTCACCAGCCTGTTATCCCCGGGGTAGCTTTTGTCCGGTAAGCCACGGCCCTTCCACTCAGTACCGTGGGATCACTAAGCCCGACTTTCGTCTCTGCTCGACGCGTTGGTCTTGCAGTCAAGCTCCCTTATGCCTTTGCACTCTATGGCAGGTTTCCATTCTGCCTGAGGGAACCTTTGGGCGCCTCCGTTACCTTTTAGGAGGCGACCGCCCCAGTCAAACTGCCCACCTGGCACGGTCCCCCACCCGGATTACGGTGTGGGGTTAGGGTCTAAACAAGATTAGGGTGGTATTTCACTGATGGCTCCACCGAAGCTAGCGCTCCAGTTTCACAGCCTCCCACCTATCCTACACAAATCTTACCCAAACTCAATGCCAAGATGCAGTAAAGCTCCACGGGGTCTTTTTGTCCTACTGCGGGTAGGCCGCATCTTCACAGCCATTTCAATTTCGCCGGGTCCCTCGTTGAGACAGTGCTCTAGTTGTTACACCGTTCGTGCGGGTCGGAACTTACCCGACAAGGAATTTCGCTACCTTAGGACCGTTATAGTTACGGCCGCCGTTCACCGGGGCTTC
>WOUT01000024.1 GCA_009773005.1 Chloroflexota bacterium | reverse complement strand
GTCCCGGCCTGAGCACCAGGGACATGAAAACAAAAGGCGTCCTCACGAGAAGAACGCCTGCTTTGCGTTTAATTGGGATCGAGATTCTGATTGTTTTTTTGTTGAATGGCTCTAAATTTATGTGAATCGATCAGTTAGGATAAAACTCAGTCACCTTGATACGAGGGCGGTTTCTGAGAACGCTGGGTTAAGCGGGTTTCAACGCTAGCTCGTGTTCGCTTAATTCGCCAATGTACTTGATAAAAACAAGAATCTGAACAAGCATTCCAGTAAATTCTTGCTGCAACAAGTTGGCTCGTATGCCATCGGCTGTCCATTGTTTAAGCCGCTTAAGTTTTTCAGGGTTTGCGTGTGTTGCCTGCCCATATAAAACCGTATCCAGTATTTCGTGCCGACTTGGGTGCCCTTCGAACAGCTCGACTGTGTAAACCGAATAGCCTTTTAAGTAAACAAAATATGCCTTACGGGACTTTGAAACACCGTCTTTCCATTCGGAAGATAACTCTGGATCATTGAGGAATCTTCTCAAGCTTGAGAAAGAGATAGACTCACCGTCTTGATAGAAAAAGCGGAATGTGAGGATAAAGATGTCAATTTTTTCATCATCAGGAAGTCCAAACTCAATAATCCATTCATCATCGTCGTTGCGTGTACCTTTGAAACCAAGTCCAACCTGTTTCACATGCTCATCGAACTTGAAAGATTTCAGTCGGTTTGCTTTCTCAACCAGAAGCATAAGAGTCTGTCTTGTTTCATCTTTCAAGTTTTATCTCCATTACGATGCTCGTAATACCCGCCTAACGGTCAGCGTCAGCCGCGCCGCCGCCGTGAAGTTACTTCGCGGAAGTCTGAGCGCCGGAATTGCGCGGCCTTGGCGGCGTCGACTGCACGCGGGGTTGGGCGGCGGTTCGATAGGGGCAGGTACTCCTTACAACATCATCATCTCACAATAATTTCGCAGGGATGTGTCGTAGTACCTGGCCCAAAGGTATCGAGGTTGCCATCACCATTAGAGTCGAGCCCGTCTGTAATCTGACGGCTGAGTGTCACCGCGCTGATGAGTTGATGTGTACCCACAGATAAAATTCTAGGTGGTAGACGCCATCTTGCAACATACTGCCCAGATTCATAGCTCAAGGTCAGCCAGGCCGACGAAACATCAGCGAATTGTCCATCAATCTGGACTGAGAAGGAAGCGGCACTTATGTAGTCTTGGCGATAAGCCTCAGTTGTGGCTCCCCATGCCCATTTCAATACTATTGGTTGGTCTACTTCCGCATAACTGGGAGACAGGCCAAATTCCGCACAATAAACAGTTATCTCGACAGGAGGTTTCTGAGGTGCCGTCTGCTGGGTTGAGGTTGGGCTGGTCTGTACGGCAGGCGCAGTTGTTTGCTCAGGCGCGGGCGAGGGTAGAACTGGGGTTGTTGTAGACGTTGGCGTGGGCGGAACTGGGGTTAATGTAGATGTTGGCAAAGGTGTTTGGGTGGGAATTGGAGTAACGGTTGAACCAAATAACCGCCATGGCACACAACTTGATATTATCAAACTCATGGCTAAAACAAGAATTGCTATGACGTGTTGCTTTGTTTTCATGGTTCTCCTGCGCTATCATGGGCGCACCCAACGGCTCCTCAAGAGAGCCGCATAACTTTATGATGACATTTCAGCCGCCCAACTATTTATTATACGGATTCCTGATATGCTGCAATTATGGCATAGAAATCAAAAAAGCACCCCCCATTTTTGGTGAGCGCTTTCCAAATTATGTGTTGTTACCTGTGCATCATCGGCTTGAACTTGAATCAGGCTGAGATTATTCCTTTGGCTTGCAGTCTTCTCAGATCTTCAATTTATAAAATTCTTTATAAAACTTGCCAATTTGGCAAGTTTTACCCTTAAAACCTGCCAAACGGGCAAGGTACATTTCCCACCTTTTTGTGAGATGATGGTTTTGCATAGATTATCTTAATTTTCCATCCTCAAGCATTGAAGGGAGCAGTATTTTGAAGCACATCATCTTCAACTACCCACTCGACCAAACATCGCCGCCAATACTGATTCGTTTTCATTCGTCTCCATTTTTTAATTTAAACGAAAAGTGGAATCGAATCTCCGTAAATCATAGCCAACAAAAAAACGTCCTCCATCTCTGGAAGGCGCTTCTAATATTCTCAAAAGTAATTGCCCTTGCATCACTGGCCTAAATTTACGCCTTTCGGGCGCACTTCGTGTACACGTACTTGCGGCTTGGTCCGGGCTGGATTGTTATGCGTGTAGCTGCGAGCATGTTTTCCAATGATCAAGTCGGCAGGAATCCCCAGTCCATTATGTAGTCGCCGGATCATCTCAAGTGAAAGCCCGCGTTTTCGGTTTAGCACTTCCGAAACCCGTTCTTTGCTTCCCAGGTATTCGATCAGATCGGTACGGCTTAACCCACGGCTTTCCATGTAATATTCCAGCACCTGCACCGGGTCATCCGGTTCGGGAATCGCGAAATGCCTGTCTTCATAGGCTTCTACCAAAGTCACCAACACATCCATCCGGTCGCCTTCCGGAGTTCCGGGTTGTGACTCCATCAGCTTTTCGATTTCTTTCAACGCTGCCTGATAGTCGGCTTCATTGCGAACGGGTTTGATTTCCATTATTCACTCCTTATATCGTGGCGACATTGATGCGATCATATTCTTCGTGTGTTCCCACGAACCGGATGTATATCACGCCATGTTGATATATCACGATAACCACCAACCGCAAATGATTGCCTTTGATATTAAACACAACCCGGTTGTTTGCCACAAAACTGGCATTCTTGTAAACTGCTTTGATGTCTGCCGGGGTGTTCCATGTAGCGTGCTCCACATCATGGAACCAGGTCTGCAATGCAATTGATGAATCCGGGTGTTTTTCCCAGAATTCTCGCAGCATGCGCCGGCTGATGATTATCATAAAATGATTATATCACAATATTACCAAATTGGTAACAAGGTTTGTTAAGAAAAATCCCTGGCGTACAGCGATACCAGGGAAGAAATCTTAACTCTTTGAACTTAACGCGGGCCAACTAGCACCGGTCTAAATTTATACCCGTAGTTACGACTTAGTCCGCATTGGGGAGATAAAGGCAGTTATCTAACGGCTTGGCATTCGCTGGCATGGGCAGGATGTAGAGGGAAAACCTCAAGATTCCGAAATCAACATTAGGCTCGCTGCGCAGACCGCACCGTATTGAACGATCTGGTCCAACTGGGACGCTATTTAGGCGCGTCGGTGGGGGTGACGACCCTGACCGGCTTCCTGCCTGAGGTGAACCAGATCAGCGCTCTGGCACAATTCCTGGTCGCATTTGACCTCCTGGTGGGGGATGAATGTTTTGGGGCTGGTGAAAGAAGGGCTGTATTGCGTAACCGAACCCTGCCGCAGCAGCGACACCGGGAGAGGGCTGTATCCTTCAATGTCCAGCATCAGATCCTCTTCACCGGTTTCCATCTTATCCGCATCCGGTCGGATCGTGCGAGCGGTCATCTATGCCCGCAGGTCAGGCCTGGATTTTAGGCCTTTGATTCCGTCCATGGGTGAAACTATTTTTCAATTTTGAAGGTATAGAAACAACATGGTGTACTAGAAGATCCTTTATAAAACTCCATGACATACCCATTGCCGTTCAAGTTTATCAACGTACGATTTTCCTCTTCCACCTTGGTCTGCGTGGTTTGATCCCCTTCTCCGCTCGACAAAATGTAGTACCCCATAGATGAATTTTGGTATTGGTTCTCGCTGATTTTTTCATAAACCATCGTTGCACCGCCACCGCCATTTGTAATTTCAACCTGATCACCTGTGAAATTGAAATCCACGGTCATATTCGCGGTTGCCTGGCAAGTACACTCGAAGTTGGTTGCAATCACCGAGTATTCATGCGAACCGGCAACAGTCCTCTCCATATCTGAACCTGGCTGTGTAACGGATTGGTATTTGGGCTCTGAAGTGGCTTCAGCAAGCGCTGACCCTGACTCCTCAGTCAGGGTCAGCATAGCCACCATGGTTTCCTTCTCAAACATTTCCTTTATGGGATTAATCCGTTCTTGTTCATCGCCGAAACTAATTCCCTCTAAACCAACCCCACAAGCCAGCGTAAGCAATATGGTAGCCAACAAGATTGGAAGCGCGAATTTCTTTTTCATACTTTCTCCATGGTTTCATTACCTCGATATAATTAAGATTTATGCTCTTTTTGAGATAGAACTTGATCTACAAAACGCAACACCAACTTGATGCATAAACCAATTTCGGAAAACGCACAAAGGGTTTGAGCGCAAGGTTCTTCCCAACTCCAAATTAAGCTGGCACTTGATGCAATTCAATTATGCCACATAACAAAAAAGCACACTCCTTCATAGGAGAGCGCTTCTCAGCTTCTTGATCCTTTAGTTTAGTGTGCCATTACCGGCCTAAATTTATACCCGCCTTCACCCTCGATTGGTGTACACAATCATTTGCTTAAACAGCTCACATCACCGGTCTAAATTTATACACGTATATACGACTCGGTCCCCCAAGGGGATGCTGACGCGATCCGCGCGGCGGAGGTGAGAGTGGTTTTATAACGAGATTTATAAGTCATCCTTTGAAGTGCGCCGGTGGGATGCTTTTTCCTGATCATGATTTCAGCAATGGAACCTCAGGAAGCACCGATTTTATGATAAATTCTACAGGATCATCCATCCCCTTTGACCAAGCCAGCTCGAACTGTTTGGAACCACATTTTGATCTCGCTTTTTCCTCGTCTCGTTGCCATTCAGCCAAATCAGCTGGTCCTATGGGTAAGCCGGTCTTTGTAAGGATTCGTCTGGCTGCACAAAAATTCCGCGCAGCCTCCTCATATCTCCCAACATATACGTCCACGCTTGCTAAACCTGCAAGACACTCCGCCATACCCTGCTGGTTGCCAAACTCATGCTGCAGAGCCAGGCTTTCCCGGAATAGTGCCTGTGCCTGATGAAGTTCACCCTTATGCAGAGCAGAAAAGCCCAGCTTATGGAGCGAGCAGGCAATTTCTAGAGATATCTTTAGTCCACGGTTGATCAACAGACTCTTCTCGTAGAAACCACCTGCCTTTTCGTAATCGCCCTCAAGACGAGCCACATCACCCAGACGAATGTAAGTTTGCGCTTCGCCATCCTTTATTTCATACATAATGTACAGTTCCATGCACTGCTCATAATATGCCCGGGCAGATACCAGGTCACCCTGATGGCAAGCAACGAGACCAAGATCTCCCAATAGTGTAATTCGAATTACGCAATCGCCAAGAGCTTCATAGGTGGAAAGACTTTTTTGGAAGATATTCTTAGCTTCTTCATAGTTTCGTTGATCAAAAACGATATGTCCGTGCATATGGATGGCTTCAGCTAGACCAGCCTCATCTTCCAGAAAACTTAAGAGATCGATTGACTCTTGTAATCTACTATCTGCCATTGGAAGCTTGCCCTGCTGCCAAAGAAGCGTGCCATCTGCCATGAGCAATCGGGCTCGGGTTCGATTTAATTGTGGGACGAGGTTGAGAGCAAGTATCAGCCAATTTTGTCCTTCTTGCAATCTTCCAGTAAGATACCAGAAATACCACAGGGATGCCGCTATCCGTGCTCCCATATCAACTTCTTCTGGATCAGTTATTTCTCGATTTAGCGCCCAACGCAATGCCCCCCTGAAATTATCAATCTCCACCGTCAACCTCCGGAGCCATTCTCCCTGCTCTTTATCCCACAGGTGTGGTGCTGCTTGATTAGCCAGCTGCATAAAGTAAGCGAGGTGAGTTCGCCGTGAATACAGGGTCTGCTCAGCAATTTCCAATCGTTCAAGAGCATACTCATGAGCCGTTTCGAGCATATTGTAACGTTCTTCTCCTGCCCGCACGACCATATTCTTATCCACAAGACCTCTGATCCCTGTGAGCAGATCGTACCTGGAATAGGAGCCGCAGACGGCTAGGGCAGCTTCTAGAGTAAAACCTCCGGAGAACACACCGAAACTTGCAAACAGATCCTGCTCGATGGCATCCAGGTGAGCGAAGCTCCAATCGAAAGTGCCGCGTAGGGTCTGCTGACGGGCAGGTAGATCAAGATAACCATCGGTGAGCAGATCTAACCGGCGTAATAATCCCTCATGCAGTGTTTCCAGCGGGTATTCGCTAACACGAGAAGCAGCCAGTTCGATCGCCAGCGGAAGGCCATCCAGCTTACGACATATTTCAACCACCTGATGGCTGTTCTCTTTCACCAAGCGAAAAACCGGATATCTGGCTCTGGCGCGAGTTACAAACAAGCGAACGGCATCTGAGCGTGAGATCCTATGGAAATATTGATTAGAGTCGAGAGTCGTTGAAGTTTCCGGCAGGTTGAAAGGCAGGATGGTCAGCACAGCTTCGCCAGAAAGATGTAGCAGCGCCCGGCTGGTTACCAGCAGGCGTAGTTCAGGTGCAGTTAGTAATAGATCTGCAAGCAACGGCGCGGATGGGAGCAAGTGCTCGAAGTTGTCTAATACCAGGAGGATTTGTTGATTTGATAAGAAACTGGTCAGAATTTCCCGTATTGATTGCTCGCCGCTTTCTTTCAGACCCAGGTCCATGGCGATTTTGGCTGCCACCAGTACGTGATCCTGAATAGAAGCCAGCGAGACAAAAACAACTCCATTCCGGAACTCATTGATAATCTCAAGCGCTATAGCCAGCGCCAGGCGGGTCTTCCCCACACCTCCAATCCCGGTTAATGTCAGCAGGCGCGTCTGGTGTCGAAGCTGATGTATGGCTTCCGAAATTTCTTTCCTTCGACCAATTAGCGGTGTGAAGGGTTGTGGCAAATGAGTGAAAATCTTGGAGGCTGGAAATTCAGTCGCAGGAGGAAATAAGCGATCTGGGGAAAGCTCGGACAGGGCTGCCCGGATAAATGAGGGTTGTTCAGGGATAGGTATGCACAAGCAATCTGCCAGCCTCTCTGCCATCAAGCGGGAAGGACGGCGCTCATCTTGCTCGATCTTTTTGATGGTCACTACCGAGCAGCCCACCTGGATGGCTAAAACAGCCTGTGTGAGATCGAGAGATTTCCGCCTACGCCGAATCCAATCTCCGAAAGAATAAATCAAACTCATATTGCCCACCGGAATAAGGAGAACGAATTGTATTCATATTGTATCCCAAAAGGGTACCCAAGGATGCGGTGATTCTCCTAAGATTATGCTGTACATTAAGAAGATGTACCCGTGAAGATCTGGTCTATTACTTGAAAAGAAAGGAGAAATAGTAATGAAAAAGATGTCTATTTTTGTCATGGTACTCTGCATAGCGATGTTGGTGGCAGTGACCAACCCCGTCCAGGCAGCACCGCACTCAACCTTCTACTTTGAGAAGGTATGTGACGGCTCAGTGGATCCAAATATTTGTGTCATTCAAAACGCTGCTGCTCCGTTTGCGGTGTTGAACGGAGGAACGATCGAGTATTTCGACCATGCATATTTCCAGAACCCGGCTGGAATGGTGATCGAGAGCGCTACGGTGCTGGTTACAGCCAGTGACGGCAGCCAGGCGACCGGTCATGTCCGGTGGGTGAAGGACAGGGGCTATTACACTCTTCTTCCTGGCACGGGTTCTCTAAAGAACTTACATTTGATCGGCAAGGTAGCCACCATTAGCTGGGAAACTATGACCTTCTCTGTGAGTGGAAAATATTTCTTTACTCCATGAGAGGCTTGGGTTGTTGTTTCCCAGGCGATATGAGAGGAATTACATGAACACAGATTTGAAAACCATGCTGGAGGAAGACATCCATGCTGCTCTAATGAGATGGATCGATGCCATTGAAGGATGTGAGATTTCCAAGCTGCCAGAAGTTGTATATCAGGATCAGGATCTTGTTTGGATTGGAACCGATAAGGAAGACTGGTTGCGCGGTTATGCTGAGCTCAAAAAAGCAATACAAGCTCAGAATAATGCTTTACACAACATCCAGATAAAAGTGACGGAAGAGACAATCCACACCTCACCAGATGAGCACTTTGCCTGGGTGACAAACCAATGGATGTTCTGTGCCCAAAAAGATGGACAAAACTTTGAGTTACCCCTACGATGCACTTGGATAGTGGAAAAGCGCGAAGCGAGTTGGCGGATTGTGCACTTCCACAAATCGGCTGGAATCGCAAGTTAGTGGGCTTGCAGATGGAGATTGCATCCATTTAGCCTATTCAGTGGCGATAATCCGTTCGATAGGAGCAGATAAAAAAACTCCCGGGTTCAGTAAAACTCGGAAGTTTTTAATTTAATTGAAAACGCTCTCTTGAAATAGAGTGCGTCTCTGATCCATTAATACTCTCTTTGTTCTAGGCTCGAAGAGCCGGTCTAAACTTATACCCGTACACGATCATGCCTTTACGCTCGCCGTCTTCTCTGATCTTGCGCGTGACCATCTCCACCGGCATGCCGATGGCAACCGGTTCTTCACCGAGGTCGGTGAGCTGCGCGGTGACCATGGGGCCTTCTTCCAATGCGACCACCGCCACGGTGTAAGGGGCGTTCTGCTCATACCCTGAAGGCGCATCGCGCATCACGGTATAAGAGTAGATTTTGCCTTTTCCGCTGAAAGCGAAACGGGTCTTAGCTTCGCCGCCGCATTCGGGGCACACGTCGCGCGGGGGGAAGATCTTGACTTCGCAGTGCGGGCATACTTCGCCCATCAGGGCATATCTTTGTTGTTTTAAGCGCCAGTGGCGAGGAATTTCCATTTTAACTCCGTTTATCCAATAAGTTACTGCAAGGGTAAGTTTAGATGCAGGTAACTATCAAATGCTATCAGGTTGGTGGTAGAGCCGAGAGTCGAGAACTGAAAACAGAGAACCGTGGAGAGCAAAGATCAAGAACCGTGGTCAAGGATCGGAAACCCGTTAAGACTTTGGCCTTACGAATCTCGATTCTCAAATTTCGGTTATCAGCTTTCGGCCCTGTCGAACACATGCGCGATGGCGGTGGAGGCGGGTCCGCCCAGCGCCAGGGTGAGGGCGATGCGCGCGTCTTTCACCTGGTTCTTGCCTGCCAGTCCGCGCAGCTGCAGCGTTGATTCAACCGCCTGATAAACCCCCTTGGCGCCGATGGGGTTACCGCGCGCCTTGCAGCCACCCATGGTGAGCGCAGGCAGCTTGGCTGTGGGGGCTAACAATCCATCGCGAGCCATCTGCGGAGCCGCGCCAGGGTCGGTATAACCGCAGGCTTCCAGCGTGAGGGCAGCGTAGATGGAATAGGAATCGTCCAGCTCAAACAAGTCCGTATAGACGGGCATAATGCCTGCTTGCGCGCAAGCCTGCTCCACAGCTTGCCTAGCGGCTTCAAACGCCAGCGGATCTTTGCGGTCATGCAGGGCGAGCGTGTCAATCGAGACGCTGGAGCCCAGCAGGCGCACCACCGCGTGAGGGTATCCTTTGGGAAGCAGGTCGCGGCGGGTGAAGATGAGCGCGGCGGCGCCATCCGCGCAGGGGGCGGCGTCGAACAGGTTCAACGGGTCGTTGACCTTGTCAGCATTGCTGTAGGTTTCATAACTAATCGCCTTTCTGAAAAAGGCGTTTGGATTGTTGACCCCGTTAGCGTGCGCCTGAACGGCGAATCCGCCCAGCGCGTCAGCAGGCAGGTTGTGCTCGTGCAAATAGCGCCGCATCAGCAATCCGGCCTGGCCGGCTTCGCTGAGTCCCTGCATGCCCTCGTAATCATAATCCAGCCCATAAGCAGCGGCAGTCTCAGATTCGCTATGCGCCATGTCGGTCCATTTTTCGACGCCGAGCACGGCCACTGTATCCACATACCCAGAGAGGATGGCGAGGTAAGCCATGCGTAAAGCCGCTGCGCCAGAAGCGCCGGAGGCTTCGGTGGTATATGCTTCAATCCCGTCCAGGCTGGCATAATCGGTGAAGAGTGCGCCTAAATTGGTTTGGTGTGAAACGATGGAGGCAAGCATGTTGCCAATATAGAGGGCTTGCGGTTTCAGACCCCCGCTGTCTTTGATGGCAGCCAGCAGCGCGCGCACGCCCATCTGGCGCAAGCTGAGGTCGTAATGTTCGCCAACCGGGATCTCGCCGATGCCCGCGATAACAACATCTGTCATGGCGTCTCCCCCTATCCCATGTCGATCTTGTCGCGGAAGCGCGTATACATGGCGTAATCAATCTGGGTACGCCGGGCGATATAATCCGCGGTGGAAGGGGCGAGACCGCGCCGGGCGGTGATCTTGTCGGTAACCACGAGGGAAAAAGCGTCTGACCCTGCTCCGGAGCCGTAGGAAACCATCAATATTTTGTCGCCGGGTTTGGCGATATCCAGCACAGCCGTCAGCCCGATCAGAGAAGCGCCCGCATAGGTATTGCCGATGGTCGACACCAGCAACCCGGGTTTGATCTGCTCCGGGGTGAAGCCGAGCGTTGCTCCGGCTTTCTGCGGGAATTTGGGGTTGGGCTGGTGAAAAACGACGTAGTTGTAATCCGCAGGGGTGCGCTTCATCTGTTGCAACATTACTCTACCTGCGGTTTCAACATGCTTAAAGTATGCCGGTTCGCCAGTAAAACGCTGTCCGTGTTCGGGGTACTTTTGTTCGGGGCGACGCCAGAAATCGGGCGTGTCAGACACATATGAATAAGAAGCTTCGATCAAGACGGCAGCTTCCTCGGCCGGACCGATGACGAAGGCTGCTCCACCGCTGCTGGCGGTGTATTCGAGCGCGTCTCCGGGTTTGCCCTGCGCGGTATCCATGCCGATGGCGAGCGCGTATTTTGCCATGCCTGAGCCGACCAAAGCGGTTGCGGCAACCATGGCTTCTGTTCCAGCTTTGCAGGCAAATTCCCAATCGCCAGACTGGATGTTGTGGGAAGCCCCGATGGCTTCAGCCACCACAGTTCCTGAGGGTTTCACCGCATAAGGGTGTGATTCAGAACCCACCCACACGGCTCGCAATTCGCACGGCTCAATCCCGGCTCGGGCAAGAGCGTTGCGGGCGGCTTCGATGGACATAGTGACTACGTCTTCATCCAGACCTGCCACGGATTTTTCTTTGACGGGTGAACCGCCTTTTCCGCCCGTCCACACCCGGGAGACTTCGCTGCCCGGCAGGCGGTAACGCGGCACATAAGCGCCATAGCCGATGATGCCGGTCTTGCGATCGGTTCGTAACAAGAGATTGTCTGCGTCCGAAGAGGTTAATTGGGTCATTATTGCTTTCTCCACTCTTTGAGGATTTGCTCCGCGCGGTCGGTGCGGATGGTTTTTTCTTGTGTCAATTGGTTGGCAAGGCGGTCGATCTCGCTGCCTACCGCCCCTGCGGCAACAGCCACCTGGCGGGCATGCAGGCCCATGTGCCCGCGTTGGATGCCCTCGGTGGCGAGGGCGCGCAGGGCGGCCAGGTTTTGCGCCAGCCCGACCGAGACGATGACTTCGGCAAGTTGGGCTGCTGTTTCCACTTTCATCAGTTTCAAGGCGACTTGCGCAGCCGGGTGCACCCGGGTGGCGCCGCCCACAATGCCAACTGCCATCGGCATCTCAAGGAAGCCACATAGGTTGCCAGCTTTATCTTTTGTCCAAGTAGACAGGCTGGTGTAGCGTCCGTTGCGGGCAGCGTAGGCATGCGCGCCGGCTTCAACCGCGCGCCAGTCATTACCGGTGGCGAGGACAACTGCGTCCACGCCGTTCATAATACCTTTGTTATGCGTGGCGGCGCGGTAGGGGTCGGCCTCCGCAAACGCCCAGGCTTCCAGAATGCCGTCGCGTACCATTTCGGCGGAATAATCCCCAAATGCCAGGTCAGCCAGCGGAATGGTGCAGGTGGCGCGAGCCAGCCGCCGGTCGGCGAGGTTGGAAAGGATGCGCAAATGCACACGCGCGCCGCTGATCTCGGCAACCTTTGGAGCGATTTTTTCGAGTGCGGTGTTAATGGCGTTCGCGCCCATCGCGTCCCGCACGTCATAAATCAGGTGAACCACCAGGAACGCCCCGATGGCGGAATCTTCGATAGTGCGCACGATCAAATCGCGCGGTCCTCCACCGAATCGCAACAACACGGGGTCGACCCCGGCTGCCAACTTAAGCAGGTCGTCGCGGTGATCCAAAATCTTTTTGCGGGTTTGTTCCAGGTCAGATACATCAAGAAGCTGAAGCTGCCCGATCATCTCGGGCTGAGTCGTTTCTGCGGTAAAGCCGCCGCCCGAACGGGCGAGCTTTGCCATGAAAGAGGCTCCCGCGATGACCGAAGGTTCTTCGATCGCCATGGGGACCAACAATTCGCGCCCATTGACGATAAAGTTGCGGGCGACCCCCAAAGGTAAAACGAAAACACCAATCGCATTTTCAACCATGTGGTTGGCTTGCTCAGGGCTGAGGCTGGCTTCACCAGTCAATACCTTTAGCGCTTCCAGCGGAACACCGCTTTCCTTGCTTAATTGTTCAAGGCGATCGGATAGACTTAATTCGTAAAATTTCACATCAGATTCGTCAGGCATGCAAACTCCAATGTCATAATGACAAGCCAATCTTAATCTTTGAGAACTGGCAAAACCTATCAGAATTGTTTCATCTCTATTCGGCAACAGAATTATCAAAAATATTATGGTTTTCTGTATAATGAATCCACGACGACTTCAAAGTTGTTGAACTTTCAATACCCTTATTTGCACTAACTGCAGGATGATAGAACCTGGAGAAAGCATTCTCTTACTGTGTAGATGAGTTCAAACTTGAATTTATGCAGGAAGATGCCGGATCGATGAATAATTTTTTAATATGCAAGGGATGAGAATTAGTTCTGGAGAGATAAACATGTATATAGTCTTGTTTGTTTTGGATGACCCAAGCCGTCTGGACAAAATTCTGACAGCATGGACTGAAGGCGGGATTAAAGGCGCAACTGTCATAGAATCCACAGGTTTACACCGCCACCAGCGAAAGTTGATTCCTATGCGGTATCTCTATTCTAGTCCGCTCGCGGATGAAAAAGATAACGTCACAATTTTCGCTATTGTTGATGACAAAGAGGCTTCAGATCACTGTCTGGCGTTGATTGAATCTGTAGTTGGTGATCTGAATGAGCCGAACACGGGAGTTTTTGCAGCTTGGCCATTGAGTTATGTTAAAGGGATATCCGGCAACAAAGATTCGGAAGGCGATTGATCATGGTCTGGGTTTCATTTATTTTTTCGGCCGCGGTGATCGTTTTCGCGGCTAATTACCTGGCGAAGGCTGGCGATATCATCGCTGTCCGTACCCGGCTGGGAGGAATGTTCATAGGGGTGCTTCTTTTAGCTGGTGCGACATCTCTACCGGAGGTTCTTACCTCCATCAGTTCGGTGAATCTGAACACCCCAAACATCGCCGCAGGCAACCTGTTGGGCAGCAATGCTTTCAACATGCTACTTTTGGCAATTCTTGATATCTCACACCGCAGTCAACGGATTCTGCGTAAATCTGCGCAACGTCATGCATTGACGGGCAGTTTGGCAATTCTATTGATTGGACTGGTTCTGTATTTACTGCTGGCGAATATTGATATTAAGATCGGATGGGTAGGATTGGATGGATTGATCATCCTTGCCACCTACATCTTTGCAGTCAGGTTGATCTCAACGGATACAAAAACCGATAAAAAAAATGTTGTGGAGATTCCTTATGGAACTCCTAAGTTGTGGGTCGGTTTGGTTGGATTTATCATTTCGGCTGGTATTCTGATAGCGATTACTCCCCTGATGGTGCGCAGCAGCAATGAAATTGCGGTGATCACCGGGTTAGGCGCTACCTTCGTTGGTACGACCCTCGTGGCGATGGTTACTTCTTTGCCTGAGCTTGTGACTACCATAGCCGCCATTCGCATTGGCGCTCCTGATATGGCTATCGGAAATCTGTTTGGCAGCAACATGTTCAATATGTTTGCGCTTGGGTTAACTGATCTTTTCTACACGAAAGGCAGATTTTTGGCAGTGATCGACCCATCTTTTGCATTGGTTGGCATGCTGGGGCTGCTAATGACTGCCATTGGTTTATTAGGGAACCTGGCTAAACTTGAAAAACGAATATGGGTTATCGAGATCGATTCTCTTCTCCTCTTCATTCTTTATTTTTCAGGAATGTGGTTACTTTATCAACGGGGAATTGCATAAATTGGCTTAGTAATGAAAATATATTCGGTCAAACTTCTCGGTTCGATCATATGCATAACGATATTTTTTTTGCCGGAATCGGAGACGTAACGCTCAACCTGCTTCAAAAAAACCGATCCTTTTTATGACTTACCCCGTGTTTTTTGAAATAAGTGACGACACTAGAAATTATTCAGTATAAAACGCCTTTGACCGATGATGGCGGTGATCAGTCTACCGGGTGTGTTTCGTCACAAGACGGCGCGTTTTGACAGATATAGATCTGACTGGGTTTAAACAGGAATCGTTTTTGCGTATGCAAAAGCATGGGTAAACCACAGGCGGGGCAGTCCGGCGCTTCATTCATATTCATGAAGGGTCGTTTATCCTGCGGAGGATAGGGGTCGACTTCCACTGATGCGGTGTGGGATGCGGCAGCATAAGCTGGCTGGAAGACTGGCTCCGGGACGAATATGTTTTGCGCTCGTTTCTTTTTTGCTTCCACGGGCAGCGATTTATGGATGCGGGTGGTTTGAATTATCTTCAGGAATTCATCACCATCATAAAGGAATAGCGGTTTGCCCTCTGCCCAAAGGCGGGCTTGGGCAGTGATCGTTCCGGTGGTGACAACGGCGCCAGCGTCAGCATTGGCAGCCCGAAGCGCTCCATAAAAATCACGAATTACGGGTTCGCCGACTTTGCCGCGATATTTTTTGCACTGCACCAGCCAGGTCTCACCCCTGCGGGTTTGGATGACCAGATCAATACCGTGGTCGCCGGAGGCGCCGATAACTTCCACCGTGTGCCCCTGCGCGCGGTAGGTATCCGCCACGAGGCTCTCGAATTCGGAGGGAGATAAGGCACGCATCTCTTCAATCGTGTTTGCATTAATTTTCTTGTGACGTTCTTCCAAAACGATGGCAAACTCCAAAGGCAAGAGGATCAGACCAATAGCCAGGAAGTATTTCATATTCACTTCTTCGGGAAAGAGATGGAAAGTGTCCATCCTGAAAATGAAGAAGGCCAGGTTTAACAGCGCAAAGAATGCCCACGCAAGCATGAGTCCCTTGATGGAGGCGCGCAGGGCTTCGCCAAATCCCTTACGGCGTTTGAGCACACCGACCAGGACGGCCAGGAACATCAGTGGCCAAAGACCGACCACAAACCGGCCAACGGTAATTAATAGTTCAAGGAATGTATTCATACCTATACCTCCGCATTATTTATTTGCGTTGATATAGTTGCATGATTGATGCCAGAATGGTACTTACGATAAAGGAAATCTAGATTGTGAGGAGGTCGCCGGGTTTCAACAGATGAACGGATATACCAGTCTCAGAGGTCACTCGCTGCGCCCAGTCCTGGACGTCCTGCTTGATGACCGGAAAGGTATTGTAATGGATCGGGATGATGGCTTTAGGAGATAACAGTTTCACGGCGCGCAGGGCGTCATCTGGTCCCATGGTGTAATTATCGCCAATTGGCAGAATGGCAAGATCGAGACCTTCTTCTCCGATCAGGCGCATATCTCCAAACAATCCCGTGTCGCCTGCACAATAGATCTTTTGATTCTCAGGCGTGGTCAATAAAAAGCCACCCGGGTTACCGCCATTTGATCCATCTGGCAGGGCGGAGCCGTGCAGGGCAAATGTCATTTTGAGGTACCCGAAAGGATGGTGATAACCGCCGCCCAGGTGCTGACCGTGCGTTTTCACTCCCTGGCGCGAGAGCCAGCCGCAGATTTCAGCGTTACTGATCACGGTCGCTCCGGTGCGTTTGGCGATCGCAACGGTGTCTCCCACATGATCACCATGACCATGTGAAACGAGGAGGTAATCTGCACATACATCCTCATGTTTTGAACTCGCTTGTGGGTTGCCGGTGAAGAATGGGTCAACAAGTATGGAAAACCGCCCCGTTTTAATTCCAATGGCGGCGTGTCCGTACCATGTAATCTCTGTAGTCATTTCAACCCTTCCATTAAACGTCCAGACCTTTTTGCCCCAACGTCCCCAAGATCATCGAAAGTTCGCCGCGATGATGTATTTCATGTTCGAGCACGTGCCAGAAGATTTCGTATAACGTCAGAGATTCTCCTGCGGGAGTTTTAAATCGCCAGTCGAGATCTTGTTCTTTTAAAGTTTCCAGGAATGATTCCGTCCGCTCCTGCGATATTTTTAATTTCATTTTTATCGCGTTCAAACTTGGATAATCCTTTAATTCATACCGGATCTTCGGCGGGAGCTCTTTACGAACCACATAGTGGATCCAGTAATCTTCACACTCCGCGATATGCAGAAATATCTTGCCGATCGACCACGAGGAAGGAAAAGGTTGGTAATCCAGGTTTGATTCACCGAATTGATCCAGCATTTCAATTAATTGTTTGCGGATCTTTTTCCATGGATAAAAGATCATTGATGGTTTCATTGATTATCCTTAGTATGAAATTGATTTAATAAGAAATTTCACTCAAGACAGGAATATTTTTATGAAACAAATTCAATAAATGCAACAACTGTTCCAACTCCTTTTCCGGAAAACTTTTCCAAGTGGCGTAATAATAACGGTCAATTGTATCTTCAGCAATTTTTCGAACTTCGGCTCCAAATGGCGCAATGCGGATTTCCTCATTTCCTGTCAAAACTAACCCCTTTTTAGACATTTGATCTAACGCTTGAAATGTTTGTTCGGTTGAAAATCCACGACTTTCTATTTTAGTAATCAACTGCTGAGTTTGCAATTTTTGTTCAAGCCAAAGGACGGTTAGAATATCCCAAGCGTGACCGCTGACGCTGTACGCTTTCCAGACACATAGTTTGGCGTCATCCCGGAACGCCATCAATTCTTTTAGAAACTGTTCGATACGGCACATGACCGGTGAACCTGATCCCGCAGAGTGTTTTCTTGCGAACTGAATGCACCAATTTCCTGGCGGCGTCCCCGCGTTAAAGCAGGCATCAGCAATTTCCTTAAGTCGGCTGGCAAGATCCATTAAATCATTTACCGGTAGTGGCGAAATACCAGCCAGGATGTCAGAGGTCCTTTTCTCAAGACGATGAATTGTTTGTGATCCAATGTTGCTTATATGGAATTCATTTGCTGGCAATTGCACAAGTAATCCAGATTTGTATAACGAAATTAAGGATGAAAGGAACAAGTCCGATGAAATATTTGGATAACGAGTATGTAAAAGGGTGGGGGTAATGGGGTTTGGCTCTAAGTTCGGCAAGAAAACCAGCAGACCGATCTCTGATTTATTTATGCCCGCAAGGGAGGCGTCTGTGAAAATCGCTTGATGTGATAACGCGTCGAGAGCATAATGAGCAGACTCCAAAGCTGGGTATAGCTCTCTAATATCCATGGTTTATTCCTTATTAATCGAGCAAATAATTCTTAACTAACACATCAGACTGTTTCATTTATATTAGTTGCGAATAAATTTATCGTTGAAATAAGCGTCGCTTTAATTAAATTATAGCGAACAATTTTCAAAAGTAAAATGATTCCCCGTTATTAAGGCTTACAAAAAAAGGTTAGATATTAAAACTTGATGTGAATTCAAATTACTCGGAAACGAACTACCAAAGATCAACACTAAGTTCGATACCTTCATGTTCCAGGATGATATTCCATACTATCCACCTGAACTTCCCCAGAAAAAATGGACTGCAAGTTAAGGAGACCATATTAAGCTGCAAACCTGCAAGAGATAATACGAAATTATATTTTATTCGTAAAAGGGGTTCTATATCCACGAATAAAATTTATAAGATTTGTCAAAGGTTTTCATGGGGGTTTAAAAAAGTCTTTTTTGAAGCCTGTTTTGCATCCTACCCATGGTTATATTGATAACATCGTTGAGGGTCGCATAAAACGTGAACCTAGTGTGTTTTGTCTGTTTTTTGATTAATTGACGTGGAATGCGGGTACAAATCATATTTTCAATAGTGTATAATCAATTTAGCCGCTTGATAACATTGACTTTGGGAGAAAAAAATGAATTTACTGCTTGACCCCAATGTTGCCTACCTTATGCTCGTTTTGGGTTTTATTTTAGGTGTATTAGCCCTCTTCACGCCTGGCACAGGAATCCTGGAAATCGGGGCGTTGTTTGCGATGTTCCTGGCTGGTTATGCGGTTTATACCCTGCCTGTCAATGTGTGGGCGTTGATCTTGTTGGTGGTGGGAGTTGTGCCATTCATCATCGCTCTGAGAAAATATAAACAATGGTATTGGCTGATCCCAGCGAACGTTTCGATCATTGTGGGGTCTGTTTTTCTTTTTCGTACTGATTCCGGCGCGCCCGCCATCAATCCGATCCTGGCTATTCTGGTGAGCATAATCGCTACCGTATTTCTCTGGTTCATTGGCCGAAAAACCATCGACGCGATGAGCACGCTTCCATCTCAAGATCTGTCAAAACTGATCGGGACAATTGGCGAAGCGCGGACAGATGTATATCTGGAGGGAACCGTTTATGTGGGTGGGGAAGACTGGTCTGCGAGAAGTGAAAAGAAAATCCACGGCGGCGCTCTAGTAAAAGTTGTTGGACGAGAAGGATTGGTATTATTAGTGGAACCGGTGTAACAGAAATTAATCAGGGGTTTGCCCAGTTTATTCAGAAGGAGGAGAAGGATGTTTGAAAGCGCGCAACTGTCGTTGATTTGTTTGATCGGGGTGGTTTTATTCCTGCTGATCATTTTTCTGGCTTCAGCCATTAAAATCGTCCCCGAATACCGCCGGGTGGTTGTTTTCCGTCTCGGCCGTTGTATCGGACCGAAGGGTCCGGGTCTGGTAATTTTGATCCCGTTCGTTGACCGGCCCGTTATGGTGGATCTGCGAGAGCAAGTCCGTGAGATCCCGGCACAACAATCCATTACCCAGGATAACGCTCCCCTCTCGATCGATTTCTTGTGGTATTACAAAGTATTTGATCCCGTGCAATCAGTCTTGCAGGTGCAGAATTTTGAGCTCGCCGCGCAAGGTATTGCTACAACCACACTCCGTTCAGTCATTGGCGGTATTCTGCTTGACGGTGTTCTTTCTGAACGCGAGAAAATCAATACTTCCTTGCGGGCCCGTCTGGATGAAGTCACCGAACGTTGGGGTGTGAAAGTTACCAATGTTGAGATCCGCGAAATCGTGCCTCCACGCGATGTTCAGGATTCCATGAACCGCCAGTTGACTGCTGAACGAACCCGCCGTGCCGTAGTTACTGAATCCACGGGTACCCGCGAAGCCGCGATCAATGTTGCCCAAGGTGACAAGCAGTCCAATATCCTTAAGGCGGAAGGCGAAAAGCAAGCCGCGATCCTTCGTGCTGAAGGTGAGAAACAGGCTCAATTGCTGCGCGCTGAAGGTTACCAAAAGGCTTTGGAAGCGATCTATGTTGCTGCCAAGCAAATTGACCAGCAGACCATGACCCTGCAATACTTTGAAACCTTGAAGAGTATGGCTGCCAGCCCGTCTACCAAATACATCTTCCCGATGGAATTTACCAGTCTCATCAGTGATTTCGTCAAGAAGGGCTCAAAAGATAAATAAACTACGGTTTATGAAACCATAAATTCTGTGGGTTGGGTGTAAAGCGCATCCAACCCACAGTCTTGCCTTCAGATGAGTGAAATACACCCACATTTTGAATTGCTTCCGGCAGGGTTAGGCGACCTTTCTCAATTAAGAGTTATCGAGAAAGTGTGTTTTCCGTTGGATGCCTGGCCTTTGATTGAATTGATCGCCGTATTAATGCTGCCTGGTTTGGTCAAAGTAAAAGCGGAAGTTGATCATCGAATGGTCGGGTTT
The DNA here is from genome assembly GCA_009773005.1 of Chloroflexota bacterium. Classification (GTDB taxonomy): domain Bacteria; phylum Chloroflexota; class Anaerolineae; order Anaerolineales; family Anaerolineaceae; genus UBA6107. The sequence continues at coordinate 40,903 of WOUT01000024.1, read as the reverse complement.
GTAGGCGGCGATGCTCACCGCTCTGATGGTGTTGGCTGGATCACTACTTTGGGTGTTTTGCCGCAGTGCCGGCGCTTCGGGATTGCATCTGCCTTACTCGATCGGTGCGAGCGGGAAATGGGTATGCCGGTCGTTAAACTAACAGTCAGACGGTCGAATGCAAGCGCCCAGAACTTATACTTTGAGAGAGGGTATCAGCAAATCGAGATATGGAAAGAATATTATGACGGGGGAGAAGACGGACTGGTATTACAAAAGAAATTGTGAGCGGTGGTCAATGTAGGGTAACACCCTCCTTATTGCATGGATGATGTTAATTAAATTCTCTTATCTCCAAGTGAAGATTGCTATTCAGGATATTCCCTTAACCTGGAATTATCCCTGATATGGTGTTCATCATTCAGGTTTACATGTCTTTATCTTTACCAGATGAAGAGTAACGCTGACAGCAACACCTAACATAATGATTTTCACCCACCAGAGCGGCACAATAAACCAGGCGGTGTAACCGATTGCAAGCCACAATAGTGAAATCTCAAGTATTTTATGCTTGAGAGTCATGCCTCTGTTTTCCCGATAGTTCCTGATGTATGCGCCACTCCAGCGATTGGTGATTAACCAGTTGTAGAACCGTTTCGAACTGCGACCATAACAAACGGCGGCCAAGAGCAGAAAAGGAGTGGTTGGTAACACCGGCAAGAATATACCAAGAATGCCTAGCGACACACAAAGCGAACCGCAGATAATCAGCAGGGTTTTCGTCAGACTTTTCATTTTTCTCGTTACTCTACCTCTAAACGATAGATGTTCAAAAGTGGTATAAATCAAATCCTAGTTCAATTTATTCATTATACCCGCGTCATGCGGCAGAGCGTCACTGCTGAGCATATGCACCGAGGCGGGTCTTTTTTATCACATCCAACTGCTAATGAAGTGATTAATTGGCTGACAATAGTGTTAGGAAAAGTTGAAAAGTGAACTCGAAAATTTCTTAACTATGAACAAGACTTTAAAATTGAATTAACCTTTTCGGAGAATCCAGTGAAAGACTAGCGGCATGGACGACTATACCAGAAGCCCAAAAACGAATTTCAACGAGGCCTTTCTCTCGTCTGGCATGAAATATAAATCAAGATCCTCTCTTGGGTGAATCACTGGAATCTGAAACGCCAGCCTGGCATTTGTGATTTTCCGATCACCAGCGTGTTTTCTATTTCGGCTCGGCTGATATAGCCAGGTTCGGATGCGGTAAATAGCATCGTGATTTGCTCAACTGTGAACTTGCATCATAATGACTTCCATTCTGGTTCATCATGTACCACGACAAGAGTTCACTTTTGAAGTTTTTTTGAGTTCACTTTTCAACTTAAAACAGTTCACTTTTCAATTTCAAATAACAATAGGGTGATCGTTGTTGACAAACACTGGAAGAAGTAATAATATAATAACACACAGGAGTTGTGATCATTATGCGAGTATTTGCTGTAAAAATAATTGAGGTTAGTCTTTAGAGGCACGCAATATTTCTGCGTGCCTTTTGTTACCCATATTCCTTACAAAGGAGAACAACAGCTCATGGATTACAGCATGATCGGCAAGATTGAAAAAGCGAAACGCTATTCTCAAGAGCGAAACCGGTTCGAGTTTCATTCCTTTTCAGTAACCATCAAGGGTGACAATAATTCACATCAAGTGAAGTATGAAGAGGGGAAATGGGAATGTGATTGCGAGTTTTTTATGACCCGTGGACGCTGTGTGCATACCATGGCGCTTGAAACCATCCTTGAAGGAATGGCGAAACCAACTGAAGTGCAGGTAGCCTCATAAATTATGTTGTTGAACGAAAAGCCCTGACAGGTTTGGATGTCAGGGCTTTATTTAATGGGCTTTTGCCTGTTGAGCGAGAGAAGCGAGCGAAACAATAAAGAGGCCGCCCTTCGGGAGAGTTGGCGGTAACTTTCTCCTTGGATGATCAGAGAATGAGCATGATGAGTCACGCGATCCAAGGCAGATAAGAAAGTAAGTCATCGTTAAATATCTCTGCCCATTCCTCAAAAGCCCGGTTGGATGTAACCAAAATCGAACCAGTCTCATACCGTTCGCAGATAATTTCGTAGAGGTATTGAATTGAGGCAGGAGTTGAGGTTTGAAGACCAAAATCATCCAGGATCAACAAACCACAGAGGGGAATGGATGTGATGTAGCAATTGTAAGAACCGTTGGCTCTGGATGCTTTCAGATCAGCCAGCAATCGATGAGTAGGTTTAGAGATTACACGAAAGTCATGTTTCATGGCTTCTATTCCCAATGCATTAGACAAATGAGTTTTACCCACCCCGGTAGGACAGCGGAACAATACATTCTCATGGCGCTGGACGAAACTACAAGCTGAAAGGTCAGCGATAAAAGATCGGTTCACCACCACAGCCGCAGAGAAATCAAATTGAGAGAGAGTTTTAGAAGGATTGCAACCTGTGCCTCCAGGCTATAGGCTATACGATTTTGTTCTCGTGATTACAGCTCATCATCTAATATCAAAGAGAAAAACTCCAGTGGTGAGAGTTGTTTTTGTGATAAACGTTCAGCACGTAATTCCAGAGAATTGAGCATAGCGGAAAGTTTCAATTGTTTGAGTTTGGGATGCAAAGGAAGGGTGGAGATCATTGCACACCCTCCTTATTCTGCCGGAAGAATTCCTGGGGTGTACGGGAAAAAGAGATGGATTGCTGCCAGGGCGCGTCTTCGCCATTGTGGATGTTTACAATGCTCTCACTTCCGACCGTCCATACCGCAAAGCCTGGTCGAAGGAAAAACCCTGGTGCATATCAAGGAAGGTTCCGGCTCCCACTTTGATCCGGCGGTCGTGAAGGCTTTTCTGGAGGTTATAGACTTCCATTAGGGTGAAGGTTCAGGGTTGCTGACTTTGCCTTCGCATTACGAATCAGGGGCGCTGAATTGCATCCCCGAATAGAATTATTATCCTTCGAAACATCCAGCTTTTGTTAGCGCGAATTTTTTGCAAATTTACCAGTGGGCAAAAACCTATCACTCCGGTAATCATGGCAATTGCGCCCGGAATACCAAGAACAATTCCTGACCAACCATGAACAACTTAAGTAAAGTAAAGATCAAGTAATCCCACTCCAGGGACTAGCCGGAGCATTCGACAAAACTTGACTCATTCATTTTCATTTTTGTAATTATGGCCAACATGGCTGCCCAGGTCAATTGTTGCGGCAAGCTCCTGCAAACATCAGGTATTCCGCCCGCCGGTTTTTCTGACCAGTGGGAGAGAAAAATATGTACTAATTTGCTGAAGTGGTGTCTATTAGGAACTTGTCTAAAACCTGGCGAAGCATATGTTCAGGCAATGCTCCTACCTGCTTTTGAATGACTTTCCCATTGGCGATGAACAGCATGGTCGGAATACCCTGCACGCCGTATTTTATTGCCCACTGATTATGCTCATTGGTATTCACTTTGGCAATAACCATCTTCCCATCTTGTTCTTTGGCAATCTTGTCAAGAATTGGGGCAACCATTCGACAGGGCCCACACCAGGGCGCCCAGAAATCTACTATCACGGGTAATTTTGACTGCAAAACAACTTTCTCAAATGCGGCGTCGGTTACGTGTACTGGTTCGTTCATGATCATTACTCCATTTCAAATGATTAGATTATTTTTGTTTGTGATTGGCTGGCTTTTCAAGTGACTTTAAACCAGTGCGGTAAGAGCAGGCAACTGCACTGATGCCGGCATACCCATCATCGTTGATGTGCACATCCTCATCAATGGAATCGGTAGTTTGCAAATTCACTCCTGAAAAAAAGGGTTAGTTTCTAAATAATTCGATTCCACTAACTTTTGATGCAAAGAAATTCAAAAAGTTACACGTTATTCAAGACCCATCCAAAATACCGGAATAAAGAGCGACATTTCTGGAATTGTGTAACCAAACGCCTGGTATTTCATCTAATTATTGGAAAATCAAATTGGCTAATATTTATTGAGTTCAATGCTCGCTGCCATAGAAAGGCTGGTAATAAAAACACGCAGAAGAAATCGACCAACCCAGGATTATGATTGAGGTGAGCTGATTATTTGAAAATTTATCAAACGATCTGATTTTATTAAGCGAGGTGAAATGCATGAACGACGGTTTAATCGAGAAATTGAAAGACTGCGCGACCCGGAGAGGATTGCCCGCCTTGAGGTAGAACGAGTTGCCAATTTAGTTTTGGAAGACATGAAAGTTATGCGGACTATGCTGGATATTGGTACCGGATCCGGTTTATTTGCAGAGCAGTTCGAGGCCAGAGGGTTACAGGTCACCGGTCTGGATGTTAATCCGGAAATGCTGGCGATTGCCCAACAGTACCTACCATCGGGGATATTTCGGGAAGGGGCTGCTGAAATGCTGCCTTTTCTGGATGGCTCCTTCGACCTGGTCTTCATGGGATTATTACTGCATGAAACTGATGATATCCTGGCGGCTTTAAGCGAAGCGCACCGGGTAGCTCTCAAACGATTGGCGATTCTGGAATGGCCGGACGAAGAACAGTCTTTTGGTCCACCGCGTGAGCATAGGTTGTCATTTGAGAAAATTATATCGGTTGCCAAACAAGTTGGATTCAAGCAGGTCAACCAGATGCGGTTGACGAGTCTTATTCTTTACTTGCTTGATCAATAGAGTTTTATCAATGGATCTTAATACAAGATAAATGTTAGTTGGATGATGCAAACCGTAATCAATCAGACATTGCCTGTAATGAAATTGAAGGGTGATGTCTGATTGATATCTAAGATGACTTATGATGAGAATTGTGAATATTCATTTAAAGTAAGAGGTTAGGTCGTTATTTTCTCAAGGATTTCAAACTCGGTTGTAATTTGAGCAGTTGCGCGGATCGTAGCAGCGACCGAACAATATTTTTCTTCTGATAGTTGGATAGCCTGAGACACTGCTTTTTCGGTCAAATTTTTTCCGCCAACCCGATAATGGATATGGATTTTTCGATACGTCCAGGGGGGGTCCTGGTCTTGCACACCACTGACACTGATTTCCAGGTACGTCAGTAGCATGCGTTTCTTTTCAAGAATCTCTACGACATCCACTGTTGAACACGATGCCACTGCAATGAGCAGAAGTTCAGACGGCTTGATCCCAACTCCTTCATCAGGCGTGGAGAGAACGACTGAGTGGTGAGTCGAGTCAATTCCGACAAATTGTTTGCCGCCGATCCATTTGACCGTTGCCGTTCCCATGGCGCTCCTTTTAATTTCTTTACGGCGTTTTGTCGAGTAAAAGAATCATATCTTGGATCACCTTCTCGCGTTTATTCTGAAGATTGGATCCTGGATTACGAAGAACCTCCTCATCCATTTCCGCAAGGCAGAGGGTTGCGTAATCCTGCAAAAAGATGCGACTCGAAGACTGAACGGCAGAGTGAATTGCAGCGAGTTGTTGCATGATCTCCTGACAATCTCTTTCTTCATTCAGCATCGTTTGCACGCCACGGACTTGCCCTTCGATTTTTCTTAGGCGTTGGATGAGCTTTACTTTCGTTTCAACTTTTTGGATTTTCAATTGTTTTGCCTCTTATGATTAACGGCACACGGCCGAAAATAGATTATCCACCTCAGGTAAAACTTCCCCGTGAACCACAACTGCTGCTGGATGAATTTAAGGTGCCTGAGGGAGAAGTTCCAAAAGACGCGATTGTTGAAATTCTCTTGTGAGTGTTTACACTCTCACATCTAGGACAAGCAGGAATTTGATCCGCTTCAGTAAAGCGAACAATTTTTTCAAATGCTTCCCCACATTCGTTACAACGATATTCGTAAATGGGCATAGGGTTATTACCTTTATTATTATATACTATACTCTAGTATAGCATAAAAATCACATTTAGGTTTGATCAAAATTAAAGTGGTTTTAGATTAAACGGTTTAGCAATAAATTGTTTTCGTAAAATACCCCGGAATAATTAAAGACACACTTCTACTAATTTAATAGAAATTCATTTATTTTATAGTTACACTGGAATCGACAAAAGGTCGTTGGTTTTGAAATCAGGCGGAGAGGGTCGCGCAGCACCCTAGACATTGATGAAATCAGGCGGAGAGGGTCGCGCAGCACCCTAGACATTGAATGGACGAAATATATTTTGAAATCAGGCGGAGAGGGTGGGATTTGAACCCACGGTGACCCAAAGAGCCACAACGGTTTTCGAGACCGCCCCATTCAACCACTCTGGCACCTCTCCGGACGCCGAAATTATAACCGAAAACCGTTATATTTCTACTTCCTGTTTGAATGTGGGGTACTCTGCCGGACCGATCCTTTCGGCTTTCAATTTTTCCTGGAAAACCCCAGCTGCATCCGGCTCGCCATGCACCAGGTAGATTTTTTTCACACGTTCTTTTACGGCACGAGCGTATTTTAATAAGAAGTCCTGACCTGCGTGAGCTGATAGCCCCGTGATCGTTTCTACCTCGGCGCGCAAGCGGTATTCTTCGCCGAAGATCCGCACCTGAGGGTCTTTATCTGCGATTCGGCGACCCAGCGTGTTCGGCGCCTGCCAGCCAACGATCAACACCGTATTGCGCTTCTCCTCAATATTGTTTTTCAGATGGTGCAAAATTCGACCTGCCTCTGCCATCCCCGATGCTGAGATGATGACCATTGGTCCTTGAAGGTCATTCAGGCTTTTTGACTCTTCCACGGAGCTGACATACTTCAAATCTCTAAAATCCAGGGCAGGGTGCTTTTCTTTTCTGATGAAGTCAAAAGTCTCTTCGTCAAAATACTCGGGATATTGTTTGAAAATCCTGGAGGCTTCGACTGCCAACGGGCTGTCGACATAGACTGGCAGTCGACCAATGCCGTCTTCAGAGATCATCTGATTCAGGAAATATACGATCTCCTGCGTACGACCTACGGCAAAAGCGGGGATGATCACCTTGCCGCCCCGTTTGATCGTTTTAGTCACGACTTCTTTGAACTTCTGATAAGCCTGATCAACACTATCGTGAGATTGGTCGCCATAAGTACATTCCATGAGCAGGTAATCCACATCCGAGGGCAATACTGGTTCAGGGATGAGGGGTAGATCTTTGCGACCTATATCCCCGGAGAACCAGATGCTCTTTTTTGAACCGTTTTCGATAATGTCAATACGTATGGCTGCTGAACCTAAAATGTGACCAGCATTCTTGAATTGAACCGTGACCCCTGGAATTGGAGAAAACGCTTCATCATATTTCACCGGATAATAATGGTCGATAGCCTCAAGTGCATCCGCTATGGTGTACAACGGCACAGCCAAAGGTTCCCCGCGGCGGGCGCGCTTCTTGTTCAAGTAGAGAATATCGCCTTGCTGAATGTGGGCAGAGTCTTGCAGCATGATATTACCAAGTGTGACCGTAGGCGGAGTTGCGTAGATGGGACCCGTGAATCCGTTCTTTACCAGGTTTGGTAGGTTACCGCTATGGTCGATGTGGGCATGGGAAAGGATTACCGCGTCAACTGTAGCTGGGTCAAAATCGAAATTCTGGTTCCTTTCATAATATTCGGCGCGTTTACCTTGAAACAAACCACAGTCTAGCAACAGTTTTCTACCGTTGATCTCTAATAAATGTTTGGAACCAGTAACGGTTTGGGCGGCTCCATCAAAAAATATTTTCATTCGTTCTCCTTTGGCAACAGAACTTCAAGGATAAAGGTGCCGAATTTCTTAAAACGTAAAGGGTTTTCGATCATAACCTTCGCTAATTCTGATTCGCGGGTTGGGTTCGCGGACGCGATGTGTTCCATGACCTCTTTTGGCAGCACAACATCCGATTCGACTTTAAGTTCCTTGGCTTTGATCTTTCGCCATGCCTTTAAGCTCTCGAGCCGTTTCAAGAAGTTATCGTCAGGTCGGACAGGGCGCTGCCGGATGACTGGAGCAACGTTTTCGCCTTTGGATAAAGCTCGCAACAAACCGGTTCCGTGCCGATTAATGATTTTTTCCGAACATCCCGGAATGACACTCAACTCCTCAAGCGTATGCGGTTTTTGCGTACTGAGTTCCAGGAGAAGTTGATTGGAGAGTACTTTAAAGTGTGGAAGGTTCGCTTTTTGTGCCTGTACATCACGGTAAAGGCACAATTCCTGAAGAATAGCCGCCTGCCTTGCGTCAATGTGATTTGCGCCTGCTACCTTCCAGCAACCAAAGTGATTCGTGACAGGGGGGTGTGCTTCAACTTTACACGCAAGGCGAAAATCTTCTTTAGCCAGGTCAAACAAGCCTTGAGTTTTTAACTTGGATTCAAGATAATCTCTTAACTGGAACAAATAATGGGTGTCTAATCTGGCATAATCCAGCATGGCAGCCGAAAGAGGTCTGATCCCCCAGTTGGCGCGTTGATAGCGTTTGTCGAGATCAATATCAAATTTATTTTTTAGTAAAGAGCCCAACCCCACTTGGGGTTCGCCGAGGATTCTCGCTGCAATCATCGTGTCAAAAATATTCGCGAAATCGAAATGGAAATCCCGTTTCAAACATATTAAATCATATTCAGAAGCGTGAAAGATTTTTTCCTGTTTTGGGTTATTAAACAAGGTTCCAAGAGGTGAGAGGTCGTGTAACTCAAACGGATCAAACAAGAAATCCGTTTCCGGGATGGATATTTGGATCAGACAGACTTCTTCTTTGTACGCAAAAAGACTGTTGGATTCTGTGTCCACAGCTATCCGGGGTTCACCTCCGATGGCGTAAATAGCTTCTTTCAATGTTTGAGCTGTGTTCACCCATAACGGCGGATTCGCTGGTTGAAGTTCCATAGGGGAATTATAACCTTGTTGACCTTATATTCGTTTACACTCTTGAAACCTCTCTGAAACCAGGTATTGATTTTTTATGAGGGTTTATATATCCTTAAGATAGATACATAAATCCGGTATCATGATTTACCTGCCTATAAGACAGGGGAGGCAAAATGAAAGAGAGAATACTGATCATCGAAGACGACGAACAAATCCTGAAGATCCTGAGGCGTTCGCTAGTCTATGAGGGATACCAGGTTGACACCGCTAGAGATGGAGAAATTGGATTAAATCTTTCTCGCGATAATCGCCCTGCGCTGGTGATCCTTGACTGGTCGCTGCCCGGAATGGGCGGATTGGAAGTATGCCGCAGACTTCGAGAATTAGGCAAACAGCCTGTGCTTATGCTCACTGCCAAAGATGTGACTGAAGACCAGGTACAAGGTTTGGATGCTGGCGCTGATGATTTTGTTGTAAAACCATTTGAACTGGATGAACTGCTCGCACGTATTCGGGAGCTGCTTCGCCGCAGCCAAGTACAACGTGTTCCTATGTTAACCTTCAACGATCTTGTGTTGGATACCTCAACAAGGCGAGCTGCGAGAAAGAACCGAACGATTAAGTTGACTGCCAAGGAATATGATCTGCTTGAAATGTTCATGAGGCACCCGCGGCTGGTGTTAACACGCGAGATCATTTTTGATCGAGTGTGGGGGTATGATTTTGGCGGTGAAAGCAATGTGCTGGATGTCTATATTCGCTATCTCAGGCAAAAATTGGAAGCGGCAGGCGAAACCCGGCTTATCCACACTGTTCGCAGTGTGGGTTATGTGATGCGCGAAACCGCCTGACCTTGACGAATGCCATTAATGTTTCAATTTGCCATTTTTTGTAAATCCTTGCCGGAGAAGCAAGCTGCACTCTCGGAGTTCTTCTCAAGATTAAGGCTTGGGGTTTGCTAATGCAGGTGAAATGTTGTGAAACACCGTCGGATAATAGAGGTCAATTCAAAAATAGATCTGAATGATAGTCATTGTGCTATGAATCGTTACGATATAAAACAGCCCGGATATTCATCCGGGCTGTTTTATTGTTAATAGCTCTGATTGTTACAGATTTCGCGCCTGCCGTTCATTCTGTCCCATTGTTTCAACAGGTCTTGTTGTACTCGTTGATGTTGAAGAGAATTTATGATAGGTTGGTTCAACTCGCGCTTGGGCGGCAACCGAGTTGGAAGGTCGATTTGAAGGAACGGGGCGGGTATAAGAAGAAGATGGATGTTCCCCGTGGACAGGAAAACTATTTAAGGGAGTTGAGGATTGCCGGTTTGATGAGGGTGGGCGTCGTGAATGATTAATACGTTCCAATGCGCTCGAAAGTGACCCGATAATGAGAATACGAATGACCCAAACCATAATCGCAACCAGCACTGGCACGACTGTGGTCAGGGTTTGAATATTGACCACTGCAGCGCTTTTTAGTGCGTGTCCGGTGATAGCAATGGATACGCCCCACCAGGTGAGGGCTGCGTTAAATGTGGCGGCAATCAACCACGCGCCAAAGAGATACCACGATTCTTTGGGGCTTTCTTGTCTGTCATTCTGGGTGATTAGGCGTGCAATTCCGGCGAAATCAAGACCGCAGAATGCCAAAGCCATCAAGGTTGCCCAGGGAATGCCTGCGAAACGCAGGTCACCCAGTAGATCACGAAGTGCATATGCAGTGGTTCCGTAATTAAATGCTTCAAACGCGACCATGGCAAGAATTATAATCGCGCCGTAGACCGTTCCAGACCGGACACTGGACCTTGATATCGCCTGGAGAGGATTACGAAAGAGCGAGCGGGTAGTGGTTAGGTTCATGACTGTTCCTCCTGAAAGATGCAAAGCCGACGATTCAATCGAACAGTCACATTATAGAACAATAATTCTAAAAAGTCAATAGGTTTAGAGAATTTGTTCTAAATTCATTATAGAACATTATTTTATTAAATCAAGTGCTGATTTACTCTGTGAATGATAAGGCTTCCAGGTGATAATCATGGGCACTGCATTGTCAGGAATGTGGTGATACACCTGTGTGAGCGAAATTCCTGCAGCCTGACAATAAAGAGTAGAAACTGCCAATCCATGAGAGATGATCAGGACTTTCCCGGCAGGATGTTTCTGCTGGATTTCATTAGCGACTTGAGCCATACGTGCTGCGACTTCAGATACAGATTCGCCCCCAGGGGCGCGTGTGGAACTCGGATCGCTCGCGCCACGCGAAAAATCTGCCGCGTAATTCTCCTTCACCTCGTCCAGACTCATACCTTCCCAATCACCTTGACAGATTTCCCTCAAGCGAGAATCTATAAATACCGATAAACCAAGGCGGTGGCCAACGATCGTTGCGGTCTGAGACGCCCGGCTCAGGTCACTGGAATAAATTGCAATGAAGGTTTCTGCGGCGAATAGCTTTGCAAGTGCAAAAGCCTGGTCAATTCCAACCTGGTTTAGTGGAATATCCGCATGTCCCTGATAGCGGCGTGCGATGTTCCAATCGGTTTGTCCATGTCTTACCAACCAGAATTCAGTCATGAAGAGGGATTATACCTTCGTAATCAGTTTAGTGAAGTCGCAGCCCTGATTAGTCGCATGCCTAATTTGATTTGATTCGGTTGAAATTACATAGTTGGTTAATCGGGCAATTTGCGCAGTCCGGGTTGCGCGGGTGGCAACTTTCACGGCCAAGCCGGATGAGGTTTAGGTGACCGGCGTAATAATCTTTTGGCTCCACCATTATTTCCATAAGAAAGTGGGTTTGTTCTACACTCATCTTTTCAGGGCGAACGCCCAGCCTGCCAGTGACGCGGTAAATGTGGGTATCCACCGGAAAAGCCGGTCGGTTAAGCGAGAATTGCAGCACGATGGCGGCTGTCTTTCTGCCGACCCCTTTGAATTTAAGCAGCCATTTACGCGCTTCTTCCAACGGCAGGTCAGCCAGGAAAGAAAGGTCGAAGTTTCCGCGTTCCTGATAAATCTCATTCAAAACCGCTTTGATACGCGGTCCTTTCAGGTTGGCTAGTCCGGCAATGCGGATCGCCTCAATGATCTCAGTTTCAGGAGCGTCCCTTGCTTGCTCCCAGGTATTAAAGCGTGATTTGAGCTTGTAAAATGCCTGATCCCGGTTGTGATCGTTTGTGTTTTGTGAAAGGATAGTAGAGATGAGTTCGTCGATTGGCGGCAGAGGGTCTCGCCATGTCGGAAACCCATAAACCTTTTCCAGGCGGTGCAAGACCAAATTGATTTGATTGGGAATTAAATCATCGCTAGGCATCAAAAATCGACAGGGTCGCCTAAGCGGTAAGTATAAGCTCAATATGGTGTTTTAAATATTGCTGGAGTCCCCATGACAAGCGTAATAAATAATGGCTTTCCTTTTCAGAGGCAAATTCAAAATTCTTTAAAAGAGTGTGTGCTGATCTTTCAATCTCTTCTAGTGTTTGCTTTTTTTCGATGATCCTTTCAAGTTGGTGTTCCACTTTTTCAAGGAACTTGAACTGAGTTTTTACTTCTGCTTGTTCGACCACTCCCCCGCGGCCGGAGATGATTGTAAATTCTCTGAATTCCGGAGATAGTAGATGGGTCAAGGATGCTTTCCATCCAGGGATATCGGCGCTGGCCAGAAAAGGCGGGGCTGATGGCACAACCGTATCACCAACAAAAACGATCTTTTGATCTGGCAATTCCACCCATATGGAACAGGCAGATGGTCCGGGATGGTATTCAAGTTTTATTGGGTGCGCGTCCCAGTTGATCTCTAGCTGATGACTGAAGGAAATTTCCGGTGGCGCCCAACGGATGCTTCCGAGACCATTTTCCAGCTCCCAATCAGCGCCGGTTTCCACAGTCTGCGATTTAAAGGTTACAGGGCGGTCCCTAAAAAGCACGTTCATCTTTTCATGCCCTGCTACCATACACTCCACTTGTCGTGAGCCAATCGTGCGGTCGAAATGCTCGTCAAGGTTGACCAACAGGCGATCAATTCCCCCGTTCATATTTGCTAACGTGGCGCGCCATAATCGGATATCATCCGGGCGAAGCGGGGCATCAATAAGGATTAAACCGTGCGGCCAGTTGATAGCTCCCAATGTGACCCCTGGATAAGATGTTTCAATAAAGATATGTGGCGCGATTTCTTGCATGAGACTCCTTAAGACGTATTGGTTGATCTAAACCGCAGCGGAAAGGGTTAAGATAAACCGTGAGCCGCCCTCGGTGACATTTTCAACCCAAATTTTACCACCGTGAGATTGTACTGCTATCCGGCAAAAAGCAAGACCCAGCCCAAGGCCTTTTGCAATCCCCTCGCCGTGCACACGAACAAATTTATTGAAAATTCTTTCTTTTGCTTCGACGGGTATTCCAGGACCGTGGTCTTCTACCCACATCGTCACCTGATCTCCATTCAATTTTGCCCCAACAGTAATTTTCGAATTCTGCGGTGAGAATTTAACCGCATTTTCCAGTAAATTGATCAACACTCTGCGAATCATGTCACCATCTACAAAGATGGAAGGGATTTTTCCGAGGACCATTTTCTCAATGTCTAATTCCTTGCTATTGGCGTTTGGCAGGATGGTTTCTACAGCTTCATTTATCATTTTGTCCACATCGACAAATTGTTTATCTGTGATTTGCTGCCCGGCTTCCAGGCGGTTGATGTCCAGGAGTGAACTGATCAATCGCTGCATGCGTTCAGAGGAGCGGGTGGAGATCTCGAATAATTGCTTAATAGATGAATTCTCTTCGAGGGGGAGCATGCTTCGCAGGATCTCCAGACTTGAGATGATATTTGCTAAAGGAGAACGAAGGTCGTGATAGATCATTGCCGAAAGATCTTCACGTAAGGAATCCAGATTTTTGCGTTCGCTAATATCCCTGAAAATCCATTGAAGATACTGATTTCCCTGAATGTTAATTGTGGAAACATGCACTTCGACCGGAATTTTATCGCATTTTCGGCAAGTAAGGATCGATTCATAAGTAAGCGATTCGGTCGCTCCTGTTGGTTCAAACTTGCTTCCAATCATTTCAGGCGGCAGGTCTTGAAGATCAGATATCATCATCATTGGCAGTTCATTCTGGTCGATACCTGTTGTGAGAGCAGCCTGATGGTTTGCTTCGATTATCTCTCCTTCCATTGACGTAATAAAAATGGGATCAATGCTGTCTTCAAAGAGATCGTGGTAACGGTGATGTGCGGCCTGAACGTCTTCATATAATTGGGCGTTGTGGATGGCGATTCCTGCCAGGCCTGCGATGGCTTGTTGAAAATTAAACTGTTCATCACTAAAGAAATTCACCTTGGGGTGAACAATTGTGAGCACTCCCACCAGGGTATCTCGAGCCATTAATGGGACGCACAGTGCTGATTTGGCTGCATTTGTATCGCTGTCTTCGTCTGGGCGCATGAGCCAACGATGGTCTTTATTTGTGTTATGGATTAAAACAGATTTTTTCTTTTGAACGACCCATCCTGCCAACCCTGAGGTAACAACGTCTTGCATCTGTTCCACTGTGTGTGGAGTCAGCACGCCATTAAAAATCACAGCGGCATCGACCGGTTTTCCTGAGCCATCCAACACGATGAGGCTGGCCCGTTCTGCACCCATGTTTTCAGTCGAGAGCGAGAGCACCCTTGCCAGCACTTTATGAAGGTCAAGAGTGGTTGCCAGCTCCCGGCTGATGGAGAAAAGGATCTCTAAAGAGGTACGTGTGATTTCTTCGTTCATATTTACTCTTCTTTAAATATACTTCAAACCTGTCCCGGTGTTAAACAAAACGATGCGGTTATTTTTTTGCAGCCAGCCTTGATGTTTAAGTTTTTTCAAACACGCGAGAGTGGCGGCGCCTTCAGGGGCAGCGAAAATTCCTTCCTGAGCGGCAAATTCCTTTTGCGCGCTGAGGATTTCACTATCTGAGACCGTAAGAGCAGTTCCATTACTCTCGCGCAGCGCTTTGAGGATCAACCGGTCTGCAAAAACGGAAGGTACGCGCAACCCCGAGGCTATCGTTGTGGCATTTTGCCATACTTCAGTGCGTTCTGCCCCCTTTTGAAATGCTTTTACAACGGGAGCGCACCCCTCCGCTTGGACAGAAACCATGCGTGGTCTTTTATAACTAATCCAACCGAGGGTTTCGAGTTCTGCAAAGGCTTTCCACATCCCAACCAATCCAGTTCCGCCTCCGGTCGGGTAGATGATGACATCCGGCAGATCCCACTGGAAAGCTTGAGCAAGTTCAAATCCCATCGTTTTCTTTCCTTCGACTCGGAAAGGTTCTTTGAACGTGGACACATCAAACCAACCGTTATTCACGGCATTTGCATGAGCAGCATTGGCAGCATCGGTGAGCAATCCCTTAATCAGATGCAGATCAGCGCCCATCATCTGAACCTCAATTTTAATGGCTTTGGGCGTATCTTCAGGCATGTAGATATGTGCTTTACAGCCAGCGCTGGCGGCATAGGCAGCCAGCGCGCCACCAGCGTTGCCAGCAGTCGGGATCACGAACTCGCGAATACCCAGTTCTATGGCTTTTGAAATCGCAACGACCATACCGCGGGCTTTAAAAGTACCAGTTGCGTTAGTTGATTCGTCCTTGACAAATAGATTTGGAAAACCCAGCCTGACGCCGAGATTATTAAGCTGCAAAAGGGGAGTATCCCCTTCGCCCAGGGTTAGACAATTTTTCTCCTCGTTGATCGGCAGCAGCTCGCGCCAACGCCAAATCCCTCTTGGACGCTCTGCGACCGTCTCCGGTTCAAGGATTTTTCCAAGTGAACCGAGATCATATTCTGTTAAAATCGGTGAGTTACAAGAAGAACAATAGGTTTGAACAATTGTGGGGTCAAATTGTGAACCACAAACCGGGCAGACCAGGCGGTATCGATTTGAGACTAAGGGCTTCATCTTATCAACCAGTATAGCATAAGGAGGGGACCTTGATTATTAACTCAATGACGTACGTATAGCCGTGCAGAAATCACAATCGCTACGGTCACATAACAAGAATTCAGGATCTTTTAATATTTTCTGTTGCAGAATTTGTACCATCGGGAGCAATGGAATTACCTTGATTGTCGAAGTACCGATCAGCATCTGGCGCGAGACAGGTTCAGTCAACCGGCTCGCCTGATTAAATCCATGGTTGCAGCCGGGGAACCCTGGGCATTCCAGCACGCCAGCCGGGGTTAGCGCCCAGCGGATGAACTGCTTGCGCCCAGCCAGTTTTTCCGCGAGGTGAATGCTGAAATTGGCAGACTGATCCACTCCAAATAATAAAATTGATGCACCAAGATCGCCAAGCGCTTGCAATGGAGAAAGCGGATTGTTGAGGGTTTGGGTTTTGATCGCTGCATCAACCCCTATACCTGCAAAGGATAGTAGAGGATGATTCGAACGGACGGCTTCTGGCATCAGACGCAGACGCTCAGCTGCGACCCCCATCAAGGAATCAGAAGGTAATCGGGGGGTGAAAAACTCTGCAAGCGAGTTGTTTTCATTTCCACTTCCATAGTTTAATGCGTTGTCAACTGGACCAGCTTGTGGAATGATCATGCACTTTAAGGTAAAAGAAGGCATCATCAAAGTATCTACTGCACCTAGTAATGCGCCAAGTACGGTATCAGCGCCACCTTTGATCTCATCCAAAGAGGAATCTGAAATATGAGCGATGACGGGCAAATGTGATTCAAGCGCTAATGACTTTATACCTGATGCAACATCGTGAAAAGCAATCATCAATTTCTCCCCTAACAATAAATTAATCAGTAACTACCATAATTCTACCAAAAAAAACGATACACGATATCATTTGCCGCTGCACTTAATTGGGAAAACCACACCAAATTTTTTATTCAAAGAGAGACCAAAATATGGGGATGGGTCTAACGTATCAAAAAAATCAAGCTCATTCAAGAATTTTCCATTTCCGTTATCGCGCACGATCGAAAAATGGAGGTGAACACCAACCGGGTTTCCTGCAGCGCCGGAATAATTTCCTTGGTAACCAAGCAGTGTGCCGGCTTTCACAAATGTTTCGACTGTTCCTGGTGGAAAATCAGAGACAATGTATGTCGTACCAGAGGAGTCAGCCATATGCGTGTAATACGTCCAAATTTGACGGCTGGGCAAAAACGGGTCAGACGGGATGCGGATGATGACGGTTGATTTCCAATCAGCCAGACGGCTTAAGTATCCATCTGCAACAGCGTAGACGGGGGTTACCCCAGCAACCTGTCTGCCAAAAATATCGATGCCCTGATGCCGGTGACCTGGCCGGAAGGAATCGCCCCAGATATAACCTATCAACCCGCTGGTCGGCATCACAAAGGGGGAGTCCTGGCAAATTTCAAGCGCTGTGACTGCCCAATCCGGGTGAGCAGATGGATTTCGGATCCACGGGATCACATAAGCAGCGTTGAGATTAATTCTGTTGGGTGAAAGAAAAATAAAATACCCAGCAACAATCGTAATAACGAAAAGCATTGAAAACAAAACAACTAGAACCCGTTTCACCATGTGCTACTCGAGATTGCCAAGCATTGACCAGGGTCCTGTCCAGCGGATGCGTACCGGGCGAATTTGCCCGATCAGATTCTCTTCGCTCTCGACAAACACCAGCTTATTTGTAGGAGTTCGTCCCTTCCAGCGGTTTTTCACCTTCTCTTCAAAAAGTATTAGAACCGTTGTGTTGAGATAGGTTGCGTGAATTTCGCGGATGATCTTTTCCTGCAGTTTTTCCAGGGCGCGGAAGCGGACCCACTTTTCATCATCCGATACGTCATCCACCAGCAACCGTTCAGAAACAGTGCCGGTGCGGGATGAGTAACGCGCCAGATGCACAATATCCAGTTTCAATTCTTCCAGCAAGTTGTAAGTGTTCTGGAATTGAGTTTCAGTCTCTCCCGGAAAACCGACGATGATATCTGACGCGATGGATACTCCCGGTATACGGGCGCGGATCCTCTGCACCAGTTCGCGGTATTGCTCGGTGGTGTAGCCCCGTTTCATGGCTTCCAGCACCTGGTCATCTCCGGATTGATTGGGGATTTCGATGTGCGGCATGACTTTTGGTAATTCAGCAACACAATTCAGCAACTCATCGTTCATCCAGTTTGGGTGTGAAGTGAGAAATCGTAGTCGTTCAATTCCTTCAATTTCGCTGAGCTGTTTCAATAGATCAGCCAAAGAAGGATAACCCGGCTGATCCAGACCATAGCGGTCTACGATCTGCCCAAGCAAAGTGATCTCTTTGACCCCTTGGGCAGCCAGCGAATGCGCCTCTTTGAGGATCTCTTCAGCTGGACGGCTGCGTTCGATACCGCGCTGGTAGGGAATGATGCAATATGTGCAGGCGTGTGAACAACCATAAACCACCGGGATCCAGCCAATGACTTGCTGTCCAATATTGGGATGTGGAAGAAGCAGGTCACCATCCATTACGGCATAACGGCGGGCGGTTTCAGCCTTTTCGGTTTCGTGCGCATGACGTTGAATAAGAAACTCGACCAATGGAGAGGGATCTGATGGGGCAGAAAAAACATCAACATAAGGAAAGCGTTTTCGCAGAGGTTGGTTATCTTTGATACCAACCAGGCAGCCCATCAAATTGATGACCACTTCCGGGCGGTCGCGCTTTACAGGCCATAAGGATGTTAAACGGCCGTATGCTTTTTCTTCGGCAGATTGCCTGATCACGCACGTGTTGAGGACGATCACATCAGCTTCTTCAATAACCGGGGAAAAGGCGTATCCCAAGTGTTCCAATGCGGAAGAAACCCGCTCGGAATCCGCCACATTCATCTGACAACCTTCTGTCCATACATGATATTTCATGGCGCTGATTATAACAAGAAAACGAATCCAAATCCCCCTAAAAATGTCTAAATTTGTAAGTTAAATTTAGTTTAATCAAATTTCAATAAAATAACAGGAATTAAATGACGAAGTTTAACAGCAAGGCAAAATAATATTAACCACTATCAAATAACAGTTCGTGATATATTTCTACTTTATTAGGAATAATCTTTCGTAAATTACAGCCAAGAATTGGAACTTAAATCCGATGAAAAAAAAGGTCGCGTTATCTCTGCTTGCTTTGATCGTCGCTGGATGCGTTCTGCTAAGCATCGGGTTGATGGTTGGTGTATATTTCCTGTTTCAAGCCCAGAAGAATTATATTCCGCCAGCCGTGGTTGTTACTGAATCTCCGGAAATTGAAACACAAATGGACCAAATTCAGCAGGAAGTCACGGCAATCCGCGGATTGAGCCTTAAAACAGATCTGAATCGCGCCCTGATGACTCCAACAGAATTGAAAGAAACCGTTGTCAATGATTTCTTTAAAGATTACACACCGGAAGATGCGCAAAACGATGCAGAGGTACTGAGTACACTGGGGTTGCTAAAACCAGGTTTTGACTTGCGGCAGTTCTATTTGGATTTATATACAGAGCAGGTGGCGGGCTATTATGACAGCTCGAGCAAAGAAATGTATGTTATCGCCGACGGGAATTTTGGCGGGTTAGAGCGCATGACCTACGCACACGAGTTTACCCATGCACTTCAAGATCAAAACTATGATCTGGAGAATGGGCTAAAGCTCAATGATGATTATTGCCAGCTGGAGACAGAATATTGCGCTGCAGTGAGTGCGCTGGTTGAAGGTGACGCCACGCTATCTGACCAATTTTGGTTTCTTCAGTACAGCACAGACCTGGATAAAAATCAGGTCAGTCAATTTCAACAAACATATAAAAGCCCGGTGTATGATTCCGCGCCGTTATATATGAAAAATGATTTCCTTTTCCCTTACCAGCAAGGCTTTGATTTTGTAAACCAGCTTTACGGGCGCAAGAAGTGGCAATCCATTGACGACGCTTTTAAGAATCCTCCCGTTTCTACCGAACAAATCCTTCACCCTGAGAAATATCCGCTAGAAAAGCCGGTACTTGTAAGCATCCCTGACTTGCTGCCAATATTAGGCACGGGTTGGACAGAGATCGACCGCAATGTAATGGGAGAGTGGTACTCTTACCTGGTTTTTTCGTCAGGGATCAACTCTCAATTCAGAGTTTCAGATGAGACCGCAAAAACAGCCGCGGCGGGTTGGGGGGGCGATACCTATGTTTATTATTCGTTTGATGCGACAGACCGCTACTTGTTTGCATGGCGCAGCGCCTGGGATTCGGTTGCCGATACAGGAGAATTCTTTTCGACTAGCCGGGATTATGGGCTTGCGCGCTGGGGCGCTCCTTCAACAGACAATATTAGCAGCGTCATCTGGACAACCGATGTGGATGGAACAATTACGATACGCAAATCCGGGAAAGACGTCCTCTGGGTGATGAGCAATGACCAGGCAGCTTATACGAATGTATTATCCGGCTTCACTGATTTTAGAGAATAAGATGGTGATTGATCTTGGGCGGGTAAAAGGGCTGTGTTTCGACATTGACGGAACACTCAGCGACACTGACGACGAATGGGTATCTCGCATGACAGCGTTATTCTCTCACGCGCCATTTCTCTTTACCAACGGTAACCCGATAACATTTGCTCGATGGCTTGTGATGGTTACAGAGTCACCCATGAATGGAGTTTATCATCTGCTTGACCGACTCAGTCTCGATGATGAATTCGCTCGGCTCTACAGCCGACTGTCTCAAAAAAGGATGAGAAAACCCCATCCATTTCAACTTATGAAGGGGGCGCGTGAACTGCTTGACCTGGTTCAGGGCAATCATGTCTTAACCGTGGTCAGCGCGCGTGACAGTTTATCCACCCAGCGGTTTCTGGACCAATATGAGTTAAATACCTATTTTAGTAAGGTGGTGACTTCTCAAACCTGCGAATATACCAAACCTTTTCCACACCCGGTGCGGCACGCAGCACAAGCCATGGGATTGAACCCTGAATCGTGCGTGATGATCGGTGACACTACTGTGGATATTCTCGCTGGCAAGGCGGCAGGAGCGCAAACGATAGGTTTACTTTGCGGGTTTGGTACCGAAAAAGAATTACTAAAAGCCGGGGCTGACATCATCTTAAAAGACTTGATCGAACTCAAGAAGTTATTTGAATAAAACGCCAAAAAGATAATCCAATTTGGATGGAATGGCAGATTTGATTTCTTGTACTCAGTAACAAAAAGCGCACAAGCTATTCGTTAAGAAAGTGTACAATGTCAATTGTCGTGAGTTTAATGCCGGTCACAATTAAACATCCTGGAGAGGTATTCTTCTTCCGGGATTCGTTCATCTGTTTTCGGTAAAACACCAATCGTCGAGAAATTACTGGAGGAATAATGGAAGATCTCATTCAAGGAATCTATACTGCTGTCGTAAACGGAAATGCAAGCGGTGTTAAACAAAAAATCCAGGCTGCCCTGGATAACGGAGTCCCGGTTGAAGAGTTGTTAAACAAAGGTTTGATCGCCGCCATGAAAGAGGTGGGTCAATTATTTGAAGAAGGTGAGTACTTTGTTCCTGAGATGTTGATTTCAGCGCGCGCAATGCAATCAGGGATGGTGATTTTACGGCCAATTCTTGTGGAGCAGGATATCAAGCCAATCGGCAAAGTGGTCATTGGAACAGTTAAGGGTGATTTGCATGATATAGGCAAGAATCTTGTCAGCATGATGCTTGAAGGGGCTGGATTCCAGATTGTCGACCTGGGTACCGATGTTGCCCCTGAAAAATTCCTCGAGGCGATTAACACTCACCAACCGGATATTGTGGGGATGTCTGCCTTGTTGACCACCACCATGACCAATATTGAAAAGACCTTGCGATACTTCGAAGAGAACGAGGTGCGTAATGGTTTTAAGGTAATTATTGGTGGCGCTCCCGTCACCCAGAAATATGCGGATGAAATTGGAGCAGACGGATTTGCGCCAGATGCCAGTCAGGCGGCTGTTGTTTCAAAACATTTGATGGGAGTGGCTTAACCTGTATATGAAAACCCGACCGGAAATTTGCGACTCAAGATTTATTTTTATAGTGTGAGCGCTATAGCGAATTCATCTCGGAATAGGCATTAATTTGACTCCCGCTGAGGTATAAGTAATTTCTTTGTTCTTGGGTTGTTACATACACCCTATTATCTCTGTTGAGAATTTGGATTTATTCATTACGAAATTTGGAGATTACGCTGATTGACACGATTTTTGTGTATTGCCTGTGAAGTATTCGCCCGGCCAATTTACCTTTCTGCGGCTTTCTCTACTCATGTAGTTGATGTTGAGTTAATCCAACGCGGATTGCACAACCAACCAGATAAACTTCAGGCAGGTATTCAAGATCATATCGACCATGCTGAGGGACGAGGTTACCAGGCGATTCTGTTGGGATATGGATTGTGCGGGAATGGGACAGCAGGGTTACACGCCCGCTCAATTAAATTGGTGCTCCCTCGTTTACATGATTGTATTGCGTTATTGTTGGGTGACCCGCTACGTTATCAAGAACAGTTCGATCAAAACCCTGGAACTTATTGGTATTCACAAGATTTCCTGGAACGAACAGATGATATAAATACATTCACAACGATGGGGCCAATTTCTGATACTGAGTTGGCAAAAAAGTATGAAGTCTTTTTAGAGAAGTATGGCAAAGAGAACGCCGATTACCTGATGGAGGTAATGGGCGCATGGCAAACCCATTATAAACGCGCAGCTTTTATTGATATGGGGCTTGCAAATGTAGACAAATCAAAAAAAAGAGTCCAATTAGGAGCGAAGCATAGAGGTTGGATGTTTGAGACTTTGGTGGGAGACTTGGTACTATTTCGTCAATTGTTAAATGGAGAATGGTCTCAGAATGACGCATCTAATTTCATCGTTGTTCCTCCCAACCATTCCGTCGGATTAACTTACGATGAGTGTATTTTTCGTTGTGACCCCTTATGAATACCCCTCTCAAAGAAATGCAATATTGGATAACACTTGAACCTGTAGGGCGCAGGGTTGAAGTCAGCTCAGACACATCTGTGCTCGAAGCTGCTCAGAAAGCCGGCATAGACCTGTTGGCGGTTTGCGGGGGCAATGGCTCGTGTGGAATGTGTAAAGTTTTGCCGATCTTTGGTAATTTCTCTTCATTATCTAATTCTGAACAAAAGCAGTTGCAGCCGACCGAAAAAAAAACCGGGATGCGTCTGGCCTGTCATACCCGGATACTTTCAGACTGCACAGTTCAATTTCCTCCAGAATCTCTCTCTACCTTGCAGAGGCTGCAATTGGAAGGCACGCAGAACATCGTCTCTTTACATCCGGCAGTGCAATGGGCGGAGATTACTCTGACGCCTGCTTTGCAATCAGATATTAAGACAGAGGTTGAGCGGGTGCAGGAGGCTCTGAATAAAAAAAAATATTTACAAATTCACATCTCTCCAGAATTAAATCCTGTTTTGTTAAAGAGTTTGCAAGAGCACAAAGGTACTATTTCATTAGTATGGAATCAACTTGAACTAATTACTGCTCTGCCACCTGGAAGAAGATTATTTGGTTTTGCTGTCGATATAGGCACTACCAAGGTTGCTGGTTATTTGGTGGACTTGCAAACGAGTCAGACAATGGCTTCAGGTGGAATTACAAATCCGCAAATCGCTTACGGTGAAGATGTCATCAGCCGGATTAAATATGCCGACGAGCATTCACAAGGAAGCGAAGTATTGCAGATGATTCTTATCCAAGCTATAAATGCTCTTTTAACTGATCTATGTCGGCAGGCTGGCGCAACCCTTGATCAGGTTGTTGACAGTGTGATGGTCGGCAATACCGTAATGCACCATCTGCTGGCAGGTCTCCCTGTTCATTCATTAGGGACTGCTCCTTATGTGGCTTCGATGATTCGCTCAATGAACTTTCCAGCCAGAGAGATTGGCTTAACCTTGGCTGACGGTGCCTTTGTTTACCTTCCACCAAACATTGCTGGTTTCGTGGGTAGTGACCATGTAGCTATGTTGTTGGCTACCCGGGCAGCAAAACAGAAAAAAACTGTAGCCGCTCTGGATATTGGCACGAATACTGAGATCAGTCTCATTCACAAAGGTCGCCATTATACTTGCTCGTGTGCGTCAGGACCGGCCTTTGAAGGGGCGCATATTCGAGACGGTTTACGAGCTATTCCTGGCGCTATTGAGCGGGTGCACCTCGAAAAAAACTCAATCCAATTACAGACGATTGACGGTAAACCTGCTATCGGCATTTGTGGTTCGGGTATCCTCGATACAGTGGCAGGGCTACGAAAAGAAAACCTGATTGATGCGCGTGGTTCTTTCATCAAGGAGGATACACGCCTGAAGGTGCGAGACGGAAAATATGAATTTGTGCTCATAACTGCGCAAGACAGCGGGCTTGGTAGAGAGATTGGTCTTAATCGCAAGGATATTAATGAAATTCAACTTGCCAAAGCAGCCATCCGTTCGGGGATAGAAGTTTTGATGGAAGAAGCTCAAATTTGTGCGGCTGATATTAACCTCTTCTTTGTAGCAGGGGCATTTGGCTCTTACCTTGATCTAAATAATGCAATTCAAATTGGTATGTTTCCGCGCCTTCCTCTTGAGCGGTTTCGGCAGGTAGGCAATGCTGCCGGAGCGGGAGCTCGTGAAATGCTGCTTTCAACTTTCAAACGTAGAGAAGCTGAAAAATTGATTGAAAAAATTGAATATATCGAATTAACAACTGTCAGCAATTATTCAGATATTTTTATGAATGCAATTGGTCTGGAATAGGGCTGGCTATTGATCAAAAAAAATACACGACAAACCCGGTTCAAAATGCAGCTGTACCCGCAACGATACATCGTCTTATTATTAGCTGCGGGGGCTCATTTAGAAACAAGTTAATTGAACGAGGGTCTTGAAAATCCCGTAAGAGATCCTTTGAAGAGGGTTAATGATTGTCTACTAATCATTCCATTTTTTGAAATGGTTATTTTAAAATTGAAAATTGAATTTTCTCCGACGTGGTTTTGTTCCCGGCGGCATCCCAGGCGTGGATCTGAAGGGTATGCTTTCCTGTAACCGCATTCATAATATAGACAAACGGCGCATTTGTTTGAGTCGATACCAGTTTACCATCCACCCACCACTCTACCTTGTTTAGACCCACCGCATCCTGAATTTCTGCTGATAGCGTGACCGAACCGCGCACGGGTTGAATGGTCTGGCTTGGCTTCGGGTAAGTAATTCGTACCTGCGGGGGTTTATTATCCACGGTGACCTGGATCACTGCGGACAAGATGCCCTGGTTAGAGTCAACAACATTCAACCGTACGGCAAACAACCCGTTGAGTCCGGTTGTATTCCAAACCGCCAACTCGTCATTGTTGACCGGGGTTGTTCCAGTATTGCCTATTTGCTGCCAGGATGCGGGATTGATTCCATCGCCGATTTGGACTGTGTAGGAGCTGAAACTGTTTCCTGAAGCCGTTCCACGAATTGTGACCTTTCCTCTAACAGGGGAGAAGATCACAGGTTCTTTTATCAT
The DNA here is from genome assembly GCA_009773005.1 of Chloroflexota bacterium. Lineage (GTDB taxonomy): Bacteria > Chloroflexota > Anaerolineae > Anaerolineales > Anaerolineaceae > UBA6107. Next base: position 15,557 of record WOUT01000024.1, on the reverse strand, counting down.
TACATCTGGGTTTAACTGGGTGGTCGGGATGGAGTCGTAGCCGGATGGGGCGACTGCCAGACCCGCGTCGATTGCCCACTGGCGGGCTTCAGCAGGAACATTAATGAAAATTTGATCTTCGATGAGTTCGGGGGCTGTGAAGACTGTGGCGCGTTGACCAGTTTCACGGTTCACCTTGATCTTTTGATATAGGGTATCCGCAATCGATGGTTCATTTCCCTTTAAAAACACTTCTTCCATCGTGTTTGGGCAAACCGCAGATGGCAACATCCCGGATGGAATGCAAACATTCACACGGATAATACCTTGAGGAATCGTCCAGTCAAGCTTGGGTAAATCATTCACAGCCATTTTGATCACGGCGTGCCATATCCCGGCTGCCATGCGTGGATCAAGATTCTCTGTCGCTTGGTCAGTTTGTGGCTTTCCCATCCACACCAGCGCCAGGCGTTGGGGAGTGTATCCAACCATCCAAACCTGGTTTTTTGCACTAGTTTGACCAATTTTTGCTGCTACGGGTTGACCGATCTCAAGCGGATTTGGATATCCGAGACTTGGCCAGCGGGCGCTTTCGTCACTCAGAACATTGTTGATCAGATATGCCAAAGGTTCGCTTAATACAGCGCTTGTTGCCGGCGGTGTCCGATCAAGGATGATCCGTTGCGTGATGGTTATTACTTGTAAAACCATATTTGGCTTAATTTCATTGGATGTGGTGTTCAACACACCGGTTCTAACGCCTGAATTTGCCAATGTGCTGTATGCTGATCCGATATCCAGCAGTGTTGTGGTTCCCCCAGAAAACAAGATTGCCGCCGGATCAGACTCATCTGTGGTCGGGTTAAAACCGAGAGCAGATGCCAGGTTCCAAACACTGGATGTGCCAACCTGGTTGGTCACTTCAACCATTGGGATGAGGTAATCATTGGCTACTGCTGACCTGATGCTGACTGGTCCGTGGTAACTGCCGTCAGGATTTTGATAAACCAGAGAGGGATCAGATAGATTGATCGGTACATCCCATTTCAATGAAGCAGGAGAGAGACCGCGCGCGAAACCAGCCAAAGCGTAAAAGGGAGTTAGCAGCGAACCTGGTTCATACCCGGTATCCGATTGACGGGAGCCTTTAAAAGTAGTTGGTTCAACATATAGAAGAACTTCACCGTTTTGCGGATTCATGACCAGTCCCGCTGTGGTCAGCCCTTGAATATCAATACCGGGGAAGATCTGGGTCGGCAACAAGAGCGCGGCTTGGCATTGCTGTTCATCGAATGCGAAACCGGACGCGGAGGTTCCTAGCAAACGAATCATCTGCACCTGCGCCGCGCACTGAAACTGCGTCTGCAGCTCCAGATCAAGGCTGCTCAGAATGACCAAACCACCACGGCCCAACCTGTTTTGTCCAAAGGCTGGCTCAAGTTGCATCAGCATCCGGTGAGTGAATGCCGGCGCCATTGAAGAAGGTTCTTCAATTTCAGTTCTTAAGTTCAGTTTTTGTCTCACAGCTATGGAAAATTCTTCTGTGGTGATGACCTGGTTTTCCGTTAAGTCTGCGAGGAATTGCCGTTGCAATTCAAGTGTATTGAAGACGGCGTCCAGCGGATTCAATGCAGGCGATTCGATCAGAACCGCCAGCATCGCAGATTCCGCCAGAGTGAGGTCTTGGGCTGATTTGTAAAAATACAATCGTGCAGCGCTTTCAGCTCCATAGGCGCGGTGCCCAAAATAGGCGCTGTTCAAAAACCATTCAAGCACCTGGGTGCGCCCAAATCTGGAGACGACTTGTGCCGCAAGCAAGCGCATTCTCAGCGGACGACTAGACGAAGGTGGTTCATCCCACAGCAAAAGATCGCTGACTAATCTTTCAGCAATTGTGGTTGGCGCCGAATTACGCCAGTTTTCAAGAGAGTAACCCGGATTCTGCCAAAAAGTAGGATCGAGTTTATTAACAACTGCCCGGATCAATTGCGGGTTGAAATGGACAGGTTCATCCGGGTTAACCGCCAGATAACGCCGTTCAATCCCCGGGTTATCTAAATTGAAGAGCACAACCTGGTTGTCACGGTCCATTATGCGGGTGGGTTGCAAGAGTTCGCCATTGTCCGGATTTAAAAGGACAGGCAGCACATCAAGGGAGGGCAGGTCAGCAGAGATGTGCGCATAGTACACTCCCGCTGCCAAAGTAACGCCTACCAGCAGAATGAGCGAAATTGCCATCAACCCGATTCCAAGCGGATGGATGATCATTTGCGCTTTCCGGGGGCCGGAATAACGGTTTTTACGGCGGTTTTTCAGGAGCAGGACAAGGTCGATTTTTCGCACAACAGTTTTTCTATTTGGTTGGAGTGGCGGTTGGTTTTACTGTTTTAGTGTTTGTCAAAGTAACCGTCACCGTTTTTGTCATGGTGGGGGTTTTCGTGATCGTAGGTGTCACGGTGATTGTTGCCGTGAGAGTGTTCGTGGTTGTGAGCGTTGGCGTGGAAGTTATCGTTGGAGTAAGGGTTGGAGTGGCTGTAATAATGCTGTTGTATTCAACCAAGGCAGTTGACCTTAGCGATGCCGGAACGTTTTCAGCAGGAAGAGCCAGGAATGCCTCGTAGTCACGGATCGCAGCATTGATCTCTTTCAAACCAACCAGGGCTGCAGCCCGCCAGTAAAGTAAAACGGCTTTTTGCGTATCTGTTTTTGCGTAATCTTGCGCCCGCAAGAAATAATTATAAGCGCTGCCGGCATAGGTTACTGCGAGCTGCGTCCGGCCTTTGCCGATCGTTGCTTCAAACGAAGTATAGTTTAATCGCAATGCAGAATCATAATCTTTAACTGCCAATTCGATCTCGCCTTGCAGCATATAAATATCTCCGCGGGTGACAAATGCCTCCAGATATTTATTATCTGCGCTGATGGCTGCGTTCACCGCGGTGAGCGCTTTTTCCAATTCTCCGCCATCAGTATAAGCTTTTGCCAATAGCACATCTGAACCCATGTCCAGCGGGTCATAGGTTTGATAGATTAATAAAGGAGGGATCGACGCTGCAAACTGCCCTTTTTGCTGCAAGATTTGACCCCATAACTTGTAAACAGGCAGATAAGAACGATCCATTGTATTTGCTTTTTCGATACTCTCTAATGCCTTACTATTTTCACCAAGGATCGAATAGGCTCTTGCTCTTGTATATTCCACAGGGGCGGTGATTACAAATGGAGACGGCATTTTTTCCAACCAACCCAAGGCTGCGATTGCATTGCCGCTTTGAAGGCTGAGGTTTGCAAGTTCAAGCAGCGCTTCTGTCAGATTCGGGTCATTCTCAATTGCTTTTTGAAAATTTGTATTAGCCTCCGCCAATTTCGGGGGGCTTGATTGAAGGTACACCCGACCCTTTCCAAGATAAGCAGGCCCAAAAGAAGGGTTGATTTTGAGCGCAGCATCGTAGGCGGCGGAAGCGTTCTTGTATGATTTTTGAGACCGGTAGGCTTCACCGATCAGAAATTGAATATCCGCGGAATTGGGTTCAACAACGAGTACTTGCTGAAAATATTCAATTGCCTTGCCCCATTCCTGGTTGTTGAATGCCTTGATCGCTACTTTGTAAGCCTCGGTGCGGTTATGAGGTGTGGCGACATAAAATGGAGTTGGCGTGAATGTATGTTCAAGCAGCGCCGAGAGCGGGAGCGTACCCACAGGGGTTAAATATTTTTCCAGGGCCGTGGCGGTCAGTGTGGCTGGCGGGGTGAGCGACCAACGCATGATGGGAGATGTATCCTGATAATACTTGGGACGTAGCGCTAAAAAGATCCCGCCTACAATGGCTGCCACGACTACCATCCCCAACACTGTAAAGCCCAGGATTTTGCTTTGCATCCTGCCTGTGGAAACTTTTTTGACGGGCTCCATTTCCAGGCTGGTTTTCCAGTCATTGCGTAGTTGGTTCAGCGTGACAACAGGACCAGGATCTTCATAGTTTTCACCCATAAGCCGCAACCCGCGGATCGCGTCAACATTTCCCGGGTCGAGGTTTAACACTTCTTTGAGGCAATACCCCCGTTCCTTTTTGGTCTCTACGACCGCACTCATCCATAGCCAATATTCTGGATTTGCGCGGTTTATTTTAAGCAAACGAGTGAAAAGTTCGCGGGCTTGCACCAGATCACCTTTTTGCAAGGCTTCGTTGGCTTCTTTATAGAGTAGTTCCTCGGGGGTCATGTCTTGAGTTTAGCATATGGCATGCACCTGAGCAAGTTCGAATCTCGCGGTATAATGCGGAGGATGAAGACGATATTTCGGGTTTATTTATTATTTGGGTTGACAATTTTATTGACCTCATGCCGGGTGGAACAAACGAAGACCCCGGTTTCGATGTTCTCGGGTGAAAAAATAACCCCTTATGCCACTATCACATTAACCCCCACTGTGACGGCGACGCCCAAAAATGCGCCCACCGCCACGCTGGCGCCTACCATGACGCCAACCCCGAGAACATATCAAGTCAAAGACAAAGACACCATGATCGTGATCGCATTCAAAAACGGGATTACCCTTGATGAGTTGAAAGCGGCGAACCCTGATATTGACCCTTATTTGCTGACTGTTGGAATGACCTTGTTGATCCCGGCTCCAAAAGGAACTGCTGCGACGCAAAACGCGCCTACTCCGACGCCATTTCCGTTAACTGTTTATGAACCAAAATGCACGCCAGCTCTATCCGGTGGTTTATACTGTTTCGTTCAAATACAAAATGAACAGGAATTCGACCTTGATAACATCACAGCTGAATTCAGATTGACCAACCCGCAGTCTGGCGAAGTGGTCACTCAAAAGGCTTTACTCCCATTAAGTCGCATCGTTCCGGGAACCACGCTGCCATTGTTTGCATACTTCCCGCCGCCGGTTTATTTAAATCCAGGTGTGACGCTGCAGCTTCAAACCGCGATGAGGTTTAATCAGGACAACTTGCAAATAATGAAGGTGCGTATCGACGGGCAAGAAATCAAGATTGCGGAAAATGGCTTATCAGCAGTGGTCAATGCGCAAGCGGCGCTGGAAAGCGCGGAAGCAAAGGCCGGCACGCTCTGGATCGCGGCAGTGGCGTTTGACGCACAAGATCAAATCATCGGGATACGCCGGTATGAAAGCCCTGCAGTTGTAAAACCGGGTGAAATCACAACATTCTCTCTGAATATTTACAGCATTGGGGGCAAGATCGCGCGGGTGGACCTTTTTGGGGAAGCTATCCCTTGATCAAGGGATTTTCCAAACCAGGTAACTTCCGGCGGCGCAGATTGGCTGGGTAGACGCGCTTTTCAGGCAAACCTGATATGTCAGGATAGAGCCATTGGGGATATTTTTCATAGAGGGAATGATGACCGTGGAACGTCCATCTGATTGAGTGACTGGCAGAACAGAGTTGTAAGTCGATCCGTCTGGCAGGTTTAATTGCAGATACGATTCAAAGCCCGCGAGAGGCTGTTGATCTTCTTTCCGATAGACGAACAAATCGATCTTTTGAGGCTCTGTAGAGGGGAGCTGTTTGTATTGCTCAGATAATTGTAATGCCACTGTGTCAGGAGAAATCACGGTGGGCTGCTGCAAAGTAACCGATTTTTGCATTTGTTCCAGATAGAGACTTCCGAGCGGGGCGATGGTCACGCGTTGATCTTCAGGGGCACTGGGGGCGTAATCCAGACAGTAATTCGTAAAGCACTGGCGGTAAATACCGGATTGATATTCGATCACGTCAGCGATCGGATCGCCTGAAAGGATTGTGCCGCCGTGAGCGCTGATGAATTCATCAAAGACGATCGGTACATGATATCCCAAACCGTCTTTTACAGAATAGAATACCACACCGTTTTGATTGCCATAAACCTTTTCACCTGGCTCCATTGTGAGCATGTTTAACAAGATAGAGAGCGGGCGTAATTTCACAGTGCCGGAATTCCCTTCGGTATAAAGTACAACATTTTCATAAACCTGTTCCTGCTTCCCGTCCATCGCCAGATAAGGTTGGGTGAGCGGCTGTCCGAAAACGGAAGAATTACCAACTTTGCCGAGTCCTTCGAGTAAGGATTGATCGGAGATGGTATTCGAGGAATCCAGGATCATGGCTTCAAGCGCGGGATGGTAGTTGCATTCTTTTGTACAACTAGCCGCGCCATAAGCCAATAACCGGACTGTGCCGGGCGGGTCGCTGAATTTGCGGTAGAGTCCCACATTTTCAAAGAATTGCTCAATGCGCTGCTGTGGGTAATTTAAATGCACCTGGGTGAGTGGATTGCCGGTATATACCACTCCGGACAGTTGGTCATAAAGCGTTACAAATTCCTCATAGATGGTGTATCCGTTGACCACCCGGCTGCCTGAATTGGAGGCGTTTTCCGAGGGGTCTTCGCGCACATTTAGCGCGGTTCCTAGCGGAAAGAGACCGAAACGACCAGCGCCAAGCACCACCGGGTTCAAACACATCAGGGCGTTCGCCGTGTATTGGCATTCGTAAGATTGATAGTTAAAATTCTGAGAGATAGCAGGACCCAAAATAACTTCACCACCCAGTGAGTTATAGAATTCACGGAAACCAGGCGAGACTTCGTAGGTTTTTCCGGACGCAGCCGCGTTCCTATAACTTCGCGCGCCGCTGCACCCCGCAAGGAACAGACTGATTGCGAGAAGAATGAGTAACCATGTGATCAAGCGACCGCTTTTTGTTAAGTTCATTGGCTCCATGATTGGCCGCTGGCGTTAAAACCGCTGCAACAAAAACGCCTTTATTTATTATAAATGAAATGACAATTACCGGTTTTGCAAATAACTGACAGAATTTATTAAAGTTATATGTTTTATTGGCAAGTTCATAAATGGTAGAATCAAGGTTAACGAATTCTCTCTGGAGGCGATTCATGGTTGATGTGATGATCATTGATGCAGTGCGAACCCCGATCGGAGCGCTAGGGGGGGCGCTTTCACGCGTTCGACCTGATGATTTGGCGGCTTTGATTTTACACAAGATCGTTGCGCGCAATAAATTTGACCCCGCCTTGATCGATGAAGTGTATCTGGGATGTGCCAACCAGGCGGGTGAAGATAACCGCAACATCGCGCGCATGGCTGTCCTGCTGGCGGGGTTCCCTGTGAGCGTGCCGGCGGTGACCTTTAACCGATTGTGCGCGTCAGGGTTAAGCGCGGTCAATGCTGCTTTTCATGCCATTCGCGCCGGCGAAGGGGAAGTGTTCATCGCTGGCGGAGTCGAGAGCATGTCGCGCGCTCCTTATTCCTTCCCGAAAGCTGAGACTGGTTTTCAATTTGGGAATCAGACTGCTTACGACACAGCGCTCGGATGGCGTTACCCGAATCCACGCATTGCAGAGTTGTACGGCACTGAGCCAATGGGAGAGACCGCGGAAAATATCGCCGCTGAAACCGGGATCACACGCGAAGAACAGGATCAGTTTGCAGTAGAAAGCCAACGCAGGGCAGTGGCGGCTATTGACTCGGGCAGGTTCAAGGATGAGATCATCCCGGTGCCTGTATCGCAAAAGAAGGGCGATCAAATTTTAATAGATACTGACGAGCGACCACGGCGGGATGCCTCGCTGGAATCGATGGCGAAACTGAAACCGGCATTCCGGCAGGGTGGCAGTGTTACGGCTGGAAACTCCTCGGGCATGAATGACGGCGCCGCGGCGCTGCTGCTCATGAGCGCCGAAAAAGCCAGGCAGCTTGGGTTTAAGCCGCTGGCTCGCATCGTTTCTTCGGCTTCAGCCGGGGTGGAACCGCGCATTATGGGAATGGGGCCCGTGCCGGCAGTGCAGAAAGCGCTTTCAAGGGCGAAACTAACCATTAATGATATTCAACTGGCTGAGCTGAATGAAGCCTTTGCCGTACAAGCCTTGGCGGTTATCCGCAAGTTGGGTCTGGATGAGTCTACTACCAACGTGAACGGCGGCGCGATTGCTCTGGGTCACCCGCTGGGCTGCTCTGGTGCGCGCATTTTGACTACGTTGTTCCATGAAATGAAGAAACGTGCACCCGGTGCATCACGGCCGTTCTATGGGCTGGCGGCGCTGTGCGTGGGTGTCGGGCAGGGCGAAGCGACCATCGTGGAATGGATAGGATAGCTACTCGAAAGTCTTATCATAAGTAAATATGAGCAGGCAAATGCCAAACTTTGTTTACATTGCCACAAGTCTTGACGGCTTCATCGCAACGCCGGATGGAGGACTTGATTGGTTATTTGGAATTCCCAATCCAGATCAAAGTGATTATGGATATGCGGAATTTATCGAAAAAATGGACGCCGTTGTCATGGGTCGAAAAACCTATGAGAAGGTATTGATATTTAATGACTGGCCGTATCCGGTGCCTGTTTTTGTGTTCAGTCATTCCCATATTGAGATACCTGAAGCGTTAAAAGGAAAAGTAGAAATCGTAATAGGGGAACCTTATAAAGTTGTGGAGGAATTGATTGCTCAAGGGTACTGCAATTTGTATATAGATGGGGGAAAATTGATACAGAGCTTCCTCCAGGAAGACCTACATTGATGAAATGATCATTACCAGGGTTCCTGTGCTGCTTGGGGATGGCGTTCCATTATTCGGGAAATTGCAGGCGACTCTCAAATTCAACCTGATAAAGACTGAGACTTACAGATCATCATTGGTCAAATGTCATTATGCAAGGGTCAGGGAGGAACCAGTTACGCCATGGTAAAAAATGATCTACAATTTTGAAGCAGATTTCAAAACTTGTTCAGTGGAATAACTGCTATGCGGGAGGTGACGAGTAACACTTCCCATTTTTACCGGTTGCGATGATAATAGGACTGGCTTGAGGAGACCTTAAATTTCCTCATCATAACCCCGGCAACGGGATCATTTTTCAGGAGGTTTGAATGCCCCCAAAGGGTCGGATCGTTGTCAACGAGATGTATTGCAAGGGCTGCGAACTTTGTATTGCTTCTTGCCCGCAAGAAGTGCTGGCTCTCGCGAATGATCACATCACTGCCAAAGGGTATCACCCTGCTACAATAATTGCTGAAGGCTGCACGGGTTGCGCGATCTGCTCCATCGTTTGCCCCGAAGCCGCGATCACCGTTTATCGTGAAAAGACCGGTGCGAACCGGATCCCCGCATAGGAGGCGCAGCATGGCTCGAGAACTCATGAAGGGCAACGAAGCCGTAGCGGAAGCCGCGGTGCGGGCAGGAGTGGAAGCTTATTTTGGTTACCCGATCACCCCGCAGACCGAATTACTGGAATATATGTCCCGTCGTATGCCCGAACTTGGAAGGGCATTTGTTCAAGCAGAAAGTGAATTAGGCGCCATCAACATGGTCTATGGCGCTGCTTGCACCGGCAAGCGTGTGATGAGCTCGTCCTCCAGCCCTGGCGTCAGCCTGATGCTCGAGGGCATTTCTTACATCGCCGGCACTGAAATCCCCATGGTAATGGTGGATGTAATGCGCGGCGGACCGGGTCTTGGCAATATCGCTCCTGCCCAGGCTGATTACAATCAAATGGTGCACGGCGGCGGTCACGGCGACTATCGACCGATCGTGCTTGCCCCTGCCAGCGTACAGGAATCCGTAGATTTGACCGTGCTGGCATTTGACCTCGCGGATAAGTATCGTTCCGTCGCTGTGGTATTAACCGACGGCTCGCTCGGTCAAATGATGGAACCCTGCGAACTTCCTCCGATGCAGCCATTGAAAACCAGCTTCCCCGAATGGTCAGTGACCGGCTCTGAAGGAAGAGAACGCCGGTCCTTAAGCTCGATCAATCTCGACCCATCCATGCAGGAGGAGATGAACTTCAGGTTAATGCGCCGCTGGCAGGAAGTGGAAGCCAATGAAGTGCGCTACAAAGAATATTTCATGGATGACGCGCAATTTGTAGTCACTGGTTTTGGCTCCAGCGGACGTGTGGCGTTGACTGCCGTCAGGGCTGCGCGCGCCGAGGGTATCAAGGTCGGCTTAATACGACCAATCACCGTCAATCCATTCCCCATAAAAGTATATGCCGAGATCGTCAAAAAAGTTGAAGGAATCCTGGTAGTCGAGATGAATGCCGGTCAAATGCTCGAAGATGTGCTGGCAGCCACAAAATATCAGACACCGATCGAGTTCTTTGCCCGCATGGGTGGGATTGTCCCCTTCCCGGATGAAGTTTTGAATGAGATCCACCGCATGGTGAAAGGTCCCCTGACAACCGAAGGTCACCCGCGTGACCGCTGGTTGAATCGCACCGCGCATAAGAAGTAGAGGAGTGAGAATGGCGCTCAACGAATCTGAAATGGAAACAATGGTATATGAACGTCCCGAGGCGTTGACCAATGGAATAACCCATTACTGCCCCGGCTGCACTCACGGAACCGCACACCGCTTGATCGCGGAAGTGATCGATGAAATGGGATTACGCGATAAAACCATCGGCGTGGCGTCTGTGGGCTGCTCAGTGTTTGCTTATAATTATTTTGATTTTGACTTCGTCCAAGCTCCCCACGGACGCGCTCCAGCCATGGCGACCGGTGTCAAGCGTGTGCTGCCAGACCGCATCGTGATGACCTACCAGGGTGACGGCGATCTGGCTTCCATCGGGATGGCTGAGATCGTGCACGCGGCTGCCCGCGGTGAGAACATCTCGGTGTTCTTTTTGAACAATGCCAACTACGGCATGACCGGCGGACAGATGGCTCCGACCACCTTGCCCGGTCAAAAAACCACCTCGTCCCCCAACGGACGTGATGTCGAAACCCAAGGTTATCCGATCAAGGTATCCGAGCTGCTCTCGACGCTGGACGGAGCTTCGTACGTTGTGCGCCGTTCTCTGCATGACGCCAAGAATATCCGCCTTGCCAAGAAAGCCATTCGCATGGCATTTGAGACACAGGTGCGTGGGCTGGGTTTCTCCATGGTTGAATTACTATCCATATGCCCGACCAATTGGGGTATGACACCGCTCAATTCGCTGCAGTGGCTGGAAGAAAAAATGGTGCCTTATTACCCGTTAGGCGATTACAAAGTTCACCCGGCCGTTGCCGAGATCAAGATCTAAGGCGAGGGACTTATGCAAACAGAGATCATCATAGCTGGTTTTGGAGGACAAGGCGTGCTCTTTGCCGGGCAGCTTCTGGCTTACGCCGGGATGGATGAAGGCAAGAACGTGACCTGGATCCCCTCTTATGGACCTGAAATGCGCGGCGGCACGGCGAACTGCACAGTGATCGTTTCTGATGAAGAGATCGGTTCTCCGCTGGTGCGCAACCCGTCGGCTGTGATCGCCATGAACCGCCCTTCACTGGATAAATATGAAGACCAGGTCAAACCTGGCGGTGTTTTGGTGGTTAATGCTTCGATTGTTGATCGACCCGTGAATCGCACAGATATCAAGGTCGTGGAAGTGGACGCCAACGGGATAGCAGAAAAGTTGGGCGACAAGCGCATGACCAATATGGTGCTCTTGGGCGCGCTGCTGGCGAACCTGCCGGTGTTGCCGCAAGCAGCCATTGAAAAAGCGCTCAAAGGGCATTTACCCGAGCGCCATCACAAGCTGCTGCCCAAGAACTACGAAGCGCTGAGCGAAGGCGCGAAACACAAGGCAAAATAGTTTTTTTTATAACAACAACCTGACAGGTTTCGAAAAGCCTGTCAGGTTTTCCTTTTAAGTAAATCGCCAAAAAACGGTGTTTAACACCATTTGTTTGTTAAGGTATAATGCTCGCTTCAGCTTTGATTTGGTTACTGCTCAATCAGATTTAACTTTTATTAAAGGATTGATTCATTATGGCAAATCTCTCAACCCGGGTGTTAGGCAAGGTGTTTAAAAACCCAATCATTCCTGCGGCAGGTCCGAACGTTGGTTCAGGCACATTGATTGCAAAGGCTGCTGAGGGTGGCGCCGGGGGATTATTAGCCAAAACAATTTCAACCAGAGCCGCCCAGGTTCCGCATCCCAACATGGTGCGGTTTGGCAAGGATAATCTGCTCAACACAGAATTATGGAGTGAACTCCCTCCGCAGGAGTGGTTCGAGCGCGAATATGACATTGCGATCGCCGCCGCGCGTAAACATCAACTCCCTTTGATCGCCAGTATCGGTTACGATGCAGATGACCTCGTAGAGCTGGGTCCAAAGCTGGAACAAAAAGGGATCGAATTGATCGAGTTTTCCATTCATTACGTGGATGCGCAGCGGCTGACCAGCACGGCCAGCTCACTGCGAAATGCTGTTTCAATCCCCATCATTGCAAAACTCAGTCCCCATGCCGGAGATCTGGGCGAAATTGCGCGTTTGCTGGACCCATATGTTGACGGGTTTGCCTGCATCAATAGTTTTGGTCCCACTCTCTTGATCGATATTGAAAAAATCCAATCCCCACTAGGTTCACAATATGGATATGGCTGGATTTCTGGTCCAGCCGTAAAACCCCTGGCTTTACGTTCTGTATTCGAAGTTGCCCGAGAAACGGAAAAACCAGTTATTGGTGTTGGGGGTGTCACACGTGGTGAAGATGTGATCGAATTCTTTATGGCTGGCGCATCTCTTGTTGGGGTCTGTACTGCCGCTGTCTTGAACGGCCCCGGGATTTATGGAAAAATTGCCTCCGAAACGGACCGATGGCTCGACGCTCATGGTTATCAGGATATCGCTGAGATCAAAGGGTTGTATCTTGAAAAATATCGCAACGGGCAGCGCGTGGTAACAGAGATTGTGCAAACTGCCCGGGTAGATGAAACCCGCTGCAAGGCTTGCAGTTTATGCGAAAAGGTTTGCCAATATGATGCTCTTCATGCACCCTCCAAGCAAATTGCGCATGTTGATGTGAATGCTTGTGTCTCATGCGGATTATGCGTTTCTGTATGTCCATTTGGCGCTCTGGCATTACGACCCCGATAGATAATGGATTATCAAGAGCCTGCCTGAGCGGCATTATTAAATACAGCCCTGGAACTACGAAACAGTGTAGGAGAGCGCACGACGAGCGCAAACAGTATATCTGTGTGGCATTAAGGTTGTAAAAAACTTTCACATCCAATGGCTGTGTCGGGCAACTGTGGAGACTGCCAAAATTTGCTTGCAAATCGATTTAAATTATGATATATTATTTCAACATCAGAGAGAATCATGAGAACCTTCTCTCCACCCAAATCGAAATCGCTCCAAAAGGAGTGGTTTTTGTTTCTACTATGCTTTAATAAAAAGTTGGATGGTCGGGGAAAATTCTGATCAAAAGCACAAAGAAGGAAAAACAACATGCCTACCTCATTCTTGACTCGTGAAGGGTACGAAAAACTGCAAGAAGAACTGGTTTTCTTGCGCACTGACAAGCGGGAACAGATCGCCATCCGGCTGCATGAAGCCATTGAAGGCGGTGAATTGTTGGACAACGCTGAACTTGAGGCAGCCAAAAATGAACAAGCTTTTGTTGAAGGGCGCATCAAAGAGTTGGAAATCCTGCTTGCCACTGCCCGTGTGATCGACGATAAGAATATACACCCGGATAGCGTCCAGATAGGCACGAAAGTTGTCATTCAGGAAGAAGGCAGCAAGGATAAAGAGGAGTACACCATTGTCGGCGCTGCTGAGGCTGACCCAGGCAAAGGCAAGATCTCAAATGAATCCCCGCTTGGAAAGGCATTATTCAATCATAAAGAAGGCGACAAAGTGCAAGTAGATGCCCCGGTTGGCGCTTTTCTAGTTAAGATCCTTAAGGTGAACTAACCTCAATTTCGGGGGTCGTGTTTATCGAGAGCGCTGGGTGACCAACACTCTGACCAAACAAACAGAGGCCTGCCCCCAAAATCTTAGGGGCAGGTTTTTATTATGAAAGAAGGGCAACATGGAATTATCCGATCTCGAAAAGATCAGGTTTGAAAAAATTCAGAAAATGCGCTCGGCCGGGATTGAACCGTATCCTACCCGATCAGAGGTTACACAAACCATCGCGGAAGCGATCAAGGCTTTCGAGAAAGCAGAAGCAGCAGGTTCAGGCGAGGTGATTTCAACCACCATCGGCGGCCGGCTGCGCGCTTCCAGATTGATGGGAAAACTGGCATTCGCGCATATTGAAGATGGTTCAGGGCGCATTCAACTATTTTTGAGAGTGAACGAGTTGGGTGAGGAAGCCATGCTGCGTTTCAAGGATCATTTTGATCTAGGTGACTACATTCAGACGAGCGGTGATGTTGTGCGCACCCGCACAGGCGAGATCAGCCTGCAGGTTAGAGATTTCAAGATGCTGGCGAAAGCCATTACTCCGCTGCCTGCCGCGAAAGATGAAATGGTCGACGGAGTACTCGTCAGACATGCCACTTTGGCTGACCCGGAGACACGTTATCGCCAGCGCTATGCAGACCTGGCAGTCAATGAAGAGGTTCGCAGAGTGTTCCGCACCCGCGCCGCGATCGTCAAAGCCATGCGTGACTTTTTGGATGATCACGACTTCATTGAAGTTGAAACCCCGATTTTACAGCCGATCTATGGCGGCGCGGCGGCGAAACCGTTTGTGACCCACCATAACCAGCTAAAACAGGATCTTTATCTGCGTATTTCGTTCGAGCTTTATCTTAAACGCTTGACCGTCGGCGGGTTTGACCGGGTCTACGAGATTGGCCGGGACTTCCGCAACGAGGGTGTTTCTTTTAAACACAACCCTGAATTCACCCAGCTTGAATTCTATTGGGCTTATGCCGACTACTTGAAAGTGATGGAACTGACCGAGCAAATGATTGCTGCAGTCTGCGACAAAGTGCTAGGCACGCGCAAAGTGGTATTTGATGGTAAAGAAATCGATTTCAATCCGCCCTGGCAGCGTGTGGATCTGCGGCAGGGTTTGATCGACGCCTGCGGCATTGACATAAACCAGTATCCGACCGCTGAGACACTCTCGTCTGCCATGCTGGCAAAGGGCATGAAGTTCAAGCCTGATGGCGCGCGCGGAAAGCTGATCGATCATTTGCTGGGCGAGTACCTTGAGCCTTCTTTCATCCAACCCACCTTTCTATATGATTACCCGCGCGACATTTCGCCGCTGGCAAAAAATAAACCAGGCGATCCCGCTACCGTTGAACGCTTTGAAGGGTTTGCAGGCGGGATGGAACTATGCAATGCGTTTACCGAGTTGAATGATCCGTTTGAGCAGGAAGAAAGGTTTTTGGAAATGGGGCGCGAATATAAGGCTGACGATGAAGAACGTCACCCCATGGATGAAGATTATTTGCGCGCCATGTCGTACGGCATGCCGCCGCAGGGCGGGTTTGGTATGGGCATCGACCGCTTGTGCATGCTGCTTACCGACCGGCGAACGATTCGCGAAGTACTGCTCTTCCCGCACCTGAGGGAACGTGACGAGGAATAAATCTGCAGTATTTAGTTGTGTGCAAACCAGGCACTGGAAATATCGCACTGAGTTTGGCGTTTAACCAGCTTAAGTAATCAATTTTGAGAATTCTAATGTTTTAATTAAAAATGTCGTATCATCTCAATAAATAGGGGAAAACGAAAAGAAACTGAAACCTATTAATTTTTGTCATAGGCTGTTAAAATTTCTTTATGATATTAGACAACCTTG
>WOUT01000085.1 GCA_009773005.1 Chloroflexota bacterium | reverse complement strand
GGAATAATCAACACCGACAACGCACGCTGGATCAAGGTAGCGCTTGATGTAATCCGCTCCACCACCCCGTCCACTGCCCACTTCCAGTAACTTAAGTCCACCCAATTCTACTGCACTGGCAACGTAATGATACAACTGGATGCAGTAGCGGTTGATCTCATCGTCCGCATGCAAAACTAACCTTGCAGCTGCGCTATCCGGGGCATATCCGTAGTTCATGAATGTCCAGTCTCGCTTTTGATAGCCATATGCCATAAGCTGGTACATTTGTTTACGGGAAGATTTTCTGAATCTTGGATAAAGATCACACATTTTGGTATAAAGCTTGGCTAACATAACTCTCCTGATAATTGAAGCTTTTTGATTCCAGTCGTCGTAACTTGGTGAGGTGATTTATCATATCAACCTCCAAAAATCAGTTCTAAAAAAACTTGTGCTCATCTTTTATTTTAGATGATCTTGATCGAGTCTTTCCCGCCAGAATAAAATCCAAATCACTAATTTTCATTGCACAGTTTTAACTGTGATTTGGTGCATATCCCTTTATACTCTAACCGGTTCGCTCCTGGATTGATTAACTGCTTCCGGGAGTACACAAATCGCAATATTCAGAATATTTCAAATAAAACAAACCCCAATTCTTATTAGCGAAGCAAAATATGTAATCGAATTTGTAACCAACTTTCTCGACGATTTCTTTAATAATACCTCTTGTAACTTTGAAGTTAGAAGGAATAGTTAGATTAATATTGTTTTTAATAAATAAGAAAAACCAAAAATTAACTTGTGATCATGATGTTATTTTCTCTCCTCTAAGAAGTATCCTGTAAGACACAAATTGTTTTTGGATTTTATGAGTCGTAAATGGAAACCTATTGAGTAGTAATCACTCAGATTCGACCACATAGTGCTTTGAGTTACAAACCAACTGCACCTAAAGCCAATTAGATAATCTCTGGACGACCCTATTTTTAGGCTTATTGCCAGTTGGACTAACGTAGCAGATGGTTCAACAACCAGCGTTGGACAATCTATAATCAATCAATTAATACTCAGGCGGGGGTTCTTCTTTGGAAAGGCGGATGATCTGAGTAAACGTAGATATCAGGTAAGCAGGCAAAAAGACAACAACTAACAAGATCAGCACTGCTTCGAAAAAGTTGTAATTCCCGAATGGCAGGTGAATGAATTTAGCGTTATTAAAATACACCCAGATGCTGGCAATGATAGCCAGGATGCGGAGCTCGGTAGGACCGACATATGCAAAGGAGATCTGGAATGCGCGGGAAGTAAAATTGGTGAAGGATGTATAAAGGGTCAACAGCAAGTAAACGATATTTACTGCCCAGGCTAGTTCCAGACGAGCATAACCAGAAAAAGCCAGCCCGGTCAGGACGATAGTGAAGCTGATCACGTCAATACTGTGATCCAGGAAATAACCATAACGCGGGCGCTCGATCTTACGGTAACGTGCCAGTGTGCCATCCAGGCTGTCACCAAACCAGTTAATAATGAACCCAAGGCTGGCAATCCACAAAAAAATAGGGTTGTTCTTTGAAAGCACATAACTTACCCCGATCAAAATGGCAGCAAGAAAACCTAGCGGGTTGATGTTACGTGGAATCCTCGCTGCGAGCCATAACAGTATCCGTTTTTCCATCGGGCCTGTAAAACTTTGGCTGATCCTTTTGTGCTTTACTTTATCCTTCTCTTTTTTATGTTTGACCTTTGCCAATTTCATCTCCTTATCATGGTGCAGATTGCATCGCATCTGGCCAAACCGGGTAGAACATGGACCAGTGGACGGGGTTACTCTTGATCTGGCCTTCAATGACTGTTAAAACCCGGTTTATGTTAATTAGTTGTTCGCGAATTGGGTCTTGATCACGAATAATGGGGATGGGATTACTGGCTGCAAGGATGTATTTGCCTTCCAGTGAGGCGCTGCACAATATCACCTGGATGGGGACACCGGTTTTGGTTGCCAGCCGGATGTAACCTGTAGGAACAGCGGAGGACCTCCCAAAGAAAAGTGGCTGCAGTGAGCTGTCTCCGTAAGGTCGGTCCACCCCGGTGAAGACTGTTCCTCCATTGTTCAGATTTTGAATTGCTCTGCGTAGGGAAGAGATCGAGATGGGTGTAACTTCGATGCCGTGCACATTGCGGAATTTGTTCTGCCGGCGATAATCGCGTCCGGGATTTGGAAATGAAAGAACTTGCATGGTTAATCCGTGGTTGGCAGCTGCAGCGGCTGCCAAGTCATAATTTGCATAATGCGGCATCAATAGCAGTTGTGCCTTATCACGGCGTTGGCTGTGTTCGATCACCCGAATAAAGCTGTCATCCAAGACGACCTTTTTATCCGTTCCAACCCGGTCTTGAAAATAGCGGTAGTAATCGTACAGGGACCGCCCACGGTGAATGAAAACCTCTTCGGTCAGGTGGTTAATCTCTTCCGCGCTGGCACTGCAGCCGGAGACTACCCATTGGTTTGCGCGCACTGCCTGAACCATAGGTGATTTTCGGTTGTGTGCAATGATGCGCCCCAATTGTTCTGTCAGGCGGTAACCTATTGTAGGGGGTAGCATCCGGATGATCGAAAGACCGAACTGGAGTCCAAAAGGTTCGTTAATCAGATCATGAAATTTCATAAATGATGTTTTCTGTAAGAAACAAGCTAGGTGGAAAATTTCAACCTACAATATCAATGATTATTTATTGTTACCAATAATCTTACAACATATTTTATCTGTACTACCTAGTTTTCCGGGATTTTACCCGATTTAACCACAACTGGAAGGGTCGTTAAAGGAAATTCACAAATATATAGTGAAAAACCACAACCCCACAGTCATGCAAAAAAACCTATGTTTTCGAAGATTCCGATGCCTATCGGGAAAATCAGGAAGCGTGAGAAGAAAAAAGAGAGCCTGATTGATTGAGTATTGCTAAGAGAGGGAGTCGTTATTTATTGGAAAAACCCATCCAAAACTGATAAGTTTCTTTGTTAAACCCTATCAATATTAATAGATTGTATTGAATTCGGGGGAATGATATTCTTGATCTACCTTCATGAACAAACAGAAAACGGTAAATGTTTTCTTCTCAAGCCAAATCGTCCCGACTTCTTCTCTATCCGCAATGATGATATACCAGGACCACAACACTTCATTGCTAGAAAAATCTTTGCCATTGAACGAATGCGGATAATAACGAGATTGATATTGCTCTGACACAATATTCTGTGCCAATTTTTCACACATTCCAATATCATTTGAAGTGAATGGGCGAAGAGATAAACCCATACTTTGAAAACCCCGTCCTTTCTTGATGCCTGTGATAATGCCACAGATAAAGAGGCGACCCAACGGTTTGGCTCAGCGGCAAGGGCGGGGATTTGGAGAAAATATCTAAACCATTGATTCCGATTTTGGAGCCGCATATGCAAGGGCGGCAGGCGGAAGGTCCGGGCACGGTGCGCTTTGAGTTTATCGAGGTCGATGGTCAGCATACAAATATTGTACCAAATCCGGCCCAGAAGCGAACTGGGAGAACCGGTTCTCCGGCACCCCCGGCAAACGTCCGATAGCGAACCGGCCTACAGGGTGATCGGCAGCAGGTAAGTGAAGATGACCCAGGCCGCACCGAGGGCCAACAGGGTGTTGAACAGGGTGGCGATCAGGAAGACAGACACCGGCTTCCAGCCCATGCGTTTCATCTCGCCGAAAGCGAACTCCAGGCCCATCGATACGAAGGCTAGTGTGAAGGCCCAGTTGCGCAGGGCATTGATGACGTCCTTGCCGGTGTCAAGCCAGCCGAGGGTGAACAGGATGGAAGCGACGATGAAGCCAAGGACGAACTTGGGGAAGCGGTCCCAGATCAATCTGGCGCCCGGGCGCTGGCCGCCCTCGGTCTTGCCGGCGTAAAAGACCGCCAACAGGAAAGCCATCACACCGATCAGGGCGTTCTGGGTATTCTTGACGATCGAGGCGACCTGCTGGGCTGCTTCGCTGTAGATCGTCCCCGCCCCGATGACAGCCGCGGTGGTGTCGATGTTGCCGCCGAACCAGGCCCCGGCGACTGCGTCCGTCAGGCCCATGGCGCCCGCCGTCAGCGGGGCCAGGACCATCATCGGTAGGGCCACCACGATGACCAGCGCCACCACGTAGGTGACCTGCTCCTTCTTGGCCAGGACCGACCCAGCCGCAGCGATGGCCGCCGAGACGCCGCAGACTGCCAGGGCGGCCGACATGACGGCCCGCAACTTGTCGTCCAGGCCGAAGCGCCCGGCCAGCCAGTACGTGAACAGGAAGACACAGGTGATCAGGATCAACGCCTGGACGATGGCCCCGCCGGCTGTCGTGACCAGCAGTTTCAGGTTGATGCTCGCCCCCAGTAGGACTAGACCGATCTTCAGGAAAAGCTCGGTCTTGATGCCGGGACGAACGTAGTCGAGACCCTTGACGGGCCGCAGGATTAGGCTGGTGGCAATCCCGAGCAGGACCGCCCAGATGGGATATTCGAGCGCCTTGCCGGGGATGCCGAACGGCAGCGAAACGGCGTAGATCTTCTTCGTGATCCACCAGGCCAGGACGGCCAGGGCAAAGGTCAGCACCAAGCCGGCCAGGATGCGTAGCCAGGGAATGCGATTTGTTTGGGGTGTCATCTGCTGCCTCCTAGAAAGTGATGTTCAGGCCGTTGGCACCCATTACGCCGACGACCGCTAATAGGATGAGAACGAACGCCAGGATGACTGCCCACCAGTCTTCACTTAGGTTGAATTTTTTAGGTGTGTCCGACATAATGCCTCCTTGCTTAATTCTAGCCTATTTCGCACACCCTGGGAATTACTTTAGAATAGTAGAACCTGAACGGCGCGGTTGTGTTACACAATTACAAGAGAATTGCGCCGGGCATGTCCGTGTTTTTGGTGGATATACAGGTCTTTCGATCCGATTTCAGGTCGGATCTTCACCACAAAGGCTCGACATCGTACCCGCAGGGTAAGGCACAAATGTGTGAGGAAAAACCTGCGTTGCCGAGAGGTTTATTCCTATTCCTTCGTGTCTTTGAGTCTTTGTGGTAGGAAAACACGGCCTCCAGGCATCATTTCACATCAGTCATCATATAAGGCTACACTACCAAGCATGAAAATGTGCATTTGTGCCCTAAAAGAGTTGTGTTTTTTTACTAGAACCTATCCTACACGCTGGTAGTAAGGGCACATGCAGCAGCTGGGTCGCCTTCTTTTGTCCTCATTTGGTCTGCGATCTTGGCGAGCCGTATTGTTCACGTTGACTTTGCCCACCATCTTAGTCACCGTGGCAATGTCGGCTCCTGCATTCAGAAATCGCTTACAGTATCGTGGTGAGTAAACGCCTTCATGCCTGCAGATCTGCCGCGCTTGGTCAGCATGTTATAAACAGCTGGTTGGTCATGCTCCCGGTTCGAAATTTGCTACTTTTGTTGATCGCCAGGAACAACGTGCCAGGTTCGCTACCTCGGACAATCAATCAGCCGTGACTTCCAGCGTCCCATTGGTCAGGAAGGCGGTTCGCTCTTTGGCTCGTTTACCCACCACCGCCAGGCGACCCTTCTCTGGATCATAGTTGTCTAAGGTCAGGTTTGCCACTTCGTCACGGCGCAACCCGCAGGAATACATCAGGGCGATCATGGCCGCGTCACGCGCTCCTGCAGGGGTTGGGTCGTTTTCACAATCCGCCATAAGCGCAGAGATCTCGCCTGAAGAAAGCTCGCGCCCGGCAGGAAGTGTTTCACCTGAAACGCTGGGAACATCAATGGTGCGCTGGTAATCATCGCTGCTCAGCTGTCCCAGGCGCCAGGCTGCTTTTAGCGTCCCGCGGACAGCACAGAGCGTCCGTATAGCCATAAGATGTTGATATCGCAACTTCGCCCACGGCACAGAGAACAGATCTGCGCGATCACCCAGAAGCAGCTCCCCCACCACACTCAGGGCGTGTGCTTGCGAACGCCTGCCGGTGTCTGTCAGCGAAGACAGGTACACGGCCGCAGGGTTCTGGTCCAGGGGCAGAGAAGGGGCTAATTCGTTACCGGAAAAGAGAATAATCTCGCTCATCACCTCTGATTATATTACTTTTTTGAATCACCATGACAAAAATGAATATCGGATAGATGTATCCATGAAAATAAAATCTTCTCTTTTAATGGTTTCATTCTTTTTTACCCCAATAATATAACAGCAAATTGCACACTTTAATAATTGTACATTAGATCGACAAATCAAAGGACTATAAGCTGAATAAAAAATAATTCTAACAAAATTTCAAGCTTAGTATTACTACCGCCATTTTCACTCAAACTTGGTGAAGAATGTAGGGGAGCTAATCTAATCTTATCTTATCTGTAGCGTTACCTTTGTCAATCCTGATTATTTATATCAACAATTTCTCAAGACCTAATAATCTGAAATTTTTCACCTCTCTGAGTAAATAGAAAAACAGTCCATTATAATTATCCAAATCGAGTATATTGTTGGATTTATGGATTAATTGAGGTGGAATGCGGGTAATAAATTGTTAAAAAGCTCTAGGAAAAGTGCCATATGTATTTGCATGAAAAAGCCTGGTCAATTTGATCAGGGAACGACATGTATGATAGACTTCGAATTGGAACTTTTGGTTGAGCAAATAATTAACCTTGGATTGGACGATTGATGAATCAAATTTACTCCGGTGATAATTTACCCATTCTTAAAGATATTCCAAATGATTCGATTAACTTGATTTATATTGATCCCCCATTTAATTCTCAAAAAGTACAATCAAGAACTCAACTAAAAACTACTAAAGACCCAAATGGTGACCGTATTGGGTTTATGGGTAAATCATACAAAACGGAAGAATTAGGAACAAAAAAATATGCTGATGTTTTTGATGACTATGAAGGTTTTATTCGGCCAAGATTAGAAGAAGCATTTAGAATACTTGCACCAAATGGCAGTTTATATTTTCACATCGATTATAGGGAAGTTCATTACTGCAAAATTTGGCTAGACCAAATATTTGGACGTGAATGCTTTATGAATGAGATTATTTGGGCATATGATTATGGGGCAAAATCTAAAAGTAAATGGCCCGCAAAACATGACAATATATTGTTTTATGTGAAAGACCCTAAAAACTACACCTTTAATGTCGAAGATATTGACCGAGAACCATATATGGCACCGGGATTGTGTGGCCCAGAGAAAGCTGCACGGGGAAAATTGCCAACAGATACATGGTGGTGGACAATTGTTGGCACAAATTCAAAAGAGCGAAATGGATATCCAACACAAAAACCTCTAGGAATTATCAATAGGATTATTCGCGCATCATCCAATCCAGGTGATGTTGTTCTTGATTTCTTCGCCGGGAGTGGCACGGTTGGCGAGAGTTGTCTGAAACTTGACCGCAAGTTTATATTGGTTGATAATAATCCTCAAGCTATTGAGGTGATGCAAAACCGATTTGAAGGTGTTTCTGAAATAGAATGGATTCAATAGTATCTATTACCCAAATTCCACGTCTGATATATTTTGCCAACAAATTTACCCCAGAAGGGTGATGGTTGTGGCTGAACTCACTTAATTTTAGCATTGTTTCCTC
>WOUT01000023.1 GCA_009773005.1 Chloroflexota bacterium | reverse complement strand
ATCCGTGGACGCGATATCCCGCGTCAGTCGTTCTTGTTCTTGTGGTGTTGATGGTGTGCGTTTATATAAGTCAAGCATGCGGTCAACTAACGCGACCATTCGGTCGTGGATTTTGACCTCAGCAGGTTTGGAAAAATCGATTATATATATAGGAACCTTTGAGACATAAACAGGTTTATATTCAAAGAAACCACCTTGTCTGCCTGCAGCAATGTGAGAAATTACATAATAACAAACCTTCGAATTCAAAATTCCTAAGAGATATAGATCAGAGGAAGCAATAATTACACTTGGGGCATTAATATAATACCTATCATAATCAATATAAAACTTTGGTGTTGTTGCAAGATTTCCCCAAGTAATTTTCGTTTTCTTAAATTCCTCATAATAACCACATGATCTTAATTCCCACCAGTAATCACCTTTGTCAAATCGCTTTGCAGCAGCCAATGAAAAAGGTTCTAAGTGTTTTGCAATTGCTAGATAGTTTTGTTGAAACCATCGCCAGGCATTTGTTGAGTTTTTTGACTTTTCTTTAGTCCATCCCCTCGGAATAAGAATTAGGTATCTTTCACTTTCAGGTGGTTTGTATCTTTTTATATCTTTACCGATTAGGAATGGTTTAATCAATTCGTTGCTTTTTGGGTCCTCCAAGATCAATCGGTCACGGGTTGTTTGGTCAATTACAAATGCTTCGTTCAAACCAGTCAATACTCCCCTAAATATTTTTCCTTTTACATATTTTTCTAATGGTTCTGCATGCAATGCCAATTTATCAAATATTTTTTGAATGTTTTCATCCACTAATGACCAACCACTGTCCGAAAACTTTAATTGATCTAATTTAATCCCTTCGTTCTTTACATAATCCTGTAAATTGGTGAAAGTTAATGTTTTAATAACGGTAATTTGGGGTTGTAAATGTGGAGTATGGTTTGAAATTTTAATAATGCACGGGTATGTTGTTGCATTTTCGAATACTGGCAAGTCTCCAAAATCGGTGATTTCCTCGATACATTTTGTTTTTAACCACTTACGCAAGGCTTCGCCGTAATTGGCTCTCATCCACTTGTTGGCTACGATATAACTGAATTGTCCTCCGGGGGCAAGAAGTGAAACGCCCTTTTCAATAAAGTACGAGTACAAGTCGGCAGTTCCGGCATATACCTGATAGTGTTTCTGGAAATACTGCTTATCATTCCCCAAAGCTTCCTGCCTGACATACGGCGGATTCCCTATCACAACATCAAACCCGCCTTTCGCAAAAACATCCGGGAAGACGCGGCTCCATTCAAAGGGGTTGACCCGCTCGCGCTCTTTTTCATCCACCGTTAATTGACCCTCAAAGTAATCCTCGCCGATGAGCGAGTTGCCGCAATGGATGTTCCTGCCCAGATCAGGCAGCACTCGCTCCAGCCCCAGGCTCAACTGCCCGCTTTCCTCTTCCAGCACCTTCAAGAGCAGGCTGAGCTTGGTCACTTCCACCGCCTGCGCGTCAATATCCACCCCGTGGATGTTGTTTACTAATATTTCTTTCATCCTGGCGGTGGTCAGTTTCCAGCCTCCGCCGTTGGCAGCCATCAGCGCCGGGCTCCTGCCCTTCGCCCACTTCTCCGGGTCATGCTCCGTATACCATTTCACGTGCCAGTCCAACAGATGCTGGTAGGCCCCCAACAGGAACGAACCGCTGCCGCAGGCTGGGTCAACGATCTTCAGTTCCGCCGCTTCCGCAGGTGTCTTGCCTTCCAGCAGCCTGCCAACCGTGTTCGCCACGATGTACTCCACAATGTACTTCGGCGTGTAATACACCCCGCCGGCTTTACGCACTTCCGGTTTAAGGTCAATCTTGGCGGTGTGCCCCGGAGTCAACCTGATGACCTTGCCCAAGAACTGCTCATACACCTGCCCCAATATCTCCACCGGAATTTCCTTGAAGATGTACGGACACGGGTAATAAATGCTCGCAATAATTTCTTTCAACACCTTGTCATCAATGCTCAGCCCTGGCGTGAACGTGTCCGCCGCGCTATCGTTGCCTTTTTCCTCGCTGAAGTGGAACAACCCCGAGTTGTACTTCATGTCCGCCCGCCGGAAGAGTTCCACCATCCGGGCGTAAATTCCGGGGCGGCTGGTCATGTTCTTGAATTGTTCTTCCGGCTCGATGCCCCGGTCCTCGCAGATGCGCAAAAAGAGGATGCGGTCGATGGTCATCTGCACGGCGTAATTCAACTGGCGCTCATCCGCCACCTGCGGGTTGCGCAGCGCGATATTCAACGCCAGCAGCTTGCGCCAACTTTCGATATCCCCCAGGATCGCATCGTCCACCTCGGTGGTACCCTTCTTGCCCTTGGAGGATTCCGCGAAGCGGTCGAAGGAACCCTTCCACACCGCGTCACGCGAGAAAATGCCCGCGATCTCGTCCCACTTTTCAACGTACTCGGTATAGCAGTAGAACTTATCCCGCCCGGTGGCGGCGCTGTCGCCCGGGTTGGGTTTGTTCTTGCAGTTGTAGACCGCCAGTTCTTCAAAATCCGTCAGGATGCTGAGGGGCAGGTGCGCATTCCAGGCGTAGCGTCTCAGCTGGTAGGCCGGGTGAATATCCCCTTTAATGTCAACAGAGGGTTTCTTGGCTTCCACATAAAATTTGCGTTCCTTGCCGATCTTGAAGGCGTAGTCCGGCGCTTTTGATGCCCCCTCGATCTGCAGCGAATCCTCGATCACCACGTCGCGGTATTCGGGTGAAAAACCGTTCTTGTTATAAATATCCCAACCAAGGGCTTCAAAGAATTTATCGAGGAACTCCTGCCGTAACTGCGCCTCGTTATACTTGCCGGAGCGGTAGGCGGCGCGGTTCTCTTCGAACCTCGCGACGAGCTGGTGAATGGTCTCAGGCGCTGGCATTGTGTCTCCCCGGTTTCGGTTTGTTTGTATGTTTATTTTATACCATTTTGTTCACACCATCGTCAGGGGCGGCGCCCTTTTTGCTTTGCTAGCGGGTGCATAGTTCGCGATCGTTCACCCCTTAAGATGCGCCGTTATTAATTAATCCACTCGAGATTAATTTAAGGAAAATTTCGAATTAAACCGCTTTTGTTCTATTGAAATTCGTTTCAAAATATGTTATTGTCTAGACAAGAGTAAAACCCTCGAAAGACGGTGACGCAAAGCCATAGGGTCTAAAGTCGGAACTAATGACTATGATAGCCTGGCTGCCTTTGAAACGCGAAACTGGTGAAAATCAGTGGTGCAAAGCCAAAGGATCTAAAGCCGAAAACAGGCTAAGATAACCGAGCTACCTTCAGGGCGAGAAAAGCAAAACTGATCACTATCAGTGGCGCAAAAACCAGAAAGTCAAAAGTTTTGCTTCTTGACAATCGGATCACTCCTCCTGAGGAAAGGCAAACCCTTCGAAAGACGGGGACGCAAAACCAAGGATCTAAAGCTGAAAAGCCAAGACAGCCTGGTTGCCAAAGTAAGATTACGCCCCGGCATCAGAAATTATGATGCAGGGGCGTTTCTTATTTAACCCCCAATCAGGGTACGCAGCAATATGCTCCCGCGATTTGTTAATTCTCAATTCACTGTTCTCTGGTCACTAAACAACCTCTTATGCATCAAACCGCTTTGACGGTCCAATTCCGTTATACTTGACCCTGTAATGGAAGAGGAGTTATACATGAATCAAGAACCGTATCAACCTACGCGCATCGCCATCGTTGGCACCGGCCACGTGGGCGCCACGTTCGCCTACGCGCTGCTGCAAAGCGGACTGGCGGGCGAGATCGTGCTGATCGACCGCAGCCACACCCGCGCCGAGGGCGAAGCCATGGACCTCAACCACGCCGTGCCCCTCGCCACCTCCACCCGTATTTGGGCAGGCACTTATGCAGATATTGCCGGAGCGGCAGTCACCGTGGTCACCGCGGGCACTTCACAAAAACCAGGTGAAACACGCCTCGACCTGGTAAGCCGTAATTACGAGATCTTCAAAAACATCATCCCCGAGATCGTCAAATACAACCCGGGCGGCATCATTCTCATCGCCACCAACCCGGTAGACGTGCTGGCTTACGCCACATGGAAAATCAGTGGTCTTCCGCACCAGCGCGTGATCGGCTCTGGCACCATTCTGGATACTGCGCGCTTCCGCTCCATGTTAAGCCAGCACGCCGGGGTGGATTCACGCAGTGTGCATGCCTACATCATCGGCGAACACGGCGACAGCGAAGTACCCGTCTGGTCGCTGGCCAATATTGCCGGCATGGATTTGCAGGAGTACTGCCGCGCCAACTGCAAGAACTACGAGCCGGATATTTTTGAGAAGATCTTCCTCAGCACGCGCAATGCCGCCTACGAAATCATCCAGCGCAAAGGCGCCACCTATTACGCCATCGGCAACGGTCTGCTGCGCATCGTCGAAGCCATCCTGCGCGGGCAGGATACCGTGCTGTGCGTCTCCACGCTGATCACTGATTATTATGGCATCAATGATGTTTACTTGAGCCTGCCGACCATCATCGGGCACAACGGCATCAAACAGGCCATGCACCTCACCTTGAACGAAAAGGAGCAACGAGGCATCCAGCAGTCCGCCGAGGTGCTGCACGCCACCCTGCGTCAGATAGGTCTCGGTTAATAACAAAACATTAACTCGCGAACCCACGCATACCTGTATAATACTCTAAGGATTCATTCATTTAGAAAGGATGGAGTATGGAGACAAACGAAAGTATGACCATCGCTGCTGAAAAGCAGCACAAGAGAGCCATTCGCGCATGGACGATGTATGACTGGGGCAACTCAGCCTTCGCCACCACCATCATGGCAGCCGTGCTGCCTGTGTATTACGCCTCCGTGGCAGCGGTCAATCTGGAGCCCAATATTCGCACTTCACATTGGGCATTCACAACCGCCATTGCAGCGTTGATTGCCGCCCTTATCAGCCCGGTCCTCGGCGCGGTCGCGGATTTTAGAGGGTCCAAAAAGCGCTTCCTGACTATCTTCATGCTGATCGGCGTCACCGCCACCGCCTTGTTGTATTTCATTCAATCCGGCGACTGGTTGCTAGCATCCATCTTCTTCGTGTTCGGCAATGTCGGTTTTGCGGGCAGCCTGGTGTATTATGACGCCCTGCTGCCTCACGTAGCTCGCCCAGATGAAATGGACCAGGTCTCGTCGCGCGGTTATGCCATGGGTTATATCGGCGGCGGAATACTGCTGACGATCAACCTGGTGATGATCATGGTGCTGCCAGGGTTGATCCCATCGCTGGATGCCGGTCTGATGACCCGCCTTTCATTTGTCACCGTTGCAGTGTGGTGGTTCGTCTTCACCCTGCCCTTGCTGCTGCGCGTTAAAGAACCCCAGCGGCGTATTGAAGCCAGTGAAGCCGGGTTCTCTCCCCTTAAAGCCAGTTTCACCCGCCTCTATAAAACTTTCAAAGAGATCCGCAAGTACCGTGAGCTTTCAATGGGTTTGCTAGCGTTTTGGGTCTACTCCAACGGCATCGGCACGATCATCGTGATGGCCACAATTTACGGGGCTGAGCTCGGCTTCTCTCAGACCACACTCATTGGCACACTTCTGATGGTCCAGTTCCTGGCCGCGCCGTTTGCGTTCCTGTTCGGCTGGTTATCCAAAAAGCTGGGCACCAAGAAATCGATCTATCTCAGCCTGTCCATTTACACCCTCATCGCGATTGCGGGTTACTTCCTTTACCAGGAATGGCAGTTCTGGGTGCTGGGCGCTGCGGTCGCCACCGTTCAAGGCGGCAGCCAGGCTTTAAGCCGCTCGCTGATTGGCAAGATGATGCCTAAAAGCAAGTCCGCCGAGTTCTACGGCTTCTTTAGCGTCTTTGAAAAATTCTCATCCATCCTCGGCCCGGCGCTCTTTGGCGTGGTTTCCACCATCATGGGACACTCCCGCTTGAGCATCGTCTCTCTGATCATCTTCTTCGCCGTTGGCATCTTCTTGCTGACCAAGGTCAACATTGAAAAAGGCGCAGCCGTGGCAGCGCAAGAAGAACAAGAACTGGTCGCAGTAAATTAATCAATAATGCGGAGTCTCCTCCGCACGAATTGTGTCACTGAAAAGGCAGGGTCGCCCCTGCCTTTTTGCTTATTTCGTGATCTCGTAGAGTTCCACCAGCACACCGCCGGTACTCTTCGGGTGAATAAAGGCCATCTTGCGCCCGGGCAGCACAAGAGGCTCCTCGTTGATCAGCCGCACACCCTTGGTCTTGAGTTCCACCAGCGTCCCAGCCACATCATCAACCTCAAAGCATAGATGGTGCATCCCGCCGCCCTTTTCTGCCAGGAATTTTGCCGCGCCGGTGTCATCCGAGGTGGGCTGCACAAGCTCGACTTCGGTATCGCCAACTGGCAGGAAGGCCACTTTTGCTTTCTGGCTGGGCACATCCTCGATGTGGTGCAGTTGGATGCCAAGCCCATCGCGCCAGAACTTGAGGGCTTCATCAATATCTGCCACCACAATCGCAACATGATTGACTTTATTCATCTTTGCCATTTCATATCTCCTTTTTAATTATCCCCAAACGGGAGGCTGATATTCGCCCCACACTTTGCGCAGCACGCCGCACACCTCACCAAGAGTCAGGTCGTTTTCCATGCAAGTCACCAGCAGGGGCATCAGGTTTTCGGTGCCTTTGGCGGCTTTTTCCAAATTATTCATCAGTTCAGCGGCGCGTACATTATTGCGATTCTTGCGCAGTTCGGCTAGTTTTGCCACCTGATTTTGCTCAATGGCTGGGTTCACCTTTACTCGTTCAAGATCCTTTTGATCTTCAGCCTGGAAGGAATTGACGCCGACTACGACTTGCTGTTTACTCTCCACATCCTTCTGGAAGCGGTACGCCGAATCCTGGATCTCGTTCTGCATGTACCCTTTTTCGATGGCTGCCAGCGCTCCGCCGAGGTCATCAATACGCTTGATATATTCCAAGGCGCGTTTGCAGATCTCGTCGGTCAGGTATTCGATGGCGAAGGAACCAGCCATGGGGTCGACGGTGTCTGCCACGCCGGATTCATGAGCAATGATTTGCTGGGTGCGCAGCGCAGTGCGCACAGATTTCTCGGTGGGCAGCCAAAGAGCTTCATCCATCGAGTTGGTGTGCAATGACTGCGTACCGCCTAAAATTGCAGCAAGGGCTTGAATGGCGACGCGCACCACGTTGTTTTCGGGCTGCTGAGCGGTGAGCGTGGAACCGCCGGTCTGGGTATGGAAGCGCAGCATCCACGATTTCGGATCCTTGGCGCCGAAGCGGTCGCGCATAATCTGCGCCCAAATGCGGCGCGCGGCGCGGAATTTGGCGATCTCTTCCAGAAAGTCATTATGCGCCGCGAAGAAGAAGGAGAGCTGCGAGGCGAATTGATCCACTTCCTGTCCGGAGTCAATGGCTGCCTGCACATAGGCAATGGCGTCCGCGATCGTAAAAGCAACTTCCTGCACCGCCGTTGATCCGGCCTCGCGGATGTGGTAACCGGAGATGCTGATGGTGTTCCAATTCGGCACTTCCTTTTCACAGAATTGGAAGATATCTGTGATCAAGCGCAGGGATGGTTTAGGCGGGAAGATGTAGGTTCCGCGCGCTACATATTCCTTGAGGATATCGTTCTGGATCGTTCCGCGCAACTGTTTGGAATCCACCCCGTGACGTTTGCCCACCGCGATATACATAGCTAGCAACACGGCTGCTGGAGCGTTGATGGTCATGCTGGTTGAAACCTTCTCGAGTGGTATTTGGTCAAAGAGAGTTTCCATATCGCGCATTGAGGATATGGAAACGCCCACTTTGCCAACTTCGCCCAAAGACATGGGGTCGTCCGCGTCGTAACCGATCTGGGTAGGCAAGTCAAAGGCAACCGAAAGACCTGTCTGCCCCTGATCCAGCAAATAGCGGTAGCGGCGGTTCGATTCTTCAGCGGAAGCGAACCCGGCATATTGGCGCATCGTCCATAACCGGCTGCGGTACATGGTGGGCTGCACCCCGCGAGTGAACGGATATTCACCGGGGAACCCTAACTGTTCGAGGTAATCAAATTCACCGGGAGTGGCAACTCTGGGGATCGGAATCCCTGAAGGACTTAAAAATTCGGGCTTGCGTTCTTTGAATTTTTCAACGGATGGCTTGGCTACTTCTTCATCCCAACGCTTTTTCTCTTTTTCCAGACTCATCTTTTCCTCCCGATGAAGGTGTAAATTCTATCAATAAGTATACACGAAAGTCATTTTCGAGATGGATTGAAAAAGAATATGGTAAACTTTATCCAATCTTTACAAAGAAATTGAGAGACAATGTCAAATTTTCTTCAACTCATAGCTCTGGTCGCCATCATTTTGGTCGCCGCAAAATTCGCGGGTTATCTCAGCACACGTTTCGGACAGCCCTCGGTTTTTGGTGAACTACTAATGGGCGTCCTGCTCGGCCCATCGCTTTTAAATCTAACTCACATGACATTTGTAACCGATACCCATCTACCAGAGATCATCGCTGAAATGGGGGAGCTCGGCGTACTCCTCTTGATGTTTTTAGCAGGGTTGGAATTACATTTTAAAGATTTGACCAAAAATACCAGGGTGGCTGCGCTGGCAGGCATATTTGGCGTTGTCCTTCCAGTAGGTTTAGGTATCCTGTTTGGCGAACTGACCGGACTGGATTTCAACCATTCCGTTTTCCTTGGGTTGACGCTTGGCGCCACCTCGGTATCCATTTCGGCACAGGTGTTGATTGAGTTGAAGGTCATCAGAAGCCGGGTTGGGCTTGGCTTGCTGGGCGCGGCGATTTTTGATGATGTGCTAGTCATTCTGCTGCTTTCTTCTTTCGTGGCATTTTTGTCCGGCGGAAGCAGCACAGTCGGTATTCTATTAATATTCGGAAAGATGCTGCTCTTCTTCGGACTTTCAGTTGCAATCGGGTTATGGGTGCTGCCGAAGTTGGTCCGTTTCATTCATAAACTTTCCATCAGCCAGGGGGTAACCACCCTGGCTATCGTCGTCCTTTTAGTCTACGGTCTGGCTGCCGAGTTGGTTGGCGGGATGGCGGCTATCACAGGCGCCTTCATAAGCGGGTTGATGTTCGCTCGCACACCCGAAAAATCACTGATCGAGACCAACCTTCATTCCATCTCTTATGCCTTTTTTGTTCCGATCTTTTTCATTAGCATCGGACTGAGTGTTGATTTGCATTCTATTGATCTAAACGCTCTCTGGACCATACTTGCAATTTCTATTATTGCCGTGGCAGGCAAAGTAATCGGTTCCGGCTCCGGAGCCCTGCTCTCGAAATTCAGCTTTCGTGAATCCATGCAAATAGGTATCGGGATGATATCCCGCGGTGAAGTCGGGTTGATCATCGCAAAAATCGGACTTGATTCAAGTTTTCTTTCAAAAGAATTATTTTCGTCGATCATCGCCATGATTCTGATCACCACGGTAATCACTCCCCCCCTTCTGCGTGCGGCTTTCTCAGAGAAACCCAAAAAGCCAGATCAACCGCCTGTTTCAGACTCAATTCTAAGCAAGGAGAATGCATAATGTATCTGATCTTGTTCGTTTTACACGATCCAGATTTGCTGCGAGACGTATTGGAAGTCTGGGAAAAGGCTGGTGTGTGTGGCATCACGGTTTTGCCAAGCACTGGCTTGAAACGACTTCAAACCCAGGATGTGCTGCGCGAAGATCTGCCCCTCATCCCAAGTCTCGAAGATTTGATCCAACAGGAAGAACGTTTGAACCGCACTTTATTTACAGTTGTCAATGACAATGAAATGGTTGACAAGGTCGTCGAAGCCACCCAATCAATTGTCGGTGACCTTAACCTTCCAAACTCCGGCATCTTAACCGTCCTGCCTGTTGCACGCGCCTTTGGGTTAGACAGGAAAACCATGTTCAATGAAAATCCTGACAATTGATGTAGGAACAGGCACACAAGATATCTTTTTATATGATTCCCGCCTGGATATTGAAAATGGGTACAAACTCGTCCTGCCATCCCCAACCATGATGGTCAGGCAGCAAATATTGGCTGCCACCAAAGCAGAAAGGGATATCGTACTCACAGGGGTGACTATGGGTGGAGGCCCCTGCGGCTGGGCTGTGAACGGCCATATCGCTAGTGGATTTAGAACGTTTGCCACACCCGATGCCGCCAGAACTGTCAATGACGACCTGAATATGATCAAAGAAATGGGAGTTATTCTCGTCAGCGAGGAGGAAGCAGGTTCGTTACATAATAACGTCGTTCGAATCGAGCTGCACGACTTTGACTTCCAACAAATCGAAAAAGCATTTGCATTGTTCGGCGTTCGTCTGTCTGACCTGGATGCGGTGGCAGTGGCGGTCTTTGACCACGGCAATGCGCCAGCGGATATATCAGATCGGAAGTTCCGTTTTGAATATCTTGATCAAAGGATACGGGCAGAGAATCGATTAAGCGCTTTTGCGTATTTAAGCAATCAAATCCCCGAAATTATGACCCGATTGCAGGCGGTGGCAGACTCTGCCAAAGACCTGCGCACCCCGCTGGTCGTGATGGATACCGCCCCGGCTGCCATTCTCGGCGCGACCTATGACCCGTCTTTCAGGGACCATAACAGAGTGATGATCGCCAATATCGGCAATTTTCATACTCTGGCATTTCGCCTTGGACCTTCCGGGATAGAGGGGGTCTTCGAACATCATACTGGCATACTTGACCCGATTGCCCTTGATGAGTACATTTATGAATTTGCCCAGGGTACACTAACCAATGACCGCGTTTACTCCGACCATGGACACGGAGCTTTGATCTATACGCAAGAATCTTTATCAATGGATCACAGCGATTTCAACATTATCGTGACTGGACCTCGCAGAAACATGGTCAAAAATTCAAGATTTAGACCCTTTTTCGCAGTGCCCTTTGGTGACATGATGCTCTCAGGTTGTTTTGGACTGCTCTCGGCAGTTGCAGACGTGCTCCCCAATTTGGCTGAACCGATCTACAAGTCATTAAATGCAAACAAGGGGCACAACACTGAACCTTGGCAACTGGATTAGTTTGAGTTTTTATGAATTTTTTCAAAATGCTTGACCGTTCTTAAGTCAGATGGTAAAATTTTGCTCGTTATTGCCTCCATCGTCTAGGGGACCAGGACGCAGCCCTTTCAAGGCTAAAACCGGAGTTCGAATCTCCGTGGAGGCACTCACGAAACCACCGCAAGGTGGTTTTTTGGTTAACCAGAGCTCTCCCCTCTTCGGGGGACCTTCGCTAGCGCTCGGGAATCTCCGTGGAGGCACTCACGAAACCACCGCAAGGTGGTTTTTGGGTTATCCAGAGTTCTCCCCTCTGCGGGGGACCTTCGCTAGCGCTCGGGAATCTCCGTGGAGGCGCTACCGCATAGGCAAGCTCCCGCCAGAAGCTGGCGGTTTTTTGTTTTAATTACCTACAATGAGAATAAACTCACCCTTGCGCGGACCCACCTGTTTGCGCACGTCGGCAGCATCGCCGCGATAGACCGTCTCGGTTGGCTGAGTGAGATCAAACGCGACTGTCACAAAGTGAGCTTTGCCGAACACCTTGATCACATCATCCAGCAAAGCGCCCAGGCGGTAAGGTGTATCCATGAGGACAACCGGGATGCGCAAGGATCGATACCTGGTTAATTCACCCCGGCGTTGTTCAGGGTCGCGCGGTAAGAAACCAGCAAAAACAAAGCGTCCCATCTTGAAATCCAGTACAGAAAGAGCAGCCATCAAAGAAGACGCC
Source organism: Chloroflexota bacterium (assembly GCA_009773005.1). Lineage (GTDB taxonomy): Bacteria > Chloroflexota > Anaerolineae > Anaerolineales > Anaerolineaceae > UBA6107. Next base: position 23,039 of record WOUT01000023.1, on the reverse strand, counting down.
CCTGGTACTGGTGTCACTATCACTCCGGAACTAGCCGCGAGTTGAATGAGATAAGCTCCCGGATCAGAAAACACCGGCGTGCCACAGTCCGAGATCAGGGCGAGATTCTGACCATTGAGCAGCCTAATTAACAAGTTCGCGGCTTCTTCCTCTTCGTTGTGTTCATTGAGCAAGGCAATCTCCTTGCCTTCAATTCCGAGGCGTTTCAGAAGAGTACTACCCGGCTTGAATTCCTCACAAACTACAGCATCCACGATCTTTAATACTTCAATCGCGCGCAGGGTGATATCCTCAACGTTGCCAATGGGTGTCGCAACAATAAACAGTTTTCCAGGTGCAACCATGGTCGTTCCTTTCAGTATGATCACCTTATTGTACTTGATACCCCCGTCTATATGGACAAGCGGATTCAAAGAAAAGGTATGCTATAGTTAACCAAAAATAATTTGGGTATATCTTAAGGCCGCCCTATGAATTTTTCGCGACTCACAAAAATCTCATTGTTACTTGCCTTTTTTTTCTTTCTGGATAAAATCCTGGCATTTATCAGGCAAATCTTGATCGCCCGCCAATTCGGTTTATCAAGGGAATTGGATGCCTTCAATGTTGCCAACAATGTACCTGATCTACTTTTTGCCTTGATCTCAGGTGGGGCGCTCGCGATCGCATTCATCCCTGTTCTATCCCAGGTGCTCATCCGATCCGGAAAAAAAACGGCATGGGAACTGTTTAGCCGCATCGCCAACCTGGCTTTTCTGGTAACTGTCGGTCTTGCTATTTTAGTCGCGATCTTCGCCCCCGTGATGGTGGGGGCAGAGATCGGGATCGCGCCCGGATTCAACATGGTTCAACAAGATCTCGTGGTTCGCCTGATGCGCCTGAACCTTATTGCCACTTTAATCTTTTCCGTTAGCGGTTTGGTGATGGCTGGGTTGCAAGCCAATCAGCATTTTCTACTGCCTGCTATGGCGCCGTTATTTTATAACGTTGGGCAGATCATTGGTGTGACCATGCTTTCGCCGGATAAGGGTTATGTTATTGGACCGGTCACATTGCCCGCTTTTGGTCTAGGGGTGCAGGGGTTGGTCTACGGAGTGATCATTGGCGCCTTATTGCATCTGGCAATCCAGATTCCAGGACTCATGAAATACAACTTCCGCTGGATCCCTCGTATTGACCTGAAGAACGAGGACGTCCGCAGAGTGATTCGCTTGATGGGTCCCCGGTTATTGACCATGCTTTTTATTCAGTTCATTTTTTTGATCCGTGACAACCTCGCCTCGCGGCTCGCTGCAGGTTCTGTGACCTCACTGACCTATGGCTGGATGATCCAGCAAGTGCCGGAAACATTGATTGGCACTGCTATTGGCACTGCGCTGCTCCCTACGCTCTCTGAACATTTCTCAAATGATCAAAAAGCTGCCTTTTCTGAAACCATCCAAAAAGCAGTTAAAGTGTTAACCGCGCTGACATTGCCTATTGCTGCCGTCTTAGCCATCGGACTTAAACCTCTGCTGGGGTTGGCGTTTGATTTCGGCGCCGAGGGAACCCGGTTGTTAAGTTGGGTGACTGCCGGGTTCTTGCTCGGACTAATGGGGCATTCTCTAAAAGAAGTGGGCGCCCGTTCTTTTTATGCCCGACAAAACGCGATCATCCCGTTGATCACTGCCGGGGTCAATGTGGTTTTATACGCTATGACTGGTGCTCTGCTCTACAAACCGCTCGGAGCCGCCGGAATTGCGCTGACCGATTCCGTTGTGTTCACTCTTGAAGCGGTATTGTTGCTCTTACTGCTCAACCGAAAAGTAATTCATAAAATCAAATTGGAATCAACCTTGGTCAGATCCATCCTGGCTGCGTTCACCGCGAGTCTTGTCACCTGGGGCGGGACTTTACTGCTCGATTCAGAAGTTCATCCGATCCTCACAAGTACAATTCCGATGGCGCTGGGCTTTTTTTCTGCGCTTCCATGGATCCGGCAAGAGTTAAGACTGCTCCTTAAGTTATAATCCGATCTGTTTTTCATATTGAAGCCCAATCAAGTACGGTATAATTGTCGCCATGCCTAAAAAGAACTATGAAACAACTCAACCAACAAAAATTGACTCATCCTCTGAAGAGACCAAACCAATTCAGGCTCATAAAAATATATTTAAAGCGCCTGTGAAATCTGATACGACTCCCACGATAGAATCTGAAGAAATGGTCATTGAAGAAAGCAAGAGTAAAAAAACGCGTCGGGGCAAATGGGTTTGGCTTGGTATTTTGATCATGCTGCTCATTGCAATGGCAGGTTCAGCAATTGGATATTCCTCTGCGCTGAAAATTCGCTTAGCCGAAGAGACTAACAAAAGGCTTGTGTTAGCCACAACCCAATTTGAATTAGCGCTGCAAGACCAGCAAGCCGGCCGGTTGGATATGTCTCTGCAACGTTTGAAGTATATTTTAACTATCTATTCTAAATACCCTGGCATTGATGAAAAACTAAAAGAGGTCATGCTAGCGTTGGCATTGAATCAAGCCGCAGCACCGGTAACGAACTCGACGGCTCAACCCGCCATTACCCCGGTTGCCACAAGAGATACACGCGCAACAAGTGTTTTATTAAAACAGGCTCAGGACCAACTTGCTGCCAGTGATTGGCACGGACTTTTAATTTCCGTGAATTCTCTGCGCGATATTGACCCAAAATACGAGCCGATTAAAGTAGACGGTTTGCTTTATTACGCGCTTCGCTATAACGGGGTTTCGAAAATTCAAAATGGAAACTTGGAAGTGGGTCTTTATTACTTTGCCATGGCTGAACAACTTGCTCCAATCGATACTGATGCTGAATCTTACAGAACATGGGCAAAAATGTATTTGAATGCAGCGTCCTGGTATGGGATTAATTGGCAAAAAGCGGCAAACGGGTTCTCGCAATTAGTTGGGTTGGTGCCGAACCTTATGGACATCTCGGGAGTAACCGCGAAACAACGCTATGCCAAATCTTTGGAAGGCAATGGGGATTACCTTCAAGCCACTAATGCCTGGTGTGATGCGGTTAGCCAATACGAGGCATCCAATGGAGTTCTTTCCAATCAAGGACTTGTCGAAAAACTAATTCAAGCCCGGGAGTTGTGTGCAAACCCGCCAGCCACTCCAACACCAACAATGGAACCGGATATATCAACGCCAATCCCAACAAACGCACCCGAATAAAAAAAATTGGCAAAGCCCGGTTTTTATTATTGGATCAACGTTCCAGTCAGGTCATGCGTCAGTGCCCCGCTGACCCTCACTGGCACAATACTCCCGACCTCAATTTCGTTTTCTACAATGACTAATCCATCGATCTCGGGTGCATCTCTAAAGGATCGACCCACCGAAATTCCGTCTCCTTGTCCTTCGATAAGAACACTTAGAGACTTACCAATCCATGCCTGATTTCGACTGAGTGAGATTCCTTCTTGCAATTGCATTAACTGCTTCAACCGGTCTTGTTTGATTGTCTCAGGAATTGGATCACCCAGTGGTTCGCTGGAGGTACCAACTTCAAATGAGAATGGGAAAGCTCCCACATGATCGAATTTAATTTCACGCATGAAATTCAGTAACGTTTCAAATTCCTGGTCTGTCTCACCTGGGTAACCCACTATGAAAGTAGTGCGAATCGCGAGATCAGGCATTGCTTTGCGCATTTTTTGTATTGTCTGATACACCCAATCCATATTGGAAGGGCGTTTCATCCTCTTCAAAGTGTCTGGATGCGCGTGCTGCAAAGGAATATCCAGATAATGCAGGATTTGTTTCGATGAACTCATGGCGTCGATTAATCGTTCCGTGACATAACCTGGGTATGAATAGAGAATCCGCACCCATGGAATATTAGGAATTTCGGGAAGCATTGTTTCCAATAATTGCGCCAGTCCGTCTTTTAACCCCAAGTCTGAACCATAGTCGGTAGTGTCCTGCGCGATCAAGATCAATTCCTTGACCCCGGCATCTTGCAGGATTTCAGCATCGTCCACAATGGCTTGCATCGGTCGGCTCACGTTTGTACCTTTGATCAATGGAATTGAGCAAAAAGCACACGGACGGCGGCAACCATCTGCAATTTTTAAGTATGCGCTGGCTCCTTGCACTGCGGCACGCACAACACTTTTTTCGTCTTTTCCAACCGTTGGGGATTCAGGAAGATGGTATCGCGGTTTGGATGGCTCAGCATGGAGACTCTTGACCAGTTCCAAAATATCCATCCACCTGCGCGTCCCAATAAATCCATCAATCCCGTTAACAGACTCGATTAACAAATCGCGGTAGCGTTCGGTCAAACATCCAGCCGCAATTAATAACTGGCCGGGTTTCTTTTTATTTGAAAGTTCCCGCAACACTGCAATCGATTCCTGCCGGGCAGAATGAATAAACCCGCAAGTATTCACAATCAGCAGACTGGCGTTTGACGCCCGATCAACCGCCTGATAACCATCTCTCTCAAGCAGCACTGCCATAGAGTCAGAATCAACTGTGTTTTTTGCACAGCCAAGCGAGGTCAAATAGAATGAATTCGTTTTCATGGTTTAGGTTTATATGGCGTGACTGTCATTGTGGGCACGGTTGGTGTCGGTCGCAAAGTATTGGTAGGCTGCGGGGTTAAAGTCGCAGGTTTCGTCGCAGTTGGGGTAGCGGTAAACTGGGGTGTAGGCGTGACAACTCCCTTGGATGTAAATTCAAGGTTGGCAACCTGACCATTAACGCCCAGAATTCCAAGGTCTTCCTGGTTGTAATAGACCTGCATCGCTGCTGCGTTACCGGTTGTTAAAGTAATTTTTGCCGAGCCTGTATATGTATAAACATTACCTGGCACGATGCGTCCAACAAATACTTCTTTTCCGTCAGAGACAATCCGCAAGAATGCCCTTTGATAAGCCACCACGACCACCTGGATCGACCCACCACTATTGACCGAATTGATTGTAGCCAATATATCCACCGACGCTGTGTTTACGATCTCTTTTGTACCCTTAATTCCTGGCGTTTCCAATAAGGGAGTCGATTCACGTATCGGAACAGAAAGCGTATTTGTGCCAACTAAAATAGATGAAATCGAGTCTGCTGTTGGCAATTGTTGCTGGCGAGTCGTTCCGATCACTTGCCAGGCACCCCAAACCACCAAGATAAAAAGAACAGAAAATACGCTGACGCCGAGCAATAAATCGGGAGTTAAATATCTGCGCCAGCCGGTAATCGGTGAACTATATTTTTTTATCACTTTGCTGGATTTTTGTGCTATCTCGTCGGCAGCGATCTCAAGTCTTCTCTGCTGCAAACCTTCTGCAAATCGCATTTGCAAAACCTCTGGATCAAGACTCATAAAGGAGGCATAGTTGTTAAGCATTCCGCGACCTTGAACAGTAGATGGCAGTTCGTTTACCTGACCGTTTTCTAGAGCATAAATATAAAGTTCGCGGATTTTAATCTGCCGTTCAACATCAGCGCGCGAAAGGCTAAGCGCTTCTCGTTGCCGTTGTAGTTCTGCCCCAATTTCCTCAAAAATCAGGTTAGAAACAGGAGTTGTTTTTGTATCCTCCCTTGGCAATTTTCGAACTGGTTCGATTGATTGGCTTTCTTTTGGAAGCGTTTTATTGAAAAACGAATTTGATCGTCCAACCTTCTTTTTGTCAGGTGATTCTGGCGTTATTGCAGGTGAATCTACAACGGGTTTCTCTATTTCAACTTCCGAAGTTTCAAGCTCAAAAAGGGCGAGTGGATTGATTCCGAGGAATGAGGCATATAACCGGGTAAATCCGCGAAATTGCGCTTGAGACGCAATGGCTCCAATTTTACCTTCTTCAATTGCTTGAAGAAATTGGATGCGGATATTCGTTCCAGCAGCAGCCTGCTCAAGGGATAATTTTTTTTCTTCTCGTTTATTACGCAGAATCTCACCGAGCGATTTCGCCATTGTTATTTTCGCTTTTTATTGAAGACCGGTCAGCCAGCCCCCAAGGCTGATCTGGCCGGTCAATTATTACCGAAATTCGAACTTCAGACTATTCAGCTTTTTCTTCAACAGTCACTTCAGCTTTGGGCTCTTCAGCAGCAGATTCAACGGGTTCTTCTGCCTTGGGTTCTTCAGCAACAGGTTCAATGGGTTCTTCTGCCTTGGGTTCTTCTGCCTTGGGTTCTTCAGCAACAGGTTCAATGGGTTCTTCTGCTTTGGGTTCTTCTGCTTTAGGTTCTTCAGCAGCAGGTTCAACAGTTATTTCTACTTTTGGTTTTGGCTTCGCTGATTCTTTTGCGCTTGATTCGCCTTCTCGGGTGACAACGACCTTAATTTTCGGGTTCAGGTCGATAGTCAAACGAACGGTTGCAACATGCTCACCAAGATTGCGGATGGGTTCAGCTTCTATCTGATGACGCTCAATTTGAGTGCCAAGCTTTTGATTTAATGCATCCACGATCATTTGAGAGGTGATGGAGCCATACAATTTACCGGTTTCGCCAGCTTTGGTTGCAAATGACAATTCAACGCCTTCCAAGTGTTCAGCCAAACCACTCATTTCCTGGTTTTGTGCCGCACGTGTGATCGCAGCTTTTGCCTGGATCTTCTCTACTGTTTTTAATGCGCCAGCGGTAGCTAAAACTGCCAGTCCCTGCGGTAACAGGAAATTGCGTCCATAGCCGTCGGCTACTTTCTTTACATCGCCGGCATGTCCTAACTTATAAACATCTTTGATCAATAGAACTTTCATCTTCAAGCCCTTCTAAAATAGATTCACGCGAAGGGTACAACGCGTGTAGGTTTAGGATTTTACCCTAAGCGCATGTATTGGTCAATGTAACCGTGTAAAGGATTTTTCTGCCTTTGTGTTTGAGGCGACTAAACAATTCAAAGAATCAATATTTTGCCCCAAAAAGTTTCAGAGAAATTCGTTTTGAATGAGATACCTCTACTGACCGCTCGTCCAATTCTGAATGAAATTGACCTGCTCATCCGCTTCAGGGCTGCGCGCCCAACCGCTGGGAACATCTTTACGAAGCCGTTTAATTTCTTTAAGCGCTTCATCCCCACTTAATCCATGCCGCACCAGAAAACAGCCCACCACCGTTCCCGTTCGACCAATACCGGCGATGCAATGTACATACACCGGTTTTTTCGCAGTAATGTTGTCATCAATTTCGTCAAGGATTATTGTCATTTGCTCTGGTGTGGTGATTGAGCGATCCAAAATAGGGAAATTCTTGTAAGTCACGTTTATCAAATACCCAGCTGCTTCTTCTGCGAGGATATCGGAATATTTTTCCATGTAGTCCTCAGTACGAGTAAGGTCATAAAAAACTACAATTCCGAATCTGATCAACGCTTGTAGGCGCTTTCGTGTTTGCAGCTCCTCATAAGCGCCAGGGTACTCCCCTGCTATCAATAAACCGGGAACAACACAATAAGATTCAGGGAATGGTAATGAAGCAATCGAAGAGTTGGTCATATTTTCCTTTATAATTTACCCATGATTTTATCAGACAATAACGTACCTATAATGTTGAAACTCCGTCATAATAATTAAAGCGATGCCTGACACTGAAAACCTGTTGATCCAAAAGGCAAAAAACTTTAACCAGGCTACGTTAGGCGAAATCTATGATCGCTATAGTCCTGCAATATATCGTTACGCCATGAGGCTTCTGGGTGATGAAAGCCTGTCAGAAGACTGTGTCGCGGAGACATTTTTCAGGTTTCTTAATGCCCTTAAAAATAATAAGGGACCAAAAGAACATCTTCAAGCTTATTTGTTTCGCATAGCGCATAATTGGATCACAGACCAGTATCGCAGTCAAGTTCCTGCAAATGTTGAGCTAAGAGATGATTTGTGCAGCGATGCGGTTGATCTAGAAAATCAAGTGGAGCAAAATATTCGTGTTCAATTCACACACAAAGCCCTTTCCACACTAAATAAAGATCAAAGAGAAATCATTATTCTAAAGTACCTTGAAGGCTATGAAAACTACGAAATCGCAACAATAATCGGCAAGAACATCGGATCAGTAAAAGCGTTACTTCATCGAGCAACAGTGAACATGAGTTTAAAAGTTAGTGAATTGGAGCAAGAAAATGTCCGTACAAAAAAATGACCTGGACCCAAACCTGTACCAAAGATTGAAAGACCTGCCCCAAATCCCTGCGCGCAATCCTGAAAGAGCGGCAGATGGAAGGGTAAATTTTTTAAAGGAAGCCAAATCGATTTCAAATAATACCGTATCTAAAAACTCCTTGCAGCGTCATAGCAATTGGAAGATTTCATTTTTCAAGGAGTTCAAGATGGGAACGATTGCAACACTTTTGGTAATTCTTGGTTTAGTTTTTGGCGGTTCAACTGCCACGGTATATGCATCGCAGGATGCCTTGCCAAACGAGGTTCTTTATCCGGTAAAACTGGTCACAGAAGGACTGCAAACGGATCTGGCATCGACTGCAGAAGCTAAAATGAATCTTGCACTAGATTTTGCTGCTGTTCGAGTTGATGAGATCATGCAAATGCAAGAAGCAGGGCTCATCCCTCCCGATGCTGTCTTTGCCAATTTACAAATGCAGATCAATCAAGCCATTGAACAAGCTACAAAATTGGGTAGCGGAGAATTGGAACAAGCGTTGCTGCGGATTCGCGAAAAACTACAAGTCCAGGAACAGTTAATGGGAAATGACCTACAGGATCCAATCCTGCTTCGCACTCGGACACTTTTACAAGAACGAATTCAATTGGTTGAAAGCGGGATCGGAAATCTCAACGGCTTTTACAATGAAGCACAAAACGGATGGGATAATACCCCTATAATGGGTGAGAGTACACCAGGGCAGATGAATGGTCAGCAAGAAAACAATCCAAGTGGAGAATCAAATTCGCCGACCCAAGACTCAGGCAATCAACCTGAAAATGGAAATGGGACTGGCGGAACCTCAACACAACAGGTCCAAAATGGATCAGGATACGGTCCATCTCCAACACCAAAGGCTGGAAGCGGATCAGGACAAGGCAAACCCTGACAATCATCGGAAAAGGCTGTGAAAACAGCCTTTTCTATTTTATTTTCAAGAATCGCCGTTGATAACGCAAAAGTAAAACCAGTAATACAAATTGAACCGACGCCATGATGATGGTAGAAAACTGGTCAAAATAAAAAATCAACAGATTTACCACGGTTAGCGTCACCAAAAGACTGATCACCCCGATCAACACAGCTGGTTTTTCAGCTTTAATCAGCATCAAAATGCCCGCCAGGATCGAAAACGCCCCCATCCCACCCTCCAGTAAAACCCTGGCTTCAAACCAGTTCAAACCACTTGCATTTCTAACCAGATTATCGGTCATCAGTTGATCGAGAAAAACCTGCATCTGTTCCGGGTTTTTAGTCAAAGTAAAATAAACTATCGGTGAAACCAGCGCCCATACTCCCCATATGAATAACCCTAAAATCAGGAGGCGCTTTGTTTGTTGTTTTGTCAACCATTTTCGTTCCAGGCGTGCAAATAAAATGCGGAGTTTATCCAAGAAATTTGGCTCTGTACTGGTATTCTTTTTCTGTTGTGAAGTTAAATAGGTTTTCAAATCTTTTGCCAATTCAATCAGTTCCTGGCTATCTTTGCGGTCTTCAATCTCCGCTAGTTTTTGGATTAGTTCTTCACGTTCATAAGAGGACAGGTCGTGGTCAAGGACTTCTGTAAATCTTTCCAGTACCTCATACAACAATGACCGGGTCGTTTTTCGGCGTTCAACACGTATTTGTGAAAACAAGAGTGCAGTCAACAGGAAAAATACATAAATGATTGGGGCGGCTGTGGGATAAAAATAATCATTATTCCGGGTGATGAACTTACCCACTTCATCAATGAACAACCCTACCCCCAGCCCCGAGATCAGAGCGGAAAGCGACAATGCCCATTCATTTACGTAGACCACTGGCAGTAAAGCCGCGATGAACAAGAATAAGCCACCCCACAAAACATGAGCTATATGAAGGTTACCTCCTCCAAGTTGAGGGTAACCGGTGATTTCGAGAAATAACCGCGTACCGGATACTGAAAAGGCAAAACTTAGCAGGGTGATCAAGATATATTCACCTGCCCGCCGGCGCTGGATTGGCGAACGGTCTTTAAAGGGATTGCGAAAGGTGATTTTCCTTTTTTTTCCTGACACGAGGCATCCTTCAATTCTTGGTGGTTGGACCACCAATGAATTCACGGATCATCGAATCTGACGGAATAAAGCGGTCGTCTGCTACCGACTGAATGGATTTTAGAAGGGCAGCAATACGATTGGCTCTGAAATACGCATCTTCTTTTAAAGGGTCGCGTTTATAACGGTCCTGCCACTCCGCAAATTGGCTTAATAACCTGTGCGCATAGATCGGCAGTTCGAAAGGCATGGCTGAATTGATGAGCATGTCTGCTGTCGTGATATTCGGGATGATATGCCGCATTTCACTCGCGCGAACGTAATGCCAGTGCTCCAGAGTTTGGCGCGGATCGTAAGCCCGGTGCGTGGCATCTCGCAGCATCCGCCGCATCAGGCGAATATCCGTCCAGTGGATATACTCGCCATCCTCGCCTTTCATTTGCAATAGTGGTTCAAGATACAATTTGAACTTCGTTCCATCTGCGATGTCTTTGGTCAATCCAGGGAACAATCCGTGCAATGAATCAATCAAGATCAATTCATCATTGTGCAATTTCATCGGTGCAAGAACATTTGTCCGACGACCGAACTTGAAATCATAACGAGGAACCTGGATCTCTTTCCCTTCGTACAATTGGGCAAGTTGCTGGTTGATCAAGGGCAGGTCAAGGGCATGCGGGGTTTCAAAATCATAATCCCCAAACTCATCCTTCGGGTGCATTTCCAGATTCAGGAAGTAATTATCTACGTTCAGAGTAGCGAGTGTTATTCCGTGGGCTTTCAATTTTTCACTAATTTTGATCGTTGTTGTGGTTTTACCTGAAGAGGATGGACCTGTGATGAGCACCATTCTTAATTGTTCCTTGCGATTAACGATACTCTCAACCGCTTTTTCGATATCCACGGTATAAGCGGCTTCTGATTCGGTTACGATTTGTGAAAATTCTCCCGCTCCGACGCGTTTGTTTAATCCGGCAACAGTATGCAATCCATGAGTAACAGACCAGTCGAGCACATGCCAGATCTTTGCCCATGGAATATTCTCGGAAGCCCGTGAGGATTGAGCATTTTGCTGTTTGCGGTGGTTCGTCCGCTCATTCCGATATAGAATATAGGCTTTCGCCACTCTGGCATGCCCGTTCTCAATCAGTACCTTTTCAACCAAATCCTGAATTTCTTCAATGTGCGGCTGATAGTCAGGGTCTGGGTTTTGCTCGAGTAACGCAACCACTTGCTGCGCCAGATTCTGAGCCAGCTCCCGGTCACGGCCGCCAACTTCAACCGCAGCTCTATAGATAGCATTAGTGATGCGGTCGGGTTTAAATGGTACAACTGCACCGGACCGTTTGACTATAAATTGGATTTTGCTCATAATCACCTTAGAGAGGATTTGATATCATGAATTATACAAAGAAAATCAAAAGAAACACCACCGAAAAACTGGGCAGTGTTTTGGATGAGTGAAGGTCATGGTTTTAGCGTGGGGGTCAGGGTCGGAGTTGCAGAAGTCGCGACAGCATCCTTTTCCTTGAACAGCGCAACAGTTCCTTCTTTGGCAACAAACACAGCGCCATTTACGTTGTAAACCCCCTCTGGGCAAGACTGATTGGTGACAGAATTTTGGATCAAACGCTGGATCACTTCAAGGTCGGAAGATTGTTCCTCTTGCAATGGACCGAGCTTGCAGGATGTTGATGAAGGGATTTCAGCCTTATGCTCAATGATGAATTTGATCATGTAATCAGAGGCAGTGATCCTGGCTATATGGTATGGGTCAAATCCCGGTGTAAATACTGAAGAGGTAAGTTGTGCGGCATCGAGGTTATAGGCTTCCATTACCGCCTGAACCGGTTTTCCTTCAGGATCCTTGTAGTTCTTGATAATGTTTACGCCTGCCGTCGTTGCAGGCCAGATACCGTAGGGTAAAGCTATAATGTTCCCTAACCGGGGAATGAGATCTTCCCTGCCAATGCGGGATAAGTAATAGCGGATCACACGGTCGTTTTCTTTGATGTGGTAGATAATGTCGGTATTGGCGGTCAAATCCAATTTCGGGTGCAGGAAGAGATGGTTGTAGGGATCAACCCCATTTTCGATAGCCCAGGCAATCGTTAGCGCCAGTTTATTTATCCAGGAATCATCCTCACTGACGAAGAACCAATCGTCCACATGTTTATCTGCGGTTTTCTTGTCTCCCATGTTGGAGAATACCGACGCCGAGAATCCAAAATCCGGGTGAACCTTTGAAAACTCCCATAGAATGCCAATGCCTGAATAGGTTGAGGGCGTTCCATCTTCATTAAGATAGAGTTGATCAGCGAACCATAGGTCGTCCAAAGTGATGATCAGCGGTTTTTTACCTGCCGGCAAAACGAAAGTGCCATTAATCCAATCTTTCAGTGAGATCAGGCTAAAATCGTTGTTATAAAGCGTTCGAAGCTGATTCGAGAAATCGGTATACCTCATTTTTGTCGCCGTAGACTTCTCAACTGAATCCGGGACAAAACGGTGATAGATGAGGATCGGAACTTTAAGATCCCCTGACCAGACTGTAGCATCTATATAGAAAGGGATTTCTGTGGGTGTGGGAGTTAGCGTGGGAGTCAGCGTTGGCGCCGGAGTCGACGTTGGCTCCGAAGTCTGTGTTGGCGTTTGTATTGGAGAAAATGCCTTAATGACAGAACAACCCATTAGGAAAAATAAACCTATAATTGACACTCCCATAACGATAAACTGACGAAACCTCATTATTGCTCCAGTGAAGGTAAAATATTAACTAAAAATTATTTTCGAATACATGATAACTATAATCGCGGCAGTAAAATCGTTTGTTGATTTTGATATTTTCCCTTACGATCAGCGTAAGAAGTTTCGCAAATTTCATCACCTTCAAAGAATAAAACCTGTGAGATGCCCTCATTTGCATAGATCTTGGCAGGCAATGGAGTGGTATTGGAGATTTCCAGTGTGACAAAACCCTCCCACTCGGGTTCGAATGGGGTAACGTTCACGATAATTCCACAGCGGGCATAGGTGCTTTTCCCTACACAGATGGTCAAAATACTGCGGGGAATTTTAAAATACTCAACTGTTCTGGCTAAAGCAAACGAATTCGGCGGGATGACGCAAACCTCGCCCTGAAAGTCGACCATCGAACGCGGGTCGAATTTCTTGGGGTCTACAATTGCGCTGTAAACATTTGTAAAAATTTTGAATTCATCCGCGACCCGAATATCGTAGCCATAGGAAGAGACGCCATATGAGATAACCCCATCCCGAACCTGGTTTTCTTCAAAAGGCGAGATCATATTGTGTTCTTTAGCCATTTTTCTTATCCAGCGGTCTGACTTGATCCCCATGTTCATCTCCTTCAATTTATTATTCTGATTCGTTATTGGATGCCGGCTCGATCGGAGAGCGCTTGTAGGACTTTTTCTTCCAATACTTTGGCTTTTTGCGCCATTTTGAGCGTGTCATCAACCAGGTTTTGCAACTCTGCAGGGTTACTCAATGATTTTGCATTAATTCTGACGTTCACAGACGCGCTTTTTAAGGCTGCGATTGCCAACTGGGCTGCGGAAACAGCGTCTGAAATCGCATTGGTGTTTCCTAATGTGGCTGCTGTAATGGCAAGTTCCAGTACTTCAACACACATTTGGGCAGCCTGATGTGGAACGCGCGCAGCCTCTTTCGTAGCAGATTCCATTGCCGCAGTTCTCGCCGTCTGCTGGTCAGGAGTTTCTTTTGGCAAGCGAGTAGCCTGAATAAACCCCTCAAAGGAACGGGCATCTTCATCAACTGTTTTGGTGAGCCTGGCTCTTAGATTCTCAGCCTGCTGTATCATCTGCGCCATTTGTGGCTCAACATCTGCATATTTCTTTTTACCACTAGTGACCCTGCCGACCATTGCAACCAACGCTGCAGCAGTGGCTCCTGTATACGCGGCAGCTGACCCACCCCCCGGTGTGGGATCAGCGCTTGCCAATTGATCTAGAAAACTCGGACCTTTCTTATCTGTTGCTGCTGTCTGCATCAACTCAAAAAGCCGGTTTTCCAGGAGCTGGTCATGTTTAAAGTCATCCAGTTGTGTATACCATACCGCCGCGTCAATCATAGCATCCTGCGGAATTAATCCGACCAATTCGCTATGCTGAATTGTTACACCGTAGCGCTCAGCTTCACGTCTGACTGCTTCAACAATGCGCGCCACGGGTGTTTGTCTGAAATTGGTCAAGTTCATCGAAACCTGAGCACGGCCGTCGACTACCACACCCATAGCCTTAACATACCGAAATCCACCAGATGAATTACGCATTGCCTTCGCGATTTTCTGGGCGATAGTGATGTCAGTTGTGGTTAAATACACATTGAATGCGATCAGGGGAGCTCTGGCGCCAATCACAGTAGCGCCTGCTGAACCTAACTTTTCAGGACCAAAATCAGGTTTACGGTCTGGGTTCGAGAGGATATCGGTTTTAAGTCCTTCATACTGCCCCTTGCGAATGTTTTCCAGGTTTTGCCGGTCTGGCCTTGTAGCAGCATCTTCATAAAGATAGACCGGGATGGAGAGTTCCACTCCTACCCGCTTACCAAGTCGGCGAGCCATTTCAACACATTCAGGCATTGTGATCTCGGAGATCGGTACAAAAGGGACTACGTCGGTTGCACCAACGCGAGGATGTGCACCAGTGTGCTCGTCAAGATTGATCAATTCTGACGCTTTTTTGATCGAGAGAAACGCCGCTTCTTCCACGGCAACCGGATCTCCAACAATTGTGATCACGGTACGGTTGTGGTCAAGATCCGAATGCCGGTCCAGCATATGTACTCCCGGGACAGACCGGATAGCATCGACAATTTTATCAATGACATCCGGTCTGCGGGCATCTGAAAAATTTGGAATACACTCAACCAATGGTCTTGGCATTTTTTTTCCTTAATGTTTATATTTAGGAATAATTATAATCGACGCACGCGGTGAAAATAGAATCGAATAGGGTTTGTGTCTCAAGAAAACACTAATCGTCATACTCTTTTGCCTGTTCCCAAAAGCTATCCATCTCTTCCAGCGACATTTGAAGTAGGTCTTTTCCGGTTTTTCGGGCGTTTTCTTCAATGTAAGCAAAACGTTTACGGAATTTTACATTGGTCTTTCGCAAAGCAGATTCAGCATCAACCTTATACCACCGAATCAAATTTACGATCGCAAATAGCAGATCTCCAAGTTCCTTTGCCCGCTCTGCTTCGTTTATCGCTGTTTTAACTTCTTCCAACTCTTCAAGAACCTTGTTGATCACCGGAGTGATTTCAGGCCAATCGAACCCGACTCGCGCCGCCCTGTCTTGAATTGCCTGGGCTTGTGCTAATGCCGGGAAAGATATTGGGACTCCATCCAGCATTCCCTTTTTCTCTTCATCTCCGTTCTTTAATCGTTCCAACTCCTTCAACGACTCCCAATTCTGAACCACATCCTGTTCATCATCCACAATCCAATCCTTAAACACGTGGGGATGGCGATACACGATTTTCCGATTTATCCCTGATAATACATCACCCAAGGTGAACTCGTGACTTTCTTGAGCGATTTGAGCATGCAGCAAAATTTGAAGCAGTAGATCCCCCAATTCTTCTCTCAAACCGGCAAAGTCGTTTTTATCAAGAGCATCCAAGGCTTCATAAGTTTCTTCCAGCAAATAAGTGCGCAGGGAGGAATGCGTTTGTTTCTTATCCCAGGGGCATCCATTCGGCGCTCTGAGATGGGCGATAACCTCTTGAAAATTCTCCAATGAACTATCAAGCGAGAAAGGTGGAATATACAAAGCCGCTATCGGAGTGTTTCTCTCCACAAGTTTCTCAAGCGGGACTTGATTCCAATCGGTATTTCCATTTGCCATCTCAAATAGAACTGACACAGCGTGCTCGGCGGGATAAATAACTTTTAATAATTTATATACCCCAACGTTTTCCCCAAGATCGCCAGGAAAATATATCATTACCGAGTTTGCCGGCGAAAAAGGCGGATGATGTAAACCACGCAATGACAACCCATCTATGGTGACAACAGGTGACAAGAATACTAATGGCGATTGTTGGATCAAATGTATTGATAGGTCAATTCCACTGTGAATTTGAACGGAGGATTTTTCAACAATGTCGATCAATCCTGCCGCGACTCGGTCGCTTAGAATCGGAGTGACAGGTGAGACATATGCGATGGTTGCATCATCGCCCAAATCGTCTTTTAGCTCCACAATCCATTGGTTGATCACCTGTTCTAACGGAATATTAATATCCGCATCAACTTTGAACAACTTTACATTGTTAATGTTATTTGTGGCAAGCCAGCGAGTAGCGATTCCTCCCCGAACAATTACTTGATCCGCTTTCGAAATACTGTCAATAATGCTTTGGTCCTTAACTCCGACGCCGCAGATAATTAGGTTTCTCATTTTAGCCATAGCCATCCCTCATTGGAGCAGTTAAAACGTTGAGATGCAATCTGGTGTGAGTGAAAGATTGAAAATAGAAGAACATCAAATCTACCATTTTCGATCCAACCGTAACCGATTGCATCTCGCTGAAATCAGATCGAAGATCTGAATGAAGTTTAACGTTTGGTGTAAGTGGGTGCCTTGCGGGCTCGTTTCAAACCTGGTTTCTTGCGTTCCTTGATGCGAGGATCGCGAGTAAGGAAACCACCCTTACGTAATGGCGAAGTGTTCTCAACATCCAACTTGACCAATGCGCGGGCAAGCCCAAGTTGTACTGAATCAGTTTGTCCGGTAACACCACCACCATAAACGGTAGCTGTGATATCGAATGTAGCGCGGTCCTGCGAAACTGCTGATAGCGGACCAAGAATGGCTTCCATATCGCCTGTTCGCGGGAAGTAGTGTTCCAATGGTTTTTCGTTGACCGTAAATTTGCCAGAACCGCTCATGATACGCACACGAGCTGAACTTTCTTTTCGGCGACCAACACCTTCGTAGTATTGAACCGTCATAATCCTATTGCTCCTTTATACTACCGGTTTCGGGTTTTGCGCTGCATGAGGATGTTCGCTGCCAGCATAAACCTTCAAACGTTTAAAAATCGACCGACCCATGCGGTTGTGCGGTAACATACCCCACACAGCGGCAGTGATCACTCGGTCTGGATGAACACGCATCTGATCGCGTAAATTTACCGTCTTTAGTCCGCCCGGATAATTTGAATGCTTGTAGTAATTTTTCTCATCCAGTCTTTTTTGAGAAATCGACAGATTTGAAGCATTGATCACTACAACGACATCTCCCATCTCTACACCCGGGGTGAATGTTGGTTTATGTTTTCCAAGCAAATAATTGGCGATTTGGGTTGCAAGACGGCCAATTCCTTGACCAGTTGCATCAACCAAAAGCCAATCTGGTTCTTGTCTTCCTTTTAGGACGTAAGTCTTGTCCAGCATAGTCTCTCCGTTAGCCTGTTTTTTTCAAGCCAAATTTCTAATTTTCGTTTAATCAACCGATCCTTGCATTCTATCTTCGTAAAGCACTTTTGTGAGGACTAATCCATTTGAAGGGGCAAGTCCAGGTTTCATTGTGGCATTTCCGATCAATCCGTCTGTAAGGTTACCTATTGTCAAATTACCTTTGGCAAATTGAACCTGTAAAAAAACCAAACGACGAACCATGTGATAAAGAAATGCATTGGCTCGTATTTCATAACGCCAACCCAAATCAGTGGAGGTCCACCGGCTTTCAAAAATCTCCCGCACAGTTGAACTTCCCGGTTTCATGGCTCTGCCAAATGCCGAAAAATCGTGCCAACCCAAGACCGTATCTGCTGCTTGACTGAGCAGCGCTCCGTTCAAAGGAGGCCAAATCCTCCAGGCAAACCTCTCAAGCAACGGCTGCCTGTATGGCAGATGGTAAATAGTGTAAGCATAACATCGACTCGAAGCATCATAACGGGGGTGGAATTCAGCCTCAACTCTTGAAATACTTTGCACAGATACATCTGAGGGCAGTTTGGCGTTCAGCGCGTTGACGAGAGTTTCGTTTTCGTGCTGCCAATCCAGCGAAAAAACCACTACCTGTCCAGAAGCGTGGACGCCTGAGTCAGTGCGGCCTGCAAAAAGGATCGTCTCCTCATTCCAGCCCAGCTCTGTGAGCACAGTCTCTACTACTTTTTGAACAGTACGGGTTTCTCCCTGACGTTGAAAACCAGAGAAATCAGTGCCATCGTAAGCAAGGATAAGTTGGTAACGTGCCATTCCTAGCCGTCCTGTTGTGGACGGACTATTCTTCTACAAGTTCAATTAAGACCATTTCGGAAGAATCTCCGAGACGGGGTCCTAATTTGAGAATACGAGTATAACCACCATTACGATTTTCAAAACGAGGTGCAATCTCATCAAAGAGTTTCTTGACCAGAGTTGCGTCTCCGATGCGGGCTGCTGCCATACGTCTGGCATTCATTTTATCGACATCGGTCCCTTTTCCACTTCTGCGAGCCAAGGTGATTAATTTCTCAGCCTCACCACGGATGAACATTGCCTTCGCACGGGTGGTCTGAATTCGCTCATGGGTGAACAATTGTTTGACCATTGTACGGCGCAAACCGGTGCGTTGGTCTTTTGTTCGGCCTAATCTATAACCTGCTATCTTATGGCGCATAATAACTCACTCCACATCTTTATCGTCTTGCAAGAAGCCTTTTTCACGCATTTTATCGCGAAGTTCATCAAGACTCTTCTCGCCAAAATTACGAATGGACATCACAGCTTCTTCACCTTTTTCGAGCAGTTCAAGCACGTCACCCACATTCGTGATCCCGGTTCTCTTCAGGGAGTTAAATACTCTCACGGAGAGATCAAGGTTTTCGATTGGAGTTTCAGCGGCTTCACTGGTGAGGTGGCTGCCAGAAGCCTCTTTTTCAGCTCCTAAAATTAAAGTTTCTTCACTGATCCCTGAAATATAGCGCAGGTGATCGATCACAATCTTGGATGCATTTCCAAGGGTTTTTTCAGGAGAAACAGTACCATCGGTCCAAATCTCAAGAACGAGACGGTCGTAATTGGTACTTTGGCCAACACGGGCAGAACCAACAGTAAAATTCACACGTTTTACTGGGCTGTAGATTGCATCAACTGGAAGTTCACCAAGAGGCAGTTTGCCGCTTCGATCACCCGCAGGTGAATAACCTCGGCCTCGATCAACTATAAAATCAATATCCAAACGAGTCTTGGCGTCATCAACAGTGAACAAGTAAAGGTCAGGGTTGACGATCTCTACCTCGGCAGGAGCTTGAATATCAGCAGCGGTCACTTCACCTGCTCCACGTACATCCAGGTGGAGATGGGCAGAATCGCCCTCATGAAGGATCATGCGGACCTGTTTTACTTGCAGGGTAACCTGGATAACGTCTTCGCGAACACCAGGAATATCACTAAACTCATGCATCACATCAGAGATTCGTATTGATGAGATTGCCGCGCCATCTAATGAGGATAGCAAGACTCTCCTTAGCGCATTGCCAAGGGTATCACCAAATCCTCTTTCAAGAGGACTGATCACAAATTTTCCGTAGTTTCGTGCTTCTGCTTCTCGCTCGACTTTCGGTGTAACCATATTAATTAAAGCGCACACATTTACCCCTTTCCGATACCATTACGTATCCTATTTCTGGGTTAATGGACATTAACGTGAGTAGTACTCAACGATCAATTGTTCATTCAGACTGCCATCAATCTCAGCCCGTTCAGGAAGACGTAATACGCGACCAGAAAGATTCTTAACATCTCGATCCATCCAAACTGCGCAAGGGCGTTTTTCGGCATAATCGGGAAGTTCTTTGAAGAAAGTTAGTTTCTTTGCTCCTTCAGTAACTGACAGAGTGTCACCTGGCTTGATAAGCATTGACGGGATGTCAGCTCTGCGGCCATTCAGGACAAAATGTCCATGATTAACCAATTGACGAGCCTGAGCTCGGTTCTCAGCTAAGCCAAGTCGAAATACAACGTTATCCATGCGCATCTCGAGTGTTTGAAGCAGATTCAGACCAGTCATACCACGAGTTCTTAATGCGACACTAAACGTTCGTCTGAATTGACGTTCCAGAACGCCATAAACCCGACGGGCGCGCTGTTTGGCGCGTAACTGGCGGGCATAGTCAGATTCACGTTCAGATCGACCTTGTTTGGTTTTTCCGTGTTGACCAGGGGCATAACCACGTTTTTCAAACCCACATTTGGGAGTGAAACAACGGGTGCCCTTCAAAAACAGTTTTTCACCTTCACGCCGGCATAATTTACATACCGGTCCAATATATTTAGCCATATTTTTCCTTCTCCTGTTTTACACGCGGCGTTTTTTAGGAGGTCGGCAACCATTGTGAGGTACCGGTGTGATATCAGCGATGGAGCGAACCTTCAACCCCAACGATTGGACAGCACGAATGGCAGATTCACGACCAGGACCAGGACCTTTGATGATCATGTCCACTTCCTGAACACCCATGTTTTGAGCTGCCTTGATTGCCTGTTCAGCTGCAAGGCGAGCTGCAAAGGGTGTGCTCTTACGAGAGCCTTTAAAGCCTGCCGAACCAGAGCTACCCCAGCAAATCGTATTCCCCTGTTGATCGGTCACGGTCACAATTGTATTGTTGAATGAAGCAAAAATGTGAACCTGTGCCGAGGAAAGGGTGCGCTTTGTCTTTTTGGAAGTGCTTGCGCGACGCGTTGAGCGTACATTCTGAGCCATAATTCCTCGTTATTTTTATATTTTTATAAACCATTATCCAGAATACTCAAATAGATCAGGTTGCCGCGGGGGAGAAGGTACCCCACCTAATCAATCAAGCAAACCAGATTACTTCTTCGCAGCTCCACGACGGCGACCGCGACCTGCCACAGTCTTCTTGGGACCTTTGGCAACACGAGCGTTCGTGCGAGTTCGTTGTCCACGAGCTGGAAGGTTGCGGCGATGGCGCATGCCACGATAGCAACCAATTTCAACAAGGCGTTTGATATTCATCTGCACTTCGCGGCGCAGATCGCCTTCAACTTTATAATTCTTTGTAATGTATTCACGCAAGGACGCAACTTCTGTTTCAGTCAAGTCTTTGATCCGGGTATCCGGACTTACCTGCGTGGACTTCAGGATTTGGTCTGCTCGGGTTGGGCCAATTCCAAAAATATAAGTCAAACCTACTTCGACCCGCTTGTTACGCGGAAGATCAACACCTTCAATTCTCGCCATATGTCCTTACCCCTGTCGCTGTTTATGCTTTGGGTTTTCGCAGATCACAAATAGTGTTCCACTGCGTTTTACAATTTTGCATTTTGCGCATCTTTTTTTAATAGATGGTGCAACTTTCATGATACCGCTCCTTAGACCAAAGGTACTGCAATTAATCCGAAGTTATAATTATACCCGTACTTCTGTATTCCGTCTAGGATCCGACCCGTCTCCCAGCGTAGTAAGGATTAGAGGTCCGTTTTCAGTGACTGCCACAGTGTGTTCATAGTGAGCAGTCAGTGAACCATCTGCTGATGAAACTGTCCATTGGTCCGGTAACACTCGAGTGGCAGGTGTTCCAACCAAAAGCATGGGTTCCAACGCGATGGTCATTCCTACTCGGAGCACAAGCCCGCGTCCGGGTACGCCATAATTCGGAACTTGAGGTCCTTCATGCATGGCGCGCCCAACACCGTGACCGGTGTATTCGCGGGTGACGTGAAAACCTCGGCTCTCCGCACAATTCTGTATGGCTGATGAAACATCACTTACATGATTTCCTGCAACCATTTTCTCGATCCCTGCATACAAAGCCTGTTCAACGGTTTCAACCAGATGTAGTGCCACTGGCGAAACCTTGCCAACGCAAACTGTGAATGCGGCATCGCCGACAAAACCTTCATAGACCGTTCCACAATCGACCGAGACAATATCCCCTTCTTTGATCTTGCGTTTTCCAGGGATCCCGTGCACTAATTCGTGGTTGACACTGACATTGGTGCTGGCGGGATATGGATAAGGTCCCGGATAACCCTTGAACGGGCTAAAACAACCATATTTACGCAACACTTCTTCTGCTGCGGCATCTATTTCGGCAGTGGTCACACCTGGTTGGATCATTGCGCGCGCTGCTGAAAGGGCTTCCGCATTGATCCTGCCCGCTTCTCTCATAATTTCGAGTTCCTGCGGAGACTTTATCGTGATCTGCCGATCCCAAGGCATTTTGTTAAGCTTCCTCCAAGGCTGCCAACAACTCTGCTGTCACATCTTCGATAGCCTTTTTACCATCAATTTCCGCGATTAAATTGTTGCGGCGGTAATACTCAATCAATGGGGAGGTTTGTTCTACATAAACTTTGATGCGTTTTTCAACCGTCTCAGAACGGTCATCATCTCTCTGGTAAAGTTCAGATCCGTCGAGATCACAAACACCTGACAGTTGCGGTGGGTTATACTTTTCATGATAAACATGACCATTCGAGCGGCATGTCCATCGTCCACAAAGTCTTTCGATCAGAACCGACTCCGGGACTGAGATGTAAGGAACAAGGTCAACAGCATCTTTGAATTCCTTTAACATCGTGGCTAAGGCATCAGCTTGTGCCGGAGTGCGCGGGAAACCATCCAGTAATGCACCATTTTTACAGTCTGGTCTGGAGAGTCTTTCACGGATCATGTCAATAGTCACATCATCAGGTACCAGCTCACCTTTATTCATAAAGGTTTGGGCCAGTTTCCCCAGGTCAGTCTGCCTTTTCAGGTTGTCCCGAAAAAGATCACCTGAAGAAACATGAATCAATCCATATTTTTCAGCAATGATCTTTGCTTGTGTACCTTTGCCTGCGCCCGGAGGTCCTAAGAGGACGTAATATTTTGCCATTTTAACCTT
>WOUT01000084.1 GCA_009773005.1 Chloroflexota bacterium | reverse complement strand
AAAAAGTTGCTTTACGCCAGGTAAGATTCGGATATGTGGGGTTCGGTTTCGATGCCCTCCCACGTATCCACCTCCTCCAGCCAAAGCAAGAGGTTTTTCAACAATTTATTAAATTGAATGAACAGGATGGTAGAGACGTGAAGCTTATCGGAGGCATAGCATTATCATTGTTTCCTTTTTGATATCCATTCCGATTGGTCTTATGGGCGGGTTGATCGGTCTTGGTGGGGCAGAATTCCGCTTGCCGGTACTGGTTGGGCTGCTTAAGCGACAGGTGCGCGAAGCAGTTCCAATCAATCTGGCGGTCAGCCTGGTTACAATAATAGCCTCTTTACTCACCCGTTTAAAAGTGGTGTCAGAATTCCCATTAAGCGAATTATTACCCATTTTGCTCTCGATGATTCTGGGAGCCGTAACCTCCGCCTTTGTTGCTGCAGGGGTGGCAAGTAGAATTTCAAGCCATGTCCTGGAAACCTGGATGAAGTTTTTACTCATCTCGATTGGACTCCTGTTGATTGTTGAAGGGTTTATTCCCATTCTCAGCGCTGAGCTTCTTCATGGTCCTTTATATATCCAATATCTTGTAGCACTTCTCGCAGGGATTTTGATTGGAGTTGTGAGTAGTACTCTTGGTGTTGCCGGGGGCGAATTAATCATTCCAACCCTGATTTTTATCTTTGGCATTGGGGTTAAATTAGCGGGAACAGCCAGCCTGATCATCAGCTTACCAACCGTGTGTACCGGTTTAATCCGTTACTGTCGCTCAAACGCCTTTTTCAGCCGCTCTGTTACGACCCAGATTGTCATCCCAATGGGGGTTGGATCTGTTCTTGGTTCAATCCTGGGCGGTCTGCTGTTTGGCTTCGTTTCGCCCAATGGATTAAAGATACTTCTAGGGTTAATATTGATGTACTCTGCACTTAGGATGTTTCTACGTCAACATTCGGGTAAATTACATTGATACATCAATCCCATGAAGATTTAGGAAATATTTTGCAACTACGAGCATTTTTAATACTTGGCCCTATTTTACAAATTAGCCTTTTTGATTTATTGACGGCTGTTGCAGGCAATCTTTGGTTTTTGGCAAATACCTGACTTCCATTCGTTACGGCAAACTGGTGCATAGCCGGATTTTCCGGTTTTTGAATTTTCAAATCTGCGTGGGAATACATCCTCCCGTCCTTTAAATAAAGAACCGAATAGCCGGATCTTTTCCGCTTGAGAGGATTGGTTGTTGATTGAGAATTGGTGAAGACCTAATTTCAGTTGAGTTGGGGATTTTTTGAAGCAATTCCATGTGCCAATTCGTCCAACAATTGACTACGGCGATGAGCCAGGTTCGATTGCTCAGACTCGATCTCTGCAATTTTCCGCTCAATGTCAGAGGATTCTTCCATGGTTTTATTGTACATTGCATGCCTTATAACAATCAAAAGGAATGGCTATTTTTAATACAGTTTCAATTACGCGGGATCAGTTTTCGTATACTTGAATAATTTTCATTCCTACAACTTGACTATTTTACAAGCTGGCAGGGGCTTGACTTCCTAGCATTAAGAGGCTGCTATACGTATATCAATCAACTACATCGTCCTCTTGTGGGATCATTGCGTGCCGGGCATCGCGAAGCATCCCCTTGGGGAAGAAATAACCAGCATTCGCCGGTTTATCTGATAGCAGAACTCGTCAACCTTCAATTGCCAGGGTAGAGAACGGATCGAGCAATCCAAGTTTATCCTTTCTGAGCAAGATTGCCACAGCGTTGAATGCAAAGATCGAAGTCATATTAGTTGCCGAAATCAAATAACTTGTTGAGGAGCCAAGTCGAAAAAGGGTCATTCTGATCATGTTATAAAAATTGTATACACTCGGATATAATTATCTTAACAGTACCCACCACGCCTCTGCATCGCATGCGCACCGAGGTGGGTCATTTTTAACACACGCGACTGCTAATTTACAGAAAAGGCATGGTTTTGTAAATTACTACTTTACAGAAATGTCGATTTTAGTAAAGTAACCCAGATCGGCTCTGAATTTTCCTTGCGGCGCTCATTCTTCGTAATTCGTCACTTCTCCATAATTGGTGACGAATTACGAAAAACCAATCAGCAAGTGTAAAATTAACATTGGAAACGACAGTATGACCAAGAAAATCACCGAAAGCATCCTTAAATCTTTATCGTCCCCCGAAAGCTTTGCTCGCGGGCATGAGTTATACCAATCCGATGCAGTCTTTGACACCTTCCGGCAGGGTGACCTCCTAACCGGAAAATGCGAAAGCAGCAGTGCACCGTTCTATCAGTTGAACGTTCAACTGGACGAAGACGGTATTCAGGAGGCTTTCTGCACCTGTCCGTATGACTGGGGTGGTTATTGCAAGCACATCATTGCCTTGATGCTCACCTATATCCATAACACGAATGCCTTTATCGAGCAGAAGAGCATCGAAGAATTGTTGAGCCCACTGGATAAGGATGCCCTGGTGCGTCTGATTGCCAAAATGGTGGATAAAAAACCGGATTTGTATTCCTGGTTGCAAACCGCCATTTCAGCTGTATTAACCAAATCTCAACCTGTGCGACCACGGAGTAAGCGTAAAACGGAAGTATCAAAGACGGAATACAAGAGGCAAATTCAGAGCATCCTGCACAGTCTGCGCGGTTACTGCATGTCAGAAGCTTATTGGATGATGGGCGGGATGGTCGACCAGCTGGATCATATTCGTGACACAGCGTGTGAATTTTTGGAAGCCGAGGATGCTCAAGGAGCGTTGGTTATTCTAACTACTCTTCTAACAGAAGTGAGCGGGAGTTTTGAACAGTTTGACGATTCCGATGGCGAGTTGGGTGGCTTTTTTAGTGAATTAGCTCTGCCCCTCGTTGAAGCCATTCTGAGCGCAGACCTCAGTAAAACCGAGAGCCGCAGCTTGTTTAAAGAGTTGGAACCGGTGATTGAAGAATTAAGCGCTTATGGGATCGATGACCTGGATGTGATCCTGGCCGCCCTGAATCGTGGCTGGTCAGATGAAGCACCAAATGAATTGGAAGATTACGATTTTGACGAAACCATTCTAATCGAAGCGAAGCTGAATATTCTGGATCGCCAGAACCGTGTGGAAGAATACCTCAAGCTGTGCCTCGAAACCGGGGAGTTCCGGCGCTATATTCTCAAGCAGATAGAGCTGGGAGAGTTTGAAAAAGCGGTAGAAGTTGCCTGGAAAACCCTGGCTCAAGCCAGTGATGCCCTGATAGTTGCCAAGGCGCTGCGAGACACCGGGCGCTTGCCAGATGCGTTGCGCCTGGCAGAGAAAGGGTTAGACCTGGACGGCAGCAAGCATGATCTGGGTGTCTGGCTTGGGCCGATTGAAGAGACCCAGGGACAGATTGAGCAAGCCATTCAAGCTTACCAGGCGGCGTTCACCAGCCTGCCATCTCTGGAACTGTACAGCACACTCAAGAAGTTGTCTGGTGCGAATTGGGGACAATTAAGACCAGCTCTCATTCAAACACTTCAAGATTCACACCACACGGATGCACTCGCCGATGTCTATCTTTTTGAAGAGGAATGGGATCAAGCGATTGGTGTCGCCGGTAAGGACGGTGAATGGAATTATCCCCTGATCGAAAAAGTGGCCGATGTGGTTTTATCCTTTCGCCCATATTGGGTCATCCAGGCCAGCCGGAAACAGGCTGAAGGGTTAATCGCCAAAACCCAGAGTAAATATTATGCCGCTGCAGTGCGCTGGCTGTCAAAGATGAAACAGGCTTATCTTTCCTCCGGCAGGAAAGCCGAATGGTTTAGCTTACCTAGATGGGTTAAAAAGCACCTATCCGCGCCGACCAGCATTACAGGCAGAGCTGAGAAAGTTATAACCCTGGTAATTTTGGGGGTACGCTCTGTTTCTCTAAAGAGGTAACCCCAAAATACCTCTCGGTGATTCACGTCCCGATAAAGCTGGGATGATATCTGCGGGAACGTCAGCGTCACGTCAACACCACGTCAGCGGCAGGGTCTGCGGCAAGAGAACACCCCCCTTTATTGTCTGTAAATAGGGTCTAAAACCCCTGCCTTTAGGCAGGCCGTTTTCAACGCCTGTCGATATAATAAAGGCATGGGCTATCGAAAAACAGCGCACTCGGTGTACGACATAAAATACCATATTGTATGGATTACGAAATATCGAAAACCGATAATGCATGGAGCCATTGGGTTGAGAGTACGGGAGTTGATCCAACAAACGTGTACGAGTTTGGATGTATACATCGAGAAGGGGCATGTGGCGAAAGATCATGTGCATCTTTTGGTATCAGTACCTCCAAACATAGCAGTGAGTGAATTGGTACAGAGGTTGAAAGGACGAAGTAGTCGGCTGATGTTGCAAGAGTTTGGAGAGTTGAAAAAAACATACTGGGGACAGCACCTATGGGCACGCGGGTATTTTGTGGCAAGTACAGGGAATGTGACGGATGCAATCATTGCGGAATATATCGATAAGCAAGGTCAACAAGACCTCGATGCTGGAGAACAAGACTTCAGTGTGGAAGAATGACTTTAGTCGAATTTCATTCGACCCACAAACCTATCGCCTTTAGGCGATAGTAGTTGTGCGCCCAGCATGGGCGTTGATTGGTGGGTGAAAGTCCCATATGGAGGTTGGTCGCACCAACCATTAGCCAAAGGCAAGGGCGTCACTGTGAAGT
>WOUT01000083.1 GCA_009773005.1 Chloroflexota bacterium | reverse complement strand
TTTAGATGATGAAAATGATCTGACGCTCTACACGCAGCCGATGGGGTTGAATAACTATATCGAGGATGATGTTTACGAGATGTCCAGCGATCCATCCGACTGCCGGGATGAAATGAGCCTGACTGTGTTTCTGCTACTGTTGAATTACTACATCTGCGATCCGGAGCCCTGGATGGCGTGCATCGAGCGGTTTAACTGGCCGATCGAGGAAGCTTTCTCTGTGCAATGGGGATCGGATATCGACCGGTCTTACCTGAGACGTTATTTCAAGCGCAAGGGGTTGCCGGAACTTTTTGATGCGATCCAGATGGCGCTGATTCCTGATGGGAATCCCTTCCTATGCGGATCGCCGGAGGATCTTGATTCGATCTGCTTTGAGATCACCGGGGAGAACATCAAATATCTTTATGAAGCCTGGGATGAAGCGGAGCGGTTGCTGTCCGGGTTTGAAAAGGCATCCAGAATGGTGGCAGTCGACCCGAGCCTGGTGGCGATGATCGGGAAGGCGCTGGAGCGGAGCCAGAAATCCAAAGGAAGGGTGCGGGTATGAAAGGTTTAATGAAGAGGTGGGTGATCTGTTGTAGTTTTTGCAATAAATCAACCGATTGTCTGGCTTACGAAGAAGAAGGCGCACAAAAAAAATTTATTGAGGGAGGCTGGCGAGTCATTCATATTAACAGGAAATTAGAAAAAGGGATTGATAAAGAACTTCAGAAAAGGATCGTTTGCAGGCATTGTATGCGAAAGTATGGCTTGAAGGAAAGCGTTTCGGTATGAGCGCCGATCTTTTCAATAATCCACACGTCAGCGCGGCGCTGTATTTCATCGACCAGGGGCATTACCTGTTCAAGTATAAAAAGGATGCCGGTCAGGTGGTGAGTAAAAACCTGAGAGAACCTGAGGTTTTAGCTGCCTTCACTCGCAGCGGAACAGACAGCGGCTGGCTGCAGGACGGCATCATGCGCGCAGGCAATTCATCAAGAGGCAATTGGTTCGTGTACGCGGTTGAACCCACGAAGGTTGAAATTCAAATAGGTCAAGGGGAGCGAATGACCATTCCCATCCCGGCCACGGTGCTGGTGGGGATTGGTCATACGTTCCATCTCTTCGCGCTGGCAGCCAGGCAGTTCCACATTGGCGCAGAAGTGTTTGCGGCCCCATTCCCGAACGTGTATCCGGACGGCAGGATCTGCTGGGGGCAGAACGCAGCGCCCAAAGCGGATGCCGGCAATGCCAGATCGGTCTGGGAACTTTTCTTCAGGGCGCCTTTCAATGGTGATCTAGCCCAGGGGAAAAGCACTAAATTCAAGGATGACATCCGGAAGCAATATGCTTTATTGGCTGGCAAGAAAAACTATCCGGTCAAAACTTTAGTGTCTTTGCGGGTAGACATTTCCAGACAAATTGAGAAGTTGACAGGGATAAAACGATGACAAATAAACTTGTGGATTATCACTTCATGGATAGGGACAAGGTAACTGTTGGCTTGCCTGGTGTTTTGTATGAATATATTGTTGCAAACAACGGGGTATTTTTACACAGCGAAAATGAGATATTTGAAGTGATGATGCCAATCACTGTGTTCAAACCAGGGCAAAAGATCAGAGGACTTCAGACACTGGAACCGTTCCTGAAGCTGCCGTCCTGTAAAAGCATCCAGGGTACGCAACAAACGTCAAAAGTGCCGGCAATGCTCTTGCGCAGAATGGTCACAATCAGCCGGCGAGCGCTGCCGAATGAGATTCTTTTTCACCTGAATTTGGGTTCGCTGGGGGAATGGACGATGGAAACGCCAGCGCAGACCACGAGCCGAATGCACGCCAAGCCGCTGGAAGATACCGTCTACGTGCCAATTGAGGTCCACAGCCACAACACCATGAGCGCCAATTTCTCATCGATGGATGATGCTGATGAGACCGGCCTGCGTATTTATGGGGTGCTGGGGAGGGTTGATCAGGATGTGGCTGACTTTAGACTGCGTGTATCCATTTATGGTCATCGGGCTGTCCTGCCATACGAATTAGTGTTTGAATCAACACCAGAGGTCAAGAATGGCTGAGTCAGATTTGGGTGTACTGGATAAGTTTGTGGTTGCTGACCCTTTCAGTTATGTGAACGCGCTGAAGCTGATCCTTCCGCTGGACCGCAAGATCAGCCTGCTGCAGGTTGGATGCGGCGGCACTGGCAGCTGGTTGGCGCCTGCAGTGGTCAGAGTGGGAAAGATATTGACCGAGAAATTCGAACGGGAAGTGGAGATCGTCTTTTTTGACCCGGATGTCGTGGAAGAGAAAAATATCTTCAGGCAGAATTTTTGCGCCGCCGAGATCGGAAAGAATAAGGCGTCGGCACTGGCAGAACGGTACGGGCAGGCGTGGGGAATTGAGATCGGGGCGGTTGACCAGGCATTCAAGGAGTTGAACCGGCTTTTTTATGGAACGATGGCATTTATTATCGGGTGTGTGGACAATGACAAGGCGCGCAAAGCGATCAGTAAGTGCATCCAGGGCGGGGTAGCCTGGCTGGATTGCGGTAACACCAAAAGCTACGGTCAGGTGCTGCTTGGAGCCGGACAATGCAGCGGCAGTAAAGATCCGTTCACGCTTCCTGGTTTTTGCGGCTGGCTGCCTTATCCGCATCAACAGCATCCTGAGTTGATCGGTAAAAGTGAGTTAGCAAATAATGGAACCCCTGCTCATTCCTTACAGGAAATCGCGGGGCGAAATCCCGTAGTAACTGACGGGATTTCGTGTGCTGAAATGGCGATGCAGGACAGCCAGGGACTGGCGATCAATCAACGCATGGCGGCAGAAGCGGCGGATTACCTGGTGAGGATATTGATCACGCATGACCTGCGAAAGTTTGCCACGTACATCGACCTGGAGAGCGGGAGCTGCACCTCCAGGTACATCACAGAAAAAGAAATCAGGGAGTTCGCAAAATGACAATGAAAATTGAATTCTCCGAAGATATGGTAAGTGTTTTGAAGGGCGCTCCGCTTTCGTGCCTGGTTTTACTGTTGATCGCGAGAACTCCGCTCAGCGCGCAGTACCTTGAAAGGCGAACCCGATATAGCGACAAGCTGGTGCATGCCGCTCTCCTGCTGCTTGAAGAAAGGTGTCTGATCACCCGGAACGGTCGTTATGCCTGGCAGATTGCGGTTAACGGGTTGCAGCTGCCGCTGGCGACAGCCTTGCTGCAGGAAGACATTTTGCCGGCTGAACCAGAAGAATTGGAGAATCTGACAGCGGGACACGGAATTTCCGACTCCGACACGGAATTTCTCCGACTCCCGGGACCTAGTAGTACTAGATCTATAGATCTAACTAGTAAAGAATTAATAGATCTACCACTACTAGGTCAGCGGGACACGGAGAAATTCCGTGTCAGGGAGAATCTGGCGGAGTGCGACCGATTTGGCATCGGAGAGCCGAAGAGGAGCGCGCTTGGCAGGATGAAGCATGTCACTGCAAAGTTGATCAGGTATCACTGCTCGACAGTGCATGATGTTGCTCTTGCCATTTGGAGGATCGAACGCGGTTGGAAGATCAAAGCCGGGTGGGTTGATCCAAGAGAGCAAAATGATCTGACCTTCAGGGGAAATATTAGTCCACCTCAGGATGTTTGCGCGCAAACATTTTCACCGGAAGATATCCAAGCTTTCGAAAATGTGAAGGAGGCGGTCAGAACGAAACTAAGACGCGTTGATTTTGATACCTGGCTGAAAAGCGCCGAGATGGCAGGGGTGGATGGCGAAGAAGGCTGGACCATTCGGGTGGGGAACAGCCCGGC
Source organism: Chloroflexota bacterium (assembly GCA_009773005.1). Taxonomy (GTDB): domain Bacteria; phylum Chloroflexota; class Anaerolineae; order Anaerolineales; family Anaerolineaceae; genus UBA6107. The sequence goes on along the minus strand of WOUT01000083.1, from coordinate 2,739 downwards.
GGCAGAGTGGATCCGGGAGCATGCGCTGGGGTTGCTGGAAGTGGCGGCTGGTGTGAAGATCAAGGTGGTTTGGTGAGGTGAAGCGATGTATTCAGAAGAGCTGCATGAGTACTGGAAAGCGCATCTTGGAGATAGTTCCTGGAAACACATGAATTTATCGGTAAGTCAGGACTCTATGCGAGACTTGCTTGACGAGATTGAGCGATTGAAATCAGAAATCGAACAGTTAAGATCAACCATTGTGAAATTCCACATAGAAACGAGGAACCAAAATGAAAGCCTGGATCGGACGTATTGAGGGCGAAGAGTGGGTGATGCCGATCCACGGCGAGACGGCGGGAAAGGGGAAAGCTTTCTTCCTGAAATGTTCACCTATAATGTTGGGAGACAGCGACTTCCTTTTTGTCAGGTTAAGAAGATTCCATGCCCTGGATGATAAGCCGTTTACGCCAGAGAATTTAGAAGCAGCTGACTGGCATTATGTTGACGAGGACGGGGAGGATTTATCGAACGAGAATTTCATCAATGATTGCAGTTGCGAGGTTTGCAGAAAAGCGATTAAGGTATGAGTGAACAAGTAGCGACCTGCCCGAATCCGAATTGTAAGGCAAGCATCGGGAACATAGTGGTTGTTGAAGATCAGGAATTGCTGCAGATCGGCGGGTTGTTGATCAGCAAGGTTGACGGCGTTTGCATCAAGTGCGGCAAGCAATTCCACTGGTGGGCGACCGACCGATTGCTCGAAGCTATTCTGGAAAGACTCATAAAAAAGGAGGAAAAAACCATAGAAAAATCCTGAAAAATGTGCTACTATGTTTATATAACTGAATAGGGATACCTCGGAGTTTACCGCCCGACATTCTTGGCCCCACAGGTCACCTGTGGGGTTTTTTGTATTTAACCACTTAGTAGTCCCTAAACGGGGCAGGAGGATGAAATGAAAAATTTTTTGAAATGGTTCGGAAGCTTTCGTTGTTTTATCCGCGGTCATCCTTTCGGTTGCCTGGACGTTCACACCCGGCTTACGGATCAAATTCGGGGAACTGGCATCCAATATCAAAGTGATCATCAATCTAGCGCTCATGATCTTACTGGCCGGGTTGATGTTTTTATTTACTTGCACAGGATGGAACCCGATCCCAGGAGTGGCCTGTACGGTCGAAGGCGCCAAGGCGCTGGGTGTGCTGGTATTCATCGCGATTGTTGGAAACCAGGTTACTTATGTGGCCAGTCCGCAGCCGCTGGATGTTCGAGCGGCCAAGTCTGAACGCCCTGTAGGGTAATCCCGATGGAATACATCGTTCCCGCAGTGGTTGGGTTAGTTGGGGTAATCGCAGGAGCTCTGATCACAAATGCCTTCCAGCATAAGAAAATCGATTCGGGATCAAGGCTCGATGATGCTGAGATCAATGAAAAAATCAGGCTGGCATGTGTCGGGTTAATCGAGCCATTACAAGACCAGATCAATGAACTTAAGAAAGAACTCAAAGAGTGGAAGAACTGGGCGGGCGCCATGTATAAACAACTCAAGGGATTGGGGCATGAGCCTGTCCCGTTCGTGAGTACGAAGAAAGATCTGTAATGCCATCTTCGCCGAAGAAGCCATGTACGTATCCAGGATGCTCGAGTCTAGTTGTTCGAGGATATTGTGAGCGGCATCATGGCAGTGGCTACGATGCGCGCCGCGGCACATCCACGCAGCGGGGGTACGGGTATGCCTGGCGAAAGATCCGCGACGCGTTCCTGCGTGCGAATCCGTGGTGCAGTGATGCGTACGGATTGCACAAGGGCGAGACTATCAGAGCTACGCAGGCGGATCATAAGATTCCGAAGAGTCAAGGTGGCACGGATGCCTGGTCAAATCTAGACCCGAAGTGTGACCGATGTCACAGTCACAAGACAGCGAAAGAAGACGGCGGCTTTGGAAATCAGTCCAAGGGGAGGGGTGGCAAGAAAGTTTCGGCCTCTTCAAATGTAAACCGTGCCCAAGGGCAACACGAAAAAAATTCCCAATGTGAAAATTTCGGGAATTATGGCTGGCCGGAGGTTTGGGTATGCCTTCCAAGAAATCAGTAATGCTGCACACTCGCCATTCTACTAAGGCTGAGGTAACCGCCAGGCTTGAGTCTGAAGCAGCGATGCACCCGGACCGAGGAATACCGTCCACCGAGCCGGCAGTGATCAAGAAGAACAAAGTTGCTTCGGCAACCTGGCGCCGCGTAATCAGGGAGTATGACCGACTCGATGCTAAGTTGGTATCAAGGTTGGACATCGACCTGCTAATTGATTATTGCATTGTCATGGCCCAGATCGACGAGCTGGATCATATGAGGTCTCACTCTTACGATGTCTGGCATTTTCTTTGTGAACAACGGGCCAAATTCATAGCCGAGGGTAACAGTATCGAAGCTATAGCACTCGTTGACAAAATCCAGAAGGCATATGAAGTGATCATCAAAATGGATGCCAGGGTGGACTCTAAAAGAAAGTTAGTTTTTTCTTACCGGCAGAGTCTGTTCATGACTCCTCGAAGTAGAACGGGAGTGACCCCAGCCGAAGACCCAGAAAAGAAAGGCCCCGAAGATCCATTCGAAAAGAAGCTGAACGCGAACCTCAAAGCAGCGTTGAAAAAAGTTGATGGTGGTTCAGGTGACTTGGAATGAAGCGAATAGTAAATTTCTTATTAATCGCAATTTTTATAGGTGCCATGACCGGGGCAGTGGTTATGTTTGACCAAGC
>WOUT01000022.1 GCA_009773005.1 Chloroflexota bacterium | reverse complement strand
ACTGGTTCGGGGCCAGCAGGCGCACTGGCGCGTAGTCTGCCCCGGGGCCGGAATAACAACCGATACCCTTAACCACCCCCAGCACAGGCTTCTGGATAACGGTCTCGGCGGGCACATCAACGCTGGCTGGCGTCTGGGTTGATACTTCCCCGCAGGCAGACAGGGAAATAATGACCGTGACGAGAGCGATTAAAAACTGCCACCGGGTTATCATATTAACCTCCTTAAAAATGACTAAATCAACACAGCAATCACTTTCGAGAGGCGTCGTCTACTTTGGTTGCCAGGGGGTTTGATTTACACTTTTTTTGAAGACGCAATATTTAAACATTAGCATCCCCAGTATTATTGTCCCGATTAAACGTTCACAAGTCTTTCAGTTATTAATAATAAGACTTCATATATAGATTAGCATGAAATAAATAAAAGTCAACCGTTAACTGTTCTCTGTTAACCGTTCTCTCTAAAGTTTGTTGAGTTATCAATATCACATGTATCAGACATGTGTGAGTTGCAATTATTTCCCCCCACTAAAGCTGTACTTAATTACCTTTCTCGAGCATTTTTTCCCGGGGTAGGGGCGGAGCGTGCTGCGCCCTCAAGATCGACATCGCGTGTTTTAGATTTCCCGAAGTTGCACAGGTCACACTCATTTTCCTGCGCCGAAGCTGTACCTGATCGCCTCGCTGGCGCAATTGTTAATACAATTGCATTTATATAAAACCCAATCAGGATTTCTATTCTTTCTTAATCCAAACCACATTTTCCAACTCCATGAAATGCTCATCAAACGTCCATAAGGTGGCATTTTTGCTTCGTACAGTTGCCAAAATAATACTGTCTGCCATAGGAACCACATATTCGCTTGATAGCAGCACAGCCTCAACAGCAATCCCCGGGGTTTTTTGGTTTTTTCAGCGATTAACCCAGGTATCAATACCTTTCAAGAACCCAAACGATTCTTTGGGGGAAGACACTTTTACCATTCGAATGCTATTCCGAATGGGAATAAAAATCACTCTCTGCCCAGGGGCAAGTTGAAGCAATTCCCTGATCTTTCGAGGATTGACCACTTTGTACTTGGAAGAGACTATTGAAGATTCCATTTGGTTCTTTGTAAGATTACCATACATTATGCGAATTGATTTGAAATGTTTCGCACAAAAAATTCAAAAATAATTTAAACCACAATCCCGTATCGTCGGCCTGGTAGGGGCACGGCGCGCCGTGCCCTCGATAAGTCAATTGCGATTTCTCTCCACAACCCCATATCGAGGTTCTGGAAAGGGCGAACGGTCGCGGTTGTTGCACACCCGAGCGTAGCGAGAGGTGCCGGTCGCCTTTGTTGTGGCAAATACAAACTGCACTCCGCACCCAGAATATCCTGCCTGCCCCCGAGCGGTTTGCCTGAGATTTTCCCTGTTCACTAATGACTAATTACTCATGACTAATTACTAATTACAACTCTCGGTTCTCGGATACCGTTATCCTATCTAACGATCGTTCCGATCTTTTCACCCAGCAGCGCTTTTTTGAGCGCGCCCACGTCCCACAGGTTCAACACATGGATGGGCAGCTTGTGCTCCATGCACATGGTGATGGCGGTGGGGTCCATCACCTCCAGCCGGCGGTTGATCGTCTCGATGTAGGTTAGTTCATCAAACTTCACCGCGTTGGAGTTTTTCTTGGGGTCGCTGTCATACACGCCGTCCACCTTGGTGGCTTTGATAAGCACGTCCGCGCCGATCTCCATGGCGCGCAGAGCCGCCGCGGTGTCGGTGGAGAAATAGGGGTTGCCCGTGCCGCCGCCGAAGATGACCACGCGTCCTTTTTCCAGATGGCGGATGGCGCGCCGGCGAATATACGGCTCAGCCACCGTGCGCATTTCGATGGCAGACATCACCCGGGTGATCACGCTTTGATGCTCCAGCGCATCCATTAATGCAAGCGCGTTCATCACCGTGCCCAGCATCCCCATGTAATCTGCGGTGGCCTGGTCCATGCCCATTTCCTGACCGATGCGTCCACGCCACAGGTTACCCGCGCCGATCACGATCGCCACTTCCACACCCAGCTCGCGCACTTCCTTGATCCGTTTCGCGATCTGGATCGCCTGGGTGGCGTCAATTCCGGTTCCGGTGGCGCTAGCCAGCGATTCTCCGGTGAGCTTGAGCAAGATGCGGTGGTATTTGAGCTCCTGCATGATTCCTCCTTGGGTTAAGAAAAGACCAACCCTTCGGTTGGTCTTGTTCGATTATTCTTCAACAACTTCCGCGGTGGTTTCGCCAAGCGCCCAGCGGGCAAACCGGCGGACGATGAGGTTTTCTCCCAGTGCTGCGATCTTCTGGTTCACCAGTTCTTGCACCGTGATACTATCCTCGCGGATGTAAGACTGGTTCATCAACACGAATTCATCCTTGAATTTTTTGATCGAACCTTCGATGATGCGGGGAAGTACAGCATCAGGTTTGCCGTCTTCTTTGGCTTTTACGGTTGCGATCTTGGTTTCCCGTTCGATCACCTCGGCGGGGATGTCAGCTTCGAGGATGTACTGGGGTGCGGTGGCGGCGATTTGCAGCGCGAGTTCGTGCGCCAGCGTGCGGAAAGCTTCAGAGCGGCCGACGAAATCGGTTTCGCAGTTCAATTCAATCATGACGCCTACCCGACCGTTGCCGTGAGAGTAAAGTTCGACCACACCTTCTGAAGCCTGCCGTCCGGAGCGTTTGGTGGCGGTCGCCAACCCTTTTTCACGCAGAAAGTCCATGGCGGAGTTCATGTCGCCGTTGGATTGTTCAAGCGCTTTTCGGCAGTCGAGGATGCCAGCGCCGGTGGTCTCGCGCAATGTTTTAATCATTTCAGTTGTAATAGCCATATTACTCTTGTTCCTTTTCTATTCAATGTTCACCGATGTCGCTCGTAAGAGCCTCAGGACGCGGGACTTATTCAATATCTTCGATCTTCTTGACTTTTTTGGCAGGTTTTACTTCAACTGCTTCAACTACTTCTGCAATAGTTTCAATATCTTCCACTTCAACAACCTCTGCAACGGCTTCAACTTCTTCCACTTCAACAATCTCTGCAACAGCTTCAATAGCTTCCACTTCAACAACCTTTGCAACGGGTTCAACATCTTTCACTTGAACAACCTCTGTAACGGCTTCAACATCTTCCACTTTTCCGCCAAGTTTGGCGAGAGTGGCAGCGCCTAACAAATCGCTGTCGTCCATTTCACTTTCTTCATCCATGCGCGGACGCGGGGTAGCGGAAACGGAGCGGACCACGGCACCGGTTCCAGTAGGAGCGCCGTCTTGGTCCTCATCTTTGAACATGGTCTTGCCTTCGATGACAGCGTCAGCAATCTTGCCCACTAATAGTTTAATGGCGCGAATGGCATCGTCATTGGAGGGGATCACATAATCTACGGTGCGAGGGTCACAATTGGTGTCAACCAGAGCCACCACAGGGATGCCCTTGAGGTTGGCTTCGTGCACAGCGGTGTGCTCGCGCACAACATCAACAATGAACACGAGATCAGGAACCCGTTTCATATTGCGAACGCCGGAAAGGCGGGTCACCAGTTTCTTGATGCTGCGGGTAATTAAAAGACCTTCTTTTTTAGTGAGACGGTTGATATCACCTGTCTCGGATAATTTTTCCAGCCGTTCGAGTTCCTGGATGCGGATCAACATGGTTGACCAGTTGGTGATCATGCCGCCCAGCCAGCGTTCTGTAACGTATGGCATTCCGCAGCGAACGGCTTCTTCAGCGATCGTTTCCTGCGCCTGTCGTTTAGTGCCAACGAACATGATTGATCCACCCTTGGCGACGGTATCGCGCACCAGGTTGAATGCCGTGTTCAATAATTTGACAGTTTGCTGAAGATCGATGATATGGATTCCGTTGCGCTCGGTGAAAATATAAGGGCGCATCAAGGGATTCCATTTGTTGGTGCGGTGACCGAAATGGACGCCGCTTTCCAGCAGAGCTTTCATAGAAACAACTGAACTCATAAGTAGTACTCCTTTGCGTTATTCTTCCGCTTCCTTTAGCCTCGTCCTCACTGCTTGTGGCAGCACGCAGACAAGATCGGGGAGCGTGTGGGATAGTGCCGGGCTTTACGCCACAGCCGATGAATTATAGCACAGAACCCGTAAAAATAAGTTTTTTCCTCGCGTGTCTTCACTCAAAGGCAAAGAATAATGAGTAATGTTAGAATTACAGATAATGGCGCATCTTGACACTTAAAACAACCCGGGAATCTGATTATTGACTATCTCTTATCTAAATAATGAAAGTTGGACTATAGATGCATATACTCGTTACGAATGATGATGGTGTTTTTGCTGCCGGGCTGCTTGCGCTTGTTCAGGAAATGCGAAAACTTGGTGAAGTTACTGTTCTCGCTCCAGACCGCAATTGGTCGGCATCCGGGCACGTGAAGACGCTCAACCGGCCGCTGCGCGCCAAACCAGTAACGCTGTCAGACGGAACACCGGCGCTGGCAAGTGACGGCGCGCCTTCTGATTGCGTGGCGCTTGCCTTGATGGGTGTGGTGGAAAAACCGATCGATCTGGTCGTCTCCGGGATCAACCCGAATGCCAATATCGGGCACGACGTGACCTATTCAGGCACGGTAACAGCTGCCATGGAAGCTGCAATAGCAGGTGTTCAGGCAATTGCTGTCTCACTTGATGCTCCTGAATATCATAGCGGCATACTTAATTATAGTACCGCTGCAATTGCCGCACGGAAGATAGCTGAAACCTTGCAGGAACATGAACTTCAGCCAAACACTTTGCTCAACGTGAATGTGCCTTATCTAACGGAAGACGAAATCAAAGGATACCGGGTTACCCGACAGGGAATGCGCATCTACCGGGATGAGTTGATACGGCGTGAAGATCCGCGCGGCAAGCCGTATTACTGGATCGGCGGCGAAGCCCCCACCGGGGTGCCGGAAAGTGGCACTGATTTTGGCGACCTGGCCGCCGGATACGTCTCCATTACTCCCATTCAGCTTGATTTGACCGCTTATCATTTGCTTGAAGAAATAGGGCGCTGGAACTGGTCGAGAGGATAAACATCAAAAATTTGTTTGGCAAATCACGGTTGACTTTTGGCTCTGAATATACTAAATTGTTAATGTCGTTAGATAACGACCTTCGAAAATATCATCCGCGCTAAACAAGCGCTCAAGGAGAAAAGAATGCAACTCACGACCGTCAAGGATTGGATGAAGGATCTCGTGGTTTTCATTGACCCGGATGCAACCGTCGATGAAGGATTATCGCTCATGCGGCACCGTTATATGAATAGCGTGATTGTCAATAAAACTCCCTCGAACCCGGAATATGGAATTGTTACCTCGATGGATATTTGTGACAAGATCGTTGCCCAGGGGTTTGATCCTGCCAAGACCAGGATTCGTGAAATCATGGCATCCCCGGTGATCACGGTTGAGGCATCGACGAGTATGAAGGAATGTGCGGCAAAAATGAAACAACTGCGCATTCATCATTTGCCTGTTGCTGATGATACAGGAATGATCATCGGGATAATTTCATCGACTGATTTTTTGGTAGTTGCTGAATCGATGAGTACGAATTTTATGGAAGGAAGTCTAAAATAATATTGCTCCATCCTCGCAATATCATGCGGCGCATCGGGTATAATAACCCAACGATGCGCCGAAAAATTATTTCCTTAGTTGTATTTTATTTTGTAGTAGCTTTGCCTGTGTTTACAATAGTTACAGAGGTGCAAGCCTCAACGGTATCCGCATCCCAATTGATCAGTTGGATGAACAGCATGCGAATGGCAAATGGTTTTTCTGCCATGGTCGAAGATCAGTTATTGAATAATTCCGCAGCTTCGGCAGCGTACCAGATGTATGCCCAGGGGGGGTGCGGTCATCCAGGTGGAAAAATGGAACGGATTGCCGCCTCTGGATATGGCGCTTTGGGGACTTTTTTTGCGACAGAAAATATCGCTTGCGCCGTTTCTGCTGATCTGGCCTGGTTTCAACAATATAATGTATGGGGAGATCCGCTACACCAGTACCCTGCAACAGAAGCGCAATACACCCGAATAGGCGCTTTTGCTTACACAGCTCCCAACGGGACGACTTATTACGTGCTTCATGCTGCTTCTGCGCCAGGTGGTTCTTCTTCCGGTTCGTCCTCCAATAAAACGACATCCCCAACACAATCCAGCCAGTGGATCAGCCCAGTGCTGACCTCAACGCCCAATGAAGACGGCTCCATATACCATATCGTTCAATACGGGCAGGCGCTTTCAACCATCGCTGAATTTTATGGTGTCACCATCAACCAGATCACAACCCTTAACAAACTCACTTCAGATAAAATATATGAGGGGCAGAAACTTACCATCCGTCTGGCGCCAACTGTGACCATTACGCCGTCCCGCACGCCAACGGTCGTGCAGCCGACTCGAACGCCCACGCAGACCCTTGTGCCAAACACCCCAAGACCTACCCGCACAATCACTCCAACGCCGAGACCCAGCCTGGCTGATGCGCTGCCCAAGATCGACCGGCAGTGGCTCGGATTGGGTCTGGTCGTGATTAGCGCCGTGGGGTTCTTCATCGTCCTGTTTTTTACCTTCCTCAAACCCATGCGTAAAAAATAGAGGCGCACGACACGGTGGTGTGTGCGTCCTATTTTTAGATCATAAAATCTTCGCCGTGCCACACCCCGTCGGTTGGGGTGTGAACTCTCACCGGCGGAGGTTGTTTTTCTCCGGTTGTTGCATCTTTCAATTGCATATGCAGGAGTGATTCTACCAAATCAAGGCGGTTCATCAGGGAAGCTACCGAGTCACCCAGTGTGTCCGGCAAGCGGCCGTGCTCCAGATCCGGACCAGCCCCGGCGGGCAGGCTGCGGCTGACCACTTGCCCGGGTATCCCTACCACCACCGAATTCGGGGGAACGGTTTTCACCACCACCGCGTTTGCCCCGATCCGGCTGTGAGAGCCAATCGTGATGGCGCCCAGGATCTTTGCGCCAGCGCCGATCACCACTTCATCTTCGATGGTCGGATGGCGTTTCCCTTTTTGAAAACTCGTCCCTCCCAGGGTGACCCCATGATACAGCGTGACCCGGTTGCCGATCTCGGCAGTTTCGCCGATCACGACCCCCATGCCGTGGTCGATGAAGAATCCACTGCCGATCTTTGCGCCGGGGTGAATTTCAATACCGGTGAAAAAACGGGTAACGTGCGACAACCAGCGCGCAAACAGGTTCAGCCCGTGCTCCCACAACCAATGTTCGGTACGGTGCGCCCAGACGGCATGCAGTCCCGGATACGCCAGCAGCAATTCCAGGGTTGAGCGGGCCGCCGGGTCGCGGTCAAAAACGGATTGAATGTCGTCGCGGATGGATTGGATCAGTGAAAAAGGCATTGTTCCCTCCTATGGATATTGACTATTCAGCCAGGTTGGCAAAAAGCGGCGTGCTTAGGTAACGCTCCCCAAAAGAGGGGATGATCACCACAATGAGCTTGCCTTTATTCTCAGGCCTGGCAGCCACTTGCAGCGCCGCCCAGGTCGCCGCGCCTGAGGAAATGCCAACCAGCAGCCCTTCGCGGGTCGCCATTTCACGCGCAGTTTGCAGCGCATTGTCATTGGTTACCCGGATGATCTCATCGTAAATGGACGTATTCAAAATTTCAGGAACAAAACCGGGGCCAATACCTTGAATAACGTGGGGTCCTTTGGCGCCGCCTGAGAGCACCGGCGAGGCGTCCGGTTCCACTGCGATCATTTTCACCGAGGGTTTTCTGGATTTTAGAACCTCGCCGACCCCGGTGATCGTGCCGCCGGTGCCGACGCCTGCCACAACAATATCAACTTTCCCATCCGTATCGCGCCAGATCTCTTCTGCCGTTGTCTGGCGGTGGATTTCTGAATTGGCAGGATTTTTGAATTGCTGGGGTATAAAAAAACGATTGTCTGAGGCAGCGATCTCCTCGGCTTTTTGAATTGCTCCCGCCATGCCCTCGCTGCCAGGAGTGAGGATCAATTCAGCCCCATAGGCTTTGAGCAGCATCTGCCGTTCGCGGCTCATCGTGTCCGGCATCACCAACACCAGTTTGTAGCCGCGCGCCGCCGCCACAAAAGCCAGCGCGATGCCCGTGTTTCCGCTGGTTGGTTCGATCAAAATCGTGTCCTTGTGGATCAGTCCGGCTTTTTCTCCGGCATTTACCATCGAAACCCCGATGCGGTCTTTCACGCTGTGCGAGGGGTTGAAATACTCCAGTTTTGCCACAACAGTGGCGACGCTTCCTTCGGTCAGGCGGTTGAGTTTAACTAGCGGCGTGTTGCCGATCAGTTCAGTGACGTCATTTGCGATTTTCATTTATCGATCCAATCTTTTTAAATTAATACGGCCAACTTAAATCAAAAGCGGTTGTAGCGCTGCACAATACCTGTGCGGAGACACGTCTACCGCCGCCTGAAAAGTTGACCGTGAGGGGTTATGCTCTGGCGGTGGCTAGATCGTTCCCCGCCTTTGACACAAGCAATTTTGCTTCATTTTTACTCCAAACCATACACGACTTATTTTGTCTGATTATATTCGATAATTGTATTGTGTCAATAGCAATAATTTTCATGTTATTTTAAATTGAAAAGTGAACCGTTATCTGCATAAAAGTGAACTGGTTAACCATAGGAGAATTAAGGAATACGGTATCAAGTTAAAGCGATTTTTCTAACTCTTCCATCGTAAGGGAAGCCGCTCATACTAGATCGAGTGTGATTCCCATATAAAAGATAGTTGAAAAAATTATCTAAAACTAGGCTGCCCCTATTTTGAGAGATTGAATGATTTTTCTGAGGTATTTTATCGCGATAATCAAATCCGTCTGCCCGCGAAGAGGCTTATCATGAGCGGCAAGCAGTCATTTTGAGGATATCCTTAAGTCGCGATTTTGTATCTGGTACAAGAGAGTCAATAATAGCGCCCACATCAAACTCAAGCATGTATTATGCAGTTTGGTTGCTCCACGCTCTTGCAGAGAAATCAACTTTCCCGTGTTTGGGCATCGTGCACATGTAGATACTCGGTTCTGGTTTAAAAGGGTTTGAAGGTTAAGTATAATAAACCTATGAAAAGAGCCGTCAACATTTTCACACTCGGATTGGGGGTGATTGCGTTAATACTTGTAGTTTTTAGCCTGACAAGCCAGTTATTACCATATTTCCAACGGGAGTTGTTCGTCCAAAAGCTTGTTTACCACTTTGATTTAAACCTTAACGACCCGGCATATTTTTTGAGTATTAAGGTTTTTAATCTCGATGCCGAGAAAAATATTCCCACAGCCTTTTCATTTATCCTGCTTCTCATGAGTGCCTTGCTTCTCTTTTTCATTGCTGTATTTGAAAAACAAATTAATTCACGTTTATTTTCTTTTTGGGCAGTGCTATGCATTGGGTTCTCATTTATGGCAATTGACGAGCAATTTTCAATTCACGAAAAACTTGCAAAGCCAATCCGTGAATTGATTGGAACTAGCAGCTTTGGTATTTTTTACTTTTCTTGGGTAATCCCCGCTATTTTATTGATTGTTATACTTGCACCGTTCTTTTATGGTTTTTTAGTCCAACTCGAGAGAAAAACTCGAAACGCATTCTTGTTTGCAGCTGTGCTTTACATAGGAGGCTCAATCGGTTTTGAGCTGCTTGGTGGCTATGTGGCTGAGTTTAGTTGAAGCAGATAGAGCATTGAATTCAACATACATCATCATTGCCACGATTGAAGAAACCCTTGAGATAACTGGAACGATCGTTTTCATTCGCGCTTTGCTGCAATACATCGCGCGCAACATTAAAGGCGTAAGTCCGTAGGGTGCGTCCAAGACGCACCATTCCCCCCTCCATTATTCATAGCACATTCTCTGATTTCGCCCCTCGTCCCCTCCGAACCAATCTTCTTCGTAAATGCCTGCTTTTACATATCTGTGAAAACTCGATCAGGCCCAATCTGCCGCACGGTTCACATACCCGTGCTTGACCGGGTTGCAATGAATGTAATCCAAATGCTCTTCCAGATCCTCTTCATTATAAATTGTCTTCCCAAAAACGCCGCTGCCAGATAGCCGCCTCATGTCGTCTTTGTCGGGATTCATTGCGTTCTTCTCCCCCTCCAATTTCTTTCAGGTAGCTTTTTGTGAACAGGCGCTTGAACTCCTTCCATCGAACTGAATAATGGTGAACTTCCTTCCGGTAATCGCCAGATACAATGCAGATGATCTGGCAGCAAACACACGGCAATAGTTTCAACGGGAAATCTTTGCTTTGTATCCACCCAGGCTTGCTGCAATAACCTTCGGGCTGGTTCGTTGGTCAGGATGGGGAGAAGTTGATAAGTGACAACGGTGAAAAATACGTTCCCCCTTCAACTCTTGAATGGAGGTATTCCGGCATAGGATAATTGCATATCAATCCGTTTTTGGTGCGTCGTTGACGTACCCTACTTACTTGGACCGACAAGAGGCTGAGGGCAGTCCTGCCTGCAACTTTAACCTCATTGCCTCGTATATTAGGTAATCAAAAGCATATGGTTATTAATTTCGGAGGCAGATATGAATCGTTCTCAGCGTTCCAGTTTGGCAGTCGGCATCATCCTTGTTCTGGTCGGAATTTACTTTATTTTGGCAAATGTTGTCCCTCAATTTAACCAATGGTTGAATATCGATTATTCCTGGCCGGTTATTATCCTGGCAGTCGCAGCCGGTCTGCTGGTGCTCGGTTTGATCGTTGGCGCACCGGATATGGCCGTCCCGGCAGTGATTGTGGGTGGCATCGGCGGCATTCTCTATTACCAGAATATGACAGGCAATTGGGGCAGTTGGGCTTATATGTGGGCTTTGATCCCCGGGTTTTCTGGCATCGGGATGATTTTTGCGTATTTGCTGGGCGCGCGCGATCGCTACTCCATTCGCTCGGCATTTGACACCATCGGCACCAGCCTTGTTTTGTTTGTCATCTTTGGAGCTTTTTTCGGCGCCTTCAGGGCTTTTGGGGCTTACTGGCCGCTCTTGCTGGTTGCCGCCGGTGTGTTGATTGGCTTGCGCACTTTACTGCGCCCTCACGACTAATCCACATATAACATGGGAGATTACGAATGCGAAAATCAGCGCTTTTCTTTGGCACACTTATCATCCTGCTGGGAGCAATGCTCCTGGCCATCAATTTAGGGGTCGTCACTACCGCCATTTGGTCTTTCTTCTGGCCTGCGATTCTGGTTCTGCTCGGAGTGTGGTTCATTGCTGGTCCTTACCTGTTGAAGGGAAAAGTGGAAACTGTTGAGCGGTCGATCCCTTTGGAAAATGGAACTGAAGCAGAGATCACCTTTAATTATGGAGCCGGGATGTTGTCAGTCGCTTCCACTTTACGCCCCCAGGAACTGGTGGGCGGCAGCTTTGTTGGCGGTATCTCCGATGAGGTTAACCGTACAGGCGGCACGGTAAATGTCAAACTGAATACCCCATCTGATATGCTATTCCCGGGAAACTGGGTATATGGCCACCAAGGCATCAATTGGAACGTGGGCTTGACTAAAGAGATTCCGTTAAAACTGTATTTCCATACCGGGGCTTGCGAAGCCAAACTGAACCTGGCTGATCTCCGTGTGACCGAACTGGTCGTGGAAACCGGCGCCAGCTCGACCGAGATTCAACTCCCGCAGAATGCCGGGTATACGCGCGTGACGATCAAATCAGGCGCTGCAGCGGTTAAGATTAATGTTCCGCAAGGTGTCGCCGCCTCGATCAGAGAATCCAGCGGGTTATCCGGTATCAATGTGGATACTTCTCGTTTCATCCAAAATGGACATACCTATCAATCTGCTGATTATGCAACCGCATCAAACAAAGTCGACATCTCATACGAAGGCGGAGTCGGTTCCGTCGATATCAAGTAAAAAAGAGGAAATTATGAAAAACAATTCAAAACAGGTGTTATTTGGTGTGCTGCTGGTCTTGGCCGGGATCGTCTTTCTTATTCAGCAGCTCTTTCACCTGCCGGTGGGTGGTTTATTCGTCTCACTGTTCTTTGCCGCAGGCGGCGTCGTTTTCCTTTATGTGGTTTTTAGAAACCATGAGAACTGGTGGGCATTCATCCCCGGGTTCACGTTACTGGGTTTGGGCGCCTTGATCGCATCCGGCGACCTTTTCCCTGAATTTTCAAATCAATTCGGCGCGAGTTTGTTCCTCGGCTCGATTGCCTTGAGTTTTATTGCCATCCTGTTGGTTAAATCTTCCAATTGGTGGGCGGTGATCCCCGCCGGCGCTCTTGCAACCCTGGCGTTGATTGCCGGAATTCAAAATGGCGACGGACTTCTGCAAGGTGGTTTATTCTTCCTGGGGATTGGCGCCACTTTTGCGGCGGTGGGTTTGCTCCCTGTCGGGCAAAAAGAAAAATGGCCCTGGATCCCAGCGGCGATCTGCTTTGTGCTGGGAACGCTGATCATGATCGGATCAGGCGCGTTGGTCAACTCGGTCTTTGGATGGATATGGGCAGTTGCATTCCTGAGTGTGGGAATTTACCTGGTCGTGCGTTCATTTTTGAAGAAAGATTAAGGTGAGGTTTACTATGACAAGCAAACTGTATCGCAGCCAGACAGACCGCATGCTCGGCGGTGTTTGTGGAGGGTTATCGAAATACCTGAACGTTGATCTTACCATCGTCCGCCTCTTCTTTGTGGCGCTCACTTTGTTGGGCGGGTTCGGTCCGCTGATGTATTTCATTCTTTGGGTGGTAGTTCCCCCCGAAGGTCATGTGTCCACAGACAGCCAGCCCGAAGTATTTAATGGTGAAGATATTAAAGAACGCGCTGGATTAGTGCGCGATGATTTTATCTCCGCCGTCAAACAACCGAATCAAAATACAGCCCGTTTCATCGGAATAGCATTGGTTTTGGCAGGCGGATTCTTCCTCCTTCGCCAACTTCACATCCCCTGGCTGGCATGGCTGGATACCGGTGTTTTGTGGGCAGGATTGATTTTAATTGCAGGCGTGGCTTTATTGATCCGAGCAACCCGAAAGGAATAGACAAATGAGTGAGTTTCGAAAACCAAGAAGCTTGTTTTTCCCCCTTTTATTGATCGCCGCAGGTGTTTTCATCTTCCTGATCAATATTGGAACGGTGCAGGGAACCACCTGGGAGAATCTTCTCCAATACTGGCCGGTGATTTTAATTATCGGTGGTCTTGACGGGCTTTACAAACGCGATGGTTGGGTTGGCCCCCTTGTATTGATCGGGTTAGGCACGATTCTTTTGCTGGGCAACTTGCACTATATCGAATCAGGCGGGTTCGCTCTATTGCTGCGACTCTGGCCGGTTCTGTTGGTCGCGATCGGTTTGGATATCATTTTTGGTCACCGGGGATCTGTATGGAACAACTTGATCCGCGTATTTTTAGGACTGTTTCTTGTAGCCGCAATAGTTTGGTTGGCAACTCTGTCTCCGTTTGTTGGATCAGGAATGAAATCAGTCCCATTCAGCCAAACACTCGACAATGCCACGCAGTCTGATGTGAGATTTTCGGTGGCTGTCGGTGAAATACAACTGGCTGGCGGCGCAGGTGAGAACATACTGGTGAGCGGTAAAGCCGGATTGCCTAAGGAAATGACATTGGCTCCAGTTTACACTGCTCCAATGGATGGAAAAAGTACCCTTGTGATTGGAGGGAATGGCGTTGTGATCGTTCCGGTAAATACAGTCTCCATGCCATGGGATTTTAAAATTAATTCTAAAATCCCGATTGATTTGCGGTCAGCGCTTGGGATTGGTGAAATGGTGATTAACCTGACAGGTACTCATATTGCGAATCTGGAGGCCAAAGTAGGTGTTGGATCGACTACTGTCACCCTGCCAGCCGGCATAGATGTTGACGCCAGGATCAGCGGAGCGATCGGTGAACTTGTGATTCGCATCCCGAAGGGTAGTGAAGTCAGGATCAAAACTGATACGGCAATTGTAGGCACAACTTTCCCGGAAGGGTTCATGAAAAACGGTGATATTATTCGTTCCACCGGAGTTGGAGCTAACCCTTCTAAAATCAATATTGAGGTGGATCTGGCAATAGGCAGCGTCGTTATACAAGAAGTAGAATAAGAACTTCAAGCGGGAGCCGCGGCTCCCGCTTTTTTAGTTAATATTGACTCGCCTCTGATGTTTGATTTATTACAGGGTATTATCAGGAACTTTTTTGGATCAAACACGTCTTACCAATAGAATATTGAAAAGAGGAGTAAAAATGAAACGAAATTTCTTTTTGATTATGGCAAGTGTATTGGTAATTGTCTCTGTTGCTGCATGCAGCAACACCCCGGTTGTCACCGGAACAACGCCGCAGATCCGCACGTTGAGCTCCTCAGGGGATGGTGAGGTCTACCTTGTCCCGGATGTGGCTTATGTGTATGTTGGTGTTCGGGTTGACGCGAATGAAGTCTCCACTGCTTTATCTGATAATAACATTCAGGCGCAGGCTGTTGCGCAGGCAGTAAAGGATTTGGGTGTGGAAGCCAAAGACATTCAGACGACAAGCTTTAATGTCTACCCGATGCAGGATTATGGGCCTGATGGTCAAATCTCGCGAAAATATTACGTGGTTGAAAATACGGTCTACATTACCGTCCGCGATTTGGCAAAACTGGGGCAGATGCTTGATGCAGTTGTCCGATCGGGCGCTAACAGCATCAATGGAATCACATTTGATGTGCAGGATAAAGATGCTGCGTATGCTCAGGCACGCGATATGGCAATCAAGAATGCAGTTGCCGAGGCAGAATCCATTGCTGCTGCTTCTGGTGTGAAACTGGGCGTCCTCCAATCAGTGAATGTCTATTCGGGTGGCGGACCTATTCCGTTTTATGAAGGCAAAGGTGGCGCAATGGCGGCACCAGTAAATGTTCCCATCTCGGCCGGACAATTGGTAATCACTGTGAACGCGAACTTGGTCTACGAGATCAAGTAACTCTTCAAGTGAACATAATAAAGAGGCGTCGCAGATGTGATGCCTCTTTATCTCAATATTGAATGGAACTGATTTCGGAAAGTTTGCTCAACCGGTGAGTTGCAATTATGCGCCGCACAGTGCCGGTTAACCCGCGCATCACGAGGCTGTCCGTTTTTGCCCCGTCTCTAAAATATGAAACACCTTCAAGTAAATCCCCTGACGTGATCCCTGTTGCGGCGAAGAAAACATCTTCAGACGAGATCAGGTCATCCATCAAAAGAGGTTTGTTAATATCCAACCCTAACTTTTTTGCCTGTTCAATCTCCAATTGATTACGAGGATACAGTTTACCCATGATCGTTCCACCCATGCAGCGCAACCCTGCAGCAGCCAGCACGCCTTCAGGGGTGCCGCCAATCCCCAGTAGCATATCGATATTTGTTTCTGGCATTGCGGTCATCAAGGCGCCCGCCACGTCACCATCCGGAATGAGACGGATGCGCGCACCGGCTTTGCGAATCTCCGCGATCAATTTATCGTGCCGCGGCCGGTCTAATACCACAACTGTAAGGTCTTCCACGTGTTCACCTTTGGCTTTGGCGACCTTGATAAGGTTGTCGGCAATCGGGGCGTCAATATCGATCAAATCCTTTGCAATCGGGCCGACTGCGATCTTGCTCATATAAAAGAAAGGACCGGGGTTGAACATTGTTCCGCGTGGAGCCAAGGCAACTGTGGCAATTGAGTTTGACAGTCCAAGAGCAAGTGGTCGGGTTCCTTCTATCGGATCTACTGCAATATCAACTTGCGGGGCAACCCCTGTGCCCAACTTTTCGCCATTAAATAACATGGGGGCTTCATCTTTTTCACCCTCGCCAATGACGATAACGCCGTCCATTTGGACGGTGTTGAGCATCAAACGCATGGCATCAACCGCAGCGCGGTCAGCGCGGATCTTGTCTCCGCGCCCCATGTGCCGTCCGGCAGCCAGGGCAGCTGCTTCGGTGACTCTCACTAGATCAAGTGCCAGGTTACGTGTCGGTGTGGTATCGATCATTCATATCCTTTTGCATGAATAGGCTGAAAATCACCTATCTGATGAACAAAACCAAATAATAGCCGATCACTGCTGCCCATAATGAAGAATCGATACGATCAAGGAAACCTCCATGGCCAGGCAGGATGTTGCTGGAGTCTTTGATTGAGAATTGCCGTTTGATCATACTTTCGCCAAAATCTCCGATTGGAGCAAGGACAGAGATCACAATACCCAGGATCAAACCATGAATGGGCAAGATGGATTGAGATACAATATGCCAGAGCGCGGCGAGTCCCCAACCACCAAGGCCGCCAACGATGATTCCGCCGATATAGCCTTCCCAGCTTTTCTTGGGGCTGACCACGGTCAGCATTTTGTGCTTTCCAAACAACCTACCAAAAATATAAGCGCCTGAATCAGCCAGCGAAATGACTGGAAAGACGAGCAGTACCCACAACAAACCGTGTTCAAGAGTACGCACCGAGATTGCATAACCGCCAAGCCAACCCAGATATACCGCGCCGCTGACGGTCAAGGCGAAACTTGATCCAGTTTTGTGATCCCCTTTTTGCTGCAGAACAATGTGTATGAACATGGACGTCAAAATCAATACAGCTAGCCAAACGTCCATATAGACTAGTCCCCAAAGGTACCGCATGACGACTGCGGATGCAATGAAAGTTAACATCACAATCAGTGAAGGAGTATATCCACCTTTTGTAAAAATCCGCCAGAACTCCCAGCCTGCCACACACAACACGAATGTCACAAAGATTGTAAATGGCCACCCTCCCGCGAACGCGAAGATGACCACTGTTGGCACCATGATATCAATGACGATTAGGCGCTTTAAAAGTGAAACGTCTTTGGTTGTATTTTTATTGATCAAGTTTTCCAAAACGTCGTTTTCGGTGCCCATACGCATCAATTGCCTTCTTATATTCTTCTTTGTTAAAATCAGGCCACAATGTGGGAGTGACATACCATTCAGAATAGGCTGACTGCCAAATCAAAAAATTGCTGACGCGCATTTCACCAGAAGTACGGATAATGAGGTCAGGGTCGGGTGACCCTTGTGTAAACAGATTCTTGCTGACTAATGCTTCTGTGACCTGTTCTGCAGGGACACTTGCCTGAATGATCTTTTGGATGGCGTGCACGATCTCGTCACGGCCGCCATAGTTCCAGGCTACGTTTAGGATCAATTGGTCGTTATTTTGGGTGATGTGCATGGAGTATTCAACTTTTTTACGCACTTTGGCGGGCATTGCCTCAAGTCGCCCCAGGTGGCAAATTCGAACACCCTCTGCGTTGAGTTCATTCAATTCTCGATCAATCACTGTTTCAAGGATCGTGATCAAGCCGTTTACTTCATCTTTCGGTCGTCCCCAATTTTCTGTGGAAAAAGCATAAATTGTAAGGTATTTGACGCCAAATTCAACGCTGGCTCGAATGATCTGGCGCAGGTTTTCAGTTCCAGCCCGATGCCCTTCTAATCGGGGCAAACCGCGAGATTCAGCCCAACGACCATTGCCATCCATGATGATGGCAACATGTTCAGGTATTTTGTTCACTAACTCACTCATTGTATGTTGTGGAGGTTAGACCTCCATGATCTCTTTTTCTTTCTTTGTGCCTATGGCGTCAATCTCTGCGATCATGTGATCGGTCAGTTTCTGAATTTCTTCTTCACCAACCTTTAAATCATCTTCGGAAATTAACTTTTCTTTTTCAAATTCTTTAAGGTCTTTGATGATATCTCGGCGGATATTGCGGATCGCAATTCTTGATTCTTCAAGGCGATTGCGCACCACTTTTACTAATTCTCGCCGGCGTTCTTCTGTGAGCGGTGGGAGGTTTAATCGAATCGATTTCCCGTCATTATTGGGAGTTAGGCCTAATTCGGAAGCGAGAATCGATTTTTCGATGGCTTTTAGAGTGGTTGGGTCAAAAGGTTTAATTAATATTGATCTGGCTTCTGGTATGGAAATGGAGGCTAATTGCATAAGGGGTGTTGGCATTCCAAAATAATCGATTGGTAGTTTTTCAACGAGAGCGGGTGTTGCGCGGCCGGTTCGGATACCCGTGAGATCTTCCTCTAACGCTAAAATTGCACCTTTCATGTGATGTTCGGCATCTTTCACGGTTTCTTTGATCATCATTACCTCCAAAAAAAGAGTGTCGAATTATTGATTTCCTGTTGCTTTTAAGGATACCTTAAAAACAAAAAAAAATCCATCAAATGCGCAGCGTAAGTTGGCTTGGTAATTGCAATATTTAATACAGCAAAAAATCTCACTATTGACAAGTAAGAACTTAAGTTCTATAATAATGATAGAACATAGGAACCAAAAAAGTGGCGCATTACTTGCAATAGATGGAGAAGACTTGAACATGGAGACAGAAATGAACACTGGAATGCTTTGGTTTGATAACGATCCGAAAATGGATTTCAACACGAAGATCTTGAGAGCAGCAGAGTATTACCAGAAAAAATATGGGCAGATACCGAACTTGTGCTTTGTTCACCCCAGCATGGCGGTTGAGACTCCTTCCAAGTCTTCCGGAGTCGACGTACAGATTAATCAAATGATCCTCCCGAACCATTTTTGGCTGGGCGTAAAACAGTCTTCAATGACCGCATAGTGTTTATTTAGTCTTTATGCAAGCAGCCTGATTCGAATTTTCAGGCTGCTTTTTTGTTTATTTTAAAGATTCTTTTCTTTATCCAGTGATATATTTGTCGGATATGACGGAATGGCCGGGTGGAAAACTGTTTTGCATAATGCATTGCTGCGGATTCAAGACTTACCTTACGATGCAGTTCTTCGGCAAGATACCAGCGGTGTTCGATAATCCAAAGATACAAATCGGTTTCTGTGCGCTGCGGGAATTCTCGCATTATTTGATGTTTCTGGATGATCTTTTTCAAGGGCAAAAAAACATTACGATACCAACCCAAGACGGCTTCTTCGTCATTAACCGGTCGATTAAGCTTTTCACCCATGAACCAGCGATGCACACTAATGTGCTGCAATAATCGATCATACTGCCCGGGGATTGAAAAACGGAAATTCTCTTCAGGGACGAGCAGATCAAGTTTGGTTTGCCCCAAGAAACTGACATATTCATGTGTAAGGACGAGATTATTCACGTTGGTGTTTTCATCCAACGTACCCGGGATATCAATTTCAATAATATAAGCATCCATGTAGATTTGCCCGCGTTCCTGGGCAACAGACACTCGGTGGTTGCCGTCTTTAACAAAATAGATTTCGCCGATTTTATAGACTTCGATCGGCGGCAGGATGACATCCTTAAAGTACGCCCTGTCAATACTCTCCCAGCGAGCGCGGGTGTGAGTCTGCCGGGGCAAAAACGCGCGGTCAAAATCCTGGTAGCGGCTTACCGATCCGATAATCTTGGCTGTCTCGATCTGCCGAAAACCGAGATAATGCTGCCCTCTCAGCGGCATACTTTTCAGAACTTCATCAAATGGGAGGAGTTCATTGCTTGAATTGCGAATCCAGCTAAAGATGGATCTCCAAAAACTCTTCATGTATGCACGTGAAAAATCTTGCCTGGAGAGTTGCGACAGGTTGCTGTTCGAATTGTTTTGCATATCTGAAGGCGCCATATGGTACTCTTTCTCTAATTAAAGTGATCATTTCCAAGACCGATTTTTTGGGGTCTCGATTATGATCTCTCGATATCCGTAAGTGTTGGTCACTTTTGTTTTACCAACCAATGTTTGCATGACCATATCCTGGCGGTAAATGTGGATATGCCCATGTAAATGGTAAGTTGGTTGAAAAACATTAATCAACCAATTAAATGCTTTTATCCCGCGATGCGGACGGTCATCCATGTCGTGAATCTTCCACGGCGGGGCGTGGGTTACGAAAATATCCAGGTACCGCCCAAGTCGTATTTTGTTAAGAAAAAGACGCGGAACCAAGCGAAACACTTTGAACCAGTATTGATCTTGCGTGTATTGATAAGGTCCTTGGTTATACTGCACGCAACCTTCAAGGCCAGCCAGCAGTAAACCTGTATCGTCTTCACAGACCCGTTGGTGCAGGTCAATGGTGCCCCATGGTGAAGTGCGTGGAGATCCCGCGCTGACAAATTCGACTTTGCTGGCGTGATTCCCTCTTACAAAATATAATGGAACATTGAGCATACTCACAATATATTCCAAATAAAAATAAGGGAGATCACCGCATGAAATGACGAGGTCGACATCTGAAAAACGGTCAGTGATCATTGGGCTGTAGATGAAACCGATCTCTGTATCGCTTACCGCAAGTAACTTCATCCAGACATCTTTCTAGCGATCTGGAGTTTCAATGATGGCTGTGACTATGGCGACTGCATAAGCTGTTGTATGAGAAATAGAGATGGAACAATCAGACCAGAAGGCATTTTGGGCGTTATCGAGTGCCTTGTCATGCAAAACGAGGGTGGGTTTTCCATTCTCATCATTCAGAATCTCAATATCCTGCCATTTGATCTCCCCGATACCGCAGCCCAATGCTTTGGCAGTGGCTTCTTTCGCAGCAAACTTTCCTGCTAGGTTTTGTAATAACCCTGAGGCTGCTGTTAATTCTGAAGGTGTAAAAACCCGCTTATAAAAACGCTCTCTGATCTTTGGATTTAGGGTCTGAAAGCGCTCAATTTCCACAAGGTCAATTCCGGTTGCGATAGATCTCATTTCGTTTTTATTCTGCCTGGTTTCGAACCGGCTGAAATAATAACCAAATATTCAGGATTGATGTATTTTTGGGCAGCCTGCAAGATTTGTTCGGGTGTCACTTCTCGCACCAAGGATGGGTAACGTTGAAAATAATCCAAACCAAGCGCGAACCGCTCCAGGTTAAGGATGGAGTTTGCTACTCCGGAATTGGATTCCAGCGAGAGGGGCAATCTTCCGATGTAATTTTCTTGGCTATCTGCCAATTCTGAAGGCAGTACAGGTTCAGAACGAAACCGGTCCAGTTCCTCTATGATCAGTCTTATCGCTTTGTCGATATTTTCAGGGTTTACCCCTGCAGAGACTTCCCAGGAACCGCTTTCGATCCAGGAGTTTACGCTGGTTGATGCGTAATAAGCCAACCCGGCTTTTTCCCGGACGGCATCTCCGATCCGTCCCATCATTCCGAACTGGCCGAGGATGTTATTGCCAAGCGAGGCAGCTAGATATTCCGGCGCGTGGCGTTTGGGACCAAGTGTTCCCATTACGATGTCAACCTGACTCTTGCCTTGCAATGTGATGTGTTCGCGAATGGTTTTTTTAGGTACATGAATAACCGGGAACTCAGGTTTAGCGGTGAGGTTGGGGTTTTCCCACTTTCCTAATACGCGATCAAATAGATCAAAGACATAATCGGGTTTGACCGCCCCCACCACCACGATCACCATATTCGTTGGACCGTAATTATTTGCATGAAAATCAACCAAATCCTGCCGGGTAATGGCAGAAACGGTTTCAATGTATCCATCTTCTGGTAGTCCATAAGGGTGACCAGGAAACAGCAGGGAGTCAAATGTCAGGGAAGCCATGTCCGCAGTATCCTGGGCGCGGATCGCTAAACCGGTCAGGAGTTGACTTTTTAGCCGGTCAAAATATTGCTCCGGGAAAGTGGGGTTAAGAATGCAATCAGCCAGCGTGTCGACCAACAAGGGCAAATCTTCAGCGAGCGCCCGGCCGCCCAAGCTTGTGTTGTGAACACTGGCGCCAAACCCGAGGCTTGCCCCCACAGATTCCAGACGCTCAAAAATGGTTTGAAAATCCGCGTTTTTAGTCCCACGCATAAGCGCCAGGGCGGTGAAATGCGCCAAACCCAATTTATCAGCCGGGTCAAACAGGCTGCCGGCGCCAAGAGTACCCGAAATGACAACCGAAGCACTGTTGAAGTTGCTGCGAGTAAGCAGCGTAATTCCATTTGCCAATACTTTGCGGTGAATATCATGAGGACCTGGAAATGAGGATTGAAGTTGGTTGTTAATCACAACGCTCATGAGTGGTTCTCCTCAGGTCGATAAATACCCACCACTCTTCGGTGAGAGGATAAATATTCCCTTGCTTTATCCATTAACACCTCGGGGGTAACTTTTTCCAATCGTTTGATGTAGTTGAGAAACCAGGAGTATTCATTGAACATTTCTGAGTATCCCAGCCAGAAGGCTTGATTTGTGATGTTTTCACTGCCATAAACAAAAAGAGCACGCGCCTGTTTGACTGCGCGATCTATCTCAGCTTGTGAGACCATTGTGCCCATCAACCGTGAAATTTCATCATCCAGCGATTTCAACACTTTTTCGGGACTGCTGTCAGGTCGAACGGTGATCGTGATGCCATAAAGATATGGATCAGCGGTAGCTTGCAGTGAACCGTTAATACTCACTGCGAGTTCTTTTTCCACAAGAGCACGGTAGAGCCGGCTGGTTTTGTTGGATACGCCGCCACCGCCAAACATGTTCAGACTGGTTGGTCCCGTGAACAAACTATCCAGGACTGAAACAACAAAGAAATCTTCTTCTGAAGCGGAAGGAGCGCGATAGACTATTTCGACATAGGTGGTTTCTCCTGGGCCGGTGACCTCGATCCGTTTTTCTGCTTGCAATGCAGGTTCCCTTAAATCCGCAAGCGAATCAACTTTTTTACCAGGAATCTTGGCATAGCGTGATTGGATGGAATCAAGCATATCAGTGGTATTGAAATCTCCCGCTACTGCTACTACAGCGTTAGCGGGGTTATAGTAAGTTTGATAATGGTGATACAGGTCATCTCTTTGGATTGACTGCAAATCTTCTAAACTGCCGATCACTTCGTTTCGATAGGGGTGATTCTCAAAAGCAGCCAATTGCATCGCTTCTTCCAACTTAAAGAGAGGATCATTCTCGCTGCCTTCTCGCTCTGAAATGATTACTGTACGTTCAGAAGCCACCTCAGAGTCATCATAAACACTGTTGACCATTCGATCCACTTCTAGATCAAGAGAGAGGTTGATCTTTTCTGCCGGCATAGTTTCGAAGAAGGTGGTCCAATCAAGATGAGTGAAGGCGTTCCACATACCGCCGTCACGAGAGATGGCTCGATCAAGGATTCCCGCAGGGTAAGTGGGCGTGCCTTTGAATTGCATATGCTCAACCCAATGTGAAATACCTGTTTTTCCATTTACTTCGTAACGCGAACCAACCCGGTACCAAACCCAATGGCTGATGATCGGTGAGGTATGGATCTCCTTCAGAAATACCTTTAATCCATTGTCGAGTGTTGTACTTGTGATTTGATTGGTCATTAAACCTCTGGTTTTCGTTTTAATCTTTAATAAATATAGCATAAGCAGCGGACAAGGGATAGGGAAAGCGTTTATAATACTACTATCTTTGTCGAAATTGTTTTACCCTAATTGTTGCCCGACTCGTTGGCAGGATTGAGAATCCAAAATGACACAAACAGCAAATATGCAAGTAGCGATCATTGGAGCTGGACCAGCGGGGCTTTTTGCAGCACAAGCTTTGGCAGTACGCGGATACAATATTGCCATTTTCAACCGTGATATAAAACCTGGCGGTTTGGCGGAATACGGGATATTCCTGGATAAACATAAGATGAAAGAGGGACTACGGTCACAATTTAGACAAATTTTGGCTTTGGATAATGTCAACTATTTCGGGAATATCACAATCGGTCAGTATGGATGTGTTGGGATTTCAGACCTGTTGGGCTGGGGGTTTTCGGCTGTCTTGGTAGCTTGCGGTGCGCAAGGAACAAAGACTCTGAATATGCCGGGTGAAAACCTGAAAGGGGTATACCACGCCAAGGACCTGGTTTTTCACTACAATCGTCTCCCACCTTACAGCCTTCAAGCCTATCCAATTGGCAAAAAGGTCGCAATAGTCGGCGCCGGGAACGTAATGACTGATATAGCCCACTATTTGATCAAACATCGCAACGTGGCTGAGATCACAGTCATAGTCCGCAGGGGACCTGCCGAGGTGAAATTTGACAAAAAAGAACTACTGCCGATTATCTCATATCTTGACCAGGCAGATTTTAATTCGGAAATCGAACGTATTTCAGCAAGAATGATCGCTATCGGTCAAAACCCCGAAGACGCCAAGAACCATATTCTCGAGGCTTTAGGTAAGGCTTGCCCGAAGGAAAAAGACACAAGACTCTTCTTACGTTTCCTTTATTCACCGAAAGAGGTGATCGGAGATTCAACAGATTCAGTGAGCAGTTTGAAACTTGAAGAAAACACGCTTGAGATCAAAGAGGGGGTTGTGGTTGCACGAGGATTGGAAAACAGTATTCAGATGAAAGTCGATAATGTGATTTTCGCGATCGGCGATCGAGTGACCACTGATCTGGGGCTGCCAATGAAACAAAACGAGATCCGAAAAACTGAAAAACCGAAATACCCGGTTGAAGGTGAGTCTTTTGAAGTTGGAGATTCTCTTACCGGTGAGCCTGTGAAAGGAATTTTCGTTGCAGGTTGGTCACGCAATGCGAGCACAGGGTTGGTTGGGATCGCACGAAAAGATGGTGTTAGCGCGGCAAGTGCCATTGCAGAACACCTGGTTTCGTTGGATGCAATTACAGGCGTATCCTTGAATGATATTCAGAGACGTTTGAGCTTATCTGCCTGCGATATTGTCACAAAAGAAAATTTAAAAGTCCTCGAAACTGAGGAAAAAAGGCAGGCAGAAATTAAGGGCGTAGAAGAATATAAATTTTCTACAAACGAAGAAATGTTACAAGTAATAGGGATAACAAACGAATAAGCTTGAATTTACAACTTAACGTTTATTCTTTTTTTGAATACCGCGCAGCTTGCTGCATCGGTTCGAAGCATGTAGAGGTGACCGATGCTTTTGCGATTCTGTAATACCGCGTGAGCTACCTCCGCGGATAAGAATCGTAAGGTCACCGAAATTTATTTGGATTTCGAAAAGGAAACATCATTACAAAACCAATGGCGATCAAAGCCAGACCGATTTCCATGCCGCGCGCCTGCCAAACACCGAAGATAGGCACGCCTGGCAAAGGATGTGATCCTATTCCAAAAACATCAGCCATCCCTGAAAAGACAGCGACCACATAACCAGTACTGACCAATCTCAACCCAATATCGGCTGGGATACTTGGAGGTTCTCTTCGCCATAATGAATGAATGGCAACATAACCACCAATACAAATGATTGCCAGACCCACCAGCATGACCGCGATTTGAATAAACCCTATCACCGGACTGCGATCCAGACCAAATAAACCGGGTTGCGCGCCGATCAAAAAAAGGACGAATCCACCAAAGGTTACGATTAAGGAAAAGCGAATTCTCACCCGCGGAAGTGGAGGCAGGGGAATTGGAATTTCCATTTGTTTTTCTATGTGAGTAATTTGCTCGTTTCTTTTTGTCATTTCGGCAAAACCGTCTCCAAGTGTTTTTTCCAATTTATACCAAAAATATTAGCAACATCTTCCTGGGTATACCCTTTTTCCAGCAAGGCAGGTTTCAGTTTTTGTAGATCCTTAATTGTATCCAATTCCTGCGGGATATGGGGGTATCCAAAACCGCCATCCAGGTCGGTGCCCAGTCCCACTTGCGTTGAGTTCCCGGCGAACTGGCAGTAATAATCAATTTGTGAAATGAGTTGATTAATTGTAACAGCATCTGGCGCAGAAGCAGGCGTCCATTCGGCTGACAGGAATTTATTATAAGGGACCACTCCAATAGTTCCACATCTTTCTTGAAGCCGCCGGATGACATGATCTGTCAAATGGCGTTCATCACCTGTATCATTGAGCAGTCTGCGAGAGTTGGAATGGCTTGCCATGACCGGACCCGAGTAAACATCCAGAGCGGTCAAAGCCGCATTTTCCCGCATATGGCTGATATCCAGAGCCATACCTAATGATGCCATAATCTCAAGCAGTTTTCGTCCTTCTTGATCGAAGGGGCGGTCTTCTTTGCTCCCTCCGCAAAAACGATTGCCTGCCCAAACCGGGCCTACCTGTCGCAACCCGAGTTCATAATACTCTTCCAATTCTTCAGGAGCGCCAATACCTTCCGCGCCTTCCATGAGCAATACTAGCCCAGCCGGGCGGTTTTTTTGCTCATCCGATACCTCGTAATGAGAAAGAACAGTTGTTAGGTCGCGCTGGTTCACGATGAGGGTAAACTTTTCAGGGTTTTCTTCGGTTAGACGCCGATAATAATCGATTTGTTTGCGATAAAGGATCCGGGCTTGCTGTGTGGTTTGGTAAGATTGGGTATCCCACTCGCCGCCGCGATACTGCCACGGGGGACACCATAAAGTGGTAAAAATGACAGCAATTTCTCCAGCCTGAAACTCGGGCCAGCCAACCACTGCTTCTCCGCAATTCCATAAGGGGATTTGGGTTCCTTTTTCATTTTTCCGAACATCAAGCGCGGAGATGCAGATATCCCGGTTAAAAGTGATCGCGTTATATGCAATGTCTTGATGTGCGTCAATAATGTAGGTCATTCCGCCAATCCAAATAACAAAAAGAGTGCACTGATTTCAGCGCACTCTTTTTGAATTCGTTTGATTACGCTTCGGATTCGCCGGGGTCAATTACTGGTTTCACCTTTGATTTCTTGGGAGCGGGCTCATCCTTGACTTCTAGCTCGGTGGAATCAATTGCTGGTTTCACTTTTGATTTCTTGGGAGCTGGCTCAGCCTTGATTTCTAGGTCGGTGGGAGGAGTAACTTCACCTTCATCTGGCGAAAGAATTCCTTCCAGACTTTCCCAATCCATGTCAGCATAGGCCATTGAATCGACTCGCCTCAGGCTTAAACCAATGCGGTGATTGTCATTGTCGATCTTGATAATTCGCAATGTACAGGTATCGCCCTCTTTCAAGACTTCCTTGGGGTGTTCAATCCGTTTTTCACTGATCTCGGAGATGTGGATCAACCCCTCAATGTCGTCTGTAAGGCGGGCAAAAGCCCCAAACTTGGTTAGTCGGGTGATTGAACCTTCAATAAGCTGCCCGACCTGGAATTCAGAAGCCTTCTGATCCCACGGATCAGATAAGAGCTGGCGGATTGAAAGACCAATACGTTTCTTCTCGCGGTCAATACTGATAACTTTGACTTTAACTTCCTGACCGACTTTGAGCAATTCACTAGGATGTTGAATGCGATCCCAAGAAATCTCGGAAAGGTGAACCAGACCATCTGCACCGTTGACATTAACGAAGACGCCAAATTCAGCGAGGCTGGTAACACGACCAGAGCAAACCTGGCCTTCTTTCAATTCATCAATAACGCGTTCTTTTAGCGAATCGCGGGTTTCGCTGCTGGCCTGGCGCTCAGAAAGGATCAAGCGGCGTCTTTCGCGGTCAACCTCAATGACGCACACGTCTATTTCCTGCCCGATCATCCGGCTCCAACGCTGTTCAGGAGTATCTCCGGTCATGCCGGCGCGGCGGGTGAAACTGATCTGTGACGCTGGCACAAACCCGCGCAGTCCGCCAACGGGCACAATGAGACCGCCCTTGTTATAGCCGATCACTGAGCTGTGAAAGGACTCTTTTTTGGCAACCATGATTTCAACAATCTTCCATCCCTCTTCTTCGCGTGCGCGCATATAAGAGAGAACAAGGTTCCCGTTCGAATCTTCTGGATTGACCACAAAAACCGGAATTTCCTGGCCTAATTTCAGGTTAGCCAGTTCATCGGTGGGAATAAGTTCATATTCTTTACCGCTGATCACACCTTCCGACTTGGTGCCGACACTTACCAAAATCTGTCCGGGAGTCATGCTGGCGATCACGCCTTGACGGATTTCGCCTTGAGTTGGAAAATCAATCGCTAATCCTTCAGCTTCCAATAGGGAAGCCATGTTGTTTTCCGCTTGGTTATTCTCGGGATTTTCGCCTGTCTCGAGTTGGGCATCATTAGGGTCCATACGATCTGTGTACTCCGATGGATGAGATTAGCCCATAAAACGTTAAACTCTATAAGCAATACAAATACAATTGCCATGGGCTTGTATAGATTTTTTATTATACATCATTAATGCGAATAAAACTAATTAGTTAGCCACAAATCTTAAATAAGAACAAAACCTTTTTATTTGCATTACTTAATGCCGTTTCCGCTTCTTTTTATGACTCACGTTCTCTGTAGTTGAGGATACTACACTTTTACCGCTGGTTTGTGTAACAGGAGTGTCGGCTACTCCAGAGCCTGCTCTGCGCGGCTGAAATCGGAACATGCGGCCAATCACACCAACACGGATATCACTGAGAAGTGTACGGAACATTTCTGCTGCCTGACTCTTGTACTGCACTAATGGGTCGCGCTGCGCAAAGGCTTCCAGCCCAATAGAGACACGCAGGGCGTCCACTCTAGTGAGATAATCCACCCACAACTCGGAGATCACGCTCACCAGAATATGCCGGTAGATCTCATTCTGGATGCGAGTGCCCAGCGTGATGGTAAGTATTTTACGTTGATCCGGGTCCAGTTCATCAGGTTGTTTTGTTTCTATCCTCGAGAATTGTTCTTCTCCAAACTCTTCGGTTAGGGAAGTTTTTATTTTGGATTCAAGTTGCTGCAATGTAACTCCCGCGAGACGGAAGCGTTCATACTCCATTTTTCCCCAGGCAATTTCCAGACGCTCTTGAGTATCTTCCAGATGCTCCACGATCATGTTAGTGATCTGTGGAATTGGCGTATCTTGAATGAATTGGGCAGCCAGAAAAGTGTAGTTCAGTAAATTGACTTTACGCATCGCCCGCTGATGAGTGCGGGGATCAATGACCATCTTCGTTCCAGTCGACATCACGACCAACAGGTCTGCCAGCCGGTATTCCTCATTGCCCTGTGGGGCTGCCTTGGAAAAAACCGAATCGATATTCTGGCTGATCTGACCCTGCGAAGATAACAACGTTTCTCTTCGGCGGTCAAGCAAGTCTGTTATTGAGCGTATGATCCCATCCGATATCTCAAACCATTCAAGGTCGAGCAATTGGTTGGGCTTCATGTCAAGGCTTTCTTCCAATCGGCGTTCAAGCGCGCCAAGCGTGCGAGTGAGAGCCAATAATTTTAATGTACTGACGATTTGATTTGAGATTGTTTCCTTAATAATTTCATCACCAGTTGAAAGCTTACGCATATCCTCTGAGGATAAACGCAACGGAGTGTGCACAAGGCTGGCTATATCTTCCAACAGTTCCTGCGGGCGACGGATTGGCGCACCCTCTTCTTCAGAGCCTGTTTCGAGGCCATCAAAATAATTATCTAGAGTTTCCAGCCTTTCCGAGAGAATCTGGTCAATTGTCTCGTCGGTCTTGTCCAACAAGGTTCGGGAAGTTTTAAGGATGTGTACCTTTTCCGTCTCTAACGCTTCGCCGGCTATCGTTAACAATTGT
Source organism: Chloroflexota bacterium (assembly GCA_009773005.1). Taxonomy (GTDB): domain Bacteria; phylum Chloroflexota; class Anaerolineae; order Anaerolineales; family Anaerolineaceae; genus UBA6107. Next base: position 11,871 of record WOUT01000022.1, on the reverse strand, counting down.
TCTTTAAGCTTATGCTCGTCGGGTAGTTCTCCAACGCGACTCAAAATTTCTTCTATGATCAAGTGCAAGGTGAAGGATGGAGCCTTAACCTCCTCCTGTTCAAAAGACATCGAGGGCTGCACTTCATCCAGAAATGCCAGCAGTTTCCACGGACCTTCCTCGTCTTTGAGCGCCTTTGGAATACGCTCCTGAAGCTCAGTACGCAGCAGCTCAATTACGTCATCATGCAGGTCAGTTTTTTCAAAGGTGCGGTTGCGTTCTCCATAAATGCGCTTGCGTTGCGTATTAAGAACATCGTCATATTCAAGCAAGTGTTTGCGGACGTCGAAGTTGTTGCCCTCAACCCGTTCCTGAGCCTGTTCAACCATTCGTCCAAGCAATCCGCTTTCAATCGGCAGGCTTGGATCAACCCTGAGCCTCCCCATCAAGGCTTCCATCTGTACACCACCGAAAAGGCGCATTAGTTCATCTTCAAGAGAAAGATAGAACCGGGAGGAGCCCGGGTCTCCCTGACGGGCGGCGCGTCCGCGAAGCTGGTTGTCAATGCGGCGCGCTTCGTGGCGCTCTGAGCCGATTACATGCAAGCCGCCCAGCGCGCGCACTTTTTTCATGTCGTCGAAATAATTGATGAAGGTTTTGACCGATTCTTCATAAATTCCGGTCTGATCAGCAGTAAGTTCTCTTAATACTTTTAGTCTGTCTTCATTGGCCAACTCATAGGGATCTGGCGTTCCATTCCGTTCCAACACGCGGATGACGTCTGCGAGTACTTCCTCGCTTAATTCTCCTCCGAGTTTAATATCCACGCCACGACCAGCCATATTTGTGGCAATGGTCACGGAACCATAAGCGCCAGCGTGGGCGATGATCTGGGATTCTTCATCGTGTTTGCGTGCGTTGAGCACCTTATGTGGTATACCTCCCAGTAAAACAGCCAGGATACGCTCTTTGGATTCCTCTTTCAAGTCAAGGATTTTGAGAAGATTTTTCAAGTTTTCAGGGTCTTCAGGGTTCGTCGAGATTAATCCAGCCTGCCGGGCAACCGGGCGCATCTCCGCGATGTTTAACTCGTTTAACGGACGATTCAAGAATTGCAGCTCTGCGATCTCCAACTCGGGTGATTTATTGTTCTTTTCGATCCAGGCGTCACGGATGATCAATGTTTGCGCGAGCCGCCGCAAGGATTCAGCGCCGAGTCTTAACGAGAGCCGGTCTGAGTGCTCTACAGATGTAGTGCCTACCAATTGAGGTCGTCCGAGGGTATAAAAACGCAGAATTTCTGAAGTGATCGCTCGCAGTTTGCCTTCTTCACTGCGGTATACCATATCCGGAAAATCCTGCCTGCGCCAAAAAACTGGCGCTTTCTCGGAGTCATCACGTTTGGCGTAATACTGTACGGCATATTTTTGTACATCTTTGGTCTCTACAATGGTTAAAGGTGAATTTTCCTTGGATGCCACGTATTCGAGGTTCATCGGGATTGGAAGAACATCCAGCTTATAGATCTTTGAAAACTCTTCCGCTTCTGTTAACGCTGTGCCGGTCATCCCTGACAGTTTCTCATACATACGAAAGTAATTCTGAATGGTGATGGTGGCATAGGTCACGTTCTCAGGTTCGATGCGCACACCTTCTTTGGCTTCAACCGCCTGGTGAAGCCCTTCTGACCAGCGCCGCCCAGGCATTAACCTGCCCGTGAACTCATCTACAATGACCACTTTGCCGCCCTGAACAATATAATCTTTGTTCTTGCGGAAGAGATGTTGAGCCCGCAGGGCCTGTTCCAGAAAACCAAGCAGGCGCGCTTGCTCAGGAGTGATGTCTTCAGGGCGGTCCGGGTCACGCAGAGTCTCGCCGAGTATTTCCTCCACGTGCGCTTCACCTATCTCGGTGAGTGATACCTGGCGATCTTTTTCGTTGACCTCATAATCTTCAGGGTTCAATGCCCGCACAACCTGTGACATCCTGACATACCCTTCAGTGTCGTCAGAAGCAGGCCCTGAAATAATGAGTGGGGTACGCGCTTCATCAATAAGGATGTTGTCCACCTCATCAACGATTGCATAAAAATGTCCGCGCTGCACTCGTTCTGCTAGAGACATCGTGAGGTTATCACGGAGATAATCGAAACCAAATTCGCTGTTGGTCCCGTAGACGATATCGGCTTTGTAAGCCTCGACGCGGTCAACCAGAGACAACTGGTGTAAATCTTCACGCGCGTTGGTTTTCTCCAGGTCAACCAGGAAAGCTTTTTTTCCGTTCTCTGTGCGATTGGCCATTTGTAGAACGCCAACCGTCAATCCCAGCAGGTGATAGATGGGGGTCATCCAGCGTGCATCGCGCCGGGCAAGATAATCGTTAACAGTAACCAGGTGAACGCCATGCCCGGTGAGAGCGTTGAGATAAACTGGAAGCGTGGCGACCAGGGTCTTCCCTTCACCAGTGCGCATTTCAGCGATCCTGCCAGCGTGCAGGGTCATTCCTCCGATCATCTGAATGTCATAATGGCGTAGTCCGATGGTGCGTTTGCTGGCTTCGCGCACAACAGCAAAAGATTCAGGAAGGAGATCGTTCAGGGTTTCTCCTTCAATGAGACGCTGTTTGAACTCAGCGGTTTTCGCGCGTAATGCTTCTTCGCTTAAGGATTCATAGGGTTCTTCGAATGAATTGATCTCTTCGACGATTTCAGAAAGTTTTTCAATTTCGCGCTTGTGCGGGTCTCCCCCAAAAACGCGTGCGATTTTTTGTAAAACCATAGTCACCTCTTCTTTTCAAGAGGTGATTATAGCATAGGGTTTTTCTCTAAAAACGCTAATTAATGTAAGGTCGCAATAGTTGCATGATCCACTCAAGAGCGCCTCTTCCAAGGATTAGACCGATGATCAAAGAGACGCACGAGAGAGCAATGCCGATCAATAAACTTGAGACAAAATAATGACCCCACACCGCGAAAGCCCGGGTGAGAAAGTTCTTGGAAACCAGCCCGGTGTTTGGCAATCCGGTGGTTTGTTTGGTGGCGAGTTGAATTTCGAGCTGCTGAACGCGGGCGACCAAATTGGCAATATCCTGATCGGTGTACATTTTTCCTCCTGGGTTTCAACTAGGCTTTAGAGTATTATGCATACTATAAGGACGAAATACAAGTAATAACGAGAAAGTTAAAACCCCTCCCGTTTAAAAACCATATCTAAAACTAAATGTGGATGGCGTGACCTTCGGCCCCCTCAGCCGCTTCCATGACCACTTCACTGAGGGTGGGGTGAGCGTGAATGTTGCGCGCAATCTCTGCTATGGTTAGTTCGTTTAGCTGCGCCAGCGTCAGTTCGGGAAGCAGTTCCGAGACTTCGGGTCCGATGAGGTGCGCCCCGAGGATCTCTCCGTATTTTTCATCGACGATGATCTTGGCGAACCCGGCGTATTCACCCAAACCAAGCGCTTTGCCATTTGGCTGGAAAGGGAACTTGCCAATCTTGACTGCTTTGCCTTGCTCACGGGCTTGCGCTTCGGTGAGCCCGAATGAGGCTACTTGTGGCTGGCAGAATGTGGCACGCGGCACCATTACATAATCGATAGGTTGGATATCTTTTCCCGCAATAGCTTCTGCGCACAGAATACCCTGTTTGGAAGCCACGTGTGCAAGCAGGAATTTGCCGGTTACATCACCGATCGCCCATATCCCTGGCACATTGGTTGCCAGCCGGCCATCCACCTGGATGAACTTTCGTTCAGTCAATTCAACGCCAGCCTCTTCCAACCCCAGACCGAGCGAATTAGGCTTAAAACCGGTTGCCACAAGGGCTTGTTCTGCTTCCAGCACGTGCTCGCCATCCTTGCCCTCGACCGCGACCTTTACACCCGTTGCAGTGGTTTCTACGGATTTTACGCGTGTTTCCACATGGATCTGGATCCCGCGTTTACTGAATGCTTTGGCTAATTCCGTGCTCACTTCGGCGTCTTCCAGCGGGGCAATGTTGGGCAGCATTTCTACCAGTGTCACATGGCTGCCGTACGAGTTCCAAACTGTAGCGAATTCCAAGCCGATGGCGCCCGCACCAATTATTACCACTGAGGCAGGTAATTTCTCCTGCAGGATGGCTTCGTGGTAAGTGACCACCTTCTGCCCGTCCACGATCACCCCGGGGATGGTGGAAGGATGGGATCCTGTGGCAATGATGATATTGGTGGTGGAAAGTTCCTGCATTCCACCATCAGCATCTTGCACGACCACCTTGTCAGTGGCGGCGATTTTTGCAACACCCATGATGACCGCGATATTGTTCTTTTTCATTAAAAACCCCACACCACGGGTTAACCGATCTGAGACCTGGCGGCTGCGCTTTACTGCTGCGCCATAGTCTAACCGCAAGTTTTCAAATGAAAAGCCGAATTCTTTCCCCCTTTCGCGCAGGGTATGTGCCACTTCAGCATTTTTTAACAAGGCTTTGGAAGGGATGCAGCCCACATTCAGGCAGACGCCCCCGAGCCATTGTTTATCCACGATGGCGGTTTTCAACCCAAGTTGAGAAGAGCGGATCGCAGCCACATATCCACCTGGACCCGCACCGATCACAACCACATCAAATTTATCCATGAAAACCTCTCACTTTCATCAATTACCTGGTTTTGATTATACCTAATTCACACAATCTAAAAAAAAGAATAGAATCAATGAAGAAAAATTGTATGAGAAAGGGTTTCAAAATGCAAGAGCCAACCATTCATCAGGTCAAGATCACGGGTGGTTTCTGGGCGGAAAAGCTCCGCATGAACGCTGAATCAGCCATTTTTTACCAATGGAAGCAGTTGGAAGATACTCGCTGCATCGATAACTTTCGCATAGCCGCTGGTCTTAAAGAGGGGTTCAGAGAAGGGTTTTTCTTCGCGGATTCTGATGCCTACAAATGGCTGGATGCGGCTTCACGAATTTTGGCAGGAGATAACGATCCCCGACTGGCTGCGCTTGTGAACGAGTTTATTGAAATTCTTGAAAATGCCCAGGACACCGATGGATATTTATTTACCTATAATCAATTACATTTTCCGGGGCAGCGCTGGGTCAATCTGCAGATCGAGCATGAATTCTACTGCCTGGGGCATTTGATCGAAGCTGGCGTCTCGCACTTCGAATCAACGGTCCACACCAGATTGCTTGAGATTGCACAAAAAGCAGCCGATCTGTTGGTGCGTAACTTTACGGTTTCCACACCAGATTTTACCGATGGACATGAAGAAATCGAGATTGCACTTATCCGGTTATGGCGGGTGACTCATAAAACGGAGTATCTGGCTTTAGCCAAAGCATTTTTAGAACGGCGTGGCCGAATTAAGGGTTATCCGTTCAAATTCACCAATCAGGCTTTGAGAGCTGCGAAACGAATGAAAAAAGTGTCTCAAGCACGGGAAGAGCACAAAAAAAGTCATCCGGATTCGATGCCCTTTGCCCTTCCGGCGCGCAACAAACACGAGGTTCCCTTACTCACCTGGCCGCGTTTTGTGATCAATCTCCTGAATGGCAAATACAACCAGCAGCATCGACCTTTGGAACTACAAACCCAGGCAGTAGGGCATTCGGTAAGGTTTGCCTATCTGCAAACCGCGCGAGCAATGCTTTCTCGTGAAACCGGGCACGAGAGCACGATCAAGCCGATAAGCAAGGTGTGGGAGCATATGGTCTCCAAACGTATGTACGTCACAGGCGGTATAGGCTCTCTGCCGCTTTCTGAGGGGTTTGGACGGGATTATGAACTTGACCCCGAGTCGGCATACGCCGAGACCTGTGCCGCCCTGGGCTCTATGCTTTGGGATCATGAGATGGCTCAATTAACGGGAGAACCCCGCTTTGAGGATCTGTTCGAGTGGCAGCTTTATAACGCGGCTTCGGTTGGCATTGGCAAAGAGGGTCACTCCTATTTTTACAACAACCCGCTTACCTGCCGCGGAGGAGTCACCCGCGCCCCGTGGTACGACATCCCTTGCTGCCCGTCGAACCTTTCAAGAGTGTGGGCGTCCCTTGACAAGTACGTGTACAGCTATGAGGAAGAAGAAATCCGGGTCAACCAATATATCACGAGCGAAACCAGGGTGATTCCTGGTCAACAAGCCATCTTGAAGATGGAGTCGGATCTGCCGTGGTGGAATCGGGTTATGATTAAATTTGAGATGAGTGAACCGCTCACCACAAGTCTGGTGATGCGCCTTCCGGCATGGGCAGACTCTTGTGAAGTGATGCTGAATAATGACTTGATTCATCCAGAAATATCCTTACCGATGCCAAATCTGCCAACTGCCAACGGGTTGAATTTCAACGCCGCAAGATGGATGAAATTCCACAATATCTTTAATCATGGCGACACGATTACGCTCAAATTTGCGATGCCGATCCGGTTGATCAGACAGGACCGGCGCGTACCAAAATGCGGCGGAAAAGCAGCCATCACCCGCGGACCGATCGTCTATTGTCTGGAAAGCATTGATAATTCAATCGATATTTTTAACGTAAATGTCGACCCTCAAAGCCTGGAAGTGGTGTTTGAAGAGAAAGTGTTGGAAGGAACATGGATGATCAAGGGCAAAACCCGGCGTGGAGAGCCACTCACTTTTATTCCCTATATGCTGTGGGGCAACCGCGGAGAATCACGGATGACCGTTTTTGTGGATTGAAAAATTCATGAATCAAAAATTTCGAATGCGCGAGGCAATACAACCAATTATTAGTTATAATTTAGCAGTACTTATTTTTGTTTGATCATTACATTCCACGTTGGGGTCAATAACCGAACAACTTGAGGGAACTGTGTTTTTATTAGGAATCCTGGCAATCATTCAAATCGTTTTCTTACCTGGCTTGATCTTTAACCGTTTGTACCGCATTCAAGGCGGCTTTTTCTTTCGACTGAGTTCAATTTTCGCAACAAGCCTGATCCTGAATTTCCTTGCTGTCTATGGTTTGGCGCTATTAAAGATCTATACCAGACCAGTTTTCCTTGTTCTGGTAATTCTGGAATTCTTCGCATTAATTTGGCTTTACCGTTCTGATTTTAAGGTCAATCTAGATCAATGGGCTGAGAAGATCACTAACAGCAAAGACGACATTATTGCGGATATAAAACAATTGTTTTCTGCGCAACAATTTTCACCCGCGATGTTGCTGCTTCGCCAAACTCTGCAAGCAGTAATTCTTGGGGTGGCGGTTAGCCTGGTGATTTGGTTTGTCCGCAGATTAACCAATAGTTTCGGAACGGTATTCAATACTTGGGATGCAGTGGTCGCCTGGAACACCTGGGCGCAAATTTGGGCGACCAATCAAATCCCGAATCAGACTGGAATGTACCCGCAATTATTGCCGGCGAATCTTTCGATAACCTATTTGTTAACTGCAAATGCTGAAGTGGTGATGTTTGCCAAGGCGATTATGCCGCTCTTCTCGATCATGATCATCTTAACCCTGTTTGAATTGGCGGTAGTTCAAAAAAGAATCGGTTATTTTATTGCGATCATCATCAGTTACCTGATGCTGAAGAAATTTACCGGCGACATCCTGACGGATGGATACGCAGATATTCCAGTAACCTTCATGGTATTCATGGCATTTATTCCGATTTTTAGAAATCCGGATCTCTTGCTGAATAAAAACGAGTTTATTTTGGGAGGGATATTTACAGCTGGAGCTGCTTTAACCAAACAAGTAGGTATTTATTGTCTTGGAATTTATCCGGTAATAGCATTACTCACAACCTCTAAACTCAACAAAGAAAAAGTAAAAAACGCATTATTCTGTTTTAGTATTGCCGCCTTGATCGCAATAGTCTGGTACATGCCAAAATTGATCTTAATCATGAAGGATTTTACCAACTCAAATCTCGCTGCTCTGACAGATGTGGCTGCGCATACTTATCAAGATGTTTCAACCAGCAAGAGAATGTTTCTTGCGTTTACCGGTTTGGGGAAATACCTGGCAGTTTATCTGATCACGATCCCGTTCTTGTTCTTGCTGAAAAAAAGATTCCGGTTGGTTGTGGCGTTATTCATTCTGCCATTCTCCATTTTGTGGTCGATCATTGCGAGTTATGACCCCAGGAACTTGGCGATCACATTCCCGATCGTTGCAGTTGTGGTTGGTCTTGGTCTTGACAAGCTGATGGACCTTGTGCTCATACTCTTCTCCAGGATCAAGACAGGTAAGGTATGGGCAGTTTCACTCATCGGGTTTATATTTCTCTTTGTGATCGGAGCCAGTTTCCTGTTTTCAGACCAGGAGATTATTTCCGCGCAGCGCGAGAAACAAAAGCAAATATTCTCGCCGGAGATCAATGAACAGATCTATTCTCTGCCCTTCGACCAGGGAGGCTGCTCAAAAATCATCACCAATTATCCGGTCATGTATCTGCCAGGGTTGGAAGATAACCAGGTCAACTCATATTTTTCCGATTATGGGGTCTACCAAATATTGATTAAAGACCCATCGAGCTGCTGGATGTTGGTTCCGAATTATGCAGAGGATTCTATCAAACGCGAGATTCAGTCCAAGCTTGGTAGCGGGGAGTACACCCTGCTCTTTGAGACCAAGAAGTGGGTGCCATATATGCTGGTTCAAATCAAATAAATAATTAATTGTGTAACGGTTTCTAAACTGAATGATCGGTCTTAGCTTTTTTTATTGATAATATTTGCATACACAAAATATGAAAGTTTGGCATGGATCATATGTAATGCTTTATAGTACGAATTTGAATATTTAGCTGCAATTTTGTATTCTTCTTCGAACTGTTTTTTGGAATCGGAACTTGTGATCGACGTCGGGTAAATACGAAACTTGGCTAAATATCGATCTAAAAAATGGATTTTGTGAAATTGGGCGATGTGTAACCAGTAATCGTAATCCATGGCAAACCGATACTCAGGGTCGAATAAACCGATCGAATCCAGAAGACTCCTCCGCCAGAATGTTGCAGGTTGAGACACGTAATTCATTATTTTCAAAATATTGTCATTACCTACCCGCAGCCAAAAATTCTTGTATTTCGTAATGACTGATCTTGTTTCATTTCCATTGAAGTCCACATTAATGCATTTGCCCGTCAGAATTTGGGCTTCCGGTCTGGTTTGAAAAAATGTTCCTATTGTTAAAAGTGTATTTGGTGTATAAATATCATCAGAATTCAAATAGGCAACCACATCTCCTGTCGCCATTCGTAACCCCTTATTAATGGCGTCTACCTGCCCATTATCGTGTTCGCTGACCCAGGAGAGCAAGCCATTATATTTCTCGAGGATATCCTGTGTGCCATCCGTTGATCCCCCGTCAATGACGATATACTCCAGGTCAGAGTAATTTTGTGAGAGCACACTTTTGATGGTTTCTTCGATGAATCTTGCCTGGTTTAGTGTAGGGGTAATGATTGATATTTTTGGAAACATCCAGCCTCTTTATTCACATGTTTTGATAGACACATTATAAAGGTTATGAGCAGGATGTTGGAGCAAGAAAATGAATGAAAAAGTGACGCGTGCAAACAAAAGAACTCTCAATCTCTCTCAAGTTTGGATCGTGATCCCGGCTTACAATGAAGAAGAGTCTATCGGGATTGTGCTTGATCAATTTATTGATAAAGATTATTCCATTCTTGTGATCGATGATTGCTCTAAAGATAAAACATCAGAAGTCACTTTGAAATATCCAGTTACATTGCTAAAGCATATGATCAATCTCGGACAAGGTGCCGCTCTTCAGACCGGTTTTGACTACATTGTCCAACATACCAACGCAAAATATGTAGTCACCTTTGATTCAGACGGTCAGCACGATGTGGAGGATATTCCAAAAATACTGGCTCCGCTGACCTCTGGTCAATATGATGCAGCGCTGGGTTCCCGCTTCTTGAAACCCGGCAACGTGGATGGAATACCCTGGATCAAATTGTTCACACTCAAAGCCGGTGTCCTTTTCACCCGAATCTCGACCGGACTAAAGGTGACCGACACGCACAATGGTTTTCGAGCGTTCACAATTGAAACCTTGCGGAAGATCCATATCAACCAGAACCGAATGGCTCATGCCTCCGAGATTCTCACGCAGATCGCCCAAAACAAACTTGGATATTGTGAAGTGCCGGTGACCATCCGTTACACGGAGTATTCAAAGAAAAAAGGACAGTCGATTTTCAATTCCCTGAATATTCTGTGGGACCTGTTATTTGGGAGGGATTAAATGAGTTTTTTCCAAATCCTGATTACGATCTCGATCCTGCTGTTGTTAGTTCTGATCAACCGCAGCCGGGCTATTCTTTTTGAACGGATGCTCTTTCTGCTCATCACTCTCGGAGGAGTTTATTTTGTCATATTCCCTGAGTCAGCTTCCAGGATCGCCACAATGGTCGGCATTGGCCGCGGCGCGGACCTGGTTTTCTACCTGTTCATCATTTTTTCCTGGTTCTGGTTCACCTCGACCTCCGCTAAAATGCGGCGCACCGACCGTAAGCTCACCGAGATGGTGAGGGCCAACGCGGTTGCCAACCCGGTATTTGGTATGCCGACTATAGCGAAAAAATTTCGTTAGTTGATAAAATGATTGGTAAAATAAACCGATTAAATTGTTAAAAGCATTTTTCTAAAGATACAAATTGAGGGTTGAATGATCCAAGAAATCGAACATTGCCGAATTTGCGGGGGAGTTGATCTCACACCGATCATCAACCTCGGCTCACAAACCTTAACAGGGATTTTCCCGCGCACAAAAGATCAAAAGATCACTTCAGGACCTTTGGAGTTGGTGCGCTGCAACGATGAGACCAATCAGTCGGCTTGCGGTCTACTCCAACTGCATCATTCTTATGACCTGGATGAAATGTACGGGCAAAATTATGGTTATCGCTCCGGTTTGAATCAGTCGATGATGACTCATTTACAGGGCATAGTAAGAAACATCGAGTCCTTAGCCGATTTGAAGAAAGATGAATTTATCTTGGATATCGGCAGCAATGACGGCTCGCTTCTCTCGTTCTATACAGAATCAAAGGGATTGAATCTGGTGGGGATCGACCCGACCGGCGTGAAATTCAAAGAATATTATCAGGCGAGGATCTATTTGATCCCCACTTTCTTTTCTGCGGCAGAGATCAAGAAGAATTTTGGCTCAAGAAAGATGAAGGTAGTCACCTCAATTTCTATGTTCTACGATCTTGAGTCACCCTTACAGTTCATGCGAGAGATTTGCGATGTCCTGGCTGATGACGGGATCTGGGTTTTGGAGCAAAGCTATATGCCGACCATGCTCAATGTCACGGCTTATGATACGATCTGCCACGAACATCTTGAATATTACGGGCTAAAACAGATCAAATGGATGGCGGATCGGGTTGACTTGAAGATCATTTCGATCAATTTGAATGACACGAATGGCGGCAGTTTTTGCATCGCGCTGGCCAAAAAAACCTCGAACTATGCCGAAGCTGAACATGAGATGAAAGAGATCTTTTCAAACGAACTTGAAATGGGTCTTCAAACGGATAGCCCTTATCGTGAATTTACAAAAAGGGTGGGCAGCCACAAGCAGGAATTGGTCGAATATTTTGCCGAAATCAGCCGAAGAGGGCAGAAAATTCTGGGGTATGGGGCTTCCACAAAAGGGAATGTAATCCTCCAATATTGTGGATTAAGTAAGCAGGAGCTGCCATTCATCGCTGAGGTCAACCCTGACAAATTCGGCTGCTTCACACCCGGCACATTGATCCCGATCATCTCTGAAAAAGAAGCGCGTGAGATGAAACCGGATTATTTCTTCGTTTTACCCTGGCATTTTCGGAAAGGCATCATCGAAAGAGAAAAGAAGTTTCTTGAAAGAGGCGGGAAGCTGGTTTTTCCGCTGCCGGAAAT
>WOUT01000021.1 GCA_009773005.1 Chloroflexota bacterium | reverse complement strand
GAGTTTTGTACCTGGCGACGCCGAAAGTCTCCCTTTTAACGACCAGAGTTTCGATATCGTCCTGAATGTGGAATCATCCCATTGTTATGGGTCCATGTCGGATTTCCTTGCGCAAGTCAAGCGTGTCTTGAAACCAGGTGGATATTTCATGTTTACGGACTTTCGTAACCTTGAACAACTCGATGAGCTTGAAGAACAACTTGAACAGACCGGGATGCGCCGTATTACTCATGAGAATATAACTCCCAATGTGATCAAGGCTCTGGACGCTGACCATGGCCGCCGGTTCGCGCATATCCAGCGCGGTGTTCCGAAAATGCTGCACAAGTTATTGCGGGAATTTGCCGGGAATAAAGATACTTGGATTTATAAAGGGTTCCAAACCGGCGATATTGTCTATCAGAACTTCTTATTACAAAAAGTCTGATCGTACATTAAAGGTTGTTGTAAGAGTAATTTTTCAAAAAGAATGGGGAAATAGAAGGGTAGGATCATTTACAATTAGAAGTAATTCTTAATTATTTATCTCGATGACATTGGCGTACCATTCACACAAAGGAGAACTGTCAGGTTCTTTTGGCAGTGTCTGTATGGGTAGGTCTAACGCTCTAAATAGTTTTTGCTTACTAATAATTTCCCCTATGTGAGAAGGTTTACTTCGGTCTTTCAACAATCTCGAGTTTATTAACTATAGTAGGAAAAGACAAATTGGCAGCGGTGTATGGATGGGAAGGACTTGGCGAACCCACGTAAAAGAGCTACTATACGAATATCGATCAACTACTGCTGCGTGCCGGGCAAGCAATAACCAGCGTTCGTCGGTTTGGCTGATTTGCAGAACCCGCCGCACAAACGGCACGGATTCAGGAGCATTACTCATAACCCGGAGGTCAGTGGTTCGAATCCACTCCCCGCTACTGTTATCCAGACGCCCGTCCCTCTCAATCCCCCCTTTCGGGGACGCAAAGATCGCGGAAATGGGCGTTTTTGCTTTAAACATGCGCTAATTCCTTGAACTATTTGATTTAGAAGAGATCTTTTTGTTGACTACTTAATGGTTCTCTTCTAGAGATAGATCAAGAGTATCATTCCAGTGATTCCATTGCAATATACCAATATGGATAGGTTTTTAACCTAAAAACCTATCCATATTGATAGGTTTTGGGGATTCGGACATGTTGATTATGGAAAATATACTAGAATAATTATCTTGCCCCTGTGTTGGGTCTTGGAAAACCAACAATGCAATCCATGTCTTGAGGAGAAAAAAGATGAGTCTTCGCTCGATAACAATCAGTTCAAATATTACCGGTATGTCCTCGGATTCAGGATTCAGACTCGTAACCTTGTGGTCAGGGGTTCGAATCCACTCTCCGTTACTTTTTTTGAACGCTCCCTAAGAACATTTTAATTTTTATATGAAAAAATCGCTGATTACTAATCAGTAGGTTTATTACTGTTTCTCTTCGAGTAATAACCTGAAACCTGTATACCTGCTAGGTTTCAGGTTATCGGGATTTTCTCGAGGAGAGGAAAGTTTACTAAATTTCTACAGATCATATTTCAAATTTTTTCCAGTGAGCTCCGAAGATCCCGTTCTCATTGGGCACAACTGGTAGGATGGGCATAGAGACCCAAGTGGTATTGAGGAAGTGTTTCCAATGTACGTTCTCGTTGGTGATGTTTCCACCCCAGGTGCCGCAACCAAGTGTGAGTGCGAAAGGCATTCCATTGTCATAATTACCGCTGTTGCCATATGGCTGGGTCTGGCGAACCATCATGCGGCTGACCTTAGCCTGGGTTGCGAGCCTCAGGATGTGTTCGTCGTTGGTGGTGTGAATGCCACAGGAATGCCCTAACCGCTGTAGCGGGTGATGTCGCGAACCAATTGGATCGCTTCATCAAACTCATCGTATTTCCACAAGGTGAGCACGGGGAAAGTTTTTTCCCCGAAAACATATCTTCCTTGCCAACTGCTTCACCAACAACCATCAGGAATTTCACTTTTTCCCAATCTGCAATCCCTGCCAGTTTGGCGATCTTTGAGGCGTGTTGCCCGACCACTTCCTTGTTCAGGTGAGCACCATCCGGCCACATACCGGCATGAAGGCGCTTTTTCTCTTCAGCACTACATAAATACCCGCCATGCTCCTTGAACAATTCCACCATCCTGTCAAAAACTGATAGCTGGATAACGCGGGAATTTTCTGAGGAGCAGGATGTGGCATTTCAAAGACTTTCCCCAGCTATATTTTATTTGCTGCATCCGCCAGATCAGAGGTTTCATCGACGACTACAACTGAATTTCCTGCGCCCACTCCATAAGCCGGAGTACCGCTGGAATAGGCTACTTTGACCATGGCTGAACCGCCGGTCGCAACAATAAGATCGACATGTTTCATTAGTTCCCGAGTCAATTCCACGCTCGGGTCCTTAAGGTTTTGCACCAGGTCAACCGGTGCGCCAACCTTTTCTAAACATTCGCGCATTTAACTGCAAATCAATTCACAGGTCGCCCTGACTTTTGGATGCGGGGCAAAAATAACTGCATTACGGGTTTTTAGCATAGGTAATCCATTGCACGTAATTGTTGAGAACGCGTTTGTTACGGGAGTGAGCGCACCAATTACTCCAACTGGTTTGGCGAGCTTAATCAACCCCTTCGGTTTATTCTCGCTCAATGATTCCTACCGTCTTTAATCCATGCAAGTCTCGCAGTGTGCCGAGAGTTTTCTTTTGATGTTTAACGAGCTTGTCTGCGTAAACCCCCATTCCGGTTTCATCCACCGCAGAACGAGCACAGGCTTCGGCATGTGAGCGTTCATACGCTGCCCACCCCACTGCTGCCACCATTTCGTCCACCTTTTCCTGAGACCAGAATTCGATCTGCGCCTGAGCTTCATGCGCTTTTTGAACATATAATCTGATGTCGTCAATCATATTTCTCTCTCATTGCTCTTATTTTCGTACATCTGAATTCGGCAGCATATACTCTCGAATTACTCCGGTGAAATCGTGCCAGGATTGGATAAAGCCTCGCAAGGTTCGGATTGTTGCCCCAAACCCGTCGAACTCGGGAATTGTCATCCCTTTTTCGTCATACGCTTTTTTAAAGTCCGGAATTTTTGAATATAAAGTACCTACTATCTCCGCAGCCACAGGAATATCCATGCGATGCTCCGGTTTTACATTCGACTCGTTGAATTTCTTCTGCCATTCGTAAGGAATTGTTAAGGAAATATCTCCGCCAACAAATTCAGTCCAATGATAAAAATTCCGGTAAGCCGCAGGCAATAATCGCGTTCGATATCCGCGTTCCTTGAAAATCCGGTATGCGTTCTTTACACATGCAACCCCGCACCATTCCAGGTAACCTGGATTAATGTCGATATTGTCTCGCTTGACAACCACCTTGCACCAATCATCAAGGCGTCCAACCATAAGGGTCGCAACTGGAGACATCAAAGAAGTATCTAACCCCTCTTTGTCTCGTCTTTTTAAACCACGCTCAACTGCTTCCGCGACCGCGATAACCTGGGGAACGGTAAAACTTACTGTCACATTCAGATTGGCTCCTCGATAAGTTGCTTCCTCAACGATCTCGATACCGGCTTTGGTTGCGGGAACTTTTATCTGCATATTTGCGCCCAAAGTATTAAAATGCATGGCTTGGTCGAGGATCGCTTTGGAATTCACGTAATTTGCCGGGTCGGTTTGGATCGACATTCTCCCGCATTTACCTCCCTCGCGATCAAACACGTTTTGCAGCAATTTCGCGCCGCTGACAGTTACATCTTCAAAAATTTTCCAGGATATGCGGGTTTCATTCCAATCAGGATTATTGCGAATAACCTTTTTGACGTGGTCATCCCATAAATTTATTTCACTCTTCAGCACATTAAGGACGATAGTCGGGTTGCTCGTAGCGCCTACCGCTCCACGATCAATAGCATATGTCAATTCCTCAACGGAACATGAGTCGTTCCAGTATTGAGTCAGCGTTGTTCGTGACATTTGATAAAGCGGACTCTTTTCGATTTCTTCCATTTCAATTACTCCTTCATTCTCATGTAGAGTTATCGATCGTCCTGTGTGAAAAAAAAATACTTCTAACCAATCTGTTCTCTTTTGGAAAATGCGCGAACCGTTCTCAATTTATAGCAAAATATTTCCTGTTATTGGAAAAATTGATTAAATCACATTTTACCTTAGCATAAAAACTAAACTTCATATTTAAAAATTGTCATTTTTACAATATTACTTTTGACACTTCATTCTGGATCTTGATGTGAATTAGAATGAATTATCGAATGGCTGCCGTCTGACATTATATTCCAAAGAAAGTATTATGGAAATACTTCGTTACGCACCAATTTCATCTCAGATCGAAAACATCCTACTTGAACGAATCCAGAATGGCACATACGCACCAGAAATGAATTTCCCTTCTGAGGCTGAATTGTGTTTGGAATTTAAAGTGAGTCGCGCTACGGTTCGTACTGCCATGTCCGCGCTCACCGCAAAAGGTTTATTGGTTCGCCGCCCAGGGAAAGGCACCTTCCTTGTAGAGTCTTTGCGTCTAAACAGTGGTCTCGAGCAGCTTGAAAGCGTTTTAAGTATTGCCAGGCGGCAGGGAATGACTCCTGAGATTGGCGATTTATCAGTCACAGTAATTGACGCTGACGATAATATTGCGACAAGATTGGGTTGCCCAGAGGGTCATCCAATTACCCGCATCGAGCGTACAGTTTGTGTGGCCAAAAAAGTTGTTTCACTTCATCAAGATTATGTTCCAAACCAAATACTGGTACCCAGTCAGTTCAACAATCACTTTGACGGTTCTGTTCTGGATCTATTGAAATTACATCACTCACCCCCATTGAAGGAGGCGGTGACCGAGATCACTTCGGTAAACGCTAACCATGAACACATTTCTCATTTGGGGGTAAAAATCAACACCGCACTAATCTTGCTCCGGGAGACCGTTTACGATGAAGGAGGTGAAATAGTTAGTTTTTCGGAGAATTTCTTTGTACCAGATCGCTTTTACCTACATGTACTTCGAAGGAAGAATCTTACCAATCAATAGGAGGATAATATTATGGCTACAAAGCAATGGAAAGGCCGGGATTTCTTAGCGGAAACCGATTTCACCCGCGAGGAAATTGAAACAGTATTGGAAGTCGCTGCTGATCTCAAAGACAAATGGAAAAAGGGTATTTACCATGACGATATCCTTCGCGCAAAAACTCTCTTTATGATCTTTTACAATCAATCACTGCGAACCCGTAATTCATTTGAAGCAGGAATGACCCAGCTAGGTGGACATGCACATTACCTGGACCCATCCAAAATTTACACCCCAGCAATGGAAGGTCGCGAAGTCGCATACAGTACGGAACGTGTATCTGATGTGGCGCGAGTGTTGGATCGTATGGGTCATGCTATCGCAATCCGTTGCTATGGAGACCCTGTCGATTGGGAATATGGTGGGGCACATGCGATGTTGCGCGAATTTGCGAAGTGGGCAGATATCCCAGTGCTTAACATGGAAGATGATATCTACCACCCCTTCCAGGGTCTTGCAGATGCAATGACCGTAAAAGAACGGTTTGGTGGTTTCAAAGGTGTGAACTATACCATGTCGTGGGCTTATTCACCAAGCGTCCATAAGCCGCGTGCAGTTCCTCAATCTGCGATCCTCTATGCATCCATGCTGGGAATGAACGTGACTCTTGCCCATCCCGAAGGTATGGAATTGGATCCAAAGATTATCGCTCAGTGTGAACAATATGCCAAAACATCTGGTGGAAAATTTAACATTTCACATGAGTTTAAGGATGCTGTAAAAGGTGCACATGTTGTTTATCCAAAAGCATGGTGCGCGACGCCAATTTTCCAGGCACCGGTTGGCCAATCAGACCAAACGAAGACTCAACAAATATTTGACCAACATAAAGATTGGATCTGCTCTGAAAAGGTGATGGATATCGCTGCTAAGAATGCAATTTATCTACATTGCCTACCTTGCGACCGAGGGTATGAAGTGACAAATGGTGTCATCGACAAGACTTCCGGTACAGGATGGCTTTCTGCCGCATTTGATGAAGCAGAGAATCGATTACACGTTCAAAAAGCCGTTATGAGTCTAGTAATGTAAATACGTTTTTACCAATTTCCTCTCTCCTTGTTGTAATAAAACGACACTTGTTTTGGTGTCGTTTTATTTTCATCATTTATGCCCACTCATTCTTCTAATTACTTCACAGTATTCTAGCTAAGTAATGTGGCATTAATTTATATTTTTAAATCTATTATTTCATTCTGGGCAAGGAAATACAAGAATTCCTAACAATCTTAAAATATATTGACTTTTACAAAAATAATCTCTATACTAAAATTGTTCTGAACACTTGAACAATTTATAGGACATATATGCCCACAAAAGAAATCCTTCCAATTCACCGAAGGCAGATTTCACAAGCGATTATCGATCGCCTCTTATCAATGATTAGTGATGGCTATTGGGCACCTGGTGACAAACTCCCCCCGCAACGCGACCTTGCAAAAAAATTCAATGTGGGAATGTCAACCCTTCGTGAAGGTCTCCAGTCCTTGCAAACGATGGGAATTCTTGAATTACGACATGGAGATGGAACTTACCTGGCAAATACTCCCTCCCAGGAAATTTATTCCCACATGGTAAATGTGTCCCTGGCAATGGGAAAAACGGATTTACTTTCATTATTTGAAGCCCGTGGAGTTATTGAAACGGGCTTTTCTTATTTTGCGGCCGAGCGTGCTACTGAAGAACAGATCAAGGAGTTATTCGATATTTTAGAGCAGGAAATAAATGCGATCGAAAAGGGTGAACGTGATCGGACTCACGAATTAGACCTCTCATTTCACAAAAAAATCGCTGAGATTGCAAATAATGAATTTTTAAGCCAAATCGTTGGTTCATTATTTGAAGCTCTTGACGAAGTTTTACGCGTTTTACCGCAAACCTATGAAGGGTGGCGTTGGCATAAAAATGTGGCCATTGCAATTGGCGAGCATGATCCAATGAAGGCTTCTGAAACTATGCGCACATTGGTGAATGCTTCTGGTGCTCGATTATTACCTTTCTTGAGTAATGGCACAAAAACAAAAACTAGTCCTTAGTTCATAAAATAATGGCCACTTTCATTATGTAAATGGCAGGCAAGATCAAATCTACGTTTTTGAAGGGACGCCCATGAAAAAAGTTTTAGTCAACAAACCCATCCACGAAGACGCCATCAAATTGTTGGCTACAGAAGTTGAAGTCTTGACCCCGTATTCAGCAACCTCAGACGAGATACTGGAAATGCTACTTAAAGTTAATGGTATGGTGCTATGTGTAGGTTTTACTGCCACCGCATCTGTTCTTGAGAAAATACCTGGTATTGAAGTAATTGGACGACACGGCGTTGGGTTGGAAAATGTTGATGTGAATGCTGCAACCCAGAATGGAATCCCAATTACTTTTACGCCTGAAGGGGTTACAGAATCAACAGCGGAGCATGCATTTTTGTTGATGGTCGCAGCAGCTCGAAAACTTTGCTTGTTGGATAAAGCAACTCGCTCAGGAAATTTCAAAATTCGTGATTCGGTAGTTGGAGTTGAGTTACTGGGTAAAAAAGTCGGCGTAGCTGGGTTTGGGCGCATTGGTCAGAGATTTGCCGAGATATGCCGGGACGCTTTCAAAATGGAAATACATGCCTTTGATCCGTTTATTTCTACCTCAAAGATCGAAACATGGGGAGCAATTCCACACACAGATTTGATGGAGATGGCATCTGTAGTTAGTGTTCTATCAGTTCACACTCCTGCAACCCCACAAACTCTCCACATGATCAACGCTGAAGTCCTAAAAGCATTAGGAAAGAACGGTTTCTTAATTAATTGCGCTCGAGGTCCAGTCGTTGATGAGCCGGCACTCATTGCTGCATTACAGAATAATGTAATCGCCGGCGCAGGGGTGGATGTTTATGACCCTGAACCACCCTTACCCACCAACCCCTTATTCAGTCTAGACAATGTTATCCTCACTCCACATTTAGCAAGTTTCACAGAAGAAGGCCGGCAGCGTATGGGAATGATGGTAGCCGAGGACGTACTTCGTGTACTTCGTGGCGAAATGCCAAAATATCCAGCAAATCCCGAAGTCTTTAATAATTAATCAAAATTCTTAAGAGGAGCCCTAAAACAATGATACTCAATCCATTACGCGCAAAATTAGCAGCTGGAGAAGTAGCTTATGGCACCATGATCATGGATGTTCGATCCCCTTCCATTGGTCAAATTATGGCTCGAGGTGGTTGTGACTTTGTCTTCTTTGATATGGAACATGGTCCATTTGATTTGTCTGTTATCGCAGATATGGTCAAAGTCACCCGTTTGGAAGGCTTAACCCCTTTGGTACGCGTCCCTGGTGATGCCTACGAGTGGTTAGTTCGACCCATGGACGCGGGAGCAATGGGAGTGATGGTGCCGCGGATTGAAACCAAAGCCCAGGTTGAGAGAATCGTTGAATGTCTCATGTATCCACCAGTTGGCGTCAGAGGACTTTCTGCTGATAAAGGACACAACGACTTCGCCGCCCAAGGTATGTGGGAGTTTGCAGAGCAAGCCAATAAAGAGAATCTCATCATCCTTCAAATTGAACAGGCAAAAGCCATTGAAAACATAGATGAGTTATTTTCAGTAGAAGGTGTCGGAGCTGCGATTTTAGGGCCAAATGATTTGGCAATGAGTATGGGTGTTCACGATAAAGACACTCTAGCAGCACTTGAATCTACGATCCAGGTAGTTTTAGATTCTGCAAAAAAACATAATATCCCTTGCGGGATTCACATCGCCAACTTGGAATGGCTCATTGAATGGCAGCGGCGAGGTATGCAGTTGATTGCATATGCCACTGATATCGCCATGCTCCGTTCTGGAATTCAAAATGCAATTACCAAGTTAAAGGATTCTGCAAAAGCTTAACCCTTATAAGTAGTGGTTTAAATGGAGGTTTTTTTATGGAAACTACATTAATCAAACATGGCTTGGTAGTTACCTTGGACGATCAAGATCGGATTTTTCGAGATGGAACAGTTGTAATCGAGGGAAATCGCATTACAGAAGTGGCACCAGGTTCAACGATCCCGGATAAACCTGGCGCTAAGATCATTGATGCAACCGGAAAAATTGTTATGCCCGGCATGGTAAGTTGCCACAATCATTTGTATAGTGCGGTGGTGCGTAGTATTCCCTATTCTGGCTTTGAATCCCCTGATTTTTCTTTTGTCTCTTGGATGGATCGATTCTGGTTACCTCTTTTGGAAGATCGGGTCGACCAGAACATCATGTTTGCTGGAACCCGCGCAAATGTTGCAGATCATATTCGCAGCGGTATTACCACTACTACCGATACTGCGGAGGGCTCCTATGCACTACCCGGCGCCCTTGAAGCTGTAGATAAAGCCTGCATGGAAACTGGAATCCGAGCTGTCCTTTCTTTTGAGACCACAGGGCGAATTAGCGAAGAAAACGCAGCTATGGGTATTGCAGAAAACGTCAACCATATCAAGCGATGCCGTTCACGCTCCTATGATCGCATTACAGGGCGCATCGGGGTGCATACAACCTATACTTGTTCAACAGAGTTACTGCAAGAAGTAAAGAAAACCGCTGATGAGTTGGGTGCGGGTTATATGATGCACCACCTGGATGATCGTTGGCACCACTTTGATACCTGCCGACGTTTCGGTAAGCGTCCAACCCGGTACCTGGCAGATATCGGTTTTCTCAGCCCGAATCTGATCTTATTCCATTGCTCTTATATTGATCAATGGCAAGATCCCCAAATATTTAAACAGTATGACGTTAAAGTTGCCCATAATGCTGAATCGAATGCAATTTTCAGTTTCTGGCCCGATATGTTACACCTGTTGCGCGAAGGTGTGACAGTTGGCTTAGGTACAGATGGTCAAACATTCAATTATTTTGAGGTCATGCGTACTGCGCAAATGATCCACCGTATTAAATATGAAAATCCAGAATTAATGAATGACAACCAGGTTTTACGCATGGCGACTAGACAAGCTGCCCGCGCCTTACAAATGGAAGACCAAATCGGGTCTCTTGAAATTGGTAAAAAAGCCGATATCTTACTTTTGGCAGACCGGTCTACAGTTCCGCTATTTGAAATTAATGTCAAAAACTACATCGTTGGAACCTGCGAAAGAGCAGACGTTGATACGGTTCTAATTGATGGTGAAGTGATATTACAGGACGGAAAATTCATCAAATTTGACGAAAAAGAGGTACAGGCGAAATCAAAGGAACAAGCAGTTCGTTTGTGGAAAAGCAACGACTGGCCGCACCCTTAAGTCCTGACAATACATTTTCCGCCTAAAAAGGAGGTGCTCAAAACTCATATATATAGCAAAACTATTTTTTCAATCGATTCGATCATATTCATAAAATCTGAGGAGAAAACGATGAAAAGGTTATCTAACGTGCTAGGTCTTTTGCTGCTTGTGGCGATCGTGCTATCAGCTTGTGCACCCACTGCAACACCAACTGCCGTAGTAACTGAGGCACCAGTGGTTGCAACAGAAGCTCCTGCTACTGCTATTCCCCCAACAGCTGTGCCGCCCATGATCGCCCTCGTACCCGCAGGTCGCACCGGAACTGAAGGATTCATGTTCTTGGCTGGAGAAGGCTACAAAAAAGCTGCCGCCGAGTTTGGTTTCAAAGAGATCATTCTCGAGAGCATGGTCGCAGAAGAATGGGAACGTAATGTCCGAACTGCTTCCCAGGATGGCGCCAACTTAGTGATCGCTGTAGGCTCAACCATGCAGGATGCCGTAAAGAATGTCGGTGTCGATTTCCCGAACACCAAATACGTTCTGGTAGATTCTTACATCGGTGGCGATAACGTCCAAGGATTGATTTCTCAGGAACAGGAAGGTACATTCCTGGCTGGTGTACTCGCAGCTCAAATGACTGTCCTGAAAGATGTTGAAAACATGAATCCTGATAAAGTAATTGGATTCATCGGTGGAATGGATATTCCTGTCATTCATCGCTTCTTGAGTGGTTTACAACAGGGCGTTGCCTACATTGATCCAACTATCAAGATCGAAGTCGCCTACGTAGGTTCATTCGCTGATCCTGCCAAAGCCAAAGAGCTTGCTCTTTCCATGATCGAAAACCAAAAAGTGGATATCGTCTACTCGGTAGCTGGTTCATTCGGTGATGCTGGCGTCTTTGAAGCTGTTGCAGAAAAAGGTGTTTACGGTATTGGTACAGACGTTAGCTGGGACGAAAAAGTACCGGGACATGTTCTCATCTCGGTTCTGAAACATACCGATGTCGCTGTTTATAATGCTATCAAGGGTTATCTAAATGGCGAATTCAAAGCTGGCGAAGTGAAATACGGCCTGGCTAGCGGCGTTATGGACATCACTGATATGTCAGTTATCGGCGACCTCGTTCCGCAAGCGATCAAGGACAGCGTCTTCAAGGCTAAACAAGATATTATCGACGGGAAGATTGCTGTAAATCGACCATTAAGGTAAATAGATTCATTTTAGTTCGTCCTGCTGCTGGTGTCCATTTTTTCCCCCCCAGCAGCAGGTTCACAAAGTCGCTAATTATTAGAACTGCCTTGTTTATCCTACCTGTAATGACCTGAAATTTTTGCTGGCAAGAAATGAGGTTAAGACGAAGAATGGCTGAAGCGATATCTGTAAAAAATATTAATAAAGAGTTTCCAGGTGTTAAAGCCAATCAGGACATCAACTTGAGCGTGAATCAGGGTGAGATCCGCGCCATTGTAGGCGAAAATGGCGCCGGTAAAACGACCCTCATGAATATCATGTACGGACTTTATCAGCCAGATTCTGGCTCGATTTTTATTAAAGGTAAAGAGGTGAAACTGCACAGTTCACGAGCAGCCATATCCAATGGAATTGGTATGGTTCACCAACATTTCAAATTGGTTCCTTCGTTCACATTAGGTCAAAATATTGTGTTGGGTATGGAACCTCAACGAATGGGGTTTGTAGATAATAAACGCATCAATCAAAGCGTTAAAGAAATATCTGAAAAGTACGGATTACCCATCAAAGTAAATAATCTGGCAAGAGATGCCTCAGTTGGTGAACAGCAGAGAGCGGAGATTTTAAAAGCCCTCTATCGCGGTGCTGATATTCTGATCCTGGATGAACCAACCGCGGTCTTAACCGATATGGAAACTGAAGAGTTATTCGAAATGCTGCGTGGCTTGGCAAAACAGGGAAAAACGATCCTCTTTATTAGCCATAAGCTCAGAGAAGTATTAGCAGTGTCTGATACCACCACCGTCATGCGGCTTGGCAAGATTGTCGGAACCGTTCAGACTTCCGAGACAGACTCCTGCCAATTAGCCGAGATGATGATCGGTCGGGATACTGTAGGTGGACGGATGCGACAAAACGGCGTCCATCCTGGTGAAGTTGTTCTTGAATTGAAAAATATTTGTGTGCGTGATGAACGTAATTTATTGGCAGTTAAAAATGTGAACCTGCAATTACACGGAAGTGAAGTTCTCGGTGTAGCTGGTGTGGACGGAAATGGTCAAGAAGAATTGATCGAAGCCGTTATGGGCCTTCGCCCACTTTTGAGCGGCGAGGTTATTGTTCATGGTAAAAACATAACTCACACTTCCACAAGAAAGATTCGAGAATCCGGCGTTGCCTATATCCCGTCGGATCGAAATAAATCGGGGGTAGCGATAGATGCATTAATCTGGGAAAACTTAATTGCATCGGACTACTATCGTCCACCTATTTCAGCCTGGCTCAGCCTTCGTCAAAAGGAAATCCTTCAGATCGCAAAAGACTTGATCCAACGATTCCAGATCTTTACTCCTAGTGCGAATCTACAAACAGGGCATCTTTCGGGAGGGAATATTCAGCGCTTAATCGTTGGCAGAGAGCTGGGCTCAGAACGAGCCATGGCTGTAGTAGCTTCTCAACCCACCCGCGGCATCGATATTTCCGGTACAGAGTCGATTCGTCGCACCCTTCTAGAGTATGCCAACCGAGGGGCTGGCGTCTTATTGGTTTCTGCCGACCTGGACGAAGTCCTCGCTCTCAGTGATCGGGTAGTTGTTCTTTACGAGGGAGAGTTATACGATGCTGGAGTTGTTGATGATGAAGTTCGCAAGCGTGTTGGAAATCTGATGACCGGAAGTAAAGAAGGATGTATTAATGATAAATAAAAAAATCGCATTTCCTTCAATGGTCCACATACGGCGTATATTTGGAGAAGTACTTACCCAGTTCCTGAATTATTTGTTGATCCTATTCCTTGGCCTTGTAATTGGTGCGATTGTGATCTTCCTCAGCGGCAAAGACCCATTAACCGCTTATGCTGCCTTGTGGAAAGGAGCTTTCGGCAATTGGTATAAATTCGCTGACACATTGGATCGTTCCACGGTACTCATCTTATGCGGTTTGGGGGCTGCAGTGGCTTTCCGAACGAGCGTTTTCAACCTTGGGCTTGAAGGACAACTCTATATCGGTGCTATGGCTGCCGCAATTGTGGGCTTTGCTGTTCCAGGTCTTCCAAAGATCATCCATATTCCCTTATGTTTGTTGGCAGGTATCGTGGCAGGGGGTCTATGGACTCTTCCAGTTAGTTATTTGCGGATACGTTGGAATGTCCCGGTAATGGTGCCTTCCTTGATGTTAAACTACATTGGTATCTTGTTTACTCAATACCTAGTCTCCTTCCCATTGCGCGATCCGGATGCTGGCATGGCAGGCACACCTGTTTTACTGGATACTGCCCGGCTGCCAAAATTCATCCAGGGTTCCACAATCAACATTGGGTTCATCATAGCAATTGTGATGGTGTTTTTGGTTTATTGGTTTATGTTCAAAACCAAAATCGGATACGAGTTGAGAATGGTTGGATATAATCCTAATTTTTCAGCGTCTGCTGGAATGCCTGTAAAGCGCAGCACTATCCTTGCCATGTTAATCAGCGGTGGTCTTGTTGGGTTTGGCGGGGCCTGTATTATTACCGGCTTTTTTGGTAGATTTCTAGCTTCGTTTTCGGTCGGTTATGGCTGGGACGGTATGATGATCTCGCTCTTAGCCCAAAACAATCCTTTAGGGGTTTTGCCTGCTTCACTCTTTTACGCTGCATTAGCAAACGGCGCTATGACCATGCAATCTCAAACAGGTGTGCCCCAAACTGTTGTTGGAATGGTCAAAGGAGCAATCATGTTCTTTGTTACCGCTCAAGTATTTGTGACTTACTTTAGAGGAAGAATGAAAAAATGGAAATTGACCTCAACCGGATAATTACCCTCTCGCTTTTTGCTGCCACTTTGCGAATGGCCACCCCAGTCCTACTGGCCACACTCGGAGGTATTTTTTCCTCTCAGACAGGTATCTTTCATGTTGGGCTCGAAGGATTGCTGGATATTGGTGCTTTCTTTGCGGTTGTTGGGAGTGTTGCCACCGGGAGTCCTTGGGGTGGATTAGTGTACGCTATCGTAGCTTGTTCGATAGCCAGCTTAATATTTGCATTTGTTCATTTAGAGCTAAGAGCCAATGAAATCATTGTCGGCTTGGCGCTTAACATCTTCGCGACCGGAATGACAAATTTCTTGCTTTTTGCTGTATTAGGTGCAACTGGATATTACCAGTCTCCCTTACTTAAAGGGTTTTCAGTGGTGCAAATCCCGGTTATAAAAGATATTCCTGTGATAAATGAGCTATTGAGCGGGCATTTTCCACTTGTGTATATCGCATTCTTTATGGTGATCGTGGTGTATCTGGTGTTGTACCGTACACCTTTCGGGTTCCATATCCGGGCAGTAGGAGAGAATATTGATGCTGCCAAAGCAATTGGCATCAACCCTAAACGGATCAAATACGCTGGATTATTGATTGCTGGCGTGTTTTGTGCCTTGGGTGGTTCGTTTATGTCACTTTCATACCTAAATTTATTTTCGGAAGGTATTTCGGCAGGTCGAGGTTGGTTAGCGTTAGCTGCCATCAATTTTGGTCTTGGCCGCCCGATTCCTGCCTTGGTGGCATGCCTGATCTTTGGCTTCGCAGACGCACTCGCATTACGCTTACAGCAGTTCGGTCTGCCTTCACAGATTGTGCTGATGCTGCCTTATATCGTTACGTTCCTTGTTTTGGGTGCTTCAGCTATCCAACGAGAGACCCGAAAACGAAATGCGAGCCGGCTGAAGGTCGGTCATGAACACGCTTAAACTAGCACTTGATCATCGGAGAACCTCTTGCGGCCAATTAATGATGCACATCAAGTTGCAATAGTCACTGGAGCCAGTGAAGGCATTGGGCAAGCAATCGCCCAATCTTTGTTACGAAGCGGTTACCGGGTGGTTTTGGTATCCAGGAATGAGACAAAACTTAAGTTAGCAATAAGCAGCCTTGGCGAATTAGTTCAACATGCCTGGATCTATCCGGCAGATCTGACAATTTCTTCGCAGGTCGACCAAATGGTGAAAGCCATTATTGAGCGTGAAGGCAGGGTTGATGTTGTAGTGAATAACCTTGGTCAAGGATTGCGTCGGGAGTTAGTTGCGACTACAGACCAGGAGTGGGATCATCTTGTACACATTAACCTGACCAGTGCTTTTTACTGCTGTCGGGCGATATTGCCAGTTATGCGCACACAAAAAAGTGGTTTTATTATTAATATCGCTTCACGTGCTGGTCGCCATGGTGAAGGTCAATTTGCAGCTTATAGTGCGTTGAAACACGGATTGGTGGGGTTAACGCGGGCGATAGCTGATTCAGAAGCCGAGTATGGCATAAAAGTGAATGCGGTCTGCCCTGGCCTGGTCGCGACCACGACCATGCTGCAAAAATACCCAACACTGGATCATTCCAACTGGAATACGCCTGATGAAGTTTCACATGCAGTTCTGTTCCTGCTCTCACCGGCCGCTTCTCCGATGAACGGTCAATGTCTCGATCTTTTTAGAAATTAAACGAAAGGTTACTATGCCAGGACGATTAGACGGAAAAGTTGCGATAATCACCGGAGCTGCCAGAGGAATTGGCAGATCAGCGGCATTTCTATTTGCCGAAGAAGGAGCTAAAATTGCGCTGGCTGATCAAGATGAGATCGGCGGAGAAGAAACTGTTGCCACCCTCCGTTCGCAAGGTGCCGAAGCGATCTTCATCAAAACTGACCTCGTTATAGCCGAGCAAGTTGCAGCGCTTGTTGAAAAGACCAGGCAAGCTTTTCATCAAATTAATATTCTTTATAACAATGCTGGTCTCAACCATTTCGCCATTATTACAAATACCCAGGAATCAGACTGGGATCGAGTTATGCAAGTCAACGTCAAAAGTGTCTTCCTAACCTGCAAATACACGATTCCAGTGATGATCTCGCAAGGTGGGGGAGTTATCTTAAATACAGCTTCCGCCGCGGCGCTTGTAGGATTAAGAAATCTAGCTGTTTACACCGCTTCAAAGGGTGCTGTTTTACAATTGTCTCGCAATATGGCGCTCGATTATGCTAAATACAATATTCGGGTAAATGCAATTTGCCCCGGAGTGACATCTACCGAAATGACCGAAAAAGTCATCCAAGCAGATGCTAATCCTGTAGAAGCACGAGCGCGATTTGATAGAGTAATACCACGCGGCAGTATGGCTACACCGCTGGAAATCGCTCGAGCTGCCTTATTCCTAGTTAGCGATGAATCCTCCTACATCACCGGAGCTGCAATACCCGTTGATGGCGGATATACTGCGGAATAAAGGGAAATCCATTTCCCTCCACAGCTTTTGCTAGTGCTGCCCAACATGGCAACAATTTTTGAACTAATCAACACCATGAGTATAGGTGACTCCGCTGGTGTATGTTGGTAAACGGTACAAGAAAGGTCAATAACATGTCTTCAATCTTGATTCGGAACGGTATCCTGATAACGATGAACCCGGCCCGTCTCGTTTTACAAGGGGACATCTATATTGAAAATGAACGCATAATCGAGCTTCCTTCTACTCGTAAAACTGCGGATCAAATTATTGACGCGTACGGCAAGTTAGTCTTGCCAGGGTTCGTGCAGGTACACGTTCATCTCAACCAAACTTTGTTCCGCGGGATGGCCGATGATATGGACGTCGTGGATTGGCTGCGACTGCGAATCTGGCCACTCGAACGAGCCCATACTCCAGGCAGTGTATATGCTTCTGCAAGGCTTTCGATTGCAGAACTGATTCGAGGCGGGACAACCACCGCAATGACGATGGAATCACTAAATTTTACTGAGGCGGCTTTCCAAGCTGCTGATGAGATGGGATTCCGGGCTATCATTGGGAACGCGATGATGGACCGCTGGGAAGAAGGAACTGAGATGATCGGGGAGAGCACAGAAATCGCGCTTTCCAAAAGCCTGGAACTTCTTGACCGCTTCGATAAAACGAAAGGTGGGCGGCTGCATTATGCATTTTGCCCCAGAGGAACCCGCAACGCTACCGATGACCTATGGAAAGAGGTAGCCCGAATAGCCAGTGAGCGTAAAGTGCTCATCCATACCCATGCAGCCGAAAATCAGGCTCAAACAGAGCGACTGGCAAAATTTGGAGGTCACGAAGTTGAATATCTGAATAGCCTTGGCCTTCTAGGATCAAACCTAGTAATTGCCCACGGTATCTGGTTGACAGATAAAGAACATGATTTGCTTGCCGCGAGTGGCAGCACAGTGGCACACTGCCCGAGCGCGAACTTTAAACTGGCGTCAGGTATCGCCCCGGTTCCAGAAATGCTGGAAAAGGGTATTAATGTTGCCATCGGAGCGGACGGAGCGCCATGCAACAATAACCTCGACGCATTTATGGAAATGCGGTTAGCGGCCCTCATTCACAAACCCCGCTGCGGGCCTCGTTCTATGCCAGCCACAAAGGTTTTGGAGATGATGACCATCAATGGAGCCAAAGCTGTTGGCTTGGCAGATGAAATCGGTAGCCTCGAGGTTGGCAAAAGAGCAGATATTATTATGTTGACGCGAGACGTTTTGCATGCCTGGCCATCTTTATCTGCTGATCCAATTAGCCAGATAGTCTACGAGCATAAAGCCCTGGATGTAGATACAGTTCTAATCGATGGGCAAGTCCTTCTTAAGGACGGGCAATTTACAAAATGGGATGCTCGCGATATCCTGAATAACTCGCAAGAAGAACTTGGGATGTTATTGGAACGAGTGCCGAATCTGTGATATATCAATTAATTGTACAAATCGTAAAAACAGGATCATTATTCGCAAAAATGGAAAACCTTAATACGTATAAATTTAGTGTCGGTACCAGGAGAATCCCCAAAGGAATTTTGTTAATTACCCCTTGTGAAT
Source organism: Chloroflexota bacterium (assembly GCA_009773005.1). GTDB lineage: Bacteria > Chloroflexota > Anaerolineae > Anaerolineales > Anaerolineaceae > UBA6107. The sequence goes on along the minus strand of WOUT01000021.1, from coordinate 22,378 downwards.
AAGGAGCCAGGATTGATGAACTCGAACCAATTTGTCAGCTTTAAAGTAAACGGAAACGAAGTGACCTTGCCAGCCCTACCAAAGCGGACTCTATTACATGCTCTTCGAGAGGAGCTTAACTTAACTGGCTCGAAACAAGCTTGTGACAATGAGGGGTTTTGCGGGGCTTGCACAGTGATCGTAGATGGTTCTGCGAGACCTTCATGCCGAATCTCATTGGAGCAAATTGCGGGTTGTGAAATCGAGACCATCGAAGGTTTAGCACATAATGGTGAGCTCCATCCTTTACAGAAAACTTTTGTGCTGGAGCATGTGAGCCAATGTGGATACGCCACTCCGGGACAGATTATGTCTGCAAAAGCACTATTAGATCGCAATCCGAACCCCACCAGAGAAGAAGCGAGCGAAGCACTCCGTTATAATATTTCACGCTGTAGTGCTGGATATCGTGCTCCAGAAGCCATAACCAAGGCTGCAGCCGTATTGCGTGGGGATATAACGTTAGATTGGGACAAGTCAACTGACGCGCATGAGCGAAATGCGGTATCAAAAGTGACCGGGGCAATAAAATACACGGACGACCTTGCCTTTCCTGGAATGTTATTTGGTCGGGTAAAACGCAGCGACTTCCCTCATGCAGTCATTGAAAAGATAGACAAGAAAACCGCTCAACAAATGCCTGGAGTCATTGCAGTTATCACTGCAGAAGATGTTCCAGGACAAAAATTGTATGGTCTCTTAAAGCCTGACCAACCAGTTTTTTGTGATACGTTGGTCCTGACCGTTGGAGACGCATTGGCTCTGGTAGTGGCTGATAGTTTTGAACATGCAGAGGCAGCCCTCGAGAAAATCTCCGTTACATATAAGCCGTTGCCCGTTGTGAGCGATCCACGTCAGTCTTTGTTGCCTGGTTCCCACCAACTTCACCCAGCAACGGAAGAATTTAAGGCAAACGGGAATGTAAATCGGCACGTCAAGATACGTAAAGGGGATATAGAAGAAGGATTCAAGCTATCAGATTTCATTATAGAAGGTGATTACACCACTCCTTTTCAAGAGCATGCGTATGAAGAACTCGAATGTAGTATTGGCTTGCCCGAAGGGGAAGGCGTCGTGGTCTATTGCGGTAGCCAGGGTCCGGTATTCGACCGGGCTCAGATCGCTGCTGCCATTGGAATCCCGGAAAACCTGGTACGAGTGGCTCATATGCCTGTGGGTGGTGGTTTTGGTGGAAAAGAGGATGTTTCCACCCAGATCCAGGCAGGGTTGGCAGCTTATTTGCTAAAAAGACCTGTTAAGGTTCGTTTTAGCCGCGCTGAATCTTTAAGTACCCACCACAAACGGCACGCCGAGTTTATGCATTACAAAACCGGGGTTACGAAAGATGGCCGGGTAATTGCTTTGGAAGCACATATTGTTGGCGACACTGGTGCTTATGCCTCTACAGGGGAGGCTGTTCTTTTCCGCTCCGCTACTTTTGCGGGCGGGCCTTACGAGATTCCCCACGTGAAGGTAGACGCCTTTGCAGTTTATACCAACAACATCACTTGTGGGGCATTCCGCGGATTTGGCAGCCCGCAACCGTGTTTTGCGGCAGAAATTCAGATGGAAAAACTTGCTCACAAGATTGGGATGGACCCCATAGAATTTCGACTAAAGAACGCCTTAACAATGGGAAGCTCGACTATTACTGGAAGTATCATCAACGAGGAAGTCGGTGATGGTATCCGACAGTGCATAGAAGCAGTTCGAGATGCATTAAAAAAGTCTCTCTCCCCGATTCTAAAATCAGGCGAAAAACTGGGAATTGGGATCGCGGCAAGTTATAAAAATGTTGGGCTTGGTAGTGGAATTCCAGATAATGTCGGGGCAAAGCTTAGTCTCCAGGAAAATGGTACCTTCTTGTTACGCTTGGGGGCGACAGATCTAGGTCAAGGCTCTACTGAAACGTTTTTGAACATCGCATCAGAGATTCTTTGTGTTCCCCGCTCTAATATTTATCTACATATGGGAGATACCCGGGATGACCCTCAAGCGGGGATGACGACGGCTTCACGGATTACTTTTGTGGCCGGTAATGCCGTCGTGATAGTAAGTAAGATGCTACTCGAACAAATTCAAGCGTACGTCCACAACCAATGGCAGGTTCCCTTGGACCTTATTGCTTTCCATGATGGCTATGTCATTCGAAAAGACACCCAAGATACCTTGATCACGCTAAGCCAACTCGCGCAAGCGAAAGGATTTAATTCTGTCGCCCAGACAGTTTACGAAGCGCCAAAAACCCAGCCGATGCCCGAGTGGGCAAGTCCGGTTCCAAACAACACTGACCTGGCGTCTAATAATTTGCACTTTGCCTATAGTTTTGGCGCTCAGGGAGTTGTCTTGACTGTAAATGAGTTAACCGGAGTAATTAAAACCCATCGGGTTATCGCTGCGCTAGATTGCGGACGAGCACTCAATCGCCCCGGAGCAGAAGGCCAAATTGAGGGTGGGGTTATTCAGGGTCTTGGGTTTGCCTTGTCTGAACATTTCACGATGAAGAATTGCCGGCCAGAGGTTACCTCCTTGTCAAATCTGGGCTTACTACTGACTCCTGATCTACCGGTAGTGGAAGCCATTCTAATTGAACAACCGCATCCAACTGGTCCTTTAGGTGCAAAGGGAATGGGCGAGCTGCCGCTGTCGGCCACTGGACCTGCGGTGGCAAACGCATTATATGACGCGATAGGGGTATGGGTGCATGATCTACCTATCACACCCGAAAAAGTTCTGGCAGCGTTGCACGCCAAGAAGATGGGTACTCCGGAGAACCTTTCCAACAGGAAAGGAATTTGAGCATTCATGAAGATGAGAATCGTTGAAAACCAATGTTTTCGGGTGCCTATTCAAAATAATGTCTCTCTTTTGAGTTTTTTGGGTTGCGTTTGAATGTGTACTCAGAAACGTTTCTTATACTGAGTCCGAAATCAGCAACAATAGAAGGAGCGCAATCATGAAAGTTACAATTCTTGGAGCTGGGGGGTGGGGAGCCCTGGTTGGGGCTTGTCTCTCTTCTGTTGGCGCAGATGTTACGTTGTTGTTCCGCAGACAAGAACATGTTGATGAGATTAACCGCAATGGTGGTTTGATCATTCAGACCGTGGAAGGGGAAAGAATAATCCCTGTTCAGGCAACCACCCAACCACAGAATGTTACCAAGGCGGACCTGTTGATTGTGGCTGTAAAAAACCATGATACAGCCTTCGCTTTGGATAGTGTAAAACATATCAAAGTGGGAGCTGTTGCGTCGGTACAAAACGGATTAGGTCACGCGGAACGTTTCCGTCAGTGGTACAAACGAGAACCAATTCTTCGAATGGTAAGCCGTATCTCGGGCTCGTTGTTGGATTATGGTCGGGTAACCCGCGGTGAAAATGATTTTCCGACCTGGATCGGGGATGCGGATCACGGGGTGACCCCGTTAGTGGAAGAAGTTGTCCAAATGTTCAACGCCAACCAACTACCGTGTGAATCTTCTAATGACATCGACGGTGTGGAATGGTGCAAGTTGACATGGTGGACGCCTTTGTCAATCGCTGCGGTGCTGGCCAGGCTACCCTCAACCGAATTCATGAAATCGAAAGAATTTGCCTATCTGATGGTGATGATCACGCGCGATATTGTCAAAGTGGCAAATCACGTGGGCGTTGAGATTCGAGATTACCCCACCATTGAGGTGATGGACCGCGTAACTGGAAGCATTGAAGAAGGTATTCTTAACGTCATTCGGCATGGACAGGAATGGGAAGAACGCGGCGGAAAAGGTTATAAACAAGCCATGTTATTGGATGTGGAACGCACTCGCCGAACCGAAATTGAGGATACGGGTGGATATATCTGGCATTTGGCTAAAAAACATAACATCGAAATTCCCTATCTTGATTTTGGGTGCCGGGTAGTGCGCGCCTTTGATGAAAGGGTAGGATGATTATAGATTCCCATACGCATGTGTGGGTTCAGCAACCAGGAAAATATCCCTGGTCGCCTCTTGGTGGATATGTACCTGAAACAGAAGCTCCAATTAAGAATTTGCTGGATGTTATGGAAGTTTATGGCGTAGAAGGTGCAGTACTCGTTCAACCCACACCCTATGGTTGGAATAATCGTTACCTTGTTGAAGCCGCAAAAACAGCACCAGACAAGTTGCGTACGGTCGGTTTGGTTGACCCCATGAACCAACAGAATGATATTGAAATGAAAAGATTGGTGAAATTGGGTGGTGTGAACGGCTTTCGGCTTAATTGGCACCTTCAGCCCGTATCTGTGTGGGAGCAAGCTCCTGCTCACCTTACTTTCTGGAAAACTGCTCGTGAGCTCAATCGGCCGATCTGTATTCAATGCACTCTGGATTACGTTCCCCTATTAGCATCAATGTGCCAACGCTTCCCGCAAGTACGTGTCGTCGTCGATCACCTCGCCCGATTAAACCCTGCTCTCGGCATTACGGATATCAATTTTCAACAATTACTCTCACTCGCTCAAGGTCCAAACACATATATTAAGATCTCCGGGTTACATTACTGCTCCCGACAATCCCCTCCCTATGAAGATATCATGCCGTTCATTCAGGCAATCCTTGATTCTTACGGCGTCAATCGATGTTTATGGGGTTCAGACTTTCCTTTTATCCAGGAACATTGGGATTACGAAAGCATGTTGACTTTCATCAAACAGATCGTCATGCGATCCAAAGAGGATGTTCAGTGGTTGCTCGGTAATACAGCCAGCAACTTGTGGTGGTAATTAATCAATAAAGAGGATGGTTTTTTAGATCAAAAACCTGTTTGTTGACTATATTTTAGAATTGACAAAGGAGAAAAAATCATGATTGATCTACTTATTAAAAACGGTGCAGTCATCACAATGGACGCGAAACGTACGGTAATCGAAAATTGTGATGTAGCTATTGACAAGGGAAAGATCGTCTCTATCGGAGTTGGCTTAAGATTGGATGCAAAGAAAACCCTGCAAGCCAATGGTTGTGTCGTATGTCCCGGATTTGTCAACGGTCATTCGCATGTGTACCAATCATTGATCGAAGGCATCGGCTATGACATGCATTTTGATCCCTGGAACTGGCGTTTCCTTTTTCCTGTGGTGTCTAAAGTTACTCAAGAAAACGCTCAGGCGGGTGCTGCCCTTGCGGCCTTAGAAATGATCAAAAATGGCGTTACAACCATTTCAGACCATTGGTATTTACATACGGATATGGAAAATATCAACCGGGTAACTGAGGTTTTTGATCAGGCTGGAATGCGCTCTCAAATGGTGTTTGGGTTGCTTGATCAAACTTTTGCCGGTGAGCGTATCGATTCAGAATATATGACCATGATTCAATCTGAAGACCTGTTACTTAAGGAAGCCGTACGATTCTTCAAGAAGTGGCATGGCACAAAAAGAACAACTGTTGCTCTTGGTCCTGGTTCCACTGAAGATATCAGTGAGAGCCTGATGATCAAGACGGTTCAGTTGGCAAAAGAGTTGAACATAAACGTCAGTACCCATGTTGCCGGTTGGATCGAGATTAATTCGTATACCATGCGCCGCTTTGCTGAGCGTGACCTGGAACACTTCCAGACCCTTGGTCTCACTGGACCACACGGAGTTATGTTCCATGCAGTATGGGTGTCAGATCGTGAAATTGACATCATTGCTAAAACTGGCACAAAAGTCGTCCACTGTCCCATCGCCAATTCATACCTTGGTTATGGAATTGCTCCTATCAGCCAGATGTTAAGCCGTGGCATTACCGTTGGTTTAGGTACGGATGGAGCAGCCAGCTATACATACGATATGTTGGAAGTTGGCCGGACAGCCGGAATATTACAAAAGGCCACCAAGTTGGACGCTGAATCAGTTACAGCAGAACAAATCATGGAAATGTTAACCATCCAGGGTGCCAAAGTTCTCGGCCTTGACGAAGAAGTCGGGTCCCTTGAAACTGGAAAAAAAGCGGATGTGATCGTTGTTGAATTTAATGCCCCACATCTCTTGCCTGGCGGTCGCTGGTTACCAAAATTAATCTACAGCGCTCGTGGCAGCGATGTTCTTCATACGATTATTGAGGGTCAGGTAATTATGGAAAACCGCAAAGTCCTCTCAATGGATGAAAACAAAGTAATGGCAGATGCGATCGCGAATCGAGAGGATCTGGTTCTTCGAGCTGGGCAGGAGACGAGGGATCTATTGGCGGCACCATGGCCTGAATCTGGTCCGGCCTGGCGGTCAATAGCCAAGAAATTGATCTGACCTATTTAGCATACAATTCATCGGAGGTAGTGTGATAGATCAACAACTACATATGAAGATCAATGGCAGTGAATATTCAGTTGAGCCCAAGCTAATTGAATGGACATTGCTGCGCTACCTTCGTGAAAAATTGGGGTTGACCGGTACAAAACAAGGTTGTGATAACGAGGGTACTTGCGGGCTGTGCAAAGTTATCATTAACGGCAAGGCTAGAAATGCCTGTACAACTAAATTATCCAAATTGGACGGTGCTGTAATTGAAACCATAGAGAGCATGGCTTTGAAGCAACCTCATCCATTGGTGCAAACTGTTATCCAGGATGGGATTTTTCAGTGTGGTTTCTGTGCCCCAAGTGCAGTAATGTCTGCAAAGGCCCTGTTGGATCAAAACAGTAACCCATCCACCGAGGAAATTCAACAGGCAATCAATGGCGTGCTTTGCCGTTGTGTCGGGACCAATCGCATTGACCATTCGATCCAACGCGCAGCGGCTATCATACGTGGTGACGAACAGTCTACCTGGACAGACGAAGACTCTGCAGACGAATACATGCTATTGGAAAAACTTACCGGCCAGTTGAAGTACACTGACGACCTGTCCTTCCCCGGGATGCTTTATGCCGCCGCCTTTCGCGCCAATATTCCGCACGCACATGTTAAACGATTGGACACATCCCGGGCAGAGACTATGCCAGGTATTGTCCGCGTGCTGAGCAGCAAAGATATCCCCGCAGCAAAAACGTACGGAATCATCCAACAAGACCAACCAGTCTTTTGCGATGAATCTCACGATATCCTCTATGTGGGGGATCCGCTTGCGCTCGTGGTTGGTGAAACTCAAGAACAGGTTAATGCTGCACTTGAAAAAATCGAGGTTGAACTGGAGCCACTACCCGTGCTTGGATCGATCGAGCAAGCTTTGGCTCCCGGAGCTTCGGCCTTACACCCCCGCCTTCGGGACAAATTCCCGGATTCTCCGAATATTTTGATCCACTTTAACACAAGTAAAGGGGATATCGCAGCTGGTTTTGCCGATGCTGACCTCATCCTGGAGGATGATTACAAAGTCCCGTTCGTCGAACATGCTTATATGGAGGTGGAAACCGGTATCGGAGTACTTGAAAATGGGGGAGTGACAATCTATGCCGGCAGCCAGGGTCCAACAGATGACTGCCACCAAATCGCCCAGGTCATGGGGTTGCCAGAGGAAAAGGTACACATACATCATGTTTTTATGGGCGGGGGCTTTGGCGGGAAAGAAGATATTTCTACTCAAATTCATGCAGCCTTAGCCGCCTACCTGACTGGACGTCCGGTAAAAGTTCACTGGAGCCGCCAGGAATCGATTTGGACCAGTTATAAAAGGCACTCCGCCCAATTGCATTACAAAATGGGTGCAAAAAAAGACGGCACCATCGTTGCTGCCGATATTACGATCTATGCCGATACTGGCGCTTATGCCTCATCCGGTGAGGCGGTGGTCTTCCGCATGTCTGCTTTTGCTTGCGGACCCTATGTTGTTCCAAATGTACGTGTTAATGCTTATGCGGTTCACACAAATAACCCCCCTTGTGGTGCGTTCCGAGGTTATGGAAGCCCTCAAGTTGCCTTTGCGGCTGAAACGCATCTTCAAAAGATGATCGAAAAGCTACATTTAGACTCATTCGATGTTCGATACAAAAATGCCTTGGATCTGGGAAAAGCGACCATAACAGGGGATATCCTTACTACAGATATTGGCGCGGGCTTAATCGCGTGTTTAGATGCCCTTAAACAGGAACTACAACTCACATCCCGCCCGGAAATCCTGCCGGATGAAAAATTCGGGTTAGGGATTGCGGCAGCTTATAAAAATGTCGGCTTGGGCTCCAACATTCCCGACCAATCTGGGGCTTTCGTCAGCCTCGAAAAAGAAGGGACAATCCTTGTTCGACACGGCGCGACCGACATGGGACAAGGTGTTAACCCGTTGGTTGCCACCATTGCTGGCAGAGTATTTGGAGTTGCTCCACGGTATATTCGTGTTCACAATGGAGACACCAAGGTTGATCCAGCGGGGGGTATGACAACAGCCTCACGTGCTACTTTCTTATCCGGTAACGCTGTTTTGCATGCCAGCCAGCAGCTACGCGAAATGATTTGGGAGGCTGTTTCTACTGAATTTTTAGTTCCGAAACAAGATCTGGAGATTCGAGAGGGAGTGTTTGTAAATAAAAAAACTGGCAAAAGGGTTATCTCTCTCAAAGAATTAGCCAATGCCGGGCAGGATTTTAGCTCCAAATATATTTATGATGCTCCTCTGACAAAACCTCCTGAAGCACATAGCGATCCTTTCCCGACTAAGATCCCAAGCGCTCCAATGCATTTTGCCTATGATTTTGGGGTGCAGGCTGCAATGGTCGCCGTAAATCCCAATACGGGTAAGGTTCGGGTTCTAAAAATAATAGCCGCGCACGATGTGGGATCAACGATCATCAAGCGAAATGTCATAGGTCAATTGGAAGGTGCAGCGATTCAAGGATTAGGGTACGCACTCAGTGAGGAATTCGTCGTAAAGGATGGAGTACCTCAAACCACTCACTTAAAGGACCTGGGACTCCTGCGTTTTAAAGAGGTTCCGGAGATCATCGCAATACCAGTTGAAAATTATCATCCCAAAGGACCGCTCGGTGCCAAAGGTATGGGCGAATTAGCGATCACACCCACCGCCCCGGCAGTATCGAATGCGATTCACGATGCTATCGGAGTATGGGTCAATAGTTTACCAATGACCCCTACAAAAATATTAGCGGAATTAAGTAAAAATAAGGAGAATTGACATGCGTTTACAAGGAAAAGTCGTATTGGTAGTTGGTGCTGGCGAACACCTCGGACGAAGTGCACCACTTCTTTTTGCTCAAGAAGGAGCAAAAGTGGTGATTGTTGCCCGCAGGCAGGCAGTCCTGGAAGAAACAGCTGAAATGATCCGATCCCAAGGTGGAGATGTCGTTACATATGTAGGAAGCGCAACGGAACCTTCAGATGCTGAGGGCATGGTACAAACAGCCGTGCAAAAATTTGGTCGTCTGGATGTTCTATACAACAACATTGGGGGCGGTTGGGTGGAGCTTGATAAAAAGTTACACGAAATGTCAACGGATGCCTATGAAAAAATCGTTTCCAGCAATCTCACGGCTGTATTCAATTCGTGCAAAGCTGCCATACAACAATTCCTTAAACAAGGGAATGGGGGGTGCATCATCAATGTGACCGCTTCCGAACATGTTCGCCGTATGGCAAACCCGCTATATGCCTATACAAAGGCGGGGATGGTCGAAATGTCGAAAAATATGGCTAACGATTATCTGGATGACCGCATTCGAGTGAATTGCCTGGGCCCAGGTCTGTTTGAATATAAACCAGTCAAAGATCCTATCGTCACTCCCAACAGGGTTCCTCTGCTTCGGGTACAACCAAAAACCGCAAGACAGGGAGTCCCTTCTGATCTTGCCTATGCGGGTTTGTTCCTTGCGAGTGATGAGGCAAACTTCATTACGGGTCAATATTTAGTAGTTGATGGTGGTGATGACGTAAAGTTAATCGATCTGGTCCTGGATTAATCAATTCCTTAGAGGAAGGTACCAAAACTGATGGAAAATCTATCTCTTGAATCACTCCAGCCCAACTTTAAGTATTGGGAAAAGACCAAAGACATGGTTGACCAATTACTGGACATTATTTTCAACTATCGCCAAAGTGGGCACCCCGGTGGTTCACGCTCAAAAGTACATGGGCTGATTACCTTAATGCTTAGCGGGGCAATGCGGTGGGATATCCGCCATCCTGAGAAAAGGTTTTCCGACCGGTTTGTCCTGGCAGCCGGTCACACAGTTCCATTAGTCTACTGCACACTGGCAATATTAAATGAAGCGCTGAGGATCAAATATCAGCAGACTGGCGATGAGAAATTTCTTGTGCCCAATGCTGAAAAACGTGCCCTGGTTTGGGAAGATCTACTCAGGTTTCGCCTGCATAAAGGCCTCTCCGGGCATGCTGAGATGGAAGGAAAAACGCTATTCTTCAAATTCAACACCGGTCCATCTGGTCATGGCACACCGGCGGCAGCTGGTGAAGCAGTGGCTCTCAAACGGGCGGGTGCGGGCAAAGTGCACGTTTTTGTAATGGATGGAGAAGCTGGGCTTACACCTGGATCTGTCCACGAGACCATGAATTCCGCCTGGGGGTTAGGGTTGGACAACTTGTTCATGTTAATTGATTGGAATGATTTTGGTATCGATAAGCATTGCGTGAGTGATGTCGTGCCCGGTACTCCGCAGGAGTGGTTCGGTTCCCACCATTGGCGCGTCTTTGGAACCGCTGAGGGTAGCGATTGGTCTGAAGTATCCCGCGCGATATTATCAATGGTACAGGATGAATCTCCAGAGCATACTCCAGCAGCTACCTGGTTAAAAACGCGAAAAGGTCGCGGGTATCTTAAATACGATTCAGAATCTCATGGCATCCCTCACGCTATTAATAGCGACCTGTTTTGGGAGACCAAACGCGAATTTGCTGAAAAATACGGGGTTCAATTTTCAAATTTTGGGGGAGAGGCGCCTCATGATCCCGTTGAATTGCAAAATGAGTTTCGGTCAAACCTGTTTAGAGTTATTGAGGTGCTACAGAACGATCAAAACATGGTGGATTACCTGGCCAATACCCTTGTTCAATTGGGCGATGGTGTCCCAAATAAAATCGATGAATTTCAATTGGGGGGTAGTGGCAATCCTTTTGAGGATAAACATCTCTTTGATTATGAAAACTACCCGCCAGATTTGTATGAAGCCCCGGGTAAAATGGTCGCCAACCGTGCTGGTCTGGCTCGTTGGGGAAGCTGGATCAACGCATTCAGCGCAAAAAAGTATGGGCGCCCGGTTTTTTTGGCTTGTTCAGCTGACCTCGCTGGTTCCACCAACATTGCAGGATTCGCAGCCCAATATGGTGATTTTCCCGGTTATGGCTGGTTCCAGCGTTGCGGAGACGCAAATGGCGTGCTTCTGCCGCAGGAGATTACTGAGTTTGCCAACTCGGGTATCATGGCAGGTATAGCTTCGGTTAACTTCTCTCTTGATCCCGAGCATCAATTTGATGGTTTTTGGGGAGCTTGTTCAACTTATGGTTCATTCTCCTATCTCAAGTACGGAATGTTTCGTTTGTTCAGTCAAATGGCGCAGGATTGTCAGTGGAAGTTAGGTAAAATCTTATGGATAGCCGGTCATTCAGGCCCGGAGACTGCGGATGACAGTCGGACTCATTTCGGAATTTTCGCTCCGGGAGTTACCCAATTATTTCCGCGTGGCAGCATCATCAATTTACATCCTTGGGAATACAATGAGGTCCCCGTTCTGTTAGGTGCGGCCCTGGGACTTGATGTTCCAATTATCGCTCTCCATCTAACCCGCCCGCCTATCGAGGTGCCTGACCGACAAAAACTGGGAATTCCATCCCATTTCGCCGCGGCACAAGGTGCGTATATCCTACGAGACTATATTCCTGGCCTTCCGAGAAATGGGGCGTTGATAGTGCAAGGCACCAGCGCTGTATCTAATATTATTAAACTGCTGCCAGAATTTGAAAAACGTCACTGGAACGTCAAAGTTGTATGCGCTACCAGTCCCCAATTGTTCGCAAGGCAACCAAAAAGCGTTCAAGATCAGGTGCTCACTCCAGCTGACAAATTGGACTCCACCGTCATCACCACACAGGCGCGTTGGTTGATGCACGACTGGATGTACAATCCCTGGGCAGAAGAGTATGCCCTTTCGGCAGATTGGGATGACAGGTGGCGTACTGGTGGAACACTTGATGAAGTTCTAGAGGAAGCCCACTTATCCGGAGAATGGCTGCTCGCAGGTATCGGACGTTTTGTCTCCTCGCGCCAAAACCGGTTGCAGTCCTTAAAAAATCAATTGGACAACCTGGTATCTTAAGAGTCGTTCATTCTCAAAAAGAATCCGCGAAACAGATATAGGTAATTCTGAGAACAATTGAAATCAATCCTTGGAGAGAGAATATGTTTAGAGTTGGTCTAGGTGGTTTGATCCACGAGACGAATACATTTGCCAAGACTCCAGCTGTTTTAGATAACTTTTTAAAACCAGATGGATTCTACCCAGGACTTCGCAGCAGCGAAGAGATTCTAAGGTTTGGTGACGGGCGCTTTAACATCGCAGCCAGTGGGTTTCTTTCAGCTGCGCCAGCTCATAACTTCCAGGTTGTCCCTCTAATCTGGTGTGGAGCTGAACCATCTGCGCCAATCGCGAAGGATGTATTTGATCATTTATTGGGGTTGTTGATTGACTCCTTAAAAGCGAACATGCCATATGACGGTTTGTTCCTGGATTTACATGGGGCGATGGTTTACGGTAATCTTCAGGATGGCGAAATTGAAATCTTAAGGCAGGTTCGTCAAGTTGTCGGTGAGATACCTATTGTTGTCTCGCTTGACCTGCACGGAAATATAGCTCCAGAATGTTTTACTCAAGCTACAGCCTTGATCGGATACCGCACGTATCCACACGTGGATGGGTTTGAAAATGGTGAACGTTGCGCCGATATGCTGGCTTATCTTATTAAAGGAGGTCAAATATTTGGCTCCTTCCGCCAGGTTCCCTTCCTCATGCCCAGCACCACACAAGCCACCACACGAGAACCAGCCCAAGGTATATACAATTTCCTGGAGGAATTGGAACGGGTTCCTGGTGTGTTATCCGTCACAATGATGGAAGGCTTTCCCCCTTGTGACCAACCTCATACCGGTCCATCCATCTTCGCATACGCCGAAACATCCCTATTAGCCCAGGGCACTGTTGACTGGTTGCTAGAATTTATTTTGTCTCGCGAATCCCAGTTCTCTACCGATCTTTACCCCTGTGAGCAAGCTGTAAAAAAGGCTATCCATCTGGCAACTCATGCTTCAGGTCCAGTCCTCATGGCGGATATTCAAGATAACGCAGGGGGTGGCAGCCCTTCGGATTCCACCTGGTTGTTGTATGAATTAGCCCGCCAGCGCGCAAGGAATACAGCCATTGGCCTGCTATTCGATCCGGATGCCGCCTTGAAGGCTCATCAGTCTGGTAAGGGAACTGAGGTAGAACTCAGCGTCGGTGGCCATTCCCTTCCGGGGCATCATCCATTCACAAGCCGCTTCAAGGTGGAAGCGCTACATGAGGGTACCTTTATTGGTACTGGTCCCATGGTAAAGGGTCGGCAACTCGATCTAGGTAAAATGGCGCACCTTGTGGTGGATGATATTCATTTGGTTGTTTCTTCGGTACGCATGCAAGCGCTTGATCAATCCCAATTTCGGGTAGTGGGTATTGAACCCGCAAGTATGAGTATTCTGGCGCTTAAAAGTGCAAACCACTACAGGGCAGACTTTGGACCAATTGCCGGAGGAATAATCAATGTAGAAGCGCCAAGCGCCATCATTGAAGACCCCAGTAAGATTCCTTATACACAATTACGAGAGGGTGTCCGGCTTAAGGGTTTAGGACCGGTATTCCACCGACCAAATTAGATTTTGTTTTTTGCTTTTTTCTGATTTGTGGATTAATTTAGGTTTTAACCGTAGAAAACCTGTCAAGGATTATCCCCTTTTATCGATTTTGCCCACAGGCCATAACCAGCTGCCTTTTGGATCTTTTCTCCGTCCCACACCTGCTCCCCTCGAACCCAGGTTTGTGCGATGCGACCCTTTAAGTTCCAGCCGCTAAATGGCGTCGTTTCAACGCGAGAAAAATCGCCGGATGGTTTCACTTTCCAATTGAGTTCCGGTTCCCAAATTGTCAGGTCGGCGTGCTTGCCAGATGAGAGCCGCCCTTTGCTTGCGGATAAACCTGCCAACAATGCTGGAGTCTCCGATGATGCTTCTACAAAGCGGTTTAAACTAAGCTTGCCATTAAGAACAGCATCCATCATTAAAGGAAGAGAGAGCTCCAGTCCCGCAATCCCTGCCCCGGCTGCACGAATTGCTTGAGGCTTACTCGATAGCGGGATCAAACTTTCGGTATAGTGATCACAGGCAATCGCGTCAATCACTCCATCGTTTAACGCCTGCCAGAGTATTTGTGTGTCGACCTGGGTACGCAGCGGAGGAGTTGTTTTTGCTCTCGCTCCATAAATCGAAAAAGCGGATTCATCCAATAACAGGAAATGAGGCGGCACTTCACAAGTCACATCAACCCCGTGCGCTTTCCCCCAAGCCACAAGTTCCGCTGTTCGACCTGTTGAAATATGGCAGATATGTATTGGAGCCCCAGTTGCCCTCGCCATCTCAATGACATGAGCAACAACGCTCGACTCCGCTATCGCTGGCCGCGAATGAGGAAAACTAAGCGGGTCATTCTCTTCTAAAAAGGGTAGTAAAAAAGCAGTTTCTTCAGCATGCAATCCCAGTCGTAAACCGGTTTTCGCTGCGGCTTGCACGGACTTCCATAAAGTTTCGGTGCTCACCGGAGGTTCGGATGGTTGAAATACTTTAAAATAAGCACTGCCCGCATGTGAAAGCTCTGCTAAATTTTCAAGGTCACTGTTTTCAACCACAATTCCGGCAATTAAACCGAAATCCACGACACAAGCCTCGTCAGCACTAATCGCTTTCTCATATAGTTGTTCTACGGTGATACAAGCGTGAAAAGGAGCCATATCCAATACCGTTGTAATTCCGCCCGCAGCTGCGCTGCAAGATCCCGGGAAAAAAGTTTCCGCCCCGTCGGAGATATGCACATGTAGATCAATCCCCCCCGGCAGGATCCATTTGCCACTTACATCAATAATCTGATCTGTCGATTGGTGATCAACAGCCCCTGGTTCGATCAAAGCTAAGATTTTCTCCCCCTCCACGATTACAGAAAGTGGTCGAAGCTTTCCATCAGACCAAACCTGTGCATTTTCAAAACGCTTCATTGATTTCTGTTCCTTGACAAAGTCAATTATAAATGGTCTGTGTCACGGATCGGTAGTTATTCGATTTTAGATCCGTAACTTAGAAATCGGTTTTATGTTTAGGAGGGCAATCAAGATTCCCCTCCTAAGTAAACAACTATTTCGTCCATCGACAATAACTTTCCCTTGGGTTGGTTTATGCAGACCATTGAAATGTTTGATCAATGTCGTTTTACCGGAACCATTCTGTCCGATGATGGCAACAAATTCACCCTTCTGGATGTTGATGTTTACATCCTCAAGCGCGAATTGTTCGCGGGTAGCATATTTATAGAAAAGATTTTCAACCTTAATAATTGGGTCAGGCATGTTGTTTAAACTCCGTAAATATTTTTAACCCTTCTTCAATTGTGATCGGCATGTGATCAATGGACATACCCATCTTTTTCAATGCGTAAGCAGTTTGCGACACTTGTGGTGGATAGATGCCGAGGTTCTGTAAAAAATCAACGTTTGACAGAGCATCTCTGATCGGTGCGTCCATCAACACGTTGCCCTGATCCATTACAACGATGCGATCCGCCACTTTGGCTAATTCATCAATATTATGCTCAACCATAATAATGGTTTTTCCTTGGTTTTTCAGTGACCTAGCAAGGTTATGTACTTCTTCCGCTCCAATTGGATCTAGTTCGGATGTTGCCTCGTCTAAAATGAGAATTTCCGGTTCCATCGCCAGTGCAGCCGCGACAGCTACGCGCTGTTTTTGTCCACCAGACAGGTAAAAAGGATGTCTCAAACGCTCCGACCCCAAATTAACCAGATCCAGTACATAATTCAA
This sequence comes from Chloroflexota bacterium, assembly GCA_009773005.1. Taxonomy (GTDB): domain Bacteria; phylum Chloroflexota; class Anaerolineae; order Anaerolineales; family Anaerolineaceae; genus UBA6107. The sequence continues at coordinate 6,321 of WOUT01000021.1, read as the reverse complement.
GCGTTTGGCAATTTCCTCTGGAGGAAGGCGTAAATTTTCGAGTGGAAATGCGATTTCCTTCTCGATATCTGTCATCAGTAATTGGGCTTCTGCATCTTGCTGCACCAACCCAATGATCTGTGAAATTTCAGCTACGGGTGTTTTTCGAGTAGACAAACCCTTTACTGTTGATGTTCCTGCCAGTTTTCCTTGGATGATCTGAGGGATCACACCTGATATTACCCAACATAAAGTGGATTTTCCAGCTCCGGTTGGTCCAATGATCCCCACAAATTCACCTGGCTCAATAGTCAGCGAGATGTCTTTGAGTGCCTGATTCGTAGCTCCCCGGTAGGTGAATTCAATGTTTTTTAGTTCGATCAATGACATCATGGCCTCCTTTCATTTGAAACGTTCTCCGTAACTGCCGTGCGGGCAGCTCGGGCGATTTCCGTTGTACGCCGGGCGTGTTCAGACGCAGCGGTTCCAAACAAAATCGATTCAACACCGATCTCAGCATACAACCAATCTAGCGCTCCACGAATATCATTGCGAAGCCCACCGCTGGCAAATGGCATGAAGGCAACCACTGGTTTTTTGAGTGACTTCACTACATCCACACAATCATCTCGATTCATCCAGGACCAATCGCGATTAAGAGGAACAGCATATCCATCTACATCCGCCCCGGAGGCCTCTATCAGCGGGATAATATGGCTTGCATACTGGCATAGAACCATTGGGATGAAACCTAATGACCGCGTGATTCGTGCCATTTCGACGATGATATCTACCCGGCCAAGCGACACTAACCAATCAGCGTCCGAACCACCAAGAAAAATGTATTGGCAGTCTTTAAAAATCGATAACCGTTGAATAAAGCTCCACTGATTCAGTTCAATTGACGAAATCTCATCGTCTGTGAGAGATTTCGCTTCACGGTCATATCCAAAGACCAACATATCATCAATGGATAGTTTCTCTTCAACTTGCTTTGCTAAAGGTCTAGGAAAAAACCGTTCTACAAGTGTCTTTAAGATACGATCCCGGCTGTATTGGATATATTTCCCATTGAGGAAGACTCCCTGTTCCCAGGTGGGGTTACCAAATCCGATCAATTGTTCACCAGTCTCATCGAGCAAGCGCCGAAACAACCGCGTATTAACATCAAATGAGAGATCATAGGCGGTACCACCTGCTTCAAAACACGCCTTCATGACCGAATAGCAATAGTCTTCATCAAACAGTTTCCAAAGCAATTCGCGCCGGTATAAGAAACGGAATTGATTAAAGGGATCACCGCCAAGAATGGATGGGGGAATGCGTGCAATGTTGGTCATTGGATACCTTTCATTCTTCATTTTTACAACCCTGCCTTCTTCAACAACGAGGCAGTAGCTTGCTGCACAGCTTCGAATGCCTCATCGATATCGAGGGTTAATACCTTCCGATCTTCCATCAGAACCTTGCCAGCTACGATAGTGTGGCTCACATCCCCAGCACTGGCTGAGTAAACGATCTGTTCTTCTATGTTTTCAAAACGTCCTTCAATGATCGGCCATAGATGGGGTTGGTTCAGATCCAGTAAGATAATGTCGGCTTGCTTGCCAACTTCCAGTGAACCCACTTTGTTTTGTATCCCCAACACGCTGGCTGATGATCGGGTAGCCATATCTAACATTATTCGTACGGGCAAAGCAGTGGCGTCACCACGATCGATTTTTTGCAGCATTGCTCCCAATCGCATTTCCTCAAACATATCGAGGTTGTTGTTCGATAGGATGGAATCCGTACCCAAACCAACAACCAACCCTGCTTTCAAATAATCGGGAATGCGGGCAACACCTGAGGCAAGTTTCATGTTACTGCTTGGGTTATAAGCTAACCCAACGCCCTGTTCAACCAATAAACCCACATCGCTATCAGTGAGATGCACGCCGTGAGCCACGCTCAAACGCGGACTGAGCGCTCCCGCTCTTTGCAGCATTTCCGTGGCAGTGCATCCATACCGCTCCTTGATGATGCCTACCTCCCATAGGGTTTCGGAGAGATGACTATGCAAAGGGACATCATATTTTTCCGCTAATTCTGCAAGTTTTGTGTACCCCTCCACCGGGAGCGAATATGGTGCGTGCGGTCCAAAGCCGGGAGTGATGAGTGGACTCCGACCTTTCCAGTCAGACACAAACTGCTCAGCGCTTTCAACGCTCTCTCCAACATCTGATGGCGTTATCATTATTTGCGGCACAAATATCGCTCTCAACCCTGAACGCAATGCCACTTTGGCGCAGGCATCAGGGAAGCGGTAGATATCAATAAAGGTTGTGATTCCACCTCGGATCATTTCCAATTGGTTCATTAAGGCTGCAGCGTGCATATACTCATACGCATGACACCGATCTATCGGAAAGCAGATTTCTTCAAGCCAGCGATCAAGCGGCAAATCTTCACACACTCCACGAGTCAATGCCTCGTGCATGTGAGCATCCACAAACCCTGGTATTACCGCTTTGTGTTTTCCATCAATTTGGTAATCGGCTTGATAATCCAGTTCCTTCCCAATGGCAATTATTTTTCCGTCTCGAACGGCTATGTCAGTATTCAACCAAATATGGTGTTCCTGGTCCTGAGTTACGACAAGTCCATTACGAATAATGAGATCTGTTTGTTCTGGCATTCTCAATCCTTTCCATCAGGAGCAAAATCCTTGGTTTATCAATTTTCCGGTCGATCAATAGTTTCCTAAACCTAAACACATTTTTACTTTTCGTCCGCTCACCCTTATCGCTTTTGTGAGGTTGTCTCTGAAATCGAAGTCAAATTTACACCGATCGAATCTAAATAATTAGCGGTTCTCTCCACAGCGTTCGCGTCATCAATCAACGGCAGGATCTCAGCCGAAACGACCCCCCTGTACCCTATATCGTGCAGTGTTTTTAGAATAGCTGTTAAATTGGTGTGACCCTGCCCAGGGGCTTGGCGATTGCTGTCCACGAAATGAACATAACCCAATTTCTCACCGGTCAATCGAAAAGCGGCGGGAAGATCCACCTCTTCAATGTTCATATGAAAAGTGTCTAAAAGTACTTTCAGGTTGGAGGCTCCCACTTCGTCGATGAAGGCGACCGCCTCAGCAGCAGTATTTATAAAATTTGTCTCGTAGCGGTTGATAGCTTCAAGTAAAAGTGGTACACCCAGAGGTTGGGCATAAGTGCAGCATTGTTGCACACCCTCAAGTACTTTTGCCCGTTGGGCTGGGTAATCAACATCCGAACCGATAAATTTGCCTCTTACGCCACCTAGGATCACAGCAGTATCTAAACGATGCGCCAGATCGATTATGTCTTCCAATCGTTTTACCGCTTCTCGATGCACTTCCGGGTCTGTAACGCTCAAACACAACTGGTCATGTAAACATCCTTGACCGGTTGCCAGAGCTGTAACCTTAAGCTCGTATTTATTTAATAAATTTTGTAATGCTTTAAATGAAAGATCATCCGCAAATCTCAAACTTAATTCTACGTTTCGGAAACCTGCACTTTGTAAAGCCGCGAAGCCTTCTTCTATCCGTCCGGAATACAAAACAGGTCCAAATACCGTTTTCCTGGTAGACAATGCCAGCGCGTATTGAAAGATATTTGGGTCAAAGGGTTCGTTGTTCTTAACTGTTTCATCAGACATGAATCGATCAAGAACATTTACCCGCGCAATGTGCCGGTCACCCTCGAACGGAGTATTTAACCATTCATTCACTATTCCCGGCATACGTTGAGGGCTAACTATCCAGGCGCCCATTGCCAGAACATTAGCATCGTTGTGCGCCCGCGATTGATGAGCTGTGTATACATCATGGCAAAGAGCCGCCCTTACGCCTCTCACTTTGTTTGCCGCAATAGACGCGCCTAAACCGGTCCCGCAGATCACGATCCCTTGATCACCAGTACTTGCAGCAACTGCTTTTGCCACTTTTTGCGCGTAATCGTTGTAATCTACAACAACTTTTTCTGAAAAAGGGCCAAAATCCTCAACTTCAATTCCACGCTGCTGTAAAAACTCTACAACAGCTGTTTTCAGGACTAAGGATACATGGTCGCTACAAATGAAAATTCGTTCCACTAATTACTCCTTTTTGGATCACCATTCGGGGGGATGCTGCTTGATTCACGAACAATTAATTTAACTCCCAACGGAGTCAAGAGGTCTCCAGGTGATTCCTTTTTTTCGATCAACGAGATGAGTAGTTTCGTGCCATGTTGACCCATTTCGAATTTTGGCAAATGGACTGTGGTTAGGGCAGGACAGGTAAATCCAGAAAGGGCAATATTATCAAAACCAACTATTGATAAATCGTTCGGTACATTTAGGCCGGCTTCGTGGGCAGCCCGCAATCCCCCAATGGCCATAGTATCGTTGTAAGCAAAGACAGCGGTTGGTGGGTGGCGTAACTCCAACAGTGCTTTTACGGCTCTTCGTCCATCATCCAGAGTAAACCCACCCTTTACAACCAAATTATCATCAATCTCGATTGAATGTGCATGCAACGCTGACAGATATCCATCATATCTACCCTGGCTGTGGCTCATATCTACATGTCGGCGTATGAACCCAATTCGTTGATGCCCCAGATCGATCAAATGAGTCGTAGCCAGAAATCCGCCCTGGTAGTTGTCTGCTACAACCGCAGGCACAACCTCATCAGGAACTAGACGATCAATGACGACTGCTGGAACACCGTATTCTTTTAGTTTGTGGTACGGGGTAAAATCCACGGTACCTGGTATCCAAATCACTCCCGCCACACGCTGATCTTGAAGCATGTTCACATATTGCATTTCCCGAATCAGATTTGAACCAGAGTGGCATAAGAAGACTGTATAACCCTGCTCAAATGCGATGTTCTCGATCCCTCGCGCCACCTCAGAAAAGTAAGAATTATGCGTGTCTGGTACGATCAACCCCAACGTGAACGTCCGTTTGGTACGGAGATTACGTGCCAGTTCATTCGGACGGTAACCGATTTGTTGAATGGCCGCGATCACTCGCGCGCGCGTTTCATCAGATACCGGTCGAGGACCGTTATTGACAACATAGGAAACAGTTGCTCTCGAGACTCCTGCCAGACGAGCAACATCCGAAGAAGTAGCAGTCATATCCGACCCTCTCGAAATCTGTCTAATCGCGCTGTCTAATCGTGTAGATACTACTATTATAGGGTTGGATGAGTGTTTGTCAACTAGTAATTTTCACTTTCTTTCAATTATCTTTAGACGACCCAATACAATTCTTATTTCCTTTGCAATCCATCAAAAGGTATAATTTCACAAGGTAGATATGAATAATACGTAATTCTGAGGAGTCACGCATGCTAAAAGTAGGCTATATCGGTCTTGGTTTAATGGGGAAGAATATTGCTCGCAACATCCTTAAAGCAGGGTTTCCAATCGTGGTTCACAATAGAAGTCGGGCGGCAGTGGATGAACTGGTGGGAGAAGGAGCTATCGCTGCGAATTCCCCAGAAGAAGTTGCCCGCCAGGTGGATGTGGTTTTTACAAATCTACCAGATAGTCCGGATGTGGAAAAAGTCGTGCTTGGAGATAATGGGATCATCGCGGGTGGCAGGAAAGGATTAATCTGGGTCGATAATTCCTCGATAAAGCCCGCTGTCGCCAGGCAAATTGCCAAAAAGTTAAATGAAAACGGGATACTAGCACTAGATGCACCCGTCAGTGGAGGAGAAATTGGTGCTCAAAACGGCACTTTATCGATCATGGTTGGTGGCCCGGCAAGCGCATTGGAAATCATCATGCCAATCTTCAAGGCGATGGGAAAAAACGTCACGCACGTAGGCGAATCAGGTGCCGGGCAAATAGCCAAGGCAGCCAATCAGATTATGGTCGCCGCCCAAATGGTCGCAATGGGCGAATTGTTAATATTTGCTCAAAAAGCAGGCGCCGATCCGCAAAAAGTTGTTGAGGCAATAAAGGGTGGCGCAGCCCAGTGCTGGACCCTCGACGTGAAACCCCCCAGGCTATTCAAAGGGAACCGTCAACCCGGGTTTAAAGCCCAAATGCAGGCGAAAGACATGAATATCATAATTGATACTGCGCGTGAGTATGGCATCCCGCTTCCTTCTGCTGCCGTAGACGCTCAACTTTATACATCAATGGTTGAGCTTAACTTGGGAAACCTGGACAATTCTGCAGTCTTAGCTATTCTTGAATTATTAGCTAACGTAAAACTTATCGTAGACGATAATTGATTACTAAAATCATTTACTAATAATGGTGTTTATATCCATACATTTTTTAACAAAATTTAAGATTCTATGTTAGATTTTCCAAC
>WOUT01000082.1 GCA_009773005.1 Chloroflexota bacterium | reverse complement strand
CTTCACTGGCTACCGACCGCAGTTCTACATCCGCACCATGGATGTGACCGGATCGGTGGTACTGCCCGAGGGTGTTGAGATGGTCATGCCTGGTGATAACGTCACCATGGAATGCGACCTGATCATCCCTGTGGCTTTGGAACAAGGCTCTAAGTTTGCTGTTCGTGAAGGTGGTCTGACGGTTGGCGCCGGTGTGATCACCAAGATTATTGCCTAATTAGAAGGAGCGTCAGTCAGTAACCTTGACTGCATGGAAAAAGCATGGCCTCTAAAAAGAAAGATGTTCGACCTGTGATCACTTTTGCATGCAATGACTGCAAAGAGAGAAATTACACCTCCGAGAAAAATCGCCGCAACGACCCGGGCCGGATGGAAATGAAAAAATATTGCAAGCGGTGCAAAAAGCACACGGACCACAAAGAAACCAAGTAGACTGTTTGCGCACGTAGGGCGAGAGATTCATCTCGCCTTACGGCATACAGGCCAGTAGCTCAATTTGGCAGAGTGCCTGTCTCCAAAACAGGAGGTTGCGAGTTCGATTCTTGCCTGGCCTGCCATGAAAAGCAGCGCCGTCCAAAAAGGCGGCGTTTTAGCACTAAGAATAAGGAGTAAGCCGTGGCCGATAAAATCGTGAAAGGTAAAAAAGAAAACCGCATTAAGCGGTGGTGGCGCGAGACCATTGGCGAGCTACGTAAAGTAAGGTGGCCAACCCCTCGCGAAGCCTGGCGTTTGACGAAAATTGTCATCATTGTCATTATTGTCATGGGAGCAATTCTTGGCGGGTTGGATTTTGTATTTACGAAATTGATTGCATGGATCGTCGGCTAAACCCGGCATCAATGCAGTGAGGTTTGGTGAAAGATGGATGCGCGAGACGAATTTGATCGTGATGAACTGGAAGAACCCACTCCGTTAGAAGAAGAGTCTTCTCCTAAACAGTTCGACGCGCCTCTGGATGAATCGTTAGAGCCCGTTGAAATGTTCAAAGAATCAGAACCTGTTGAAGCCCCTTCAACAATTCCGGCTGAGGCTGGTTCAGAACGTTCATGGTTTGTAATTCATTGTTATTCGGGTTACGAGAACAAGGTGCGTTATAACCTGGAACAGCGCATTGAAACAATGGGAATGAAAGATCGCATCTTCGATGTAGTGATCCCCACCCAGGAAGAGATTGAAGTAAAAGACGGAAAACGCCGAACGGTTGAACGCCATGTATTTCCAGGATATGTTCTGGTAAACATGATCCTCTCTGAAGAATCATGGTACGTGGTTCGTAATACCCCCGGCGTGACCGGTTTTGTCGGCATGGGCAATGACCCCACCGCTCTGCGGCCGGAAGAAGTGCAGCAAATCTTACGCCGTATGGAAGCCGAAGCGCCGCTTGTCAAGGTTTCATTTAAGGTTGGTGAGCGTGTACGAATTGTTGATGGCCCGTTCAATGATTTCCGCGGACAGGTTGCCGAGATCGATATGGAAAGAACCAAGGTTCGGGTAATGGTCAATTTCTTTGGCCGTGAGACACCCGTTGAACTGGATTTCTTGCAAGTAGAAAAGGCGTAATAAAGCCTTCGGGCTTATTTGTGGGAGGGTGCTCCCCATTATCACCCGCTATAACCACCAAGGAGAGAAAAAGTGGCAAAGAAATTTAAAGCAATTGTTCGTCTGCAGATTACGGCTGGAAAAGCCAATCCTGCACCCCCTATTGGTCCTGCTCTGGCTGGGCACGGTATCAATATTATGGCATTCTGCAAGGAATACAACGCCCGCACACAAAACAAAGCTGGCGATATCATTCCTGCGGAAATCACCGTCTATTCTGACGGCTCTTTTACTTTCGTCCTCAAGTCGCCTCCCGCATCGATTCTTCTCAAGAAAGCGGCTGGTGTTCCAAGCGGTTCAGCCATTCCGAACCGTGAAAAAGTGGGCAAAGTGACCAAAGCCCAGGTTCGTGAGATCGCAGAGATCAAGATGAAAGATATGAACGCAAACGATATTGAAGGTGCGATGCGCCAGGTTGAAGGCACAGCCCGAAACATGGGTCTGACTGTCGTCGAGAAATAGGTTTGTGGGAGGGTGATTCATTCACCCGCTTGCACCACGAAGGAGAAAAAATGGCGAAACACGGTAAGAAATATTTAGAAGCGCTCGCCAAGGTTAATGTCGAGCAGAATTATTCACCTCGCGAAGCAGTAACCTTAGCAAAAGAAACTTCCTACGCGAAATTTGATGCAACCATAGAAGTGCACATCCGCATGGGTCTGGATCCCCGGCAGGCGGATCAGCAGGTTCGTGATGTCGTTGTTCTTCCCCACGGGCTTGGCAAAACAATTCGTGTTTTAGTCTTCGCGCAGGGTGAAGGCGCAGCCAAAGCCCAAGAAGGCGGCGCGGATTTTGTAGCCGACACCGATGAGATGATTAACAAGATCGCAGCCGGGTGGACCGACTTCGATGTAGCAATTTCTACGCCTGACATGATGGCGAAGGTTGGTAAACTGGGACGTGTTTTAGGTCCCCGTTCCTTGATGCCGAACCCAAAGGCTGGAACTGTTTGCGCAGCTGAAGATCTGCCCCGCGTGATCAACGAAGCCAAAGCCGGTCGTGTTGAATTCCGTCTGGATAAAACCGCCAACATTCATGTTCCCATCGGAAAGGCGTCCTTTACGTCTGATAAACTGTTTGAGAACTTTGCTGCGCTTCTCGAAGCCATCAAGAAAGCCCGACCGAGCGGCGCAAAAGGCACTTATATCCGCAAGATCTCAGTCGCAGCCACCATGGGACCTGGTTTGAAGGTTGATCCCCTGCAGGCTGTCACGATCTCGCTCATAGAATAGTGGTATAATCTTCAATGTTCACCGGAGAAAGCAGGCGCCCGAATGGGCTTAATTTCCTGCCGAGGTGGAGACTCTCAGTTCGAATAATCCCCTTTATTGGGGTCTCGAAAAAGTCTTTGCCTGGCAAACCCGGACAAAGACTTTTTTATTTCTAAAGGAAGGAGGTATATTTCATTGGCCTTTACTAAGAAAGAAAAGGGCGAAATGACCGCCCAATATGAAAAGTGGTTGAATGAAAGCCAGGCGGTTTTCATTCTTAACTACACCAAAATGAACATGAAAGAGATTGACGCGTTTCGCGGCAAAGTGCGTGAAAGCGGCAGCGAAGTTCATTTGGTGAAGAATACGTTGTTCTCGCGCGCTCTCTCCGCGCAAGGGTACCCTGCAGGACCCTTTTTCGAAGGAACTTCCCTGGTTGGATTTGCTTTCAATGATGCTCCTGCGTTGGCAAAAACATTCACAGATGCCACCAAAGGTTCAGAAACCATCAAAGTAAAAGGTGGATTTTTGGGCAAGGAATTGATCACTGATAAGCAGATAAAAGCCCTTGCGGACCTGCCGCCGCTGCCCGTTATGCGCGGTATGCTGCTGGGTACCATCTCAGCCCCTGCGTCCAAACTGGTGCGTACATTGGCTGAACCCGCCCGCTCTTTGGCGGCTGTTATCAAGGCTTACTCAGAAAAAGCGGGTATCGCTGCCTGATTTGCCGCAATGCCGGGATTCAATAATCGGTAATTAATCAATCAAAAAAATACTGAAGGAGTAGTTGAAATGGCTGATATGGAAAAAATTGTTGAACAGTTGAGCAAACTCTCTGTTCTCGAAGCTGCCGAACTTGTTAAGATGTTAGAAGAAAAATGGGGCGTTTCCGCCGCTGCGCCTGTTGCTATGGTTGCCGCTGGAGCCGCTGCCGCCGCTGCCGAACCTGTTGAGGAAAAGACCGAGTTCGATGTCGTCCTCAAGGATGCCGGCCCCAAGAAAATCGAAGTCATCAAGGTTATCCGCACCCTCACCAACCTCGGACTTGTCGAAGCCAAAACCATGTCTGAAACCGCTGGCGCCAAGGTTCTTTCCGCTGTGGGCAAAGAAGCCGCTGCAGATGCCAAGAGCAAACTCGAAGCTGCTGGTGGCGTTGTAGAACTTGCCTAGTTTCACAAAGTAAAACAAAACTCCTCCAGACAATCCGGAGGAGTTTTTCATTAACCAGGATCGAATTAACCGGCAACTGATTTGATTTGCCTGATCACCAGCACCACTTTGCCCATGATGCGCAGGCTTTTGGGGTCTTCCACATAGATCGGCTTCATGTTCGGGTTGGCTGGCTGCAGGCGGATGCGTGTGGCTTCTTTGTAAAAGTACTTTAATGTTGTTTCGTCTTTGTCATCCAGCCAGACCGCCACCATCTCGCCATTGTTGGCGGATGCGGCTTTCTTCATCACCACAATATCGCCGTCATTGACCATGGCGTCAATCATCGAGTCGCCGCTCACTTCCAGGGCGAATAAGTCGCTCACGTCGCGAGTTGGAAGTAAACTGCGTGCGATATCCACGCTGGATTCGGCGTCATAGTAATTTAGATCTGAGGTTGGCATGGGCAAGGGTGCGCTGGCGACAATGCGCCCGGCAATGGGAATGCGCACCAGGTCGGAGAGCGCGTTGCCTGCAATGCGTAGCGCTTCTGCCACTTTGCCGGGGAGTTCTGACTCGGCTTTGACTGGCTGCACGACCCGGATGCTGCGGGAAATGCGGTTCTCGCGTTCAATGTAACCCATTTCCAGCAGTTGATTGAGGTAATAATCCACCAGTGAAGTGGATTTGACATTGATGCTGTCGCCGATCTGACGAATGGAAGGGGAATAGCCATGGGTTTCCTGGAACTTCGTCAGGAATTCCATGATCTTGCGGTGCCGTTCACTTAACCCGGGATGTCTTTTCGCCATAATACTCTCCTCGACCACATTATCGGTCATTTGTACTATTATCATACACGAACATACGTCCTATGTCAAGAGGGGATAATATCATGTTATTTAAAATTTGTAGGTTTACACTACATATTGGACAGAGGAAAGTAAAAGAATAGCAGGAAAGGGAAAAATCCGTTATTGTTATAGCGCTCAAACCAAACAAAACGGAG
>WOUT01000081.1 GCA_009773005.1 Chloroflexota bacterium | reverse complement strand
TCTCTCAACCAACAAAATTGGTAAGTCGGAAAAGCTGGTGAAGCCACATAAGAACCCCAAGCACTTTGATTTTCAAGAATAAGTTTTACTGATTTGGAATAAAGTCCTTGATCCATGAAACAATACCTTTAACCTTTTAACCCCGTCATCTTGATGCTTTGTACAAAGTACTTCTGCAATAAGAAGAACAAGATAAGAATGGGCAAAACCGTTAATACAGAACCAGCCATTTGTAGATCCCAACGAGTAGTGTATTGACCCACCAAATAGGATAGACCCACAGCCAGTGTTCTTTTTTCCGGGCTGGTAAGCATCACCAACGGCCAGAGGAAGTCATTCCACACCCCCTGGAAAGTCATGACTGCCAGGGTCGCCAAAATGGGCTTGGAATTGGGGATCAAGATACGCATATAAAACATGAACGGGTTGCAGCCGTCCATTTTGGCCGCATCTTCAAGCTCATACGGGAATGTCAGGAAGAACTGGCGCATCAGGAAAATTCCAAACCCATCCGCCAGTTGGGGGAGGATCACACCGAAATGGGTGTTGACCAAACCCAGGTAGCGCATGATGATGAAATTCGGTATAATCGTAATTATGGAACACAAGATCAAACGGCCGATGGTCACTGCTGCCGTGATCTTGAGGGTGTTCAAACCGTAAAGGCTGAAATTGATCTTGCTGAAGACCTCGGAATAATTCGACCACATGAACGGATTGGGGATCCAGTTAGGCGGCCAGGAAAACAGTTGTTGCTGGCTTTTTAATGAAGTGGATATCATCCAAATAAATGGAATGATCATGATCAAGGCGCCGATGGTCAGCAGAATATAGGCAATCGGTCTGCCAAATAAGAATTTCCGTCGAACCACAGTTGAGGAGTTTTCAGGTGTCATTTTCATGTTTATTCCTCCCCATAAACCCATTTACGGCGCATTTGCCACTGAATAATCGTAAGAACCAACAAAATCGCCATGAGCCCAAATGAGATGGCGGCTGCGTATCCCATTTTTGAATACTTAAAGGCATTCTGCCATACATAAAAACCGACCGTGCTGGTAGCCCTGGCAGGTCCGCCCTCATGTTTCATCGACATGTTATAAACCAGGTCAAACGCCTGTAATGAACCAATGACGCCCATAACTGCCGTGAAGAAAATCGCCGGGCTGATCAGGGGCAAGGTAACGTTTCTAAAAATTCCCATATTGCTCGCACCGTCCACCCTGGCAGCATCTCTTAACTCTTCAGGAACGTCTTGCAAGGCCGCCAGGAAAACGACCACATTAAAACCAAGGTTTTTCCATACATCCACCAAAGTAATGGTCGTTAATGCATATTTCGTGTCTTGCAAAAAGTTTACAGACTTCAAACCAATACTCGTCAAAAAAGTATTTAAAATGCCAAAATTCGATAACAACCAGACCCAAATCGCACTGACAGCCACAGAGGCCGCCACCACAGGGATGTAATAAGCGGTACGGAAAAACGCCAACCCTTTTATTTTTTGGTTCAAAGCCAGAGCCAATCCCAGAGAAAATATCAAGTTCAGTGGCACGCTAATAGCCGAGTAATAAGAGGTATTGCCAAAGACTTTGACGGTGGTTGGATCAGTGAATAATTTGGCGTAGTTTTGCAATCCTACAAATTCAGGGGAAGAAAGCAGCGACCAGTTTGAAAACGAAATGCCAAATCCAACGATCAGAGGGACCAATTTAAAAAGAACAATAATCAGCAGACTTGGTAAGACAAAGAAATAACCCCAAAAATACTTACGAAAATTTCTTTTGAGTTTTTGAGAAAATGTGGGTGGCGCGTCAATTGAGCGGGTAATTTCCATAGCTTACTCCAGTCTAATTCGTATCGTTTGTTTCGTTCATAAAGGGTGGCAAGGCCACCCTTTATGAACTTTGAGAAGGGTGAAACTTTACTTTTCAGCTAAGATCGGATTAATTGTATCGCAAGCAGCTTTCATCGCATCGGGGACGGTGACGTCACCCAGGAGAGCGGAATCCAGTTGTGAGGAGATGGCATCAGCAATTTCAGACCAGTGAGCATGGGTTGGAACGCTCTCTGCGAAGGCAGCTGAATCCAGGAATACTTTTGCGTTGGTGGGTTTCTTGCCCTCCATGGCTTTCAGGAAGGAAGCTTCAGCAACGGATTTGATGGGGGCAATTTCGAAACCTGCATCCTGGCGGATTTGATCACCTTCGGCGCCGGTGACGAATTTCAGGAAGGTAAAGGCAGCTTCTTGTTGTTTGGAGCTTGAGAGAACTGAATAGGCATTGCCGAACAGGAAGGTGACTTTCTTGCCGGAGGGGCCGCTGGGGAGAGTGGTGGCATCCCAATCGAAATCTTTGATGACATCATTGAATTCACTAATGGATCAGGGTCCGATGGGGTACATGGCGATACGTCCACCTTCGAACATGTGCCAGTCATCCTGGGCAGCCAAATCATTGGCGGAAGGAGCAACTTTATCTTTGAGGGTCAAATCAACCATGGCCTGGAATCCGTCAACTGCGGCCTGGTCGGTCAAAGTACAGGTGGTGGCATCGGCATTGAAGGGGGTGGCACCATTGAAGAGCATGTAATAAGGCCACCACAGGCGGGAAGTTCCGAAGATCTCGTTCGTGCCGTCACCATTGGTGTCTTTGGTGAGTTTTTTGGCGGTATCAACGAAGGTAGCCCAGTCCATTTTGTCATCGGGGTAAGGCAGACCGGCATCATCGAACAATTTCTTGTTGTAATAAAGCACAACATTGGAGTAAGAAGCGGGTAAACCGAATTGTCCACCGTTGTTCTGAAACATGTCCAGGGTGCTCTGGTAGTAGGCGCTCAGATCGTAACCATCCGCAGTGATCATGGGATTCAGATCAACGATGGAACCAGTGGCTGCCATTTCCTGAAGCATGGAAAGGTCGAGGGAAGCAACATCTGGGGCGGTTCCGCCGGCAATCCAGGTCTTGAGGGAGGTAAAGTAATCGGCATACGGCAAGAGTTGGAAGTCTACCGTGATCTCAGGATGAGCTACCTGGAAAGCGGCAACTACTGCAGCTTCAGCGCCTTCTTTGTTTTCATCATAGGTCAAGAAGCTGACGACCTTAATGGTGACGGGTTCGACTGCAGCAACTTCGGTAGCGGCAGCTTCTGTAGCGGCCGGCGCTACAGTGGCTTTAACTGCAGGAGCGCAAGCTCCGAGCAACATGGCCATGACGATCAGTACTGATACGACAACAAATGGTAAACGCTGTTTCATTTCTACTCCTTTTAGATTGTTTGATTCAATTTACCTGCAGTTCGCAGGGTATCACATACTTTATATACTGAACGAATTAACTTTACTTAAAAATTTTATTTTCCCTGAATGGTTCTACCCTCCTTTTGGATCGGCGAAATAAAGATTTCTGCAATGACCAAACTGGCTGCGCCAAGCGCCCAAATGTCATCTCCCCATGAGTTGACCCGGATCTCGGTGTCTTCCGCAAGACCCGGCATGACACCGTCTTTAAAAGAGCCGCGTACAGCCGAAAAGAACACATCACCCATGCGAATTCCTTCGCCGCTGATGATGATCAATTTTGGATCGAATAAATTTACCAGGTTGGCAATCTGGATCCCCAACAACCTCCCGGCTTTGGCAAGCAAAGCGGCGGCGTTTTGGTTGCCAGCGTTCACTCTGGCGATCAGGTCGTCCAGGTCGGCTATTTCGGGAGAAACCTTAAGGCGAGCCTCGGCCACCAGGGCCCGATCACTCAAGAGGGTTTCAAGACATCCCGGTCTGCCGCAATCGCAGATGTGCCGTTTGGGTCGACCATAATGTGTCCAAATTCACCGGCTCCCCCGCCCTTGCCGCGAAGATCATCAGACT
The DNA here is from genome assembly GCA_009773005.1 of Chloroflexota bacterium. Classification (GTDB taxonomy): domain Bacteria; phylum Chloroflexota; class Anaerolineae; order Anaerolineales; family Anaerolineaceae; genus UBA6107. The sequence continues at coordinate 1,748 of WOUT01000081.1, read as the reverse complement.
GCACGATATGTGTTTATGAAGCTCTCAGCAAAATATCCGCATAAAGATTTGTATGAAAAATGCTTGACACTGGGTTGGAGCGCGAAGAAGATGCTGAAAAAGCAAATGAGCTGTTGAAATCTCACTTATTGAAATTAATAGCAGAAGGTATGAAGACCATAATCGAATAAATTAGAGGGCCAGGAGTTAATCGATGAGAATAATTGACTGGATTCGTTCAAAATTACACAAAAATATTGTACAAGCCGAAATCTTCTGAACGGAACGAATCAGAGTATCCGGGTCTGGAGCAATATCTGCCTGGACAATCACCAAGTCAGGCCGCAGGTTGTTGAGATTGGTCTCAAACATGGACCATTGGTCGGCTAGTATAGCAGAGAAAAGCCCAGAGGCAGGTACCTGCCTGCCTGGGCCATGTCATGCTATTCGATTGTCGTATTCAGCCTATGGGGCACGCGCCACCCGCCACCTAGTGTGGTGGTGCACTTGTTGGGAAGACCGTCGGTTGAGCCTGGGTCGGCTGTGCACTTGTTGGGAAGGCCGTCGGTTGAACCTGGGTCGGCTGTGCACTTGTTGGGAAGACCGTCGGTTGAGCCTGGGTCGGCTGTGCACTTGTTGGGAAGGCCGTAGACAAAACGGTCGGGGCTACTACTGTGCCACCTTGGCCCTGCCCACCGCCGTCAGCGCCCGTGCCGCTAAACGAATCGACGACCGCACGGGCTTGCTCAGATACAACCAGCGCTTGATCAAAGGCAGGTTGAGCCTCGGCGGGAATCTGGGCACTGATCTCGCTCAGCGCCGCCTCGTGTTGCAGCAACGCCTCGGTGAAGACCGCCACCAGCGCTTGCGCTTCCAGCGGGTCGTTCAATCCTTGTAAGGCATTGAGCGCCACCGCCAATTCGGCGGCGAAATCGTTCAGCGCTTGATCGAAGCCATCCATGCGTCCTTCTTGTAACAGCGCTCTGGCTTCGTCCAAGCGCTCACCGGCGAATTCCAGCAACAAGGCCGCGTCGCCAGCATCGCTGAACGACGCCGCTAGGCGGGCACCCTCGACCGCTACTTTTACCGGGTACAACACTTCGCCGGGCAGTGCATCGCCTGAAGCGTATACTGCACCACCTCCGGCCACTAACGAAACAAACAGTGAGATAATCATTATCAAAGTCATCATGGCAGGCCTCCTTTGCCTGAAAGAAAAGATGAGGTTCTGCCATATAGAACGAGACAGCGGCGAAAACGTTACAGACGGCCGGGGTGGCAGGTGGCGGAGCAAGCGCGCCCGCGCCGTTTCAGGCGAAGTTGGCGTGGATGGAGACTCGGGGGCAGCGCACAATTCCAGTGCAGCCTTCAACAGCAGTTCCAATTCCCGGCGATGTTCGGGATAGCGCGCCAGGCACTGGTCAAGGGTCAGTTCGCTCTGTTCAAGCGCCTCCAAACAATCGGCAAGGATGAGGGAGATGTCGTCATTCATAGTCGCCCACCTTTCCGTCCAAGAGTGTGCGGAGCGCGACCAACGCTCGATGTTGAAGTACGCGGATTGTGCCCTCCATGCGGCCTATAACCTGCGCTGTCTCGGCGTGGCTCAAGCCGTTTATGAAACGCAGCGTCAGCACCTGCTGATGGATTGGTTCCAGTTGGGCCAGTACGCGGCTGATCGCCGCCGCTCGTTCGTTATACACGACCTGATATTCCGTGTTACTCTCCACTGCCGGGTCCATTAGGTGCTCCTCAAGCGGTTCTGAATCCTT
>WOUT01000020.1 GCA_009773005.1 Chloroflexota bacterium | reverse complement strand
GCTCAACAGCAGTTGCTTTACCTCTGGAGACAAGCTGAGTTCATGGCATCGTTCTAGAACTATGACTCCTTCGGACAAGAATGGATGTAATCTTTTAGAACAGATCCGTCCATATATTTCCCAGACTTGTTCCAGAGCTTGAACCACTTCACCTTGATATATTTTTCGGCGGCCAATCTTCTTGAAACTTTTTGGCTTGGGTCCGTGCTTCAAAACCCGAAGTGCATATTTCCGGTGATAGCCGGTGGTTGCGATAAATTCATCCAGGATTTTTGTTTTAGTAGTTCTATTGGCCTTCAAATACCTTGGACGAATTGATTCGATCATCTCTCGTTTGCTCCGTTGACTCATCATTTTCTCTCTCTGCGGAACTTTTTTCCGCTTTAGAGTAACATTCTTAATGAGCCATCGTTATATGCTATAGTAAGATTTGTTTTGAGTCAATTCGCTATTTAGAAAATTAAAATCCTCCATGATAGAATTATCCTCGTGATTTTTCGCATTCGACGTGCTTATAACTCTTACCCGCGCCAGTTTTGGTTGTTGGCATTGGTCATGATGCTTGCCTGGTCCTTTCACAGCATGATATGGCCATTTCTTATACTTTACGCCAGCCAAAAATTAAACCAGCCGCTCACTGCTGTTGCAGGTTTATTAACCCTCAATTCCGCAACAGGTTTGGTCACTACGTTTATTGGAGGTGCAATCGCAGACCGTTTTGGACGTAAGTGGGTTATGGCTTTTTCGTTGATTTTTTGTGCAGTTTCGTGGTACTCTTTCCGGCTTGCCGGCACACTGCCGCTTTTTGCAATTCTGATGGCTTTAACAGGCGCTTCTACTCCGCTTTACCGACTGGCAGCCGATGCCATGATTGCTGATGTAATCCCTCAAGAGAACCGAATTGATGCTTATTCTGTGATGCGCCTTGGAAACAATCTGGGAGTTGCGCTTGGACCCGCTATAGGGGGCTTTTTGGCTGCCATTTCCTATAATATCTCCTTTGCGATAACGGGTGCCGGGTTATTCGGATGCGGGCTGCTCATCGCACTCTTCTCGATCGAGACGATTCCTCAGCTTACGCATAAAGAGATTGTTAACGAAAAACCAGTCAAAGGATACCTTTCAGCACTAAAAGACCGCAATTTTGTGAATATGCTTGGTTCCTTTACATTCAATCGAATTTGCTCTTCGATCCTGTGGCTGCTTTTAGCTGTTTACGCCAAACAGAATTTTGGAATTTCAGAACGGCTCTTTGGGTTCATCCCGATGACGAACGCCGTTATGGTCATTTTGTTTCAGATCATCGTTACGAGATGGGTTAAAAAAAGGGCTCCAATTCCTTCAATGGCTTTGGGTGCGTTGTTTTATGCCATTGCGGTTTTTGCAGTGGCCTTTGGGCGTGGATTTTGGGCGTTCTGGTTTTGCATGGTGATCGCAACACTTGGCGAGATGATCCTTCTACCCACCTCCACAACCTATGTGTCGCGACTGGCGCCTGAAAACATGCGAGCCCGCTACATGAGTCTGTACACTTTAACCTGGGGGATTGGCACAGGGTTAGGCCCGCTGTTTGGAGGTGTATTAAGTGACCGCGTCAACCCCGCCGCAACCTGGATCGGTGGAGGAATTGCAGGCTTGGTTGGCGCATTTATGTTTTTGATCAATGCTCGAAATCAAAAGAAAATAGAGAAGAATAAAAATTCGCTGACTCCATTGGCGAATTAGGTAGATTCCAATGTTAAATCGATTCAATCGCGTAAGAAATGAATACCCTGGTCAGTTTTGGGTCTTATTTGCAGGGATGTTGATCAGCACGATTGGCGCTTCCATGATCTGGCCGTTCTTGATGATCTATGTATCCAAAAAATTGATGCTTCCGCTTATCCAGGTTGCCAGTTTGATGACTTTGAACGCGATCATGGGGTTGGTCTTTTCTTTTATCGCTGGACCGATCATTGACCGTTTTGGCCGAAAATGGGTGATGGTGATAAGTTTAATGGGCACTGGCGTCATGTACTTATACATGAGCGCAGCCGCTACTTATGTAGAGTTTGCGATCACCCAATGTCTGATGGGGGCGTTAAGCCCTCTTTATCGAGTCGGCGCCGATGCGATGATGGCGGATCTAATCCCGACTGAGAAGCGTCCGGATGCTTATTCGCTCATGCGGATGAGTAATAATGCCGGTGGCTCGATTGGACCAGCCATAGGCGGAATCGTGGCAACCCAATCTTACGCGTTGGCATTTTATATTGCAGCAGCCGGGTTAATGGTCTATGGAATCCTGATTGCCCTAAAAGCCAAAGAGACCTTGCCAACCGGCTCATCTGCGCAATTGAAAGGCAAATCGATCGTTTCAGGCTACGGTCGCATTTTTCGAGACCGGGAATTTATCGGTTTTGTCTCTGCATTTACCTTGACATCCATGTTGGCCTCACTTATTTGGATCCTGCTGCCTGTTTATTCCAATACTAATTATCACGTACCCGAAAATCAGTATGGATTCATCCCGACGACCAATGCGATTATGGTGGTTGCCTTTCAATATATGGTCACGTTAGTTACTAAACGACACAAGCCGTTGTCAGTAATGACTGTCGGAACAGCATTTTATGCGATTGCAACAGGTCTGGTGGTGTTATTTACTGGTTTTTGGGGTTTTTGGTTTTGTATGGTTATCATGACCATTGGCGAGCTCATTTTGATTCCTTCTGCGACCACCTATACAGCTAATATCGCCCCCGCGGATATGCGCGGAAGGTATATGAGCGTTTAAGGACTCACCTGGAGCATTGCTTTTGGAATTGCACCCATATTGGGAGGCTTTCTCAACGATACTTATGGTCCAAAAACGATCTGGTTCGGAGGTGCAGTAATTGGGGCGGTGAGTATAATGGCGTTCCTGTTCCTGACAATAAAGTTTAAAAACGCCCCTAACACTCGAGAAGATTCACCTGCTTCAAATGTTCAATTGAATTGAATCCTAATGATTGGAACGCTATTGCGAATAGCCATCGAAGTCTGTATAATATTAAACAGATGAAAATGATTCGTTGGGTCTCATTTCTCGTTCTTTTAACGCTGATCGCAGCAGGTATGACACAAGCGGTCTCCGCCCAATCCTCAGACTCGGTTTATGTTTCAGAAACCGGGCACTGGATTTGGGGAGATTTTTTACGCACCTATAACAGCGTCTCTGATCCATTGCTCTACTTTGGATATCCAATCACAGATGATTTTATGGACCCGATCACGAACCAACGTGTGCAATACTTTCAACGCGCCCGTTTTGATCTGGTTGATACTTCCCAAGGACCACAAATCCAAATTGCTCCACTTGGTCAGCTCCTGCATGAATCAGGGGCTCCACTAGCGGATATACCAAGGGATGGTCCAACTTGCCGATCATTCAGTTCGGGTTATTCGGTATGCTATGCCTTTTTACAGTTTTATGATGCTTATGAGGGTGAGGCAAGATTCGGTAACCCGATTTCAGAAGTCGAAGTCATTGATGGGCATTATGTGCAGTATTTTGATTTTGCGCGCATGGAGTGGTGGCCAGATCGACCGACCGGGCAGCGTGTTGTATTAACCGATCTGGGGCGTATCTATTTTGATAAAGTAGTTGCGAATCCCGAATTGTTGAAATCCAGCCCGCCAGCAAATATTGCAGGAAAACTGGTCAATCCCGTGGTTCGAGTTTTTGCGCTAAAATCGTTAATTGGTTCGGGCGATCAGCAAACGGTGTTTGTAATTGCACAAGACCAATTCTTGCGGCCTCTTGAAAATGCTCAGGTCGGCGTGACCTTGCATTTCCCTAATAAAACCAAAGAATTTTACCGGCTGACAGAGACAAATGAATTCGGTATTAGCCAATTTGCTTTTTCTACAGGCAATCTACCCATTCGGTCTGTAGTTAATGTCGAAGCTGAGATTAATATCCGTGGGGAATTTGCATCCGGGAGGACCTGGTTCCGCATTTGGTGGTAACCCAAAACCCAGCAAACAGCCCTGAAATTGTTTTCGGGGCTGTTTTTTTTGTGAAGAGATAATTATTTTTTCTGGTTCATCAAATCGTCATAGAGTTTTAAATACTCTTTCAGGTTGGGTGGGTTTATAGATATAAGGTGATGCAGAGTTGCAAGAGCGCCTTCAATGTTTTCCTGTCCCAAACATTTCTCGGTTAGTGCATCCAGTTTTTCGATGATCACTGGAACCTGATTTTGTGATGCATAAAAAGTTACCAATCTTTTCTGGATCTCAATATTATCAGGCCTCTCAGCAAGTAAATCATCCAGGAAACGGGAGGCTTTAGACAATTGTTCTGGTGAGTTGATCAATTTGAGATAGGCATCCAATTCATTAAACGCTGCTGAAGGTAAACCGATTCGCAGATACAGATCGATCAGAGTAGCACGCGGAGATGGTTCAAGAGGTTCCAAACTGCGAAGCTGCTCAAAGAATTTGATAGCCTGTTTCCAATCCAGGCTTTGCAATTCAATATCAGCCAGTTTATTAAGCACCTGCACAGCCCATGCGCGCGTTGAACTGGTCTGCTGCGAAAGAGCCAGAGCCGCCTGATAGGTCTGTCTCGCCATATCCAATTCTGCAAGAAGATAGTAAACGTTTGCTAAATCCACATATTGTTGGATCGCGTCATCGACCCGCCCAATGGACTTTAACAGGTCAATCAACATACTTCTCACAGACAGATCCATGGGGGCAAGTTTTGTGACGCGGTTAAGCAGCCGGATTGCCTGGGCTGTCTCACCCCGGACAATGTACAGATTTGAAACAACCATGAACTTTTCGGTGGCTTCCAGAATCCGACCTTCTGTGATCAACAATTCGCCGATTTGGATGTGCAATGGTAGATACGTGGGAGCGTACATCAGGGCATGGAATGCTTCTTCCATTGCTGTACGTAGTTTGCCTTCTGAAGCCAATTGTTTCACAACAACCAAAGCCTCAACTACATGGCTGCTGGTGGTTTCCAGCAGCATTTCTGCAAGTGGCAGGGGTGGACTTCCTTCTGACTGAAGTGGCAACTGGTTGCGGGCTTCTTTTAGATACTCACGCCAGTCAGAGCGTATCAATTGCCCGTTGATGACTGTACAGAGATTACGAAGATCTTTCTCTTCATGGACCCGTAGCTGTGATTCAAAAATTGGCTCATAGAGCTGCATGAGTTCATCTGCTTCTTCGGGTGATACCGTTTGCGCGTCTGCCAGCCTTAACGCTTGAAGATAATTTGCGCTGGCTTCCTTATATTGTTCAGATTTTTCGTAGATTTCTGCCATGATCAAATAGGAGGCGAGAGCATAATCGGGATTTTTTACCGATTTTTGGAGGTTCTTTAGGGCTTTCTGTGGAGCTCGATGTCGAATTAATAAACCTAATACATAATAGGATGCCGATTGGTTCAGACCCAGGTCAATAGCGCGTTCAAGTTCTATGGCACCTTGTTCATCCTGCCCGGCGGTTTGCAGATCGATGGTTTGGCTGAGATGTAATTGGATGCGCGTTCGTTCTGCCTGTTCAGGCGACAGTCCACCTGTACCGCGAGTAAGTGCGTGGATGCCGCGACGGCTGACGTGTCCATTAGATTTGCTCTCATCAGATTGATCAAACAGAAGGCTTGCCATTTGCTTTAGGGCTGCGAGGCGAGTTTCGGTTAATGGATCGTATCTTGGAGTTGGTTCATTCTTAATATCCGGTGATTCCATTTGCCTCACTTGTGCCATGCGCACAGGCCCAGTTCCACCTTTTTGTGGTTCCGGGATTGGTAATTGATGACCACTCTTGAGCATAGTGAGTGAGTTTTTGGTTTCTGGATGATCCGGAGACATTTGCAATGCATATTGAACGACTTGCAAGGCTTTGGCATTATCACCTAAGAATTGCATGATTGCAGCGGTAATCAGATATTCGGCGATAGAATCTTCAATTTTTCCGAGTTTATCGTAGATCATTGCTAATCGGGTGTGCACGGTCTGGTTTTTTGGCTCCAGCCGAATTGCGTCTTTGAAATTGGCTATTGCCCGATCAACATCGTGTGCTTTTAGCTGCATTTCACCTGCTTGCATGAAGGATTGAACAGCTTCATGCAGCAAGCCAACCCTTTCGTAAATCCTGGCAATTTTTTCGAAGGGCATCGGATCGTCAGGGGTGATGGCAGAACAGCGCTGGTAAAGACGGAGGGCTTCATCGAACTGTCTTAGCTGATAATGTGCCAGTCCAAGGCTGGCGAGCGCCATCGGATGATCCGGAGATTCCTGCAAAGCCAGACGATATGCATCGACAGCTTTTTCCCAATCTTGATCCCATGCGGAAGCATGCCCCTGGCTCATCAGTGTTTGGAATTGTGCAGATTCAGCGCTCATGTCGGCTCTCTCGATTATGCTAATTAATCGGTGATCACTTGCATACTTCCCCAGTTTACACCACTTCGAGCTTCTGTGAGAAGGGGAATGGAAAGATGATAGGCATCCTCCATCACTCTTTGAACCAGTTTTGTAGTTTGTTTCAACTCTTTTTCTGGCGCTTCTAGCACGAGTTCATCATGCACCTGCAGTAAGATTCTGGCATTTAAACCACTGGCATAAAGTGCTGGTTGTAAACGGATCATGGCGATCTTAAGGATGTCCGCTGCAGTTCCCTGGATTGGGGCATTGATCGCTTCGCGTTCTTCCCGATTGCGCATGGCTATGTTAACCGGGTTAGCCAGATTTGGAAAATACCGCCTGCGGCCAAGCATGGTTTCAACAAACCCCTGCCGTGCGGCGAGCACGCGAATGTTATCCAGATATTTTTTCACACCCGGGAAATGATCAAAATAATCCTTGACAAAATTTTCAGCTTCTCCAAGGGTCAGGTCAGTCGACCGGCTTAATCCAAAGGCGCTCATGCCATATATCAAACCAAAGTTGATCGCCTTGGCGTGGCGGCGTTGGTCTTTGTTCACCTCTGTCAGTGGAATATCAAGGATGGCGGCAGCAGTGGCGGCATGTATATCTTGCCCGGCGCGGAAGGCATCTAACATTGCTTCGTCACCAGACATGTGTGCCACAATGCGCAATTCGATCTGTGAGTAATCCACTGAAAGCAGTACCAGCCCCGGAGAGGCGATAAAACCCAGGCGCACCTGCCTGCCTGTCTCTGTGCGGGTCGGTATGTTTTGAAGGTTAGGTTCAGATGAAGCCAGCCTGCCTGTGACAGAACCGGTTTGGTTGAAACTGGTATGGACACGTCCTGTTCGAGGATTGATCTGCAGGGGGAGTGAATCCAGATAAGTGGATTTGAGTTTGGCGAGTTCACGATATTCCAGGAGTAGATCAACGACAGGGTGCTGTCCGCTCAACTCATCCAGCACCGCCGCGGCTGTTGAAAAATGACCGCTTGCGGTTTTTTTCTTTCGATCAGGCGGCTCGAGTCTTAATGTTTCAAACAGGACCTTCGAAAGCTGCTGGGTGGAATTGAGATTGAAGGGGTAGCCGACCGCCAGGTAAACCTGGTCTTCGATGGTGCGCAAACGCACACCCATCTCGTCACTAAACTTCTTGAAAAAGCCCCGATCAAGCGCGATACCAGTGCGTTCCATCTGCATTAAGACTGGAACCAGGGGCATTTCAATATCCTGAAAAATCTGTGTGCACTGACGGTCTGCCATTTTCTTTTCCAGAAGCGGAACCAACCTGAAAGTTACTTCAGCATCCGCCGCTGCATAAGGGGCGGCAGTGGCAACCGGGACCTGGTCCATACTGATTTGCGTTTTCCCTTTACCGATCAATTCTTCAATGTGGGTCATGCTTGCGTTGAGATACGACCCTGCCATATCTTTGAGACCTAGGTTATGCGAAGACGGATCGATCAGCCATTCAGCGATCATGGTGTCAAAGGAAAGGGGAGATACGGTCAAGCCGTAATTGCCCAATACCAGAGCATCGTATTTTATGTTATGGCCGACTTTTTCGATTTTCGAGTTGGTAAGAGCCGGTGTGAGAGCCTCAATCACTTGCTGCAATGGCAGTTGCTCAGTAAGCTTAGTGTGTCCAACAGGGATGTAAAAACCTTCCCCTTCTTTTACTGCCAGTGAAATACCGACCAGATCAGCACGTAGTGGATCGGTTGAAGTTGTTTCGGTATCAAATGCAATTCTGGTGGAGGAATTGAGAATATTCTCCAGTTCAATTAGTTTTTCTGCGGTATCGATAATCTTAACGTCGAGAGTGTATTGAGATGGCAACCCGATTTCCTTGACCTCGCTGTCAAACAAATTAAGTTGCCCGCGGGTTGCTTGCTTAACGAACGGAGCGGTTATTGTGTGTAAACGGGGAATCAAAGTGCGAAATTCAAGCTCACGGAACAAGGTCTCAACCGCGGGAACATCAATATGGTCGGTTTTTGCATCATCAAGTTTCAGGAGGATGCCGACATCTGTTTTGATCTGTGCCAGTTTTTGACTCATATAAGCAGATTCTTTTCCTTCTGCAAGTTTTACGGATGCACGCCCAGGAATCTCGGCAAGATGTGCGTAGATCTCATCCAAGGTATGGAATTGCTCCAGCAGACTGACTGCTGTTTTTTGACCAACGCCGGGAACGCCCGGAATATTGTCAGAGGTATCTCCAACGAGGGCCTTATAATCGACTACTTGATCGGGGTTGACTCCGAGAGATGCTTTTACATCAGCTGCTGTGTAGTTTTTGGCTTCCGAAATTTTTGTTCCTGAAAGACTGACAACAATCCGGTCATTGACTAATTGTAAAAGGTCACGATCCCCGGTGATGATCTTTACTCCAAAACCCTGTTCAACCGCTTGATAAGCGATCGTACCGAGAATGTCATCCGCTTCAACACCTTCCTGTTCCAGCCTGGGAAGGTGGAATGCATCCACCAGTTGACGGATCCGCTCGATCTGGGGGCGCAGGTCATCCGGCATTTTGGCTCTCGTTGCTTTGTACCCGGGGAACAGCTCGTTACGAAATGTTTTTCCGGTATCAAACGCCACTGCCAGATACTCCGGTTTCTCCTGCTCAAGAAGGCGCATAATCACATTGGCAAATCCGTATATCCCCGCTGTGGGTTCACCCTTGCTTGTCATCAAGCGTTCGTTAGCCATTCCGGATGTTAATGCAAAATAGGTACGATAAGCCAGTGCGTGTCCGTCGATTAAATAGAGAATTGGAGGCATAACCTGTGTCCGTTGGTGACTAGAAGTTTAATTTGCAACAAGTTTGTGATTTTTTCTCGTCTGTGAGATGAAATCATAGATCAGGTTGACTGAGGGCGGCTCAAATCCGCTGAGAACTAAAAAATCAGAAGACCAAAAATCGTTGGTTTTGTTTTTTTCTGCAATTTCAGGAAAATTCAAGAAAATATGGGTGGTTGTTCTTCTGCGAATCTCACGAATGATTTGGAATGGGCAAATTTCAAGAGAAACAGAGACAGTCCAAAGTAGGTATAAGGGGCGAATGGAAATGCCGGTTAACCGCCAACCTTCAGCCAGGTGAAGCTGAGGAAGAATAAAACCGAGTCTTTCTGAGAGATCACGCGCTAAGTATTGTTTTGGGTTTTCGGGGATCAAAATGCAAGTGTAATTGAATCGAAAACTTTTCAATCCCAACGGTTTTGTCCCTGGTTCCTGCCTTGAAGATACTGACGTATCAACTGGTGTGTAGTGTTGAATATTGGAAGGTACTGGCGTCGAAATTGAATTAATTTGATCAACCTCAGCGGTTATGGAAGGAAGATCTGAAGCAATCGAATTTTCCTGACTTGAAGAGGATTCGATTTCCCAGGGAAGTATAAAATCAAAATTCGGTAGCTCCTGGATTTTGGACACTTCTTCAGATACGGGTTCTTCTTCAATTACGAATGGTTCGATACTTGTTTCAACTTTTAGGGTCTCAACTTCCTTTTCCGAATCTAAAACAGGATGAACTATCTCCGGGGATTCTTCTGGTTTGGGTTCAATTCCGTTGTCCATTTCCACAACTGATGGAACAATCTCCTGAGTTTCTTCGAGACCGCCAATCCAGGCAGGAGAGTTGAGTTCCGAGATTGGTAATGGTGGAACAGAAACATCTTCATCACTGAGCTCCGGGTCTGGCGGCGGCATATTTGCGAGTAATGAATCCAGATTTAGTAGCTCTTTTTCACTCAAGACGTTTGCAATGTCGTCAGTCTCAATCGCTGCCTCAAAAGGTTCGAGCGCTTCTGATTCAGGAAAAATTTTTTCATCCAAAAATGGGACTGAAATCCGGGCTTGTTGTTGATCCCCATATTCAGGCTCTGGTTCAAAAATTGACTGACCTGCAATTTCACGGCGCAATGCTCCAGTAGTCGGGTAAGCCTGAAGAAATTCTTTTTTGACTTGACTTACCTCGCTGCGCACCTGTTGAATAGAAGTTGCAGGGGTATAGAAAAGGACAAGGACAACATTGCTGATCAATTTAGTAGCGTAAATGAGATGCTCGTTGGTATCCCCTTCCATCTTCATAAATCGGACTAATTCGCTATTATCTTCATCCTTCCAATATCGGCTAAGAAAACCGACCACGTTGCTGATTGTGCTGTCATCTGTTGACCCTGACCCTGCTATTACCTGACCCCTCATAACCAGCAATCCTGTCGTAGCAGTGGTTGCGCCGATCAATTGTTCAACTCTTTTGGCGCCCATTTCAGGGTGCTTCAACCAAAGATTTGCCAGATCATCAATCCTTTCAACCACGATTTTGGGTTCAGGGGAAATTTCCTGGAAAAGACCAGCGAGCGCACTGCCAACTTCCGGACCAAAAAAAGGTTTGTTTAAAAAACCGTTTGCTACAAGTCCTGTGAGAACAGGGTGATGAGGGTTGTTTTGAAGGGGGAAAACGAGTATTTTTAGATTGGGTTGGATGGCAACAAGATCACGCGTGAACGGAACAAAGGGAATATCATTGATCTCCGCATCCAATATTGCCACATCAAAGAAGTTATGATTGGCAAACGTTAATGCATCGTGACCATTAGCGACTCCGGAAACGCGAAAACGCCCACCTTCTTCCAGATGTGAACGAATTTGCTGGATAAACTCAGAGTCTGGAGAACACACAAGGATAACGCGCTGCATAATAAAAAGTGTATCACGGCGTTAACATCGATGCAAGCAAGTTTTCAGGTGAGTATCCAACCTCCCCAAGCGATAAATCCTGTGGCATAATCATTTCAATTACCATTACAAGAGGAAAATTTGTGAATATCAACCATATTTGCATCATCGGTCTTGGATATATCGGATTACCTACTGCGAGTACCTTTGCCAACATGGGGATACAAGTCACGGGTGTGGATAACAACCCCGATGTGGTTAAAAGCCTGAAAGCCGGCAAAGTGCATATTTATGAACCGGGTCTCGGTGAGGTTGTTGAAAAAGCCTTAAAAAGCGGAAAACTTCAAGTTGCTAATGCGCCTGTTCCCGCGGATGCATTTATTATTGCTGTTCCCACGCCTTTCTACGATGATAAAAAAGCAGATTTGAGTTACGTTTGTTCAGCAGCCGAATCGATCGTGCCAATTCTTCGTCCTGGCAACCTCGTTATTTTGGAATCTACCTCTCCGCCGTTAACTACTCGAGACCGAGTACAACCAATCCTTGAAAAAACAGGGATGAAAGCCGGTAAAGATTTCATGCTTGCTTACTCCCCCGAGCGTGTTCTTCCCGGGCAAATCCTTAAAGAGCTGATCGAAAATGCGCGGGTCATCGGCGGGGTTGACAGAGCTTCTGCAGAAGCCGGACGCGATCTCTATAAGTTGTTTGTTAAAGGTGAAATTATACTCACCGATGCAACAACCTCTGAAATGGTCAAGTTGATGGAAAACACATACCGTGATGTTAATATCGCCATCGCAAACGAATTCTCACGCCTGGCTGATCGTTTTGGCGTGGATGTCTGGGAGGCAATCCAGATCGCCAACCGGCACCCGCGTGTCAAGATCCTCAATCCGGGTTCCGGCGTTGGAGGACACTGCATCAGCGTAGATCCGTGGTTTTTTGTTGAAGCGGCGCCTGATATTACTCCTTTGATTCACACTGCCAGGAACGTCAATGACGGACAACCGAAATTTGTAATTACACTGGTTGATAGAGCTCTTGGTGGAATACAGGGAAAACAGATCGCAGTACTTGGTTTGGCGTTTAAACCAGATGTAGACGATCTACGTGAAAGCCCGGCAGTTGAAGTGTCCCGTTTGTTGGTTAAAGCAGGAGCAATAGTCACTGCTTATGAACCATACAAATCAGATTTTAAAATTCAAGGAGCATCGGTGATGCCTACACTTAAAAAAACAATATTAAATGCTGAAGCCATTCTGCTGCTGGTTGATCATTTGCAGTTCCGGTCGCTCTCTCCTGCAGAAGTTATAAAACTTACCAAGGCACGCATCATAATCGATGCGGTCAACAGTTTAAATTTTGTAGAGTGGCAATCTACCGGATTTAAACTCTATCGCCTTGGAGATCGAAAGAATTCATAATTGATGAGAGATTTACGAGTTCTCTCTATTTTTGGCACCAGACCTGAAGCCGTTAAAATGGCACCTGTGGTTCAGGCTTTAAGTGCAACACCAGGTATCGAATCCAGAGTGTGTGTCACTGCCCAGCACAGAGAGATGCTTGATCAGGTGTTGACCCTGTTCAAGATAAAACCGGATATCGATCTAAATTTGATGCGTCCCAATCAGACATTGGCTGAATTGACCGCTCAAATCCTTGAACATCTTGACCCGGTCTTGGCAGACGAACATCCTGACTGGGTGCTGATTCAGGGTGATACGACGACGGTGATGGCGGCTTCTTTGACTGCTTTTTACCGCGGAATATTGGTTGGTCACGTGGAAGCCGGGCTTCGAACTGGTGATAAACATCAACCCTTCCCTGAAGAGATCAACCGGCGGATCGCTGGAGTTACCGCCGATTTGCACTTTGCTCCAACTCAGCTCAGCCGGGAAAACCTGTTAAAAGAGGGGGTTGCTGGCTGGCAAATCCTAGTGACGGGCAACCCTGTGATCGATGCCTTGCGGCAAATCTCAAAAATGCCACCCCCAGACCAGATTGCTGAACAATTGAAAAATTGGGGAATTGCAACTGATAAAAAGCGGTTGATTTTGGTCACCGCCCACCGGCGCGAGAATTTTGGAAAACCATTGGCAGATATTTGCAGTGCATTACGAAAGATTGCCGAAAATTATGGCGATTCAGTCAAGATTGTCTATCCGGTTCACCTAAACCCGAATATTCAGGAACCGGTATCTCAAATACTTGGAAAAGTTCCCGGAATAGAATTATTGCCCCCTATCGGATATTTACCCCTGGTTCACCTGATGAAAGCAGCTTCGGTTGTGCTCACAGACTCCGGCGGAATTCAGGAGGAAGCCACTGGGCTAGGCAAGCCCACTTTGGTGTTGCGTGAAAAAACAGAGAGACCAGAAGGAGTGGCAGCCGGAGTATTAAAACTTGTTGGAACAGACACCGCCAAGATCGTTGCAGAAACAACCCGCTTGTTGGATGATACTGCCGCCTATGAAGCCATGGCACACGCCGAAAACCCCTTTGGGGATGGACATGCCGCTGAACGAATTGTTAACGGCATTCTTCAATATAAACCACAATGATCACGACCCTTTTAGACTTGGACTTCATAATTATTGCATACGATGACCAAAACCATTTGCATTCTTCCTCATAAACTTGGCTTAGGCGGACCAGCCTCTTTTCAATCGCGGTTGGTCAGTGAGTTGAACGAACGCGGATATTATGTTTCACGTGACGCGTTAGACCCGGCGAATTCTGCAATTCTGGTTATTGGAGGGACGAAGCATATCTTTACGCTCAGACAAGCCAGGCGAAATGGCGTACACATCGTTCAACGCTTGAACGGGATGAATTGGGTGCATCGAAAAACACACACTGGTCTTCGGCATTATTTTCGCGCTGAGGTCAACAACCTGATCCTATCCACAATCCGCGGGATGGCAGACCAGATCGTCTATCAAAGCGAGTTCACCAGAGAATGGTGGACGCGTGTATACGGAGAGACAAAGATTCCCGGTGTTGTAATCTACAACGGCGTTAACCTGGACCAATTCTCTCCATTTGGTACTGAAACTCGCCCAGAGAATCATTACCGCATTTTATTAGTCGAAGGGCATCTGGGGGGCGGATACGAACAAGGGCTAGTTTCTGCTGTAAATTTGGTAAAACTGTTAAATCAGCGATTGGATAAGAAAGTTGAATTGATGGTGGTTGGCAGCGTACCGACCTCATTGAAAAATTCCTTAAATGAGATGGGGGTGGACATTCTGTGGAAAGGTGTGGTCAAAAAAGAGGAGATCCCGGCCATTGACCGGTCTGCCCACCTCCTCTTTTCTTCGGATATAAACACAGCATGTCCGAACTCAGTGATTGAAGCCATGGCTTGCGGTCTGCCAGTGATCGGTTATAACACTGGCGCTCTGTCAGAATTGGTCACTGATTCGACCGGATCGATTGCACCTTATGGCGGAGATCCATGGAAACTGGAGTGCCCAAACATTCATTCCCTGGCAGACTCGGCACAAAAAGTACTTTCAGACCACGAGACCTTTCGGAAAGGCGCACGCAATCGGGCGGTTGAAGCGTTTGATATCAAACACATAACTGATCAATACTTACAAGTTCTCATGGGGTAACAACTAACTGGAGTAATGGTTGACTACTTAATCCTGGAAATTCTTTTAATAATTCTGCTGATTAATCGCTCTTCTTATTTCGGTTTAATTCAACCATTGTTCCTATTTCAATAATTAAAAGAATCGCGAGCGCGCCGACAATTAAACCTGTTGTTTTGGAGTAATCAGAAAGTGGTTCATTGTTCTTCACCGCAGAGGGGAATAAGAAGGTCGTAGGTATCGACGTCGGGGTTAGTGAAACAGACTGAGAAATGTGATCGTCGGGTTTTGGACCGCTGAGCAGGTTGGCTACGATTAACACGCCAATTATTGCTATTACCAGAATTAATCTTCCGCCGATGTTAGGCTCTTTTTTGATTGTCTTAATTATATTTTTAAATATATTCATTGAATCCCTCAATCCTGAGCCTGGATTTTTTGAATTGCTTGCGCTGCGGCTTGTTCGGAATCTACTTGTTGTTTAAGTAAGTCGATGGTTGTTTCTTCAAGTATTATACCCACCCGGACCAATACTTCGTTAGCCGGAATGGAATGGGCGGATTCAGCGATCGTTTTTAAGGTCGAAGATTTGTTTTGATCTTCCCATGCCGCGAGCACTGATCTCCGGGTAGGCAGCAAATTTGCCGCCTCTGACCATTTTTGTTGGAAAACAGGATCCATCAGGTATTCCGCTAATTGTAAAGCAAGAGAGGGACGTTCTGCAGATGGCGAATCAGGAAAACATAATAACCAGCCATTAACAAAGGTGAATGGCTCTGATGAATAAGAAGGAAGAGGGGCAATCGATGCATTTTCCACAGGATTATTAAGAGCCACTGATGCCCAGGTTACTGACATTTTTGAACGACCTTCCGAAAAAGGGAGCCAGGCATTTTCAAATGTATCAAGCTGGGTTGACCAATATGGAAAGGCTCCGGAATTTGCGCCATTATAAATGATTTGATTGATATTTATTAATGTTTCTAATTGAAGAGAAAGTTTTCCTTCAGTATCAATCAAAGATCCTCCTGCTGAGATATACATTGATAACGGGATCAAAGATTGCAAATCTGCTGCTGGAAAAGAAAGCGCAATCCCCTGTTGGCTGACCTCTTGCCATGTTTTTGGAGGAAAAGCTACTTCCGATGAACGGTAAGCCAAAACCAGCGGATCGCTGGTAAAAGGAATTCCATATTGAACTCCCTGGATTTCAGCCATTTCGCGCGTAAAAGGGAACCAATCCGGGTCATCGAGGGGGACTGTTGAACCGTTTATAGGAAAAATCACTCCTTTTAATGCAGCTATTTCAAAGTCGTTTTTAGGTAGAAAAATCAATGCGGGCAACGCCCCTGGGGCTACGGAACTCGTAGTGGTCAAAGAGTCGAGCAGACTTCCTCGTCCAGAAACAGCCTTGACCCGCACATTTACAACGACCCCGGGATTTATGGATTGAAAACTTTCTAATCTGGCTTTTAGAAGTTTTCCGGCAAGAGAGTCATCTTTGGGGTCAAATTGCGGAGGCAGCCAAATTGTTAGTAGGTTCTCGGCATCTATTGCGGCAGTTACTTCAGGGGGAACAGTAATTACTGGCGGAGTAGCTGTTAAGTCTTGAATATCCAGTGGTTGTTTGGCATTGCCCGCGGGACCAAGACCTTCCATCAATTGACATCCAGCGAGAATGTACACCAGTAACAGGCTGACCAACGCAACCGAGGATAGTAGTGTACGTTTGTTGCTTGAAAGAATTTTCATTTCAACAGGATTGGATTGCTCAACAATGCCGAGAGTAGCTTTACCGTATTGTTTAAGTCATCCATATCGACCATTTCAGAGGGGGAGTGAACATAGCGACATGGGATGGACACCGCGCCAGTGAACATACCGGCTTTACTAACTTGCATAATGCGGGCATCTGTGGATCCTACTTCCAACACTTCCATCTGGTAGGGAATCTTATTTTTCCGGGCAGTTTCTTCGATCCACCGCACCACGCGCGGATCAGAGATCATCCCCTGGTCGCGAACTTTAATGGCTGGACCGTTACCCAAAGAGACTTGCATTTTCACTCCCAGGATATCGCCGGTTGGGGTCACATCAATGGCAAGTCCCAAGTCAGCGTCAATATCGTAAGCAGCGGTTTGTGCACCGCGCACGCCCACTTCTTCCTGCGCGCTGAACACGAATACTAGTTCATGAGGTGTATTTTTAATGTTTTGAATGGTTTCGATCAAAACAGCGCATGAAGAACGGTTATCAAGTGACTTTGAAACTACCCGCTTGCCGAGATCAACAAAACCTCTTTCGATGGCTGCTACGTCCCCGATTTTCACCGGACAGTCTTTATCGCTGGTTGCTCCTATATCAATAAAGTACTTTTCTATTGATTGGATTTTGGTGAGGTCGTCCGGGCGGTCGTTATTGATACAACCTGTAACGCCATTAAGAAATATTGCCCGGTTGCCCGAAAGATATCGGGGAAAAATCGCGCCAATATTGGTGAATCTGACGAGACCGTTTTTCTCAACATGGCTGACCATGAGCCCGATCTCATCCATATGCGCAGCGACCATCACCCGCATCCCTTTTACGGTTTTTTCGCCGATCGTGACGATCAAGTTTCCGAGAGTGTCAACTTTAACAGAAGAGGTAACCGCTGATATTTCTGAACGGATCAAATCGCGAATTTTATCTTCGAAACCTGAGGGTGAGGCTGTCTCGGTGAGTTTTTGTAGAAGTGCTTTCATATAAGCTCCAGATTAGGCGAATGTGGTTTTGGGTGATCGATCAAGCTCTTTCTGCAGACAGGGTTGCCGGGCTGATGGTTTCGAGGGCTTTTTGAAGAAGAATAATTGTGTTTTCCCAATCCTTGACGCGCGCGAGCATGATGGGAGTATGCGCATATCGACCCGGAACTGAAACCGAGACACTCGGGATTCCGCTGCGGGTTTTATGGATGGCGCCCGCGTCGGTTCCACCTCCACCCGGCTGGCGGAACTGGTAGGGAATTTTATTCTCTTTAGCGATCTTTTCAAGAAAGCGGATCAAGCGTGGGTCCGATAGAGTGCCAGCATCAGAAAGATAAATGGCTGGTCCGGCGTCAAGGCGGCAGTTGTATTGAGTATTTTCATTTTCGTCCGGGCGAGGAAGATCAAAAGCGGGGGTTGAATCGATTACGATTGCCAGGTCTGGGTTGAATCCGTATGCAGCTACTCGCGCTCCACGAAGGCCGATCTCTTCCTGGACAGTGAAAGCGGCCAGAAACTCGATGTGATCCGGGACAATTTTTAAGATCTCAATGAGAGCAGCAACACCCAATCGATCATCAAGCGCTTTGGCGAAGAGAGAATCACCAGAATGCATGAACTTTGTTGCAAAGGCGGCGTAATCACCGACCTTGACTTTGCTTTTGTTGGCTGGCCCAATATCAATACGCATGGATTGAACAGGTATTATTGAGTGCAATTCATCTGATTCAGCAAGATGAATTGGCTTGCTTCCAATGATTCCGGGGATTTTATCATCGCCAACATTAACAGTTTTGGAGAGCAGCTGTCTTTCATCTATTCCTCCCACGACCACAAAAGAGTATAGACCATCGCTGTCTTCATCCACAATCATTAAACCAACCTCATCCATGTGAGCGGCCATCATTAATTTTAGCGGGTTGTTTTTTTTGGCATGTTTGATGACCAGCATATTCCCCATTGCGTCCACATTGATTTCATCGGCATGAGGGGCAACTTGTTTTCGTACAAGTTCGCGTACTTCCTTTTCGTTCCCGGAAACGCCATTTGCGTTGGTTAATTCTTCCAACAGGGTGAGCTGTGTCTTACCTATTCGAAAGTGTTTTGGCGGCTGCAGGGTCATGAGTTTTTTTCCTCATGCAAGAAGTTTAAGGATTCTGTGTTAAGCTCTGTGATGAATCTTGCCAATAGACGTCCGGTTCTTAAAATATCTGTCATGGCAACCATTTCTACCGAAGTGTGCATATATCGAATCGGAACGCTAATCACTTCATTGGGGATGCCTTCAGCGGAGATCTGAATAGCCATCGAATCGGTGCCGGAGCTAAGCGGCATTGTCTCAATTGAATATGGCATATCCAGCTCATCAGCCATGGTCGTGAACTTTTTTACCAAAGCAGGATGAATGTTGGCGCCTAATCCAATTGATGGACCTTTCCCTAGCGGGAAAGAGCGGTAATCGTTTGCGCCCGGACCCTTGGCAAAAGTAACATCAACGGTTATTGCGAGGTCAGGACGGAGATCAAAAGCAGAGGTGATCGCACCCGCCATTGTCAATTCCTCCTGGACGGTGGCAACAGCGATTAGGTTCCAGTTTAAGTTGTAGTTTTTTATCTCTTCCAGGCAGACGGTTAGGGCTGTCACCGAGGCGCGGTTATCCAGGCTGTGCCCGGCAACATAACCTCCACTCATCTCAAACGGGGTTTGGGCGAATGAAACAAGATCACCAACCTGCACTTGCTTCAGAAGCTCGCTTTCTTTTAATCCGGTATCAATGAAGAGATTTTTAAATTCGGCGGATTTTCCCACGAATTTATCGTCTAATAACCGGTTTGGCACAAGCTGCACAATACCGGGGATTTCGCGCTTGCCATGTACAGTCACGAGCTGTCCAGGTAATATGCGGGGGTCTATTCCACCAACATGGGTGATCAATAATAATCCATGTTCGATTTTCTTTACCATCAGACCGATCGCATCCATATGGGTGGCAATCATCAGGCTGGGTCTCTTGTCTTTGGCATCGGCACGCCGCAATCCGTGCAGGCTGCCTAACCGGCTGGTCGAAAGCTCGTCAACCAAAGGACGCCATTTTTCCGCAATAAGAGCGCTGATGGGTTCTTCATTTCCAGATAAGCCTGGTTTTGAAAGCAAGGATAGTAAAAATGGAACAAATTCTGTCATGGTTTCTACCTAGGGCCATGGAATCGTTGTGATTAGAGTATCAGTCACTGTTGGCGTAATAGTAGGTGTGTACGTAGGTGTTGGTGTATCCGTCGGTGTGGAAGACGGAATGAAAAAAGTTGACGTTATCGTTGGAGAAACACTTTCCGTGGGGGTTAAGGTAATTGTGTGAGTTGGGAATAATGCGGTAGGAACCGGCAGCGTTGGCGTGCCACCCCAAGGTACTTCAGTGGTTGCCACGATAGACGAAGGCGTAACCGTTTGGTGTGATTTCGCGGTGTTTCCGATCCATAAGATGATCATCCCAAGCAGATAACAAGGCAGAGTGGCGAGGATAATGATGATCAACGTGGAACGAAGACGTGCGCGCCTGACTGGATTTTGGATCATGGGATAATTCTAACTCACCTTCAGGATATCAAGGGCAGAACTTATGGACAAGGATAGGGCGAGAACGTTTAATTTAGCGCTAAAAGCAATCAACCGCTTTACTTGAAATCAATCGCTGCGCTTGAGTTCGCCTGGCGGATTTCCTGCTGCACAGTAACGAAAAGGTTTTCTGCTTTTAGATCAGTGATGGTATAACACGGACTTTTTAGATGGTCAGCGAGGGCTTGCGCCAAACCCTGGTCAAATGCAGCGTGTTCCATGTTAATGACTACACTATGGATTTTGTCCTGCGCGATCAATGCCGCAAAGTTAAACGCCTCTTCTTGTGGAGATTGGTGCCCGATTGACACGTTCCCGGCGCCATCTGTGAGAATGATCAGCAGCGGCATGATCTCAGGATGAAGCAGTTTTTCTTTTCTCAAAACTTCATAAGACATTAAAAGGCCGGCGCTAAGGGGGGTCTTGCCGCCCACTGGAACATCTGATAAAGCTTCCTGTGCCAGCAATACGGAATTGGTTGGTGGAAGCACCAGGGTGGCTTTATTCTTTTGAAACACGATCAATCCGACCCTGTCGCGCCGTTGGTAGGCATCCGTCAACAAGGATAGGATTGCTCCTTTTGTGGCAGCCATGCGTTCAGCCACTGCCATCGACCATGACGCATCCACCAGAAACAGGATCAGATTTGCCGCTTTGCGGACGCGGATCTTCTTCATGTAATCGTTGGGTCGGATTGCAAATGCAACTTTGTTACGCGCGCGAATCTCTCCTCGATCCCGCTGGAAAGGAGCCGCAGCTCGCAAAGTGGCGTCGAAAGCAAGATCATAAGTTTTGCCATTGGCAGGTCGGGATTGGATGTAACGTCCGCGTTTTCGTTCTGTGCGCGTGACCGATCTGCGCCCCGCATAAGACCGCATCATTTTATCTAACGGAGTATCCAGCTTGCGCGGGTTAAATTCTTCTCCATTGGGCATTTTCTGCCCGCCAGCCCACCAGAAGGCGTCATTCTTGTTAAAAACGTTTTGTGGAGATGGTTGAGGTTCCCCTTGATCCGGGGTTTGTTCGCCGGATTGTTCCGGCGTTACACTTTTTTTGGGGAAGAGGATTCATCATCACCCAGGTTGGAGGTGGACTGCTGCTTTGTACCGGAGGGTGTGCCTCCTTGCAGTTGTTCGATGCGTTCCTGCAATTCTTCCATCCCCATCTCTTCGCGTTGGAATGGACCGCTCTTTAACCTGTGCGGTAGAGCAAGTTCTGCTGCCAAGGCGATATCGCGGTCTGTAATGGATGTGCGTCCATCAAATGCGGCTTGAGCGCGAGCGGTTTTCAAAATTACCAAGTCAGACCGGTGTCCATCCACATTTAAAGAAGAAGTCAGCGCGGCAATGGAAAGCAAGTTTTGGCGGGAATATGTCACTCCGTCAACCAGCTTCCGCCCCTTTTCTATTTGTTCTGAAAGTTCATTTTCTTTTCCTTGCCATTCATCACGGAACTGGGCGGAGTCAGCTTCAAAAGAAAGATTGCGCTCCATGATCGAGACGCGTTCGCGCGCTTCGCGAATACCGCGGATTTCAACAGAAAGTGCGAACCGGTCAAGCAGTTGTGGCCTCAAATCCCCTTCTTCGGGGTTCATAGTTCCGACCAGAATAAAACGCGCCGGGTGGGTAAATGAAATTCCTTCGCGCTCCACAATATTGACGCCCATCGCAGCCGCATCTAATAAAACATCGACGACATGATCGTCGAGCAGGTTCACTTCGTCAATATAAAGTAAACCGCGGTTCGCAGCAGCCAGCACACCTGGTTCAAAAGCGCGCACTCCTTTTTGGATGGCCTTTTCAATGTCGAGTGTTCCAACCACCCGGTCTTCGGTTGCTGAAATAGGCAGATTAATAAATGGCGTATGGCGATCAACGGCTTTAAGGGTTTCACCATGTGCTGCACGGTCGCGGCATTCGGTGCACCAGGTGGCGGGTTTAGCTGGGTCACAGCTAAAACGGCAATCTTCAACAACTTTTACGCATGGCAGAAGCGCTGCCAGAGCGCGGGCAGCGGTGGATTTGGCGGTTCCTCGTTCTCCACGGATCAATACTCCACCAATACGCGGATCGACGGCATTCAGTACCAATGCGCGGCGCATTCGTTCCTGTCCAACAACTGCGGTAAATGGATAAATAGCGGGCATAAGGGTTATTTTCCTTGAATAGTTTCTGATCTACCTTGTAAGTTTACCATAATCAGAAATACGGTTCTAGTCATGCTCCGCGAAGGTTAGACAACAAATTAAACGAACAAACCAACCTCATGTCAGGTTGGTTTGTTGTTGGTTGATCGTCTAGTTAAACGATGCCGGGAAGTAATGAGGTGAAGGTGTTGATCTCGGATTGGATGGCAGGGATCAAAGCCACAGCAAATGTGAGCAAACAGATGACTGTGAGCACAATCAAACCGATCTGAACATATCCGAGGATCAGACCAGCCAATGCCATTCCGTCACCGCTGAGTGCGCCGCCGCTGTCGCGGATTTCTTTTTTGGCAAGGTGTCCGGTTATGATTGCTGCGATTGCGCCAAGCAAAGGAATAAAGGTCCAACCAACCAGACCGGATACAAGGCTGGCAATTGCCAGGGCACTGTCTTTCTTCCCATAAACCATGGGAGGGATTGCTGCTTGATTAAGATTTTCAGGTGTTGTCATTTTTTTTCTCCTATTTTTACCTCATCGATATTCAATACATTTACGAGAAAGCGGGTAGAAAGTAGCAAAACTTGACGCAATACATTCCGACATTAATTCCCGCAGGAAAAATTAGCTTATTGCAGGTTGTTGATAATATTATTAAATACATCTTTCATGGCTGGCACAAAAAGAATTACTGTAAAAAAAGTGCATCCTACCAGCAAAGTGAAAACCAGATGTACGTAACCGAGGACCAACCCGGCAATCGCCATACCATATCCTTTTATCATTCCAGCGCTCTCGCGGATCTCTTTTATCGCCAGGTGACCGGTGACCACAGCAGTGATCTCTCCAATGAGGGGAATGAATATCCAGGAAGCGATACCTGCAATCAGGCTGATGATAGCCAGGGCGCTGTCTTTTACTTGCAGCATTGGCATGCTGACTGGTTCGGGCTCTTGGTTGGTCATGTTTTCTCCTGATCCTGCAATTAAACGATTCCTAGAATTAATTATACAGACTTCCGCGAACATTAATAGCCAATTAATGATAAAAACTAAAAAATCGACTTCTTGCGTATGTTGATTAAGGCTGCAAGCGGTATAATAATACTCATCAACTCATGAGGAGATTCCAATGGCGGATCGAAAAATTCGTGTATTGATCGCAAAACCTGGACTGGACGGTCATGATCGGGGCGCAAAAGTGATTGCCCGCGCCTTGCGAGATGCAGGCATGGAAGTGATATACACAGGTTTGCGCCAGACGCCTGAAATGATCGCTGAAGCCGCGTTGCAGGAAGATGTGGACGTGATCGGGATGTCCATTTTGTCAGGCGCTCATCTTGTGTTGGTTCCAAAAGTGATCGAATCGGTCAAAAAAACCGGTCTCACAGATGTGGGTTTCTTCGTCGGCGGCATCATCCCTGAAGAAGATGTGGCTGTGTTGAAAGCAGCGGGAGTCAACTCAGTTTATGGACCTGGAACCTCAACCGTCGCGGTTATCGAGGACGTGAAAGCGTTCGCTAACGTGGTGTAAGAAAGAAATGATTCTTGATGAACACGGTTGATTCCATACTATCTGGAAATCGACTTACGCTATCCCGATTACTAACCGAGGTGGAAAACGAAACCGGTGCGGGCAAAACGGCGCTGAATGAGTTGTTTACCCGGTCTGGAAGAGCTCATTTAATTGGTGTTACCGGAGCGCCGGGAACTGGCAAATCGTCTCTCGTCAACCGTGTTGTACAATTGATCCGGCGGGAACGTAAATTGACCGTCGCAATCGTGGCGATTGATCCATCCAGTCCTTTTACCGGAGGAGCGATCCTTGGTGACCGGGTGAGAATGCGCGACCTGGCAGGCGACCAGGGTGTTTTTATCAGGTCTATGGCATCACGCGGCGAGTTGGGCGGGTTGGCTCGGGCAACCGCAGGCATTGTGCAGATACTGGACGCAGCAGGATACGATTTGATCTTGATTGAAACTGTAGGCGCCGGTCAATCTGAAGTGGATGTTGCGCGTTTGGCGCACACAACCATTGTGGTTGAATCACCGGGCATGGGTGATGATATACAGGCAATAAAGGCAGGAATTTTGGAGATTGCGGATATTCTGGTGATCAATAAGGCAGACATGCCCGGGGTCGAGAACACTGAAAGGGCATTGCGCGCCAACCTTGAATTGGGTTATTCGAACAGAGTCAATGGAAAATCAGGTCATGGTTTATTCACTGAAACATCGATTGAATCTTCAGATGAATGGATACCGCCGATCATCAAGACGATTGCCATTGAAGAAACTGGCATCCCGGAGGTGATAGTTGCGATCAATAATCACCGAGAATATTTGCAGAGAACGGGCTTGTATCAACTACGTGATCGAGAAAGATTGAAAAATGAATTTGAACATCAACTGCAGCACGCCTTAATGGAAAATTGGAAATCGACGAGTTCTCCAAAGGCTGTGGCTGATGTATTGGAAGAAGTGTTTCAAAGGAGCCGCTCGCCTGGAAATGCAGTTGAACAACTTGTTAAGAAATCCAATTAAAGAAACATTCATGCACTTATTACTCATTGGTCAGGAGAAAAAAATATGGATCGCACACTTATTAAAGATCTTCGAAGCGTGATTGGGCAAACAATAAAATTACAGGGTTGGCTGCAAACCCTACGTGATCAAAAGAAAATCCAGTTTTTGATTTTGCGCGACCCGACTGGATTGGCACAAGTTGCCCACTGGAAACCCAATGATGAAGTTCTGGCTGAACTGATCGCAAAAATGGGCGCAGAAACTGCGTTAACCATTACCGGTAAAGTAATTGATAACCCCATTGTTAAGCTGAATGGTCTGGAAATCCAGTTGGAGTCTTTGGAAGTTGATAACATGGCTGAAATACCGCTGCCATTTGACCCATTTGCTGAGACACTGCCCACAATCGACTATCGGCTTGACTGGCGGTATATGGACCTGCGCAGGTCGGTCAATGCGCTCTTGTTCCAGGTACAGACCTCTGTAGAAATGGCGATGCGCGAATACTGGGTTAAAAATAAATTCATTGAAGTCCACTCTCCGAAGCTCATGGGAACTCCAAGCGAGAGTGGCGCGGAGTTATTTTCTCTTGATTATTTTGAACGGAAAGCTTATTTAGCTCAGTCTCCGCAATTCTACAAACAAATGGCGATGGCGGCCGGGTTTGAACGCATCTTTGAGATCGGTCCTGTTTTCCGCGCTGATCCATCGTTTACCTCAAGACACATGACCGAGTTTACCGGTGTGGATATGGAAATATCATGGATTAACAGCCATGAAGATGTCATGGCTTTTGAGGAACGCTGGCTGCAATACATCTATACCAGGGTCAAAGAATTACACGGTGATGCCATTAAAAAGCAATTTGGCGTTGACCTGGTCATTCCTGAGGTGCCATTCCCGCGGATTCCTATGCGTGAAGCGGTCGAGATCTTGAAATCTCGGGGATATGCGCTGCCTGCTGATAAAAAAGGTGACATTGACCCGGGCGGCGAACGCGAAATTGCCGCCTATGTCAAAGAAAAATTTAACCATGATTTCGTTTTCCTCACCGATTGGCCTATCAGCGTACGTCCTTTTTATCATATGCGCATCCCAGAAGATCAGACGCTCACCCGCAGTTTTGATCTGATTGCTTGCGGTCTTGAGATCACCACCGGCGCCCAACGCGAACATCGTGTGGAAATGCTTCAAAAGCAAGCCCTGGAAAAAGGTTTACATCTTGAACCGATCCAGTTTTACCTGGATTTCTTCCGCTATGGCTGCCCTTCGCATGGCGGGTTTGGTCTTGGTCTGTCGCGCTTGATGATGGCGATGTTGAACTTGAATAACATCAGGGAAGTTGTGTACATCTTCCGAGGTCCGACCCGGTTGAACCCGTAATACGTTCGCTGAGTGTTGGAGAGTTGATATGATAACTGGAAAAAGAGTTCGATTACGTGCAATTGAGCGGGATGATATTCCCAACTTTGTGCGGTGGTTGAACGACCGAGAAGTAATTGAATTTCTACTGATGAACTCCCCGCTTTCAAAAGCGATGGAAGAAAAGTGGTTTGAGGGTCATCTCGCAGCCCCAATCACCAGCGCGCAGGTTATGGCAATAGAAGCCTTGTCTGGCGACCAATGGGTTCATATTGGTAATACTGGCATCCACAACATCGAACCCGTGCACAATGCGGCAGAATTTGGGATTTTCATTGGCGAGAAAGATTTCTGGAACAAGGGTTACGGCAGGGAAGCCACACTTCTCACCCTGAAACACGGCTTTGAAGATCTGAATCTTAATCGTATCTTTTTGAATGTATATGAAAACAATTTGCGGGGTATCGCGGCTTATAAAGCCGCTGGTTTTGTGCATGAAGGTGTTTTGAGAGAGGCTGTTTACAAAAACGGTCGATACCTTGATGTACTGGTAATGAGCGTGCTCCATTCTGAATGGAAAGGTAGTTAAGGTCAAGGAGAGTAATATGCCAGTCACTCATTCTGCGCGGCATGATCGTATGAAGTATGGAGATATCAAGTTGTATGCTGGTACTTCCTGCCCTGAGTTAGCAACTCGCATTGCCACTTATATGGATTTACCCCTTTGTGAGCGGGATATTATCCTGTTTCCAAATGATAACCTGTTTGTTCAACTGCATTCCAGCGTGCGCGGGCAGGATTGTTATGTGATCCAGACCACCTCTGTCCCGGTCCATCGCAATTTAATGGAATTGCTCATTATGCTGCAAACACTGCGGCTGGATTCAGCAGCTCGTGTCACCGCTGTTGTGCCTTTTTTGTGCTATGCCCGATCCGACAAAAAAGACCAACCCCGCATTCCCATTACAGCGCGCCTTGTTGCTGACATGATCGAAGTCGCCGGAGCTGATCGTTATATGTTCTTAGATCTTCATGCGGGTCAGATCCAGGGATTTTTCTCGATCCCGGGTGATGTGTTAACTGCTTTCTACATCTTGATCGATTATTTGAAAGTCAAGAGTAAACGAATGATGAAACCAGTGGTTGTCACTGCTGACCTCGGGTTTGCAAAAAAAGCGCGCAACTTTGCTGTCTCGCTTGACGTACCATTGGCATTCATTGAAAAACGCCGAGTGGCCAATGATTCCAAGGCGCAGGCGCTCACTTTAATTGGAGATGTGCGCGACCGTGATGCAATAATTGTTGATGACGAAGTGGATACGGGCAGTTCAATTGCGCAAGCAGTAAACCTGGCAAAAGATAGCGGAGCCAGAAATATTTATGTTGTGTTTGTGCATCCAGTGTTTTCGGCGGATGCCGTTGCGCGCATGGCGGCGCTGCCAGTGACCGAATTCGTCACGACAGATACTATTCCAGTTCCGCCCGCTAAACTCGCGGTCTTCAATGGCCGGCTTACCATCCTCTCTATAGCGCCGCTCCTTGGTGAAGTCATCCGCAGAGCAAATGAAGGTAGAAGCGTCGGCGAATTATTTAATGAATAGCCTTGAAACCTGGTATCCATTCCTGATACCAAATCCAATGGAGATTTGTGCCTGAACTCCCCGAAGTAGAAACGATCGTCCGGTCATTACGGAATCCGATCGGCAGTCATTTCAGCAAAGATATTCAACTCACCTTGCGGCCTGGAATCATTGGCAGAATGATTCAAGACTGTCAGGTTCTCTGGGAACGCAGCATTGCTTTTCCATCCGTTAATGAATTTCAAAACCAGATTCAAAAGCAAAAGATCATTGCTGTCCATCGGCGCGGAAAATTCATCGTCATTGAATTGGAGCGTCAGTCACTCCTCATTCATCTGCGGATGAGCGGGGATATTCTTGTCCAAAAAGAAAACCGGGACAGAAATTTCAAACACGACCGGGTAATCCTGAATTTCGACGACAAAGTCCGGATGGTTTTCAATGACCCTAGAAAATTTGGACGCGTCTGGTTGGTGGATGATCCCGAAATTGTGACCGGTTCACTTGGTCCGGAACCCTTTGCGACGGAACTGACCCCGCAGTCCTTTTTTTTGAAAATGCAGAAAGCAAAGAGACAAATCAAATCGCTTCTGCTGGACCAATCTTTTTTGGCAGGATTGGGAAATATATACACTGATGAAGTATTGTTCAAAGCTGGCATCCATCCTTCCACCTTGGCTAATTCGATTGATAGAGAGGCGGCTGGCATTCTGCTGCTTTCAATCCGGGAGGTATTGGAAGAAGGCATAAGACGCAATGGCGCCAGTATCGACTGGGTTTACCGCGGCGGCGATTTCCAAAATCACTTCCAAGTCTATCAACGTGCCGGAAAGAAATGCCTGCGCTGTGGATCGATCATTGAACGTACGGTGATCAATCAACGGGGAACGCATTTCTGCCCAACATGCCAACCCTGTGGAAAATAGATGTAAATTTATTGTACTTTTTTGGCTAAAATCATGTATTATTAAAATAATATTTTTTGTAGCCGCTATTCCAAAATGCTGGTTGATTTGAGGCGCATATGAATATTGAGATTACCCCTTTCTTTCTTGTTTTGGCTGCGGTCATAGGATTGTTGATTGGTTTACTGGTTGCCAGCCTGTTTTCATCGCGCGAGTCTAAATCCGCAGATGAAAAGGCGCCCCCTGCCGACCTTGCGAATGAGGGTTTTGCAGAAGTAACTAGACTATGGTACAGCCCAAGCGGAAAGAAAATTGTAACTGAATTGGATGGTGAATTTTACCGGGAGTTTCTGGTTCTCTCCCCGGATCAAAAGAAAAGAGTGCTCAGGATTCTCAGTCTTTGGTCTAATTGGACAAGTAAAACGTCGGAATCGTCCGTAGAGAAAATCGAGACAGCTGGAACATTTGGTGGTCAAGAACTAAAACCAATCCAGTTTGAGGAATTTCCAGCCACAAATGCATTTCATGGGCAGGCTATTTCTGAAGTGATAAATCCGAACCCTGACTTTGAAAAACCTGGACAATCTGAACCTTCACTACCTGAACCTGGAAAACCCAAGACCATCGCAGGTCAAATTAGCCTGATCATTGAAAAAATGCTCGAGACCAGCCCATTGAGAGAAAAAGGCATCAAATTGATCGAAAACGAACATCACGGGGTAGATGTCTGGATCGGGATGGAAAAATTTGACGGGATTGACGCAATTCCTTACCCGGATGCCCAACAATTGATTCGAGCCGCTGCTGCTCAATGGGAACGTGAGGCTGAACTTGAACGAAAACTTTCTGGGAATGGCTAATCAGTAAACGCCGCCTTTAAGACCAAGGCGGTGAGTTTTTATTACAGGTACTCTCGCAGCTGCCGCGACCGGCGCGGGTGCCTCAAACGACGCAAGGCTTTGCTTTCAATTTGTCGAATGCGCTCGCGCGTGAGGCCAAACTTTTCCCCTACTTCTTCCAATGTATAGTTATGACCATTTTCCAATCCAAACCGCAAGCGTAATATTCTGGCTTCACGGGGGGGGAGTGTATCCAACACTTCTTCTATCTTTTCACGCAGCAGCTTCGAATAAGTACTCTCCACTGGGGTTGGAGTTAATTGATCTTCAACAAATTGACCTAACTCAGAATCCTCTTCGTCATCATTGATCGGACTTTCAAGCGAGAGCGGCAGCCACGAGACCTGCAACATCCACTCTATCTTGTCTGAGGTGAGTGATAGTTTCTCGGCCAGTTCTTGTGAATTAGGAACGCGTCCAAGAGTTTGTTCCATTTCGTGGGTTAATTTGTAGAGCTGCCGGATACGGTCAACCATATGAACTGGGACGCGAATGGTGCGTCCTTGATCTGCGATCGAACGAGTGATCGTTTGACGGATCCACCAGGTTGCGTAGGTGGAAAAACGAAAACCTCTATGGTAGTCAAATTTTTCTACCGCTTTCATTAAACCCAGGTTGCCTTCCTGGATTAGATCCAGAAACGGCACTCCGCGCCCAACATAACGTTTTGCCACACTTACTACCAGGCGGGTGTTGGCTTTAATCAGATGCTCTCGGGCAAGCACACCGTCTTCCACCATTGAAATCAAGGTTTGTTTTCGCTCAGGAGTGCACCCACCGTTGGAGCGATCCAATTCTTTTTTGCTTGAGCGTCCATCCTCAACCCGGCGGGCAATATCCAATTCTTCATGCACATTAAGCAGGGGAACACGGGACATTTCTTTAAGGTATAGACCGATGGTATCATCGGAAGAGATATTCTCTAAATTATTGAATGTGTCCATATCTGAGGCGGGTAGAGAAGAATCTCCATCACCCATATCAGGGTCGATTTCTCCATCCAGAATTTCAACCCCATGCCGGCGCAAAGCTACCATGACTGATTCAATCCGCTCCGCGTCTTTACTGACGTCCGGATAAAATTCCATCAGGTCTTCAGTGGTGAGATAACCTTGAATATCTGCTTTTTCTAGCAGCATATTCAGGATTTCGGTACTCCGCACCCGCCTTCCAGGATTTGCCAAAAAAGAATCTCCTTTTGTGTGTTAACTGTTCAAAATACTGTGCTTCCAATCCATCGATCCCGCCGGGACGACTTCCCGCTAATTCCGGCTCAATCGAATTGGATCCTTGCCTCATGTTCGCAAGCGCCAAGATTGAGATCTTCGCCACAGACCGTGCATAGCCCCTGACAATCCGGTTTGCATATTGGTTTCATCGGGTTATCTAGCATCATGTACTCTCGGATAACCGGACTCAGATCGATATTACCGTCTTCTGGAACATACAAACCTGATTCAGTAAACGAACTGGTTTTGTATGCAAACACCTCATCAAAATCGATATTTAGGTGAAGGTCAAATGGTTCAAGACACCGGACACACTCTGATGGCATCACTGCCTGGAAATTTCCCTCAAAAAGCAGACCTTGTGGTGTTCGTGATATGTGAATCAGCCCGGTAAATTGCTTTAAGTCTAAATCTGGAGGAAGCTGTACATCCGGAAATTCAAAATGGATGTCTCGATAACTACCAATTGGCAGGTTGTGAAAGTAACCAACATTAATTCTTAAAGGAAATCGGTGACTGGCCAAGGCATCTATCGGGAACAGGGATATAATTTCAACGAATAAGATTATAGCATACCGGATTCTCGAAGTCAATTTTATATGAATTAAATCATAAATATTAAGGTTTAGGATGATGAAATTATTGATCGCTACTACAAATTCAGGGAAGAAAAGAGAATTTATATCCCTTCTTCAGGATCTGCCATTGGAGCTTGTATTTCCAACAAACCTCGGAATTCATATCGAAGTGGATGAAACAGGATCTACATATGAAGAAAACGCGGCACTAAAAGCGGTTACCTTATCAAAGGTTTCAGGACTCCTTGCCTTGGCAGATGATACGGGGTTGGAAGTGGACGCTCTGGACGGAAGACCCGGGTTATTTTCCGCTCGATTTTCTCCGATCATTGGCGCCACCGACGCAGATCGCCGTTCAAAGCTGCTGCAGGAACTGCATGGTAAACCGAAACCATGGGATGCGCGTTTTTGCTGTGCAGTCGCGTTGGCCAACCCGGATGGATGCGTTGCCATATATGACGGAGAAGTATCCGGGGAGATCATCACTCAGGAACGCGGTGAACACGGCTTTGGATACGACCGTTTGTTCTGGATCCCTCAAATCGATAAAACAATGGCTGAGTTAACTATAGAAGAGAAAAACAAGTACAGCCATCGTGCCATCGCTGTCAAAAAGGCTATTCAACAGCTAATAAAAAAGTTATGAGATTGGTGAAACATTAAGCGAGAGCAGTCTGTATCGTCCATCTTGCCATTCAATTCTTGTGATGCTGCCCGGGTCAATGGTCAAGCGTTGGTAAGCATCAATCGGCGCACCTAGCGCAAATGCCACTGCCAATCGCAGCGCCTCACAATGGGAAACGATTACGATTTGGTCGTTCGCTGAAAATTCCGAACAAAGCTTGTCGAGACCCTCAACCACTCGTTTCTGTGATTCATGAATAGTTTCTCCGTTTGGAAATCTTACTTTTGCAGGATGTTCATTAAATTCCTTCCAGATGGGAGATTCCAGGAGTTCCTCGCCCTTTCCCTGAAAATCGCCAAAATCAATTTCTCTCAAAAATTCTTGTGGGGTGATTGTCAGGTTTTTTTTCTGTGCCAGCGGCATTGCAGTTTCCATCGTTCGTTCAAGAGGACTTGAAAAAATGGCTTTGATCGGAAACTCGGCCACGTAATTGGCAATAATTTCTGCTTGTTGTTTTCCGAACTCATTAAGGTGGATACCTCGCAGGTTTCCGCAAAGGCGTTTGCCTGAAGACTCAGTTTTTCCATGTCTAACAAGAAATAGAGTGGTCATTTTTTGGTTGAGGAAGGGGGAGTCTCTTTACCGAGCGCTTGTGATTGAGCTTTTCGCCAGCGCTCCAACCAGGTTGACATATTTCCCTCATACCCCTGATCAGAAGGACTAAAAAAATGTGTACCTAATAGGGTAGTGGGTAAATATTGCTGCGGAATGAAATGCCCCGGGAACGAATGTGGATATTGATAGCCCTGACCGTGCCCAAATCCCTTGGCGTCGCGGTTTCCATCCATCAGGTGGGTTGGCACCGCTCCAGTACCGTTTTCTTCAATATTCGCTTTGGCTTTAAAGAATCCCCCGGCAGAATTGGATTTGGGAGCGGTTGCCAGGAATAGTGTCGCCTCAACGATCGGATAAATTCCTTCGGGCATGCCGATATATTCATAGGCGTAAGCGGCGGCAGAAGCAACTTGAATGCCCTGGGGGTCCGCCAGCCCAATGTCTTCGCTTGAGAGGACAATCAACCGCCTGAGAATGAAACGCGGGTCTTCGCCAGCCATGATCATCTTGGCCAGCCAATACAAAGCTGCGTCCGGATCCGAGCCACGCACAGATTTAATGAAAGCAGAAATGGTGTCGTAATGGGCGTCGCCCATGCGGTCATAAAGCAGAGCCCTTTTTTGGATCGATTCTTGAGCGACATCTAGTGTGATATGGATCGTACCATCTGGTTCAGGGAACGTACTTTCAACCGCGAGTTCAATGGCATTTAACAGGTTTCGCGCATCTCCGCCTGCCAGATGCGTAAGATGTTCGCGGGCTTTGTCGTCCACAAGGATCTTGCGGCTGCCGTAACCGAGTTCTTTGTCACTCAGCGCCCGGGTGAAGATGGTCTCCATGTTAGCCTGAGAAAGGGATTCGAGTTGAAAGATGCGTGAGCGCGAGACAAGGGCAGGAATGACATCAAAGTAAGGATTTTCGGTGGTCGCCCCAATGAGCGTGACCATTCCGGTTTCTACATGCGGCAGCAGCGCGTCTTGCTGGGCTTTGTTCCAACGATGTACTTCATCAACAAAGAGGATCGTCCTGCGTTGGTACAACTTACGACGGTCAGTGGCGTCAACGATCACCCGTCGCAGTTCCGCAACCCCCGCCAGCACAGCGGAAATGCTTTCAAAATGCGCCTGGGTATGAGAGGCGATCAGACGTGCGAGGGTGGTCTTGCCTGTGCCGGGTGGGCCCGTGAAGATGATCGACGAAGAAAGACGATCGGTGGTGATGGCACGCCTGAGCAATTTGCCTTCTCCGATGATATGCTCCTGACCCACAAACTCATCCAGGGTGCGCGGGCGCAGCCGGGCAGCTAAGGGGGCTTCGGTGGTCATACTCTCTTTCATGGCATGCTCAAATAGATCCATAGCGTGATTGTAGCATAAAAAAATTGAGATAGAACATATATCCCATAAACTCATTGAATTTATTTGGAATATCTCATACAATTAATCAAACGTAAATCTTGTTATCGAACGGCTCCCAATGTTGTGGGAAGAATTATTCAATTGAATCGCAGGCAGGTGTGCTGACAGATCTTCCACGGCAGTGAAATTAAGGATTAATTATTTTTATCACGAGAGGTGAATATGAGATTCCCTATTTTTCAAGTTGACGCGTTTACCGATAAACTTTTTCAGGGTAACCCGGCTGCGGTGGTCTTGCTTGACGGTCCGCGAGACCCGGTTTGGATGCAATTGGTTGCACGCGAAATGAATTTATCTGAGACGGCTTTTGCATATCCGCAGACAGGCGGGTATCGCCTGCAGTGGTTTACGCCTGAAACAGAGGTGGACTTGTGTGGTCATGCCACCCTAGCTACAGCTCATATCCTTTGGGAAATGGAACGTGTAAATACCACTGAACGTATTCGATTTTCCACCCGCTCCGGGTGGTTGAGCGCAGAAAAGAAAGAGGAGATCATTGAGCTGGATTTACCTTCGGCGCCTTTAATCCTGGGTGAGGTTTCAGAAGAAATCATCAAAGCGTTGGGACCCGTGCCTGATTTTGTTGGGATAAGCGGGGAGAAGTGGCTGCTTGAATACCATGATGAAAGGGTAGTCCGAAATATGAAACCGGATTTTAGCGCACTGCGGGAAAGATCGGGACGAGGTCTCATTGTTACCGCAATATCAGATAAGCCGGGAATCGATTTTGTCTCGCGTTACTTTACCCCCTGGATTGGAATCAATGAGGACCCCGTGACTGGTTCAGCCCATTGCATTCTGGGTCCATACTGGGGGGCTAAACTTCGAAAGAATCATATGACTGCCTATCAAGCATCTGAGCGTGGCGGTATTGTGCACATCCGCTTGAGTGCAGAACGCACATACGTTGGCGGAAAGGCAATTACGGTGTTTGCTGGTGAATTATTTGGTTAAGGATATTTGAAATGCCCAACAATGAAGTTGTAGTCGTGGGGAATGTGGGAATTGATACAAATATCTATTTGTCTTCGAATGAGATCGATTTATCAGTAGAAGCCAATTTCACCCAGAACCTGGATATGGTAGGTCAAGCTGGAGGGTATGCCAGCCGTGGTTATGCGGGTTTGGGAGTTCAAACTGCATTTATCGGATACGTTGGCGCCGATTACTCCGGGGATCATATCCGCAGTGTGTTTAATGCCGAAGGGATCAACACGGACGCCTTATTCTTCGACTCTCAAGGTACGGACAGGAGTATTAACTTCATGTTTCGTGACGGGCAACGCAAGAATTTCTACGATGGCAAAGGGCACATGACACTGCATCCCTCAGTTGAGACAGCCGCAAAAGTCTTTTCAGGTGCAAAACTGGCGCATTTTAATATTCCAAATTGGGCGCGGGAGTTATTACCAGTTGCCAAAAATGCAGGGTTGAAGATTGCCAGTGACATACAGGATGTGGTATCGGTTCATGATCCATATCGCCTGGATTTTATAAACAGCGCTGATTTCCTGTTCTTTTCTGCGGCAAATCACAGTGACCCGGAGCCTTTAATTGTGGAATATTTGAAACTCAACCCTGAGTTGGTAATCGTTTCAGGCTTGGGGTTAAAAGGCTGTGCTTTGGGTACCAAGGCGGGGGTTAATTATTACCCTCCTGTCAATTTGGAGAGTCCGGTTGTAGATACGAATGGCGCTGGAGATGCCCTGGCAGTGGGATTTTTAACGAGTTATGTTTTGGATGGCAAGAGTCTGGACGAATCTGTCTGCCGCGGGCAGATCGCAGCGCGGTATAAATGCGCTCAAAAAAGTTCTTCAAGTCGTATGATTACGAGAGCGCTGCTGGGTCATTATTGGGAGGAATTAAGATGATCCCCTATGACTTTACGGGATTAATTGGACAGATTGAAAGATACAACCCGTTTCCGTCAACGTTGGTTCCACCGCGAATTGTGGATGTTTGGCTCCCACCGGGATATACTGATTCCTCAGAGCGATATTCCGTTTTGTATATGTCCGATGGTCAGAACCTGTTTAACCCGGAACTTTCAAAATTAAGTCATTTTGCTTGGGTAATGGATGAAACCGTTAACAGATTGATAGAGGAAGGGAAGATAAAAAAAATAATCGTGGTTGGAATATGGTCCACCAAAGACAGAGTCCGAGAATATATACCGCAAAAGGCAGTGAGTGGGATTAAAAAGATCGTCCTGGATTTGCATCTACACGGGTCACCAAATTCTGATCGATACCTCAGATTTATGGTCGAAGAACTTAAACCATTTATTGATTCAAATTATCACACAAAGAAAAATGCCAATGACACCTTTATCATGGGTTCCAGTATGGGAGGGTTGATCTCACTTTATGCCTTGTGTGAGTACCCCGAAGTTTTTGGAGGAGCAGGTTGTGTATCAACCCACTTTCCAATCGGAAAAGGCGCGATGTTGGATTATATGAAAGCGAAGCTCCCGGATCCAGCTCATCACCGCATATATTTTGATTTCGGAACCGGATCACTTGATGCTGCCTATGAACCGTATCAGCAGATGGCAGATGAGATCATGCAAGCCAAAGGGTACATTCAAGGAATAGATTGGCTGACCAAAAAATTTGAAGGGCATGACCATTCAGAAAAGTATTGGCGAGAGCGAGTGCATTTCCCGTTAGAATTTTTGCTTGGATAAAGGCCGTAAAACGAAGCCAACAATCGGGATAATAAATCGAGGAGTAATTAATGGATGCGGTTATTCAGCAGCTCAGCAATTCGAGTGAACCTTCAATTCGCTACCGAATGAGTGTAGATGTGTTCGGCAAACCAAAGGATTCTTTGGAAGTAAAGGGTATCCAGGAAAAAGTGAGGAATTCAATTCGTGTAAAAACCATGCTGGCTGCACGGAACTCTGACGGGGAGTTTCCATGGCATGCCTATCAAAAGTGGAAGGGGGCATTTTGGACACTATTAGTTTTGGCTGACCTGGGTTATCCTTCTGGAGATCAAACCCTTTTCCCGCTCAGAGAACAAATTAACGATTGGCTGTTTAACCCGAAGCGATTAAAAGCCATCCCGCTCATCAAAGGAAAATATCGGCGTTGTGCCTTACAAGAAGGCGGAACTGTGTTTTCTCTTATTCAATTAGGGTTAACCGATTTGCGAGTGGATCAGTTGATTGAGTTGTTGCTCAAATGGCAGTGGCCTGATGGCGGATGGAATTGTGACAAGAAACCAAACGCCTCGCACTCGTCTTTCTATGAAACCTGGCTGCCATTAAGGGCGATGAATGCTTATTATAATTATTCCGGAGACGTCCGGGCAAAAGCAGCAATGGAAAGAGCCGCTGATATTTTTCTCTCTCGCAAATTATATAAGGGTTTGGCAAGCGGCGAAGTAATTCTAAAAAACTTCACCCAATTAGCTTACCCCGTATATTGGCACTACGACATATTAGTTGCTCTCAAAGTGATGTGCGAAATTGGGAAGATCGATGATCCCAGGTGCAAAGATGCTCTGGATTTACTGGAAACCAAATACCTTCCCGCTGAGGGATTTCCTGCAGAAGCAAAATATTATAAAGTCACTGAAAAAGAAATTTCTGGTGTGTCCTCGGTACAGTGGGGTCCGGTCAGTGCCAAGAAGATGAATGAATTTGTCACTGTTGAAGCTCTTACAGTCCTAAAGAAAGCAGGAAGATTATAATTAAATACCTGGATGGTCCAGCAATGACGTTTAAAAAACCTTACAATTTCCTCAATAAATTAAGCGCAATTATTCTTTGCCTATTTAAATAAAAATGCATTGCAGTTTCTATTTACCTTAATAGAACCGGTTATCCTGTTAGCGGCACGAGGCAATGTCAAGGGTTACAACGTGGCAATTCGTACAATGGCACTTCGTACAATTGACAGAATCCAGGCTTGAGGGTAAACTGAAATTGATGGGGAGTAACCTCCTGGTATATCAGGATAAATTGCCGTCAAGACGGAGCGATGCTCCCGGCAGTTTATACGCTTTCGAGCGATGAGTGAGACCGTCACAATTTGCAAATTGTGACGGTCTTTTTTTCTGAATAATCAAGCCGGCATTAATTTTTTTGGATTTCTAAATTGAGGTGGTATTTTGTTTACTGAACTTGAAAATCAAATCATCGCGGCCCTTCAAACCATATTTGATCAATTGGGTTGGTTTGGTGTGGCTAGCTTGATGGCTTTTGAGAATGCTACCGGCATCACACCCAGCGAGATTATTTTGGGTATGGCCGGTTGGATTTTGTTCTCCGCAACTGGGGCTTCCCCGGCTATGATCCTCGTCGGCGGGATGTATGCTGCCTTGGGCAGTGTAATTGGTTCATCGGCTACCTATTGGCTGGTTCGCCTTGGTGGACGGCCCGCGCTAGACAGAGTGACGCGCTGGATCAGGATTGAACCGCGCCACATCGAACATGCAGAAGCATTATTCAAACGATGGGGGCCGGCATTGATAATCTTTGGACGTATTATTCCCGGGGTTCGAACGCTGATCACCATCCCGGCTGGATTGGCGCGCATGTCATTTCCTCAATTCCTGATTTTTACTTTCATAGGCACTTATATTTGGTGCACTTTGATCATCGGGCTTGGTTTTATCGTAGGTAATGAATGGTCTTTGATCAGTACATTGATAGGGCGATTCTCGCCCTGGATGGTAGCCGGATTATTAACAATCGGGTGTGTTGGGCTTATAATCTATTGGCTATTCCAGCGGCGGTTGCGACTCCAAACCGCATTCGTAAAAGCAGACGAGATTGATTAGGAGGATTAGAACTATGCCTCTATCGCCGCCATTCCCGGTCTGGTCGTGCTGCTATACTGGTTCATCATAGCGTCTTCAAAGAAGCATTGACCTGCTCCGAAGATTTGGGGAAGCCACCCTTGCAACATAACTTGCTAAAAAGGACTAAAAAATGAATTCTAAAAATCAATGGTATGCCCTTTCGACCAATGAAGTTTTCTCCCACTTACAAAGCACTCCTGAAGGATTGTCTGGAGATCAAGCAGCCAGCCGTTTGGAGGAGCACGGACCAAATGAGCTAACTGCAGCTCGTCGCGTTTCCCTTTGGATGCTGCTTTTTGAACAGTTTAAAAATGTGTTGATTGTGATCCTGCTTATCGCCATTGTGCTATCGGCTTTCCTGGGACATGGTGTTGAAGCAATAGCGATCGCAGTAATCGTGCTTTTTGCTGTGCTTCTGGGCTTTGTGCAGGAATATCGCGCTGAACGGGCGATTGAAGCTTTGAAACAAATGGCAGCGCCGACTGCAACCGCACTGCGGGATGGCGAGGAAATTGAGGTGCCGGCGCGCGACCTGGTGCCCGGCGATGTAATTATTCTGCGAGCGGGAGATCGCATTCCAGCCGACTCACGCCTCATCGAATCAATCAATCTTCAAATTGAAGAAGCTGTGTTGACTGGCGAGTCTCTTCCAGTGGAGAAGCACACCGCTCCGCTCTCGAACGGCGATTTGGCAGTTGGCGACCGGAAGAACATGGTATACAGTGGCACGGCTGCTTCATACGGACGTGGACGCGCCGTAGTTGTCGCTACAGGGATGGACACTGAATTTGGTAAAATCGCTCAAATGTTGCAAACGGTTGAGACAAGCCGCACTCCGCTGCAAGAAAACTTGGACAAGGTCGGAGCCATGCTGGCGCGGGCGGCTTTCGTTGTCGTTGCCATCATTGTTGCCCTTGGTCTTTTTCGCGGCCAACCTTTTGTCGAAATGCTTATTTTTGGAATCGCTCTGGCTGTGGCAGTTGTTCCCGAAGCGCTGCCGGCGGTTGTAACTATCTCCCTGGCCATTGGCGTGCAACGTATGGTGAAACGCAATGCCCTGATGCGCCGTCTGCCGGCTGTCGAGACGTTGGGTAGCACATCAATCATCTGTTCCGATAAAACCGGCACGCTCACCAAAGACGAAATGACTGCCAGAAAGATATATACTGCAGGAAGTTTATGGGATGTTTCGGGCGCGGGTTATGAACCAGTAGGCCAGTTTTCACGCAATGCCGTAATAGTGGAACCGACCCTGCCGTTGAGGCAAACTCTTCAAGCCGCTGCTCTGGCGTCTGATGCCCACATCGTACACAATCAAACCGAACAGCGCTGGCAAGTAAAAGGTGATCCGACTGAAGCAGCGATGGTTGTCGCTGCTGCAAAGGCTGGTCTGGATAAAAACAGCCTCGACGCCAGCTTTCCACGCATCAACGAGATCCCCTTCACTTCAGAAACCAAGCGTATGACCACGTTGCACAGTATCGAAAGTGGTATCGTCGCATATTCAAAAGGTGCACCGGAGGTGATCCTCGAAACCTGCACAAAGCAGTTGACCGAGGGTGGTGAGACTGCTCTCAACCAACAAGATAAGGAAAAAATTCTGGAGATGGCGCAGCAGATGGCAGGCGAAGCTCTGCGAGTTTTGGCAATATCTGCAAAGCCTGACGCCAGAATTGAATCTGCCGAGAGTGAGATGACATTCCTGGGGCTGGTGGGGATGATTGACCCGCCCCGACCTGAAGCCAAAGCCGCCATTCAGACCTGTGAACAGGCAGGTATAAGAGTAATCATGATCACAGGCGACCACCCTGTGACCGCAAAAGCAGTGGCGCTTGAGCTTGGACTGATCAATGGCGGGCGGGTTATCATCGGCAGTGAACTGGAAGCGATGAGCGACGTCGAGTTTGCAAGCGAAGTGGATAGCATCCAAGTCTATGCTCGTGTTTCTCCCGCCCACAAATTGCGAGTAATTTCAGCGTTGCAAAAGCTGGGTCATATCGTTGCTATGACAGGAGATGGCGTCAACGACGCCCCCGCACTCAAGAAGGCAGATATTGGAATTGCCATGGGGATAACCGGCACAGATGTGACTAAAGAGGCA
Source organism: Chloroflexota bacterium (assembly GCA_009773005.1). Classification (GTDB taxonomy): domain Bacteria; phylum Chloroflexota; class Anaerolineae; order Anaerolineales; family Anaerolineaceae; genus UBA6107. The sequence goes on along the minus strand of WOUT01000020.1, from coordinate 1,802 downwards.
TCTGATTTAACGCTCACAGATGACAATTTCGCTTCTATAGTAGCCGCAGTTGAAGAAGGTCGCGGGATCTTCGGCAATATCAAGAAATATTTGATGTTCCTGCTTTCTTCTAATATTGGTGAAATTGGTTTGATGGCTGGGGCAACTCTTTTGGGATTCCCTCTGCCATTAACCGCGGTACAAATTCTGATGGTAAACTTGGCAACCGATGGTCTGCCCGCGCTTGCATTGTCTGTTGATCCACCGGAAGATGACCTGATGCGTCGCAAGCCGCGTAATCCCCGTTCAGGGATCTTCACCCGGCCAGTCGTGACTCTAATGACAGTGGGCGGTCTATGGTCCACCATGATCAACCTTGGAATATTTACCTGGGCCTGGAATTCGGGTCGGAGCCACGAAGAAGCAATGACAATGACATTCGTTTCACTTGTACTGATCCAGTTTTTCAAGGCCTACAACTTCCGCTCCGATCGGAATTCGGTATTGATCAAACCCTTTGCCAACAAGTGGTTAAACTATGCGATTCTGGCAGATTTGGCAATGCTGGTAGCGATTGTTTATCTTCCCTTCCTGCAGGAGCCGTTTGGAACTTTCAGCCTGCCCCTCATAGACTGGGTGATTACCATCGGGCTTGCATTCACAATTTCGCCAGTTTTAGAGTTGGCGAAGTGGATGCAACGGCGTGGATGGTTTGGAAAATTAGTCTGAGTCAATCGAATTCAGAGTCAGAGCCCCTGGGAATTTCAATTACCAGGGGTGTCGTCTTAGAATTTTATTTGTTCCGCCCGTGTTAATCAATTGATCGCACAGATTGACCTTCTGACCTTTTGTGATTGAGCGTTACATAATCACTCTGGAGAAGGAAGAGTCAGAAAGATGGCTGACGATTAGGCGTTGTTCTGCTCGGCAGTTTTGGGGCTTACCTCTGATCGTCATTGATGATGCCAGTGTCGTGGGTTGATGGAGCGCCTTATCAATCAGGAGATGTCAGGCATAATCAATACATCGGCGGTAAGGTTGTGAAAGAACATTGAAAGAATCGATATGAAACTGCCAATAAAAAGAGTTAACAAACTAGTTTGTCAGCAATAAATACCTGGTCAACAAGGTAAAATATTGAAGGTGTTATAAAAACCATTCCAATAGAACACAATATCCTTGACGGTTCCCCTGGAGTTTGATATAAATAGCCCGTTCACCTCCGGGTGAATACTTTATTTATATTATTAACCTTGCCTTGGCGATTATGCTTTGGTATAATCTAGCACGCTCTGTGTGCAGCTTAACAATTGAATTGCCGACATAGCTCAATTGGCAGAGCAGTTGCTTTGTAAGCATCAGGTTGAGGGTTCAATTCCCCCTGTCGGCTCAGTTACAGGATGGTGAGTGAGAAACATCCGCGAAATCAGATGTCCTCACTTGCGAGCCAGTAACGACTCGGCAATGGACGGTTACCCAAGTGGCCAACGGGGACTGACTGTAAATCAGTTGGCGACACGCCTTCGGAGGTTCGAATCCTTCACCGTCCACTCGACTGGGGCTAAAACTCTACCAAAATAGCCCCATCATCGGCAAGCCCTCATAGCTCAGTTGGTAGAGCGCGCCCTTGGTAAGGGCGAGGTCATGGGTCCAATTCCCATTGAGGGCTCTTTTTGCCGGATGTACTGGAAGATATTGTTAATTAGGTTATTAAGGAGAGGATCATGGCCAAGCAAAAGTTTGAACGGAACAAGCCGCATTTGAATGTAGGCACGATGGGTCACATTGACCATGGGAAGACGACACTAACCGCTGCCATCACC